>CAZOZO010000006.1:0-99509 GCA_964584315.1 uncultured Oscillospiraceae bacterium
TCAAGCGAGCTTTGTTATAATACCACCCTAGGGGGGGGTTGTCAACACCTTTTTTCGCTAAATTTCACGATTTTCTAACCTTTTGCTGTATCCCGGATGTTATAAATCATCATTGTTTAAATCGTCCGTGATAAACCGAACGCAGGCGTTGGTCGCCTGCGTTTATGTTCGGTTATACCAGCTCGCACTTTACAGCTTCGGCAGCTCGCGCACAAGCGCCTCGTAGCGTTCCACCACCGCGTCCGTCCACGCATCGAACTCGGGGTCCGGTTCCTGCAGCTCCGGGTGGCTGTAGATGTGCGCGATGGTACGGCGGATGCCCTGATCAAAGCGCGTGGTGGCCGTATAGTCCGGCACGGCGCGCTTGATCTTGCTGTTGTCAAACATCACGGAGTTGCTCTTGTCGCCAATCAGCTCGCCCACATAGTCGGCGCACAGAGTGGCAAGCGTCTCGCTGGCGATGTGCACGAGCTTTGGCGCGGTGCCGAGCGCCTCGCCGATGGCCGCGTAGATCTGGTTCCACGTCAGGCTCTCGTCGCCGGTGATCTGGTACGTCTCGCCAATGGCGTGCAGGTTGCCCATCAGCCCCACGAACGCCTTGGCAAAGTCCGTATTGTGAGTGACTGTCCACAGCGACAACCCGTCGCCGGGCATGATCACCTTTTTACCCTGCCGGATGCGCTCCAGTACCGAGAAGCTGCCGTGCCTGCCACGCAGGGCCAGCGGCACCAGCGTATCGCCGTAGGTGTGGCTGGGCCGGATGATTGTGATGGGGAACCCGTCCTTGCGGTACTGTGCCATCAGGTAGTCCTCACAGGCGATCTTATCACGGCTGTACTGCCAGAAGGGGTTGCAAAGCGGTGTACTCTCCGTGATCACGGGGCTGCTGAGCGGCTTCTGGTATGCCGACGCGGAGCTGATGAAGAAGTACTGCTTCGTGATGCCGCTGAACAGCTTCACGTCCCGCTCCACCTGATCGACCGTGAAGGCGATAAAATCGGCCACCACGTCAAACTGCATCCCGGCAAGTTTTGCCTGTACATCCGCCACATCGCCTATATCCGCCTTGATCACATGCGCGCCCGCGGGCACATACTCGCTGCGCGTACCGCGGTTCAAAAGGTACAGCTCCCATCCCTTGCTGACGCACAGGGCCGAGATCGCCGTGCTGATGATGCCCGTGCCGCCAATGAATAATGCTTTCATACCTTATTCGACCTCTCTTTATTTCATTCAAACGCTCATGGGTGCGCCGGGGGATGCGATTGGCGGTCAAGATGCCCATGTAATGTTCTTTCTAGATATCCGCCGTTCGCGCCGCCCTGTGCTCGTTCCCTGTCGCCATTCTACCATACCAGGCAATGGGTGGCAAGGGCGCACCCCAATGTAAAATTGCTGAAAACAGAAGGAATTGCGTAGCTAGAAGGGAATATCTTCCTCATATCCATGTCCCATTACGGAATGCAGAGCGGAGGGAACACCCGTGACCGAGAAGCACGATACAGCGCCAGCCGCGGCGCAGGCCAGCGGCGTTTCAAAGCCAAAACCTGTCAAGCCGAGCCCCACAGCGGCAAAGAAGCCCGCGGCCAAGGCCGCCACCGCAAAGCCACCCGTCAAACAGGCCGCCAACGCTGCCGCCAAACCCGCCGCGCGGACGGGCGCGGCTGCGTCCAAGGCACGCTCCGCCGCCAAACCGGCGCAGCCCAGGCAGGTAAAGGCAGCAGCTGTGGCGCACAGCGCCGCGCCCTTCGAAGCACCATCGGCACCTCAGCCCGCCGCCGTGCCAGCGCCGCTCCCCGGGGTGCCTGAAGCCGCGGTTCCCGCCGTTGCACAGCCCGCGGAGATCGGTCTGACTGCCAGTATCTCGCAGGACCCTGCCGACCTGCGCGACAGCGATGATGCCACGGTCGAGCCGCCCAAGGACTTCATCTCCGACCCTGCCGACGAAGAAACCCCCGCCGCGCCGGACAGCGTCGATCTGGACGCATTGCGCAACCGCCTGATGGCCCTGCAGCAGCAGGTGCGTGCCGCGGGCATCCCCGTGGTCATCCTCTTTGAGGGGTGGGACGCGGCTGGCAAGGGCACCATGCTATCCAAGCTGATCGAAGGGCTCGACCCCCGCGGTTATCAGGTATACCCCGTGCGCAAGCCCACCGCCGAGGAGCGCGCCTACCCCGCCATGCGCCGCTACTGCATAAACCTGCCCGCCAAAGGTGATATATCGCTGTTCTGCGGCAGCTGGTACCGCGAGGTGAGCAACGCCTGCTTCGAAAGCAAAGCCGCGCGCAGGCGCCTGAGCGCGGCCTATGACGAGATCGCGAGCCTGGAAAGCCAGCTGGTGTGCGACGGCACGCTGCTGATCAAGTTTTTCCTGCACATCCCCCGCAAGGAGCAAAAGGCCCGCCTCAAGGAGCTGGAGAGCCACAAGAGCACGCGCTGGCGTGTGGAAAAAGAGGACTGGGAGCAGAACGAGCGCTACGAAGAATACCTGCGCCTTTACGATGCGATGATCGCGCGCACCAATTACGACGGCGCGCTGTGGCACGTGCTGCGCAGCGACAACCGGCGCATCTGCATCCAGCAGATCTACGATACCGTGCTGGAGGCGTTCGAGGGGGCGCTCAAGGATCGTGCCGATGGGGCGCGCGCCTGGGATTTGCCCTATTTGCCGCATCTGGAGAGCATGAATACCGTGACCATCCCCCAGTTGGACGCATTCGACCCGGAGCAGGCGCTCGCCGACCCTTACAAGCCCGCCATCGATAAAGCGCAAAAACAGCTCAACAAGCTGCAAAACGAGCTTTACCGACGCGGTGTGTCCATGGTAATCGGCTTTGAGGGGTGGGACGCCGCCGGTAAAGGCGGCGCGATCCGCCGCCTGACATCGGCGCTGGATGCGCGCGGGTTCGACGTGATCCCCGTCGCCGCCCCCACGCCGCAGGAGAAGGCCCACCACCACCTGTGGCGCTTCTGGAACGCGCTGCCCAGCGACGGCGATATCGCCATCTTCGACCGCACCTGGTACGGTCGGGTGCTGGTAGAGCGCGTTGAGGGCTTCTGCACCGAGGCGCAGTGGAAGCGTGCCTATGAGGAGATCAACCGTTTCGAGGCCGAGATTGCCGTGCACGGCACCGTGTTGGTCAAGTTCTGGCTGCATATCGACCAGGATACCCAGCTCACCCGTTTCAACGACCGCCAGAGTGCGCCGGACAAGCAGTGGAAGATCACTGAGGACGACTGGCGCAACCGCGATAAGTGGCCCGCCTACGCCGTCGCCGTGAACGACATGCTGCAAAAGACCAACACTGCCTCCGCCCCGTGGACGGTGGTGGAGGCCAACAACAAGCAGTATGCGCGCCTCAAGGTGCTGCAAACGGTTATCCGCGCCGCGGAGGCGAGGCTGGAAGCCGATAGGGAATGAGTTGCCGCAGGCATGATGGTTGCCAGCGCGCTTCTCTCCCAGGATTTTATCGTGTAGGCTAGCGCGCACCGCGTTTCCTCGGCCACCGCATATCGGGCAACAAGCAAAGTCGGGTTCCGCCCTCCATTCAAGTCCGAAGCCATATGACCATCCGCTGCGAATATCACGGTAACTTCGGTACCAAACAAAACCGGCGTTCCCTTCGCAAAGCATTTTGCCTTGCGGGGAACGCCGGTTTTTGATAGGCTTTGGCGTTTGGTCTGCCGCGCCCGTCAGTCCTTATAGTAGCTCTGCCCGTAGATGAAGGTCTGCATCGCTTCGATGTTTTCCTTGATACGCGCGTCATTGCGGAACACGACCATCGACTTGCTTGCGTCGCCGCCGTACTTCCACGTGCCTTCCAGGGGAACGCGAAGCTGATCCAGCACACTGCCGCCACTCTGCAGGTTCTTCATCGCGTCGCCGCCGATCACGATACCGCCGTAGCCAAGCATGTCGGCAGCGGTCAGGTTGGTCGCGCCAAAGGGCAGCGCCACCTCGATCAGCCCCACCAGCTTCTCGATGGTGATATCCTTCATGACCTGCGTCATCAGTGTGGCCAGCAGCTTGCGCTGGCGCTCAGATCGGGCAAAATCATCGTCGATGCCACGGATGCGCGCAAAGGTGACCGCCTGCATGCCGTCCAGGTGCTGCACGCCATCGACGTCCTTGACCTTGGCGCGCTTCACTTTATCCATGGGCTCCTTGCGAAGCTCATAGTTGATGCGGTTGGCCTCGATGCTGGTCATATCCATGTCCACGCCGCCCAGCGCATCAATGATGCTCGCCAGACCGTGGATGTTCACCAGCACGTATTTGCTGATGTTCATCTGGAAATTGCGGTTCACGGTCTTGATGGCGAGGTAGGCACCCTTTTGCAGGTCGCCGTCCTTGCTGCCGAATTTGAACGCCACATTGATACGGTTCTTATCCTTATAACCCGGAATCACCACGGCGGTATCGCGGGTGATGCTGGTAAGCTTGACAGCGCCGGTGGTCAGGTTCAGCGAGCAGATGATGACCGCGTCACTGCGGCCGGTCATCAGCTCTTCGGAGCGGTTGTCCACGCCCAGCAGCAGGATGTTGACCACATCCTCCGGCAGCGCGGTGTTCAGCTCCAGGTCGTCCATGGCTGCGTCGCCGGACTGGGCCGAGGCCGCCAGCGCGTCCTCCAGCTCGCTCATTAGGGCTGCGTCGTCGGCCGTGGCGGTCGCGCCCTCGGCGGCGTCCTCGCTGGCCCACTCAAGCCACTGCGCCTTTTCGGCATCGCTCAGGTCAGGGTTGTCGGTAATGCCCGCCGCGGCGTCGCCAGTCTCATCCAGCGAACTCTGCGCAAGGCCGTACAGGGGCGAGGCAAGCAATACAAAGGCGCACACGAGCGCCGCCAGCAGTCGGGTCCAAAGGCGGTTCATCAGCAATATTCCTCCTTGCGCCGCAGCGGGGCGGCGGCAATTTCGGTCACGGGGCAACGGCGCTCGCGAGCCCGTACAGGCCGTTTTGCAGGTGCCGCACCATCAGGAACGGGCTGGTCTGCATGATGGCGGTATACGGTAGCGCCTCAGTCTCGGATGCAGTATAGGGCACCACAAGCTGGCTGTCAAGCGTCTGCGTGCCGCCCTCGTAATATTTGAGGGTCACGCCCAACGCGCGGAGACGTTCCTGCATGATGCGCAGCATCAGCTCCATGGTGTCAGTGGTCAGCGCATCCTCGTCCACGGCGTCAGCCTGTTTTTTGCCCACCACCATCTCGGCGATCTCCGGCGTGGTATCGGTTGCGCCGGTCAGGTATGCGCTCGCGTCAAACGACATGCGCGCGCTGGGGATCAGCCCCGCGATGTCCAGCGTCTTCCCGCCGCTGACCGCCTCGATGCGCACATGCATCATGGCCGCACCCAGCGCCTTGTCGGTCTGCGCGTCCTCGGGGTAGTCGGCAAGGTCGCTCACGCGCGCCACCGGCGCCAGCGTGATCTGGTACCGCGCGCCCGTCTGCGTGAGGCCTGCCTCGGCCATGGCCTGCCGCACCGTGTCGGTCTGCAGGTCCGCAAGGTCGAGGGTCACCAGCACGCCCTGCAGGCGGAAGCCCAGCGAAGTGATGCGCTGCGCCTTGAACCGGCTCAGGTGGTAGCCGGACAGCGACAGCGTGCGCGGGCTCAGCAGCAGCTTTCCATCCGCATCAGTCGCGTAGCCGCCGTCGTCGTTGATCTCCGGCTCGCCCTCCACCAGCACCATCGCCTGGTCAAACCCGTGCTTGAGCCGCAGCTGCGGCGTGAAGGGGCGGGCGCGACGGTCGTCGGTATCGATCACCATCTCGCCGTAACCCGTGCCGCTGATGTTCATGCGGTTGCCTGTGCGCAGGATCAGGTCCAGCTTCATCCCGTCGCTGAACTCGATGATCTGGTGCACCGGGTCGATGATGCTCAGCGGATCGACCTTGATGTAGTGCCCGGGGCCCCAATCGATGAAGAACATGGGGCTCAGCGGATCGATGCGCAGCTCGTAACAGTCCGGCGCGACCAGCCAGCGGGTGTGGTAGGGGTAATTGCCAACGCGCTCGCCCTTTTCACGGCCCAGCGGGCCGGTCACCTCGTCGCTGCCGAACATCTCGCTGTACGTATAGGTGAATTCCGGGTCGGGCTTGCCTTTGACCTTGTAGGCAGGGTCAGGGTATATCCATACCACCTTGGGCGTGATGGAAACGCCAACATAGGTCACGCCGGGCAGGTATTCCGCATGCCCCGCGGGTATCTCCACCACGGCGGTGTATTCGCCCACATCCTTGGGCGCGGAGCCCAGCAGCACCGTGCCCCTGTACCAGGTGACGGTCGCGCCGCCCGGTATCTGCCCGCTGCGGAAGCGGAAGGCCGCCTGGTCATATTCCTTGGTCTGGTTTGCCAGCGTGAAGGCCCTACGAGGCGTGGTGACCGTGAACGTGAACTGCTCGCTGAACTGGAACGCATCCGCGGTATCGGCTGTCAGGCTCTGCCCCGCCTGCCGGGCCGCATAGGCGCGGTAGGTGACCACGTCGCCCGCCTTGAGACCCGGTATGTTGCACTCGCCGTACAGGCGCGGCACCTGCGTCGCGTCCGCCACAAAGGTATCCGGCATGACGGCGCCCGCGCGGTTCACATACGCCTGCACGCCCGCCGTCTGCGCATTCACGGTGGTAAAGGTCACATAGCCCGCCGCGTGGCTGGCCACGGCGCTGATCTCGGGCAGCGCGTCAGGGTTGGCGGCAACGCCGGTCAGGATCTCGGCATAGGTGTTGGCCTGTGAAAGCACCACCACGGATGCCTTGGTCACCGCACGGCTGCCCCACAGGGTCACGAGGCCGTTTGCAGCCGTGGTGGTACGAAACGGCGTGCCCGCGCCGATGCGCAGGGTGACCGCCGTATTGTTCAGCGGCGCGAGGGATGAATCCGTCACGCTGATGACCGTGGGCTTGAGCGAGCTGCCCCCCAGCGACCCGCCGGAGGAGAGCGAGACGTTCGTGTAGGAGCCCACGCTGATAGCCGCGCCGCCATCCGCGACCGAAGCCAGCAGCAGCGCGCCCGTGCCGCCCGCCGCAAACGTGGCGCCCGCGCCCAGCGTAAGCCCGCTACCGAACTGGCTGCTGCCCTCCAGCGCAAGCGTCACGTTCGCCCCCGCGCCAGCGGCCAGCGAGCCGCCCGTGCGCACGCCGCGCAGGATCAGCGTTACGGTGATGCCGTCCGCGACTGTGATACTGCCGCCGGTAGAGCCGTCCGTCTCGATCACGTAGTTACCGCCTGTGGCGATGTTCAGCCCCGCGTCGCCCAGCGTGAGCGTCTGCGTGCCCACGGGGATCTGAATGGCCGTGAGCGCCGTTCCGCTGGCTCGCACATCGTATTTCATGCCGCTGGCTGGCGCGGGCAGGGGTGCGTAGAACGTGGCGGTTTCGCCCGCCGCGCTGGCGATGGCGTAGGCCTTGCCGTTATACGTGAGCGAAGTGACCGTGCCCAGATCGATGGGTGATGTGAGCTGCTGCCAGCCGCTTTGCCAGCCGCCGCCCGCTGCGCCGTAGGTGATGCGCACGCCGCCCACGCAGCGCAGCGTGTCCGTGGCGAGGGTGTCCAGTACCAGCGTGCCGCTGCCGGTCACCGTCGCGGTGCTTGCGCCCGTCAGATCGCCGGCGCTGCACGGGCCATTCACGTGGACGCGCGCGGAGCGGCTCATCGTGATATCGGCAGCCGAGCCCAGCAGGATGTTGCTGAGCACCAGCGACACACCGCTCTGGTCAACCGTCAGGTTGTGGTACAGCGGCGATCCGCCGCTGGAGATGATCGACGTGCTGGTATCCGCCACGGCGGTATACTCCGCCGCACCGTCCATATCGAACGAATCGCTCACGCTGGGGTCAGGGTCGTAGGATTGCACGGCCAGCACCCCGCCCAGTACGCTGCCGCGGTAGGTGGCGCCGCCGCCCAGCACGGGCAACCAAAGGTGCGCCTGCCCGGTATAATCCGGCGTGGTGAAGGGGAAGGCGGCCCCGTCGACAGTAGCGGAAGTCGCGCCCGTCGCGTCGCACTCAAACAGCGTGCGGCCGTTCTGGCTGCTCGCGCCCGCGGGCAGGCCGATGCTGCCGCCCAGCATGGTGAGCCGCGCGGTTCCCAGATCGTCCATCGCGCCAATCAGCAGGCTGCCGGTGCCATCGAAGGTCACCTCGCCGCTGCCCGCGTGCATCGCGTCGATGCCGTTCAGGCCGGTGAAGCTCATCTCCAGCGAAACGCCGCCCCCCAGCGTCAGCTCGCCGATGGTGGCATACTGCAAAACCAGCGCCACGGCCAGGTTGTCGCTCACGACCACCCTGGAAAGGCTGCTGCCGCCGGAGAGGATATAGGTGCCGCTGCGGTACAGCGTGGTCGTGCCGTCGATCAGGGTGACAGGGCCGGGCGCTGGTGCAGCAAACAGCGCCATCATGGGCATGGCGTCGGTCGCGGCGGGCAAGCCCTCGCCATGGGCTAGCATCCACTCGCCCAGCGGGCATAGCGCCACCAAAGCCCCATCCGCGTCATAGCCCAGGTGGGCGCAGCCTTCAATATCGCAAACGGGCGGCGTATCGGTGGCCGCGGGCGTCTCGGAAACATCCGGCGTGGTGGAGCCATCCGGCGTGGTAGACGCGTCGGGCGTGGTTGAACCATCCGGCGTGGTGGAACTGTCCGGCGTGGTGGAACTGTCCGGCGTAGCCGAACTGTCCGGCGTGGCAGTCGCGTCCGTAGGCGCTGCCGTGTCGGTCGGGGCTGGCGTGTCCGTCGCGGCAATTTCCGATACGGTCGGGGGCGGCTCGACCGTGCCGCCTTCCTCCGCGAGCACAAACGCGCCCTGACAGAGCAATACAGCGCACAGCGCGAGCGCCAGTGTGCCGCGCAGCCTGCGCCAAGCCGTACCAGTCATGATGTCGCCCCTCTTACCTGACCGCCCTTCAGCGGTTTTCTTCCTTTGAATCAACGTGCGTGGCATCCGTTTTCTTCACCGAAGTCGAAATTTCCGCCTGCTCGGTCGCCAGCGCCTGCAGCGCGGGCACGCGGCGCAGTGCGAACACCATCGGCACGCCCAGCAGGTAGGCCACCGCCGCCTCACCGATGCCCACCGTGGCGATGGCGGGCCACAGCAGCACGTCTGCCAGCGTAAAATGCAGCACCAGCCCGATGATCACGGCATTGCACACGACCGGCATCGCGGCCGCCAGCCATACGTTTTTGCGCAGCCTGCGGGTCAGCATCGCCGCCAGCAGCGTGGCCAGCGTGCCAAAGACGATATCCCACACCGTGGCGCTGCCAAGCAGGTTTGCGATCAGGCAACCCAGCGCCAGCCCCGGCACCGCCTGCGGAAAGAGCACCGGCAGCAGCGTGAGCGCCTCGCTGACCCGAAACTGCACCGGCCCGTAGCTGATGGCAGCAAAGAGCAGCGTGAGCGCCGCATAGAGCGCCGCGATGACCGCGGCGATGGTCAAGTCCCGTACCGAAAGCGAAGGTTTTGTCATGGTATATCCTCCAAACATGCGCCCCTGAGGAGCGGATTTTTTATGGCCCGTGGCGCACGGCATCCACCATGTGCCACGGGGTTCCGCAGGCCCGCGCGGCGGCGATGCCAGCGCAGCGGGCGTGTGAACGATTGTCAGTGGGGCGGTCGCCCCGTGAACCGGCGCGGAGGGACGGAAGCGCCCGCCGCGCATATCCTCGCCGTGGTTATGGTTTACATGCTTCGTTGGCTGTCACTTGCCCTCGTCCACCCAGCGCTGCCACTCGGTTTCGTCCGCGCCCACGGTAGCAAGGTTCCCATTGCGCACGATAGGGCTGACCAGCGCCATGGGGTCGTTCATCAGCTCGCTCAAGATCAGGCTCTCGCTGCTCATGTGCGCCACGGGGCGCTCCAGCGCCTTCATGCCGGAGCGGTCGACCAGTTTCATGGCGCCGCCCGCCGCCTTGGCGAAGGTGGCCAGCTCCTTTTGGCCCAGCTTGTGCTTTTTCAGATCCACCAGCTGGTAGGGGATGCGCCGCTCCTTGAAGAAACGCTCCGCCTTGAGCGCGTCGGGGTTCTTCTTGCCCACGTAGATCTGGATGTTCATGCCTTGCCTCCGCTGCCCGCAGCCTTGCCCAGCCGCTCGCGCACGTCCTCGCCGATGAACTTGACCACGCGGCAGCGCGTCTCGTCCAGCAGGCGCGAAGTGATGCGCTCCGTATAGCGGGCGCGCAGCTCCGCCAGGTTCAGGTTGGTGCTGAGCACCGTGTGGCGGCCCGCGTTCTGCCGCTCGTTCAGCAGGTTGAAAAGCTGCGTCACGGTGATGTTCTCCATCAACGGCTCGGTGCCCAGGTCGTCCACCAGCAGGAGGGGCGCCTCCATCAGCGGCTGCAAAAGCTCGCTGTTGTTTTCAAAATAAGCCTTGCGCATGGCCTCCAGCAGGCGGTAGGCGCTGATGTACGTCACGCTCATGCCCCGCTCCGCCACACGGTGGGCGATGGCCTGCAATAAAAACGTTTTGCCAAGGCCGCTCTTGCCGGTCAGCAGCAGGTCGCGCACATCGGTATCGGGGTAGGCGCTGGCGTACCGCTCGCAAAGGTCGCGGTTCTGCCGCATCATTACCCGCTGGCTCAGCTTGCCCACCACGGGCTCGTCACTGAACAGCCCCTCGTTAAAGCGCTCGAATGTCGCTTCCTGCGCAAGCCCCAGCTCGCCCAGCATCCGGCGGTTCAGCTCCGTTTCAAAGCAGGCGCACATGCGGCGCGTGGGGTCGTACACATAGCCCTCGTCGCGGCACAGAGGGCAGTTATAAACCGGCGCGAGCGTATCGGCAGGCAGGCCGCAGGCGGCCAGCTTTGCCGCGATCTTTTCATTGTAGCTCTGGAATGCGCCCGTGAGGCCCGCGTTGGCCTGCGCGTCCCGCTGCGCGGGGTACAGGGCGTTGCGCAGGCCGCCCATCAACGCGGCGCGGCGCGCGTTCAGCAACGGGCGCAAGCCGTCGCACTGCTCGCAGGCTTCGTCCACGCGCTGCTCGTACAGGCGCAGGTTTTCCTCGCGGCGCGCGGCGTATTCCTGCTGCATCTTCAAAACCAGGCGTTCACGAGTCATAGCGCAGCGCCTCCTCGATCTCCTCCGCCGTCAGGCCGGTGTACTTCTCCGCGTCGTAGGCGCGCTGCTCGTAACGCTGCTCCACCACGGTCTTGCCCGCGGGCTTTTCCCCCGCCTTGGGCTGGTAGGCCTCGCGATGGCGCTCGTGCTCTGCCTCGGCGGCGGCCACCGTTTGCACTCCCGCCGTGCGGAAGTTTTCCAGCACTTTGTCCATAAAAGCCATGGGAGCGGTCTTGCCCGCGCTGTACTCGGCGGCCTTGCACAGCACGTCCATGCCAAAGCCCCAATCGCCGCGCCACTTTTGCAGCAGTTCGCGGTCGCGCGGGGTGGGCAGCCCGCTTTGCCCCATGCGGCTGAGCAGCTCGCGCAGCGCGTCGTTCTGCTCCTTGACCTGCGCAAGGTGAGCCTCCACATCCGTCGGCGTGCGCAGCCCCTTGCCGCCCCACGCGGCCACCAGCTCCGCCAGCTTGTCCAGCGACTGGGTCTTCTTCTTGCGGCTCACCTCGCGAGCCGCCAGCACGATGGTCTCATGCGGCAGCTGGGCCAGCATGTCACGGTACACCTCGCGCACCACCGCCTCGTTGGCGTTGGCGCTGAGGCCCGCCGCCCGCAGCACCTCGCGGATGCGCTCGGCCTCGTCCTTCTCCTTTTGCAGCTGGGTGCCCAGTTGCTCCACGCTGGTGGCTTTGCGGCTTGCGCGCTCATGCACTCCGCGCAGGATGCTGTCCAGGTATTTGAAGCTGGGGTCGCCGCCCGTCATCTCCGCGCAGGCGGCCTCGACCGCCTTGGGCGCAAAGCCCCATTCCTTTGTCCATTTCAGGTACAGGTCGATCTCGTCCACCGTGGGAGCGCGAAACTTGCTCATGCGGCGCAATACGCGCTGGGTACCGTCCCACGCGGCCTGGCTGCGGCCAAAAAACTGCTCCGCGTCCTCCAATGTATCAATGTGCCGCTCCTTCAGCTCCACCGCAAGCTTCTGCGCATCCTTGAAGCTGAAGTGAATGCCCCGCGTGGTGGCCAGATGTTGCACCAGCAGCAACACCACCTCGCGCGGGATGCCCAGCTGCTCCACCCACTCGTAGCACAGCTGCGTCTCGCCGCCGTGCAGCTTGCGCTTTTCGCCGAAGATGGCATACAACGCCTGCGCAAACTGCATGTAGCCCTCGTCCGCGGGCATGGCATGCCGCCCCAGCGTCGCCTGCTGAACGCTCAGGTACGTAAAGCGCGGGGGCTTGTCCTGCGTGCGCGTGACCAGGCGGCAGCGTTCCCAGTAGGCAAAGGCGGCCAGCACTTCGCTCTCCTCCATGCCCAGTTCACGTGCCAGCGCCGGTGCGGTCAAGCCCTCGCCAGCCGCGGGAAAGTGCGCGTACATCAGTCCATACAGGTACACCTTGACATAGCCCTCCGGCGCGGCGGGCATATACTCGCAGATGAAGGCGTTGGGCAGCGCGACCGAATCCCACAGGGCGCCCGCCTTGTCGATGTCAAACAGCGCCATGCCGCCGCCTCCTTCATTTTCCACATATACCGGAACCAATCCCTTGCCAGCGTCCAGTATAGCACAGGCGCACCCCCGCGGCAAGGCAGGGTTGCCGCGCCGCCCCGTTTGCAGTATACTTGAAGTTGCATAACGGCATCCGGCACAGGCCATGTAAGGGCGGGCAAAACCATGCGAAAAGGGTTTTTCTGGGTGGGAGCGGCAATCCTGACCACTTCGCTCGCGCTGCTCGCCATGGCCTCCTACAACATCGGCGCGGTGCCCCCGGCGCTCTACGGCGCGTGGCTGATGGCGCACGCCCTTTGGCAGCGTACCTCGGCTGGCGCGGCCCGCCCCGTCTGGCGCGCGGCCACGATGGCTCTGACAGCCCTCCTCAGCCTGTACCTGCTTGTGCAGGGCGTATGCGTGGCCATCGTGCTCGGCGGGCGTAGCGAACCACCCAAAACCCGGCCGGACGCGATCATCGTGCTGGGTGCGGGCTTCTATGGCGACACGCTTTCCGTCGTGCTCAAGGAGCGGCTGGATACGGCGCTACTGCTGCACCGCCGCTACCCCGCGGCCCTGCTGGTGCTCAGCGGTGGTAAAGGCTGGGGCGAAAACCGCACCGAGGCCAGCCTAATGCGGGAGTACCTGCTGCGCCGCGGCGTGCCGGACAGCGCGCTGCTGCTGGAGCCCGAGGCCATGGACACCGTGCAAAACTTTGAAAACTGTGAGCGCCTGCTGGACACGCGTTTTGGCGACGGGCAGTATACCAGCGCTTTCGTAACCAGCGAGTTTCACCTGTACCGTAGCCGCAGGCTGGCCGCGCGGGCGGGGCTTTCCACCGCGTGCTACGGCACGGACACGCTGTGGTGCCTGTTGCCCGCCTACCTCACGCGTGAGACGGTCGCCATCCTGCACGACCTGGTTTTTTAGGAGGTACCCATGGCGTTTGCACACCTGCACCTGCATACCGAATACAGCCTACTGGACGGCGCGTGCCGCATCAGCCACCTGGTCAAGCATGTAAAGGCGCTTGGCATGGAGCACTGCGCCGTGACCGACCACGGCGTCATGTACGGCGCGGTCGATTTTTACACCGCCTGCAAGGACGAGGGCATCCACCCCGTGATCGGCTGCGAAGTCTATATTTGCCCCGACCGCTTCGACAAAACCTATGTCAGCCGAGAGTACAGCCACCTGATTTTGCTGTGCGAAAACCAGACAGGCTATCAAAACCTGACCAAACTGGTATCACAGGGCTTCACCGAGGGGTTTTACTACCGCCCGAGGCTGGATTATGCGCTGCTCCGGCAGCACGCCGAGGGCCTCATCTGCCTGACCGCCTGCCTGAGCGGCGACCTGCCCAAGCTGCTGCTGCAAGGTCGCCGCGACGAGGCCCGCGCCTATGTGGAGGAGATGCGGGGCATCTTTGGCAAGGACAACTTCTTTATCGAGATCATGGATCACGGCATCCCCGAGGAGCGGCAGGTGCTGCCGGAGCTGATCGCCATCGCCCGCGAGACGGGGGTGCCGCTGGTCGCCACCAACGATTGCCACTACCTGGAGCGCAAGGACGCCGCCGCACAGGAAGTGCTCATGTGCGTGCAGACCGGCAAGACCCTGCAGGACGAGGCCCGCATGCGCATGGAGACCGAGGAGCTCTACGTCAAGAGCGAGGCGGAGATGCGCAAGGTGTTCCCTGCGCTGCCGGAGGCCATCGACCGGGCCGCGGAGATCGCCGCACGCTGCAATGTAGAGTTCGATTTTAACACGCGCCATCTGCCCAACTACCCCATCGACACAGGCGAAACGCCGCTTGCGATGCTCACCCGCCTGTGCATAGCGGGCCTTCACGACTTTTTCCCCGCCCTTGCGGACGACGAGGCCAGCGAGCCCCGCAAACGCCTCGCCTATGAGCTTGGCGTGATCGACCAGATGGGCTTTATCGACTACTTTTTGATCGTGTGGGATTTTATCGACTACGCCAAGCGCAACGGCATCATGGTCGGCCCCGGGCGCGGCAGCGGCGCGGGCAGCATCGTGGCCTACACGCTACGCATCACCATGCTCGACCCCCTCAAGTACAACCTGCTGTTCGAGCGTTTTTTGAATCCGGAGCGCATCAGCATGCCCGATATCGACGTGGACTTCTGCTATGAGCGGCGGCAGGAGGTGATCGACTACGTGACCCGCAAGTACGGCGTGGATCACGTGGCGCAGATCATCACCTTCGGCACCATGAAGGCCAAGGCCGTGGTGCGCGATGTGGGCCGCGTGCTGGGCATGAGCTACGCCGCGGTCGATCAGGTGGCCAAGGCCATCCCCTTTTCGCTGGATATGACGCTGGAAAAAGCCACGCAGATCAGCCCGCAACTGCATGAGATGGTCGCCACCGACCCCGCCGTGGCCCAGCTGATCGAGATGAGCATGGCGCTGGAGGGGATGCCCCGCCACGCCAGCACCCACGCCGCGGGCGTACTGATCACTGCCCGTCCCGTGACCGACTATGTGCCCCTTCAGGTGAACGACGAGGTGGTCACCACCCAGTTCCCCATGAACACGCTGGAGCACCTGGGTCTGCTCAAGATGGACTTCCTTGGCCTGCGCACGCTCACCGTGATCCGCGACGCGCTCGACCTGATGCGCGATATCGGCGTAACCATGAAGCCGGAGGATATCCCGCTGGACGACCCCGCCGTATATGAGATGATCTCCTCCGGCGATACCGACGGGGTGTTCCAGCTGGAATCCGGCGGCATGCGCCTGTTTTTGCAAAACATGAAGCCCGCCTGCTTTGAGGATATCATTGCCGCCATTTCGCTGTACCGCCCGGGCCCCATGGAGAGCATCCCGCGCTACATCGCCGGCAAGCTCAAGCCCGAGACCGTCAAATACGCCACGCCCCTGCTCAAGCCCATCCTGGACGTGACCTACGGCTGCATGGTGTATCAGGAGCAGGTCATGCAGATCGTGCGCGATCTGGCCGGCTATTCCATGGGCCGCAGCGACCTGATGCGCCGCGCCATGAGCAAGAAGAAGAAGGACGTCATGGCCAAGGAGCGCGCGTTCTTCGTGCATGGCATGACGGACGAGCATGGCACGGTGCTGGTGGAGGGCTGCGTGCGCCGCGGCGTGCCGGAGAAGGTGGCCGAGCAACTGTTTGACGACATGACGGCCTTCGCCAGCTACGCCTTCAACAAGAGCCACGCGGCGGCCTACGGCGTGGTGGCCGTGCAGACGGGCTGGCTGAAAAAGCACTACCCCGTGCAGTTCATGGCCGCCATCATGAACAGCGTCATGGACTCCATGGGCAAGGTGGCGGGCTACATCCAGTATTGCCGCGCCAAGGGCATCGCCGTGCTGCCGCCGGACGTGAACCAGAGCGGCTGGAAGTTTACCGTCGGCAAGGATGAGAACGGGACGGAGGGCATCCGTTTTGGCATGGGCGCGGTCAAAAACGTTGGCTACGGTGCAGTGGAGGCCATCGTGCGGACCCGTGCCGACGCTCCCTTCGCGGATTTCTTCGACTTTGTGGAACGCGTGCCGCTGGAGGCCATCAACAAGCGTGTAGCTGAGAGCCTGATCAAGGCGGGCGCGTTCGACTTTGGCGACCACAACCGCGCGCAGCTGCTGTATGTCTATGAGAGCATCCTTGACGAAGCGGCGCAAAAGCGTAAGAGCAACCTTTCCGGGCAGGTAAGCCTGTTCGACATGATGGGCGGCGCAGCGCGGCCTGCCCATGCCGCTGTGCCGGACATGCCCGAAAACAGCCGTAAGGTGCTGCTGAACATGGAAAAGGAAATGACCGGCGTGTACATTTGCGGCCATCCGCTGGACGAGGTCGCGGGCCTCCTGCGCAGCGGATTTACCACCGTGCTGGATGTGAACACCATGTCCGAGAACGAGCACCACGGCCTCGACCATGACGGCGACAGCGTAGTCATGGCAGGCATCCTGACGCTTGCCAAGGGGCGCATCACCAAGAAGGGCGCCATGATGGGCATCATCACCCTGGAAGATTTGACCGGCCAGATCGAGGGGTTGGTTTTCCCCAAGATCTACGACAAATTCGTAAGCCTGCTCGCAGCGGACAATCTGGTCGTGCTCACGGGCAAGCTCTCCTTCCGCGAGGAAGAGGACGCCAAACTGCTGGTGGATGCGGTGCAGCTTTTGACCCCGCAGACCGCCAAGCAGGCGCAGCAGGGGCTGGCGGTGCGGCGCGCTCCGGCCCCCGTGGCTGACGACTGGCTGGAGGACGACGGCCCCGAGCCCTCCGCCCCCGCTTGGCAGCACGACCCCGCCAAACCTTTTGCGCGCCTGTCCGCCAAAAACCGTGCCATCATGCAGGCCGGCCCCTCCGCAGAGGTGGAGGTGGATGAAACACTGCTGCGCGGCGCGCCGCGCCTGTGGCAGGGCGTGCCGGAAGCAAGGGACGAGGCGCGCGGGCAGAACGCGGTCGGCACCGTCGGCACGGCGGGCGCTCAGGTCAAAGGCGGCGCGGGAAACCAGTTGGAACCGCCCGCCCAACAAGTCGATAGCGATGCCACTCCGGCTGCCACTGACCCAGCTGTGCCAGCGGATGCCCGCCACCCCGCCGCCCCCTCCCCCGTCAAAGCGCCCGACTTGCCGCCGGATGTTGAGATCGAGGCCCGGACCGACGCGCAACGGGCCAGGCTCGCCAGCCGAAAGCTGCGGCTCACCTTGCCCACGCGCGAGCCCTATCTCCGGCAAGTCAAGGAGCTGTGTACCAGCCAAACGGGCGATGTGCCCGTGTATGTCAGGATCGCGGACGAAAACATCACGCTGCTGATGGAGCACGCTTACTGGCCGCAGGCGGACGAAGGGCTGCTTGGCGCGCTCGGCGCGCTGCTGGGAGAGGGAAGCGTGGCGATCAAGTAACACCATCCCCTAAGCCACCCGTCGGAAACCGGCGGGTGGCTTTGCCATGTCTCGTGTGCCTCCTTATCCCTTCGGCCGCCTTTTTCCTCCGCCCTTTCCTGCACCCAAACTTCGGGCAATGTTCCGCACATGTTCACACAGCGTTCAGCCTGCGCCTGTATCCTGCCTTCGTAAGCGATTGATATATGGGGGTTGGATCCATGAAGGGCCTGCGCAAAAACGGTTGGAAGTTCATCCTGGATATCCTGATGGCGCTGCTGCTGGCGCTGATGTACAACAAGCGGCTGCTGGGACTCGCGTTCCATGAGATCGGCGGCATGGCCCTGTGCGGGCTGTTCATCATCCACAAGCTGCTCAACTGGAAGTGGATCAAGGCGGTATCCACCGGCCTGTTCAGCCGCCGTGTGCCCGCGCGGCAGAAGCTGTATTGGGTGCTCGACATTCTGCTGTTTGCGAGCTTTGCGTATGTGCTGGTCAGCGGTATCCTGATCAGCAAGGTCGTGTTCCCCTCCACGGGCGGTGGCATGGCCTTCAAGCTGGGCCATTACGCAGCGGCGGCCCTTGCGCTGGTGCTCACGGGTGTGCACGTGGGCCTGCATATGGGGTGGCTCGGCCAGCGGATGCCTTTTCTGAGGCGGCTGCCCATCCTCGCGCGGCGCGGGTTGGCGGTGCTGCTCAGCGTTGCGGTGCTGGTGTTTGGCGGCTTGCAGCTCACCTCCACCAGCTTCACGGGTTGGCTGGGCAGTATCGGCGCGGTATTTGGCGCACAGCAGTCGATGCCCGCGGGCGGCGGGCCGACCCTGCCGCAGAGCAGCGAGTCTTCCTCTTTCTTGACCGTTGCTTTGGCGGACGGCAATGCCGCTGTACAGGTGAGCACCACAGACGGTACCGGTACGGTCGTGCTGCCCACGGACAGCAGTGCCTCTGCTGTTGACACTGCATCCACCGATATGGCGGGCAGCAGCGTGCAGACCGGTGGCTATGCTGCGACCGGGAGCAAGGGTCAGGGCCGCGGCGGCCATGACGAGGGCGGCGGCACCGGCAGCGCCGCCGATATGGCGGGCGTGCTGCTCGGCTTCATGAGCATCCTGCTGGCCTGCGCTACCGTGACCGCCTGGGTGGACGGCGCGCTGCACAGCCTGCGCCGCAGACGGCGGCTGCGAGCCGCAGGCATACCAACCCCCAATACCTGATTCCCGTTATCTTCCCCCCACCGCAAGGCTGCTGCCCAATTCCAAGGCGCAGGCTGCCACCCCCTCCGCGGGACGGCACCTGTGCGCGGCGGTTCGCAGTAGTCTTGCGGCGCTGACAGGCAGGCGTAATGCACCTGACCCGTATGGCAGGCAAACCATACCTAACGCGACGGGCCCGGCTCAAAGCCGTTCCCGTCGCGTTGACGTCATTGGATACAGCATACCGCCGCCGCCTCTGTGCGAAGTGCCAAAGTTCCATAAAACGCTTGACAAACGTCTGCTTGTTCGATTAGTATACAAAATACAAAGAAAGAACAAGGGGTGTCCAGATGTCCGTCATGCGTTTCACTCCCTCGGTCGAGAGCAAGCCTATCCGCGAAATCGCCTACGAGACGCTCAAGCACGCCATCATTACCGGCCAGATCCCTGCGGGCGCGCGCATCGTCGAAACGGAGTATGCGGATAAGCTGCATATCAGCCGCACGCCGCTGCGCGAGGCGCTGCGCAAGCTGGAGCGCGATGGGTTGGTGGAGTATGTGCTGCGCCGCGGCGTGGTGGTGCGCGCCTTTACCATCGCGGACGTGGAGGAGATCTACACCATCCGCAATGCGCTGGAGATGCTCACGCTGCCCGCCATCATCGACAACGCCACGCCGGAGGATATCCGCTCCATGCGCGAAAAGCTCCACAAGATGGACGGCTACCTCGCCCGCAACGATATCGACGGCATGAGCCCCATCGCCCGCAGCTTTCACGAACAGCTTACCGCTATTTCCGGCCTCAACCGCATCCTGCGCGTGATCCAGAGCCAGGATGAGTACATCCGTCGCTTCTCGGCCATGTCCATCGCCAAGGAGAACCGCCGCAGGGTGGCGCACGAGGAGCATTACAAGCTGGTGGACTACGTGGAGCAGCGCGACCTTGAGAACTTTGAGAAGCTGATGCGCAAGCATATCGAGCGCAGCAAGGAAACCTGCCTGATCGCGCTGGAGGAAGCCCATTACCAGCAGGAACACGAATAAGTTTCGCCCCGCCGACGGACATCCGCGGCGGGTATGCTTTATCATTTGATATCGAAAAAGGAGATACGCCTATGCAGCCCACCTGGGACCTGAGTGTTTTCTACCGCGGTTTTGACGACCCCGCCCTACGCGCCGATATCGAGGCCGTCAAGACCCTGACCCAAAGCGGCGACGCGCTGCTGAAGGAGACCCTGCCGGAAGCCGAAAAGCTGGAAAAGGTCGTCATGCTGCTGGAGGGCCTGAGCAACAAGCTCTCGCGCGCCTACATGTTCTGCCAGCTGACCCTTGCCGTGGAGGCGGAGAACCGCGATGCGTTCCGCGTGCTGCAGGAGCTGGACACCATCGCCGTGGATACCCAGGTGCTCCGTAGCGCCTGCACCCGCTATATCGGCGCGGTGGAGGGGCTTGATGCGATCATCCAAAGCAGCTCGAAGCTCACCGCCAACGCCTTTGCCCTGCGCGAGGCACAGCGCGAGGCCGCGCACATGCTGCCCGAGAGCATGGAGAAGTGGATGCTGCGCATGTCGCTCTCCGGCGGCGACGCGTTCCAGAAGCTGCGCGACCAGCTGATGGGCACCCTGACTGTGGAATTTGGCGGCGAGATGCTGCCGTTGCCCGCCGTGCGCGGCAAGGGCTACGACCCAGACCCCGCCGTGCGCAAGGCCGCCTATGAGGCGGAGCTGGCTGCTTACCCCAAGGTGGCGCTGCCCATGGCGTTCTGCCTGGGCGGCATCAAGGGCGAAGCACTCACCCTGTGCGAGGCCAAGGGATACCCGGATGTCCTAAGCCAGCAGCTGGCCGAAAGCCGCATGGATCACGCGACGCTGGACGCGATGCTGACCGCCATCCGCGAAGCCCTGCCGGATTTCCGCCGCTACCTGAAGGCCAAGGCAAAGCTGCTTGGTCATCGGGACGGCCTGCCGTTTTACGATATCGTGGCCCCCGTGGGCGAGGATGTGCAGACCTATACCGTCGAGGAAGCCCGCGCGCTGCTGATGGAGGCATTCGGCAAGGCGCACCCCAAGATGGCGGCGTTTATCGCCCATGCGTTCGACAATCGCTGGATCGACTTTTACCCGCGCGAAGGCAAGGAGGGCGGCGCTTTTTGCAGTGAGAACCACGAGCTGAAACTCAGCCGCATCATGACCAACTTTGTGGGCAGCTTTGGCGATGTGAGCACGCTGGCGCACGAGTTGGGGCACGCATGGCACGCCCGCTGCCTGGAGAGCGCGCCCATCCTGATGGCCCAGCCCCCCATGCAGCTGGCCGAGACGGCCTCCACCTTCAACGAGACGATGCTGGCTCACACCGTTTTGGAAACCGCCGTGCCGGAGCGCGCGTTCGGCATTCTGGAAGGGATGCTGATGGAGGCCACGCAGTGCTGTGTGGACATCCTGAGCCGCTTTATTTTTGAGAGCGCGGTGTTCGAGGCGCGCAAGACTCACACACCCACCGTGGAGGAACTGCGCGCCATGATGCTCGCCGCGCAGGAGGAAGCCTACGGCGACGCCCTCGACAGGGATGTGCGCCACCCGGATATGTGGATCAACAAGGGGCACTACTACTCGGTGGGCCTGCATTTCTACAACTTCCCCTATGCGTTCGGTCTGCTGTTCGGGCTGGGCGTATTCCAGCTGTACAAAGCGCAGGGCGCGGCGTTCCTGCCCAAGTACGACGCGCTGCTTGGCTACTGCGGCAGCGACGATATCGCGGGTGTGGCCGCCACCGTGGGCGTCGACGTGCGCAGCGTGGACTACTGGCGCAGCGCGCTTGACGTGGTGCGCGGCGAGATCGACCAATTTGTGGCGCTGGCGGAGGCGCGCACACGCGCATGAATGCCGCCGCTTTTGCCGCGCCGTGGCTGCTCACGCTCGCCAGTGTGTTCGAGCGCGGAGGGAAGCCGCTGTACGCCGTGGGCGGCGCGGTGCGCAACGCGCTGATGGATCTGCCAGCCAGCGATGTGGATGTGTGCGGCCCCGCCACGCCGGAGGAGGTCGCCCGCCTGTGCGAGGGCACGCCCGTGCGCGCGGTGCTGCGCGCGGCGCACTTTGGCACCGTGGAGCTGCACGTGGCGGACAGCGAAGGCCGCCATATGGCGGAGTATACCACCTTCCGCGTGGACAGCTACCGCGGCGGGCACCAGCCCAGCGCCGTGCGCTTCGCCGAAACCCCCGAAGTGGACGCGCTGCGCCGCGACTTTTCCGTGAACGCGCTCTACCGGCGACTCCATGCTGACCCCGCCATGCCCGCGGAGGTGCTCGACCCCACGGGCGGGCTTGCCCATATGCGGCAGGGCGTGCTGCACACCGTTACCCCCGACCCCGATCAGGTGCTCAAGGACGATGGCCTTCGCATCCTGCGTGCGGCCCGCTTTCAGGCGGAGCTGGGCTTTACGCCTACGCCCGCGCTGCTGGCCTCCGCCACCAAATATGCCCACCTGCTGCGCGAGATCGCCATGGAGCGCCTGCGCGACGAGCTGGGCAAGCTGCTGGTTGCCGATACCCGCTACCCCACCTTGACCCGCTCTGTCCCCGCCGTGGAGGCCGGGCTGGGCACCGTGCGAGCCGTCGGCGCGTGGGGATCGCTGTTTGGCCTGCTTCGCCCGGATGGTTCGGCCATCATCGCCACGCGCTTCTACCAGCCGCCGGAGGGTACACCGCCGGTAGCAGGCAAGCTCGCGCTGCTGTTTTGGCGTGAGTCGCCCGATGCTGTGGCCGGGCGGATGCTGGCGCTGCGCTTCAGCCAGCGGGAAGCCGCCTTCGCAGGTGACGCCCTGCGGGCTACGCAGGGTGTTCTGGCTGCTTCGCTGACCCGCATGGACGCGGTGTGCCTTGGGTTGCCCAGCCTGCGCCATGCCGCCGCGGCGCTCCGCGCGCTCGCGACAGCTGGGGAGTCGCTTGCTGGCGCGGCAGAACGTGCGGAGGCTTTGCTTGCCGTATTAGGAAACTGCGTGCCCCTGTCGCTGGCTGCGCTGCCCGTCAACGGCCATGACCTGCTCCCCCTGTGCCGCGAGCGGGGCCTGCCCGCGCGCTTCGTCGGGCAAATGCTGCAATCACTCTGGCATGATGCGGTCGAAGGATTGATCCCCAACGATCGGGCGGCGCTGATGGCGCATGCGCGCGCACTGCTGGATGCGGCAAGGGCGGCGGCGCCGCATTGACCCTGTACCCATACCGCCGCTGCAAGCAGGGCATATGCGCATCCGTTCCAAACCATCTTGCGCCAAAATCTGCCGTTTATCCCCGGAAAAACCCTTGCAAACCCCAGTCAGCTATGGTATACTAATTTTCGCGGTTCTATGAACCAGACACATGCATGCGCAAAAGAGGTGAATCTGCATGAAAGAAAAAATCCATCCCAAGTATGGCAAGGCAATCGTCCGTTGCGTATGCGGTGAGACGTTTGAGACTGGTTCCACCAAGCCGGAGCTGAAGGTAGAAATCTGCTCCAAGTGTCACCCCTTCTTCACCGGCAAGCAAAAGCTGGTGGACAGCGGCGGGCGCGTGGATCGCTTTAAGAAGCGTTTCAACATGGAATGACCAAAGCGAGCGGGGGCGTAAGCCTCCGCTTTTTGGTACCATTCCATTTAATGGGAATAGGTAAACGGAGGACGGGCTCGTGCCGTCCTCCGTTTACTATCCATATCACAACTCGTCGCCAGCGTCGAAAGCGCCATGCCGCGCCATCGTGCGCTATGAGCCGCTGCGTTACGCCTCGCCGCTCAGCTCGCGGTGGATAGCCTCCGCCGCCTGCTTGCCCGCGCCCATCGCGAGGATGACCGTCGCCGCGCCGGTAACCGCGTCGCCGCCTGCGTACACATGCGGGCGGCTGGTGAGCCCCTCGGGCCCGCCTACGACGATGCAGCCGTGCCGGTTCGTCTCAAGCCCCTCGGTGGTCTGGTGAATCAGCGGGTTTGGCCGCGTGCCGATGGCGATGATCACCGTGTCCACATCCAAATAGAACTCGCTGCCTTCCTTGACGACCGGCGCACGTCTGCCGCTCGCGTCGGGCTCGCCCAGCGTCATTTCCACGCATCGGATGCCCTTAACCCAGCCCTTCTCGTCGCCCAGCACCTCCACGGGGTTCACCAGCGTGCGGAAGATGATGCCCTCCTCCTGCGCGTGCTCGACTTCCTCATGGCGGGCGGGCAGCTCCTCCATGCCGCGGCGGTAGACGATGTACACCGTCTCCGCGCCGAGGCGCAGTGCGCAACGCGCGGCATCCATCGCTACGTTACCGCCGCCGACCACCGCAACCCTGCGGCTCCGCTGAATGGGGGTGCGGCTCGTATCGCTGTACGCTTTCATCAGGTTGATGCGGGTCAGGTATTCGTTGGCGCTGTATACCCCTTTCAGGCTCTCGCCAGGGATGCCCATAAACCTGGGCAGCCCCGCGCCGCTGCCGATGTAAACGGCCCCGTAGCCCATGTCGAACAGCTCGTCCACCGTCAGCGTCTTGCCCACGACCACGTCGGTCTGGATGGTCACGCCCAGCGCGCGCAGGCCGTCGATCTCCTGATTCACAATCGCCTTGGGCAGCCGGAATTCGGGAATGCCATATACCAGCACGCCGCCCGGCATGTGCAGGGCTTCGTAAACCGTTACCTCATAGCCGAGGCGCGCCAGGTCGCCCGCGCACGTCAGCCCGCTGGGGCCAGCGCCGACCACCGCCACCCGCCTGCCGTTGGAAGCGGGTTTCGTGGGCTTACCATCCGTATGCATCCGGTGCCAGTCCGCCACGAACCGCTCCAATCGCCCGATGCCCACGCTCTCGCCTTTGATAGCGCGCACGCACACGCCCTCGCACTGCGTTTCCTGCGGGCATACACGGCCGCAAACGGCCGGCAACGCCGTGCTCTGCGCCAGCACCTGATAAGCGCCTTCCATATCCCCCTCCGCCACACGGCGGATGAAACCGGGAATGTCGATGCAAACGGGGCAAGCGCCCACGCAAGGCCTGTGCTTGCATTCCAGGCAGCGGCGCGCCTCGTTTACGGCATTTTCAAAACTATAGCCCAGCGCCACCTCGCTGAAATTGTGGCCCCGCACATCGGCGGGCTGCGTGGGCATGGGGGTTTGGGTGTTCACCATATTGCGCTGCGGCATGTCAGCTCGCCTCCTTGGGGAAGAGTCGGCAGGCTTCCTCGCGTGCGCGCTGCTCAAACTCACGGTACATCTCGCCCCTGCGCATCGCCTCGTCAAAATCCACCAGATGGCCGTCAAAATCCGGGCCGTCCACACAGGCGAACTTGACCTCGCCGCCCACGGTCAGGCGGCAGCCGCCGCACATGCCCGTACCGTCGATCATGATGGGGTTCATGCTCACGACCGTCTTGATGCCATACTTCATCGTGGTCAGGCTCACGAATTTCATCATGATGAGGGGCCCGATGGCGATCACCTCATCGTAGGTGTTGCCGGCATTGATCAGCGCTTCCAGCGCGCCCGTCACCAGCCCCTTCTCGCCGTAACTGCCATCGTCGGTCATGATGCGCAGCTCGTCGCTGATGGCGCGAAACTCGTCCTCCAGAATGACCAGATCGCGGCTCCTGAAGCCTACGACGCTGTGCACCACCGCGCCCTGCGCGTGCAGCTTTTTGGCGATGGGCAGCGCGATAGCGCAGCCCACGCCGCCGCCCACCACGCACACCTTATGGAGCCCTTCCGTCTCGGTGGCTCTGCCCAGCGGCCCCACCAGGTCGGTCAGGCACTCGCCCACGCCCAAAGCGTTCAGCTCCATAGTGCCCGCGCCCATCACCTGAAAGATCAGCGTAACGCTGCCCGTCGTGCGGTCAAAGTCCGCGATGGTCAGCGGGATGCGCTCGCTCTCCGCGCTGGCGCGCACGATCACGAACTGCCCTGCCTCGGCCTTCTTGGCTACCAGCGGCGCATACACGTCCATGCGCGTGACCGTGGGGTTCATTACTTCCCGTCTCAGTATCTCAAACATTACTTTTCCCTTTCGTAGCGGCGCAGCCCTGCCACAGCGGGCGACCGGCCCACGCCGCGTGAGCAGCCGCCCTGCCCCTCCAAGGGGGCCGTCCGCGTCCATGCCGGGCGCGCCAGGCGGCCATATTCAGCGTGCCGCGCTTATCGCACGGCTACGCACTCGATCTCCACCAGCCCGCCCAAGGGCAGCGCGGCCACCTGAATGGTGCTGCGCGCGGGGTATTCGCCGGTAAAGTAGCTGGCATACACGGCGTTGACGGTCGCAAAATCCGCCAGATCCTTCAAAAAGATGGTGGTTTTTACGATGCTCGCATAGCCCAGCCCCTTGGCCGTAAGCAGCGCGCCAAGGTTCTTCATGGCGCAGTGGGCCTGGCTCTCTACGCCTTCTGCCAGCTTGCCGGTGGCCACGTCGATGCCCAGCTGCCCGGAGGTATACACCAGCGTTTCTGTCGCCGTCGCCTGCGAATACGGGCCGATCGCCTTGGGCGCCGTTTCGGTGAAGATGATCTCCTTCATGCTTTTCGCTCCTTTTTCTTGCATATGCGCCTCGCAAAAGGCGCGGGCTGGCCCCATTGTAACATTACGGGCGAAGCGATGTAAAGGCGCTTTCCCGTTTGTTATGAGAATAACGATTGCCCGCGCAGAGCGCCGTTTGCGCACGCGAACCGTCTTGCCGAATCCTAAGCATGCTATCGTTTGCATAAAAATGCATTTGACAAACCCCGTCCAAAAAGGTATCATCCTCGGTAAACGTGAGGCTGGCAGGCAGGAGGTGCACCATGCGGGATGTGCTGAACAGGCTTTTCGAGTTGCAGCGGGTCTACCTGGACCACGTGCGCCAAAGCTTGGGGGCCGATTGCGCGCATCCCCGGCAGGGCCCCATCCTTTGCCTTTTGCTCAAGGCGGAAGGCGTCAGCCAGGCGGACTTGACGCGCAGCCTTGGCGTGAGCGCCGCGACGGTCGCCATCTCCATCGGCAGGCTGGAACGGTTGGGTTACGTGCGCCGGCAGCGCAACCCGAACAACAGCCACGCCTATCTGCTATCGCTGACGGCCGAGGGCCGCGTGCAGGCGGAGCGGCTGCGCATGGCCATGCGCAGCGCGGGCGAGACCGCCGCGCTGGGCATAACCGACGCGGAGCTGGCGCAGTTCTGCACGCTGATGGCGCGCCTGACCGACAACCTGCGCGGGCTGGACGAGGCCAGAGAGGCCTGACCCAAGGCACGGCAACGGCAAGCATGACCACTGCTCCGATGCCCTGTACCGGCACGACCCGCCTCGTCTTTTCCAGTGCGACGGACATACGGCTCCGCTAAAATGACATAAGCCTATCGCGTCGCCGCGCAGGCGGCTTTTTCTATGGTTTGCCTGCATATCATGCATCGCATGACAGGGTGGGCGGCGCAAGCGCAAGCCCTCTTTACACGCACGTATGCACACAACGCCAATAGTGACCCTGCACGTCAGCAGGTAAACACCCCCGCCGCAACCTTACGCAAACCGCGTACAGGCAAACGGCAGGGGTGCATGAGTCCGGTGATGGGTTGGTCAGGTTGCGGCCATCGACGCGCGCGGCGCATGCAAGCCGCCCGTCCGGCAAGGCCCACGCGCGCTTGCTTGCGTGTCAGCCGTCGGCCTCCACAGTCAGCTTCAGGTTGTAGTTGGCCTGCGCCGCCTCGCCAAACACATGCAGCAGGCGGGGCGTATACTCCGCCATCTTGCCGCGCGGCGTGGTGGAGTAGCGCAGCGTGATCTGCGTAGGCTCGGTGATACTGGCGAGCTCGTCAAACAGCGCGTCCAGGTTGCCCCCGTAATAAAAGGGGAAGCCGAGCCTTTCCTTGAGGTAACGGTGTAGCGGTATCTTCTCCTCAAAGGTCGTGATGTCGAGCCGGATCTCCTGCATAACGTCACACACTCCTTTTAGTACAGCCGCTCAAAGCTCTTGTGCGCGTCGGGCGTAAAGTAGATGAGGCCGTCGCTGCTGTAGACCAGCCGCCTGTCGCTGCGCCTGCCATTCTCGGTGTCCACGTCGCACTCATACCAGCGGCGGCCCTGTGCGCTGGGCAGAAGCCCTTCGCGGTTGCCAAAGCTGTCTCCGCCGATGGCATAGCCCGGGGCCACGTCGTTCAGGTTGTTCTTCTTGGCAGACCAGCCCAGCGCCTTGGCGTCGTCGCGGGTCAGGTAGTTGTAGGGCAGTTGCCCATAGCGGTGCAGGTAGGCGGCCACGTCGTCCGCAGCGGTGTATGCGCCGTACTCGTCCAGCGCAGCGCCGCTCGCGTCGCCGCTGGCAACCGCAGGCGCGCCCGCCTGCGGGGGGCTGCCCTCTACCACCACCTGCGTGAAGGTGGTGTAGTGGTCGTCCGAATAATAGATCAGGCCATCGCTGGAAAACACGATGCGCAAGCCGTTGCGGTAGCCGCCGTCCGAGTCGATGTCGCACTCCGTCCAGGTGCGGCCCTTCGCGTCGGGCAGCGTGCCCTCGTAATTGCCGAAGCGGTCGCCGCCGATGGATTTGCCCGGTGCGACCTCGTCAAGGTTGCCCGCGCGGTTGTCCCAGCCCAGCGCCTGCGCCTCCCGCTTGGTGATGTAGTTATCCGGCAGCCGCCCGTATACGCTCAGGTACACGGCTACCTCCGCCATGGAGGTATATGCGCCGCTTTCCTCGACCGCGTATTGCGCGGCATCCACGCGGATGGCCTTCGCCCCTGCCAGCGCGGATGCGGACAGCACCAGTGTGGCGGCGATCAGTAAAATCAGCACTCGTTTGAGTATCTTCATGGCAAGCCTCCTTCAGCGGCGACGGTGTGTCGCGGTGCGAGCCTGGCCTTACAGCGCGATGGGGCTGCACCATGCGCTCCTGCCCTGCGCGTCGATCACTTGACAGCGCACGAAGCGCTCGCCCAGTTCGGGGTTCAGGCGGTAGCGCGCGGTGGTCATGCCGTTGCCCTTGACCAGCTCGCCGGGCGCCCACGCAAGGTTGGAGTAAAAATGCACGCGGCTCGCGGGTGAGCAGCGCACGGTAAACACCCCGTCCTCCACGGTCAGCTGCTCGATGCGCGGCCCCTGGCTGGCATAGAACAGGCCCTTGTCCATGGCGGCCTTGATGGCCTCGGGGGTCAGCGCGTCCGCCTGTATCATGGTAAAACCGCCGCCGGGCTCGCCATCGTACTCGTGGCTGTCGTCCGTGGCGACGAAGGGATACAGCTTGCCGTGCGCGGCGGTGATATCGAGGATGTTGGAACTGTCTTGCCTCAGGTAGCTCATGGTGTTGAATATCTCGGCGGCGACGGTGTCGTGCAGCGCGGTGAGCGTCGCCAGCGTGTTGAGCGACCAGTGCGGGTGCGCCACGATGGCGCGGCCGCCGCAGCGGTTGACGGCCTCGATGCCGTTTCGCGGCCCGTCCTCATAACGCAGGAAGGGAAGGAGGTTTTCTGTCATGCCAAAGCCGACGATGTGCACCACCTCTTCCGGCAGGCAATAGTCCAGCTCGATGCCCGGCATGACCAACATGCCGCCCACCATATGGCTTTGGGGAACAGTCACGGTGCGGTGGTCGGTGATGGCGATAAAGTCGTACCCCAGCGCGCGGTAGACCTCGACGACCTCGGCTGGCGCTTTCACGCCGTCGCTCTCGGTGGAGTGGCAGTGCAGGTTCCCCTTGTAGAACGGTTTCGACTCGTCAAAAATGCGCATACGTCCCCTCCTCGGCAGCCATTATACCATAGCGCGCCGGAATGCAACAGGCCGCCCCTCGCCCCGTTCCACAGAGCGTAGCGGCGGCAAACCGCGATGCGGCGCGCATTTGTCTGCATCATCCATTCCCTATTTCGGCGAAAATTTTCGCCTTTTACAACGGGCAGCGGTCGAGCGGCAAAGCGCCAAACGCGTTCCCGTGTCTCACTTCGCGGGCGCGTCCGCCTCGGCAAGGCGCGCCAGCACCCAATCCATCCGGCGGGCCAGCTCGTCCGCAGTAGCGCGGTAATCCGCCAGCCCTGCGCCATACGGGTCGCTGACGGGCGGGTCGAACGCCAACACGCGAGCCGTCGGGCAGCGCTCACGCGCCACGCGGGCGATGCCCTCGTTCATGGCTATCACCAGTCGCGCGTCACGCGCGAGGAAGGCCGTAAACGGTTGCGCCACATGGCGGGAAAGGCTCAGGCCGCGCTCCTTCATCGCATAAAAAGCGCCGTCGCTGGCGGCGGTTCCCTCCAGCGCGTGGATGCCCGCCGATTCGGCGCGCCAGGGCAGGCCGCGCTTCTCGCACAGGTCGTTGAACAGGGCGGCGGCCATGGGGCTGCGGCAGGTGTTGCCGCTGCAAACAAAAACGACGTCTGGCATGGGTCGGCCTCCTTGCCTGATATGATTGGATCCGGGCGCGTCTCATAGCATCCTGCGTGCAGGGCGGAGGCAAGGCGCAGTCTTTCCCGCACTTCGCGAAGCAGATGAAATTCCAACCGCTACACGTCCAGCACGCGGAACGCCGCGGCGCGGCACATGCGGTTCATGATCGCCAGCCCGATGCCCTCGGTGGCCACCGCCTCGCAGAGGATCACGTCCACATGCTCGTCATCCATGCGGCGCAGGGCAGCGAACAGCGCGCGGGCAATGGTCTCGGGCTGCTTCAGGCTGCCGATGGGCAAAACCGCAAGCCCTTCGTAGCTTGCGGCGTTCTCCGCAAATGCCAGTATTCGCGCCGTTTTACCGGCTGCCACGGCCTCGCGGTACAGCCCCGTACACGTTTCGCCCACGGTTTCGGGCGTGCCCCGCACCAGCGTAAGCTGGCCCTTGGGCGCATAGTGACGGTACATCATGCCCGGGCTCACGGCCACCTCGCCCTCGCGCAGCGGGCGCATCACGCTGCCCGCCACGCTCACATCAGGCAAATACGCGGCCAGCATCTCGCGCGTGACCCCGCCGGGCCGCACGATGGTGGGCACATCGCCCGCCAGGTCGAGCACCGTGCTCTCCAGCCCTACTTCGCATTCGCCCCCATCGAGGATCAAAGGTACCCGCCCGCGCAGGTCGTCCAGCACATGAGCGGCCGTCGTGGGGCTTGGCCTGCCGCTGCGGTTGGCACTGGGCGCGGCCACGGGCACACCGCAGGCCGTGAGCAGTGCCAGCGCTACGGGGTGGCTGGGCATGCGCAGGGCCACGCTTTGGAGGCCCGCATTCGTCTCGGGCGGTATGACCGGCTTTTTGGGCAGCAGCAGCGTGAGCGGGCCCGGCCAAAACGCCACCATCAGCGCCCGCGCCCGCGCATCCACCCATGCCAGCGGCTCCGCCGCTTCGGGCGAGGCGATGTGCACGATCAGCGGGTTATCGGCGGGGCGGCCCTTGGCCTTGAAAATGCCGCCGACCGCCGCGGCGTCCAGCGCGTTTGCGCCCAGCCCGTACACCGTCTCGGTGGGAAAGGCCACCAGCCCGCCCTGCCGCAAAATGGCCGCCGCTTCCGAAATGGCTTCGGCGGTCGGCATCAGCACCCTTGTTTCCATTATTCCGCCTGCTCCCCGTATTCCTTCAGCTTCTCAGCCTGCTCCGCCAGCGTGAGCGCCTCGATCAGCTCGGAAAGGTCGCCGTCCATCACGTCGTCAATCTTATACAGCGTAAGCCCGATGCGGTGGTCGGTCACGCGCCCCTGCGGAAAGTTGTACGTTCGGATACGCTCGCTGCGGTCGCCCGTGCCGATCTGGCCCTTGCGGTGGGCGGCATAGGCTGCGTCCTTTTCGTCGCGCAGCTTTTGGTACAGGCGGCTCTTGAGCACCATCATGGCCTTGGCGCGGTTCTTGATCTGGCTCTTCTCATCCTGGCAGGTCACAACCAGCCCCGTTGGCAGGTGCGTGATGCGCACGGCGCTGTCCGTGGTGTTGATGCACTGGCCGCCGTGGCCGGTGGAGCGGTACACGTCGATGCGCAGATCGGCGGGGTTGATGGTGATCTCCACATCCTCGGCCTCGGGCAGCACGGCCACAGTGCAGGTGCTGGTGTGGATGCGCCCGGACGCTTCGGTACTGGGCACGCGCTGCACGCGGTGCACACCGCTCTCAAACTTCAGGCGGCTGAACGCACCCGCGCCCCGCATGTTAAAGATGGCCTCCTTGACCCCGCCCAGCTCCGTCATGTTGTAGCTGACCGGCTCCAGCTTAAAGCGGTTGCGTTCCGCATAGCGGGTATACATGCGCAGCAGCAGCGCGCCAAACAGCGCCGCCTCGTCGCCGCCCGCGCCTTGCCGGATCTCGACCACCACGTTTCGGTCGTCGTCGGGGTCCTTGGGTAGCAGCAGCAGGCGCAGCGCATTTTCCTGTTGGGTTTTGAGCGTCGCCAGCTCGCTTAGCTCCTCGCGGGCCATATCGGCCATATCGGGCTGGTCGAGCATTTCTTTGGCTTCCTCGATGCCTTGGAGCGTCGTCTGGTATGCGTCGTAGGCCGTCACGGCGGGCTCCAGCGCGGCATGCTCCTTGAGCAGCTTTTGGTAGTTGTCCGTATCGGCGATGATCTCCGGCTGCCCGATGGCTACGCCCAATTCCTGATACCGGCCGATCATCCAGTCAAACTTTTCAAACATGGGGCTCCTCCTTGCCTTTGGTCGCGCGGCAGCATATGCGCCGCGCTCCGTCCTTCCCTCCCTGCGGCCCGTTTGGGCATCGCTAGGTGGGGAACGCCTCGGCGAGGCGGGCGGTCACAAACCGCTCCATGCCGTACAGGTCGCGGTGGATAGCCGCGTCCGTTAAAAACCCTTTCTCCGTAAACAGCGCCGCAACCTGCGCGGCCTGTTTGTCGCCCACCTCCACCATCAGTTGACCATGGGGGGCCAGGCATGCAGGCGCATCAGCCGCCAGCCTGCGGTAAAAGTCCAGGCCATCTGCGCCGCCATCCAGCGCGAGTCGCGGCTCGTGCAGCACTTCCGGCTGGAGTGTTTCGCACGCGGCGCTGCCTACATAGGGCGGGTTGCAAACAATCAGGTCAAACCGCTCGCCCTGCACGGGCGCGAGCAGGTCGCCCTGTACGAAGCGTACCTCCGCGCCGTTTTGAGCGGCATTGACTGTCGCCACGGCCAGCGCGTCCGCGCTCACATCGGCGGCGGTCACGTCCGCGTCGGGGCGCATGCGCTTGAGCGTAACGGCGATAGCGCCGCTGCCGGTGCACAGGTCAAGCACGCTGGGGGCGGCGTGCCCCTTCATCGCAAACAGGGCCAGCTCGCAGAGCATCTCCGTCTCCTGCCGGGGGATCAGCACACGGCCATCCACCGCAAAATCGAAACCGAAGAAGCACTGCGTACCCAGCAGGTATTGCAGGGGCTCCCGCCGGGCGCGCAAAAGCAGGAGCGAACGATACCGTTCCTCCTGCTCGGGCTTCAGGCTTTCCATCGCGTGCAGGCGCAGGTTCAGGGGCGAAAGGCCCGTGGCTTCGCCAAGCAGCGCGAGGGCGTCGACCTCGGGGTCGGGCACGGCGGAGAGCGCCTGCCGCCCCAAGGCGATGGCCTCACGGATGGTGGTCATTCAATCGATGGCGGCGGAAAGCGGCTGCGCGCCGCCTTCGGCGGGTTGGCTTTCAACGGGTTCAGGCGCGGGCTGCTCAGCGGTGCTCGCCGCCGTATCAGTCGCTGCGGGCACGTAGTCCGGGTCGCTCTCGGCATAGCCTTTGAGCACGGCCCAGCCCTCGGGCGTGCGCGCGGCGTGCTTGGGCATGCCGTGCAGCGCCACGTTCATGGCCACGATGGCGCACTCCACCATCTCGTCCGTGGGGGGGCGGGTGGTCAGGCGCTGCATCTGCATGCCAGGCCAACGCAGCGCGCGGGCCAGCCTGCTCTCGCTGTGCGCAAGGCCCTTGAGCACTTCATAGCTCACGCCCGCCACGATGGGCAGCAGCGCCAGGCGGCTCAGCAGCCGCCAGATGAACGAGTTACCCTGATAGCCCACCAGCGTAAAGAGCACGATGGAGATCACGAACACGATCAACAGGAAGCTGGTACCGCAGCGGGGGTGGAGAGTGCCGAATTTCTGCGCGTTGGCGGGGGTCAGCGGCAGGTCGTTCTCGTTGGCATACACGGTTTTGTGCTCTGCGCCGTGGTATTCGAACGTGCGGCGCACCTCCGGCACCTTGGCGCAAAACAGGATGTAGCCAATCAGGATCAGGATGCGCAGGATGCCGCTTAGCAGGTTCACCAGCCAGCTCATGGACGCCTCCGGCCAGAAGCCTTTCAGCAGCTTGGCGAACAGCTCCGGCAGCACAAAGAACAGGCCGATGGACAGGATCACGGCCAGCACGATGGCCACGCCCATCACGATCTTGTCGATGCCTTTGCCCAGCGTTTTGCTGAGCCATTTTTCAAACTTGGTGGGTTCCTCGTCCAAAAGGCCGAGCATGTCAGTGCTCTGCTGAAGGGTGTTCATACCCATGCTGAGCATGGTGAGGAAGTTGACCGTGCCGCGCACAAAGGGCAGACCCATCCACGGGTGCTTTTTGGCGGGGCTCACGTAATCGTTGCGGCGCACCACGATGGTATGGTCCGGGCGGCGCACGGCGATGGCGATGGCGTCCGGCGCCTTCATCATCACGCCCTCCATGACCGCCTGACCGCCGATATCCACTCGCTTGCAGCCGTTTTGCTGTTTGATCATCCGCTTTGGTTCCTTTCCGCCCGCAAAGCGGGCACCTGTTGCAATTTCGACGGGGATGCCTGTATCTCCTGCCCAAAGGCCACTTGGCCTACAGGCTAGAACTCCATCTTGAGGCTACGGCGGAACAGCCCGTCCAGCACGCCGCGCGGCTCAGCCTGCTCATAGAGCACCTGATAGACGGCGCGGCAGATAGGCAGCTCCACGCCTGTGCGAGCCTCCAGCTCCAGCAGCGCCTTTACGGTAAAGTAGCCCTCGGCCAGCTCGGTATAGGGCTGGCCCGTTACGGCGCACTCGCCAAAGCGTCGGTTGTGGCTGTAGGGTGAAAACACGGTGGCCTCATAGTCGCCCAAATGGCACAGGCCATAGGCGCTCAACTCGTTTCCGCCCATGGCGGCGATCAAACGCGCCACCTCGCGCGTGCCTCGGCTCATCAGCGCGCCCTTGAGCGTGCCCAGCCCCAGTCCGTCCAGCGCGCCAGCCGCGATGCCCACCACGTTTTTGGCCGCCGCACCCAGCTCGTTTCCGATCAGGTCACGGCCATAGTAGAAGCGGATCAGCTCGCCTGAAAACGCGTCGATCAGCATGGCCTTGAGCGCCTCGTCCGCGCTGTCGATCACCATGCAGTTGGGCACACCGCGCACAAACTCCTGCACGTGTCCGGGGCCGATCCACACAGCCACGGGCTGCTCAGTGCCCAGCACGTCCGCCACCACTTCGGTCAGGCGGTCGCCCGTGCCGATCTCCAGCCCCTTCATGCATAAAACCAGCGGCGCGCCGCGCAAAACCTCGCGCTGTTCGTTCAGGAACGCTCGCAGCCCTTGCGAGCCGATGGAAATGAGATACGCTTCCGCGCCGGCCTCCAAAACGCCTGTGAGCACCACGCGCTCCGGCAGGGTAACCAGCCCGTTGGTGCGCGTCTCTCGAAACGCGCGCATATGCGCCGAGCCCTCGCGCCCATAAAGCGTCGCCTGATGGCCAAGCCTGTCCGCATACCAGGCCAGAAAAGAGCCCCAGCGACCGCAACCCACGACCGTTACCCGCATGTCTCATCCTCCTGCGCGATATCATAACACGTCGCACCCCCTATGGCAAGGTTAGCCGTCCCACAGGTTGTAAACCTTCTCCGCCTTCATGAAACCGCCGGAAAACGGTTTCACCCGTGCCAAACCCGTTTATTAATTGACGGAATATGGTAAACCGTTGTATGATATACAAAAGCACAACACAAGGGAGGGTCAGTCATGATACTTGACAATAAAATTTGGGTTGGAACCAGCGAAAGCACGCCCATCACCCTGCTTCCCAACATGGCGAACCGTCACGGGCTGATCGCGGGCGCGACCGGCACCGGCAAAACCGTAACGCTCAAGGTTCTCGCGGAGGGCTTTTCCGCGATGGGCGTGCCGGTGTTCCTCAGCGATATCAAGGGCGACCTCAGCGGCATGGTCCGCATGGGCGAGAATACCGATAAGCTCGCCGCGCGGCTGATGACCGTGGGCGTTAACAACTTCACGTTTGAAACCTTCCCCACCGAGTTTTGGGATGTCTACGGCGAGGCGGGCCACCCCGTGCGCACCACGGTCAGCGAGATGGGCCCGCTGCTGCTGGCGCGCATGCTCAACCTGAACGAGACGCAGGCGGGGGTGCTGAACATCCTCTTCCGCGTCGCGGACGACGAGAACATGCTGCTGCTGGACATTAAGGATCTCAAGGCCATGCTGGCCTACGTGGGCGAGAATGCCAGCCGTTACACCCTGAACTACGGCAACGTGAGCAAGACCACCATCGGAGCCATCCAGCGCTCGGTGGCCGTGCTGGAGGATCAGGGCGGCGATCTGTTCTTCGGCGAGCCCGCCCTGAACATCACCGACTGGATGCAGCAGGATGAGGATGGCCGCAGCGTGATCAACATCCTCGCGTGCGACAAGCTGTTTTTGAACCCGCTGATGTATTCCACGTTCCTTCTGTGGATGCTCAGCGAGCTGTACGAGACGCTGCCGGAGCAGGGCGATATGGACAAGCCCCGCATGGTGTTCTTCTTCGACGAAGCGCACCTGCTGTTCAACAACTGCGGCAAGCAGCTGATGGACAAGATCGAGCAGGTCGTGCGCCTGATTCGCAGCAAGGGCGTGGGCGTTTACTTCATCACCCAGAACCCGGCGGATGTGCCCATGACCATCCTGGGCCAGCTGGGCAACCGCGTGCAGCACGCGCTGCGCGCCTTCACCCCGCTGGATCAGAAGGCCGTCAAGGTGGCGGCGCAGACCTTCCGCGCCAACCCCGCGTTCGATACCGAGCAGGCCATCACCCAACTGCAAACGGGCGAGGCGCTGCTGTCCTTCCTGGATGAGAAGGGCGCGCCCTCGGTGGTCACGCGCGCCACCATCCTGCCGCCCCAGAGCTACATGGGCGCCATCGACATGACGCTGCGCAAGACCTTCATCGACACCAGCCGCTTTGCGGGCATCTATGAGCAGGTGGTGGATCGCGCCAGCGCCTATGAGTATCTGGCCGCCACCATGAACCTGGGCCGACAGGCCGCGCCCATGCCCAAGGCCGCGCCGGTTATGGCGCAGCCGTTGGCGCCCGCCGCGCCTGTCACCACCGCCGCGCCCGCCACTGCGTTCATGGTGTTTGACCCCGCCACCGGCCAATACGTGCAAAAACAGCTGGACACCATGAGCCCGCTGCCGGGCGCCGCCGCGCCGCAGCCCGTCGCGCCCGCCGCCCCCGTAGCGCCCGTGGCCGCCCCGCAAGGCCCCACCGTGCGCCAGAATGTACTGGTGCTGGATCAGGCCACCGGCCAGTATGTGCAAAAGGAAATGACCATGACATTGGATACCGCCACAGGCCAGTACGTGCCCGTGGTGACCGAAGCTGATGCCCAGGCAGCCGCCAAAGCTGCCAAAGAAGCTGCCGCCGCCAAGGAAAAGGCTGAGAAGGACGCTGCCAAAGCCGCAAAGGAAGTCGAGGCCGCCGCGCGCCGCCAGGAAGCGGACGCCCTGCGCGACGAGCGTGCCGACCGCGCCCGCCGCAACGACAGCATCCTTGGGCGCATCAAGAACAGCGCCATCAACACCGCGACCCGCACGGTCGTGAACGAGCTGACCCGTGGCCTGCTCGGCGGCCTCACGGGCAGGAAGCGCTAAACGCCAAAGAAAACCAACATGCAACGGGCCGGAGACATCTGTCTCCGGCCCGTTGCTATCCTTTTAGATTGTTTGTCGAACGCATGGGGCGAGTGTTCTTCAGCCTTTCGGCCTGCGGGCAATGCCCGTATCCAGCGGCAACTGCGCATCCGGCATGCGGCGGCTAAGCACATCGTCGCTGGCGACCGAGTAGCCGAAGAACCCCAGCTCCTCCCCCATGGCGCGGTACTTGCCGTGCACATAGGCAACCAGCGCCATCGCGCGCTCGTCGATGCTGCCGTCCGGCAAGAAGTAACCGTCGCGCACGCATACTTCCACGATTTCGCCTATAAACAGGTCGTGCGTGCCCAGCGGCAACACCTGCTTCACCTTGCAGCTCAGGTAGGCGGGCGCCTCATGCAGCGCGGGCGCGATGTCAAGGCCCTTGGCGGGCGCGGGGTTCAGGCCCAGCGCCGCAAACTTGTCGATATCCCGCCCGCTCTTGACGCCACAGTAGTCCATCGCGTACAAAAGCGGTTCACCCACCAGGTTCACTGTAAACTCGCCCGAGCGGGAAACCAGCCCGTGGCTGAACCGCTCCGGTCGGATGGCGACGCTCACCATCGGCGGCTTGGTGCACACGATGCCCGCCCACGCGATGGTGATGAGGTTCGCGCCCGCGCCGCCCACCTGCCAGCCCGCATCCCCCGCACAGCCCACCAGCACCGTGGCCGTGGGGCAAAGGTACGTCGTAGGGCCGATCGCCCTGAATGCTTCCTGCTTCATCCATGCCACTCCCCTTGTTTGCCGCTTTTGATTAGTGTACAATAGGCGCCGAAGGGTGTCAATGTGCCCGAATATGGGGAGGGGGATCCATCTGCCGCGATACGAGTACAAATACCGCAAACCCCAGCGCCGCAAGCCGCGCCTGTCTCGCGTCGCCATGGTTCTGTTCCTCGTGCTGCTGCTCGTCTATCCTTTTTTTGAGGCCTGGCACCTGACCGTGGACGAGCACACCGCACTGATCCCGGATCTGCCCGCGAATCTGAAAAATCTGCGCATCGTCTATGCGACCGATATCCACATGGGCGACCGTTACCCTCAGTGGCGGGTGAACGATCTGGTCAAAACCATCAACAGCCAGAGTGCGGATGTAGTGCTGCTGGGCGGCGATTATGCCGAGACCAGCGATGGCGCCATCGATTTTTTCCAGAACTTGCCGCGCATTCAGGCGCGGCTTGGCGTGTTTGGCACCGTGGGCGACGCGGATCGCACGTCGCCCGAAAACAATCTGGCACTGCTGGTCAAGGCCATGACCAACGCGGGTGTGACCCCGCTGGTCAACAGCACGGCGCGCATCAAGGTGGGGACCACCTACCTCTACGTTTCCGGTGCGGACGATTACATAAATGGCAAGCCCGATGTGCAGAGCCTCGCCGCCACCGTGCGCGCGAGCGATTTTATGATCTTCCTCGGCCACAACCCTGACTTGCTGGCCGATGCGATCAAAGCCCCCGGCGCGGATGGCGACAACCACTGGTTCGACCTGGCGCTGTTTGGACATACGCACGGCGGGCAGATCACGCTGCTGGGCCTGCCGCTGCTGCCAAGCCTGATCCCCGATCACGGCGAACGGTACCTGCGCGGCTGGCTGGAGGAGAACCGCGCCAGCATCCTGATCAGCGACGGCGTGGGCACAAGCTGGTTTCCGGTGCGCCTGTTCGCGCCGCCGCAGATCCACGTGATCACGCTCAAGCCCAAGCCCGCCGGCTAGGCGCGCGTGCGCCGCGACGCTGCGCCCCTGCTTCAGGCGCCACATGGGCTGTCGCTAGACCAATCGCATGGTAAACCATAAAACCCATGCCTTGACCGGCATGGGTTTTGCTGTGTTTGTTGCAAGGCGCATGCCCTTTCATGCATGTCGGTGGCGCAAGCGCCATCCCTCACCCGACGCAGTTGTTGCAGCTCACGGTGCCGCGGGCCGCGTCCAGCGTGACCACGGCACCGCTCTTCAAAATGCGGGTGGCGTTCTCCGCGCCGATGATGACTGGAATGTCCAGGCTCATGCCTGCGATCGCCCCGTGGCCGTTGGGGTCGGTATCCTCTAGGATGAGGCCGCTTGCCTTGCGCACCTGCGGCAGCAGGCGGTTGCTGGTCTGCCTGATCACGAGGATGTCGCCGTCGTTAAAGTTCTTCTCCGCGTCGCTCTCGTCGCGGGCGACAAACACGCTGCCGCAGACGCTCTTGCGGCTCACGCCCCGGCCCGTGACCAGTATGTGCCCCACTACGTGCACCTTCATCAGGTTGGTGGTGCCGCTGATGCCCAGCGGCACGCCCGCGGTCATGACCACCAGCTCGCCGTCATGCAGCAGGCCCGCCTTCTCGCCCGCTTCCACCGCACGCTCGAACAGATCGTCGGTGTTCATGGCCTCTTCGATGATCAGCGGGATCACGCCCCAGCTGAGCGCCAGCCTGCGGCACACCCGTTCGTCCATCGCGCAGCAGATGATGGGGCAATTCGGGCGATATTTGGAGATCATGCGCGCCGTGCGGCCGCTCTTGGTCACGGTCAGGATGGCCGCCGCGCCAAGGTCGTGCGCGCTGGTGACGGTCGCATGGCTGATGGCGTTGGTCACATCCGGCGTGCGCTCGTTCTCGCGCTCCTTAAAGCGTTTGATGTAGTTGATGTCCTCTTCCGCGCGCTGGGCGATGCGGGCCATGGTGCGCAGTGCCTCAACGGGATACTGGCCCGCCGCGGTCTCGCCGGAGAGCATGGTGGCGCTGGTACCGTCGTAGATGGCGTTGGCCACGTCGGTGGCCTCGGCGCGGGTGGGCCTGGGGTTCTGGCTCATGCTTTCCAGCATCTGCGTGGCTGTGATCACCTGCTTGCCGCTGGAGTACGCTTTGTGGATCAGCATCTTCTGGATCACGGGCACTTCCTCCAGCGGGATCTCCACGCCCAAGTCGCCGCGCGCCACCATGATGCCGTCGCTCACGCGCAAAATCTCGTCGATGTTCTTGACGCCCTGCATGTTTTCGATCTTTGCGATCACGCTGATGTCGCGGCTGCCCTTCAGGCTGAACAGCTTGCGGATCTCCAGCACGTCCTCCGCGCAGCGGGTGAAGGACGCGGCCACAAAGTCCACCTCCTGCTCCACACCAAAGAGGATATCGTCGCAGTCGCGGTCGCTGAGGAAGGGCATCGTCAGGTGTGCGCCGGGCACGTTCACGCCCTTGTGGTCGCTGATCTCGCCCTCGTTGTCCACCCGGCAGGTGATCTCGGTGTCGGTCACGGCCGTGACCGTCATCGACACGAGGCCGTCCGCGATCAAAATGGTGGAGCCCTCCTTCACATCGTGGGGCAGCTCCTTGTAGCTGATGCTCACGCGCTTGTCGTCGCCCGCAATCTCCGCGGTGCACAGGGTAAAGGTTTGCCCCTTTTTCAGGTGCACCTTATGCTCCGCAAAGTTGCCCACGCGGATCTCCGGCCCCTTGGTATCCAGCATGATGCCGATGGGCATGCCCAGCTCCTCGCGCAGGCGCTTGACGCGCTCGATGGTGCGCCCGTGCGTCTCGTGCGTGCCATGCGAAAAATTGAGCCGGGCCACATTCATGCCGGAACGCATCATCTCGCGGAGCACCTCGTCACTCTCGGTGGAGGGGCCCAGCGTACAAACGATCTTGGTCTTGCGGTGTATCATAAGGTTTCCTTTCCGCCCCGGTTACGGGCGTACACTTCTTGCTTTCATTGGGTTCGCTGCCGCAAGGCAGCGGTTTGCAGGCGCTGTCGGTCGTGCGGAGGGCATGTCGTGCATGCAAACAGTAAGCTTGCAAAGTGCGCATACCCGCTCATGCGTGGAAGGCCGCGCCCTCCAGCCGGAGCAGGTTTGCCTTGAGCGCCTCGCCGCCGCCAAAGCCGCCCAACCGCCCGCCAGCGGCAATCACGCGGTGGCAGGGGATCACGATGGGCAATGGGTTGCGGTTCATCGCCATGCCCACGGCTCGTGCCCCGGCAGGGCACTCCGCGCGCTTGGCCAGCTCGCCGTAGGCCACCGTGCGCCCAAAGGGCACGGTAGATACCAGCGCGCGCCACACCGCGACCTGAAACGGCGTGCCCAGCGGCGCCAGCGGCAGGTCAAAGGCCGTGCGCCCGCCAGTAAAATATGCCGTCAGCTGATCCGCAGCCTCTCGCAGCAACGGCGTTTCACGCAGGGTCTCGCCCTCCCGTATCTCGCCGCTCATGCGTATCTCGGCCAGGTGGTCGCCGCGCTGCACCATTGCCATCACGCCCCACGGCGTTTCCACCGCCAGCGCATGGCGGGGCAGGCGCAGGCGCTCGGCCGTCTGCGCGGCCTGCGCGTCAAAGGTGCCACCAAATGGCAAACGCTCCACCCAAACCGCCTCCCGCCGCTATTTCGCATCCGTGATGCGCACGGAGATGCTGTCCTCCCGGTATACCTTTGCCATCAGCGTGCGCCACAGGGAGCAGGGCGCCAGAAACAGCGCAACACAGCACACGCCCATCACGGCGTAGTCGCGCAGAAGGCTACGGCTGCCGTCAATGCTGAACTCCACCATCACGCAGCCCGCGACTGCCGCAACGGCTACGAGCCATGTCACGATCAGCCGCAGGCTCGTGCCCCGCACGCGCAGGAACAGCGCCATGTACAGCGCCAGCGCCCCCAGCACGCCAAAGCCCAGCCCGAGGCGATTCGTCAAGTCCAGCACGTGGTTAAGGGGATGTATCATGAGCAGCGCGACCACCGCCATGACCGGCAGCAGCAACCATGCCGCCACTGTTCTGCCCCGCACCTGCCGGATATGCGCATACCGCGCCCCAAAGATGCACAGCGCCAGCACGGGGATCAGCGCTGCGCCCAGCTGCTGAACGCGGATGAAGCCCCACAGCATGTGTCCGTCGTCGCGCAGGCTCTCCAGCAGCACCTGGCACGCGCCAAACAGCGAAAGCACGATCATCGCCACATCGCCCTGCCGCGCCTGCCGCCGGATGCCGCGCGCAAAGAACAGCGCAAGCCCGAACGTCAGCAGCCCTAGCGCCACAGCCGCCTCATAGCGGTACACGGCCAGCCGGTACAGCGTGAGCGTGCCCATGTGGTCGGTCAAAAACAGGAAGGGCAGCTTTTCCGCCAGTGCGCCCACTTCCACCTGCTTGCCCACGCCCAGCTGACCCGTGAACGCCTCCGCCAGCCGGAAGCCCGCGATCAGCAGCCCCAGCGGCGCGGCAGCCACATCCACCAGCGCGCCAAAGCGCACGTTCATGATGCGCGAGGCGATGAACGCCGCCAGGATCAGTCCCGCGAGCGCGCCCAGCAGGCTGAAGCCGCCATCCCAGAAGGCAAGCATCTTCAGGGGCTGCGAGATGGTCTCCGTGAAATATTCCCAGTTGACTGCGCAAAACGTGAGGCGTGACAGCACCAGCCCCAGCGGCAGCGCCAACAGCCCGAATACGCGCACCGTGCCCGCGGGCAGCTTGCGCACATAGCCCAGCACCCCCGCCGCGCACAGGTACGCAAGCGCGCTCACGCCCAGTGCCAGTCCGTACCAACTGCCCGTAAGCCCCAGAACGGTAAAGGTCATACGCCCGCCTCCGTTAGTTGGCGCCCTGCTCGGTCGCCGATGCGAAATAGATGATGTCGCTCACGGCGCGCTCCTCCACGTCCTTGACGCTCAGGAGGCGATTGTTAAAAATGAGCGCGGAGCTGTTGCCGCCGTCCAGCCCGTATGCATACTGGCAGCCGATCTGATCCATAAAGGCGGCCAGCTCGTCCATGGATACGCCCTGGCTGTTTGCGATGCGACCGTCCACGGTCACCACCGCATAGGTCAGCGGGCCGATCTGCCCGATGGCCGCGCGCGGCTCGTCCCCAAAGGGATTGAACTGGTACGTCTCCGGTATCACCTGCTTGACGCCGTCCACTACCAGCGCAGGCCCAAAGAAGAAGCCGTTCACGATGGTGCAGTCCTTCATCAGCTTTTTGACTTCGCTGGCCTGGTTCTCATGCCCGCGCAGCACGATGTGGAAGTCGCCGTTATCGTCCACCAGCAGCAGATCCATGTTTTTGCTGGTCTTCTGGCGGAACACCTCACCCTGCCGGATGATGAAGCCCGCCTTGGTCTGCGTGTAAAAATCGCCGTTGATGGCGATGATGGCGTTCATGCTCTGGGCCAGCACGCTGGTCTTGTAGGTGCGGTTGGAACCTAGGTCGCCCGCGACCGCAGTGCGCAGCTGTGAGGGCGTGGCGATCTTGACATACGCCACGTGGTAGGTGCTGCCGTCCTGCTGCACCTCCTGTATCTCCACGATGATGGTATCGTCGCGGTAGCCGGTATCGGTAAAGTTGGCGGCAACCGGAGTGCGGCCGGTGGTGTTGATGTCCGTATCCAGATAGGCGATATCGTTCACGGGCAGGATGTCGCTCATCGCCGCGCTGGCAAGCATCGGGTAACCGCGCAGCTTCGCACCGATATCCGAACCCTCGGCAAAGTCCCCGTCCTCATCACCCCAGGTGATGGGCGCTTCGTTCTGGTAGCGGCGGTCCGCCTCGGGGGTGACCGCGCCGGAGGGTACCGCGAAGGCAAGCGAGAGCGTCGAAAGCAGCACCACAAGGGTCAAAAGCGCCATGCCGGTCTTGGTAAACTTCATCAAGGATCGTCCTTTCTGGCAGTCAAGCCAGCGTTTTGCATGGGCAGCGCGCCACGCGAGGTGCGCAGGCACACTCCAGTATATTATACACGAGCGCCGCGCGCCCGTAAAGGTAAACCGACGCGCACACGGGCATTTAGCCCTTGTGCGCGTGTACGGGCTGGCAACAAAAAAGCGGAAAAGGATAAACCGCGCGAGGCACGCCAAAAGAAAAACATTCTGCAGACAATCGCTGCTGGTGGGAAGGGCATTCCGTTCAGGGAATCGCCTACGGCATGTCCAAGCCTCTGCGCAGTCCTCACTGCCGCCACTGATTCACCAAAACAGGGCAAAGTCCCCATTCGTCACCCGGAGCCTTCGCATTTCGGCGAATGGCGGGGTGTATCGTCAGGTGGGGCAAACGGCCTCATACCTTCGCTGCCATAGCATGGGCAGTCTCCGGGCAAAGTCAAAGCCCGTCGCTTTGCTCCGCGACGGGCATCATACGCTGCTATGGTTTCCGCTGTCGTACGGCACAGACGAGCGTTCGTTTCTGCGGCTGCATCGCTCACAGCCTGCGCATCTCATCCACCATGCGCTGCTCGGCCAGCATCATTTCCAGCATGAAGGTGTTGGCTGCCAGCAACTCGCCCGCCGCCTCCACCGCATGGATGAACGACGCGCCCATGGCGCGCAGGCCGCCTTCTTCCAGCAGCGGACATACCGCCCACGCGCGGGGGTCAAGCTCCGCCTTTGCCTCCGTGGTGCCATTCGCTTCGTTGGCGATCAGCCGCACCCGCAAGGGGAACACGCGACACGCCAGCGGCCTGTGCTCACGCGGGCAGGCCCCCTCGCACACCAGCCGCCAGCCGCCCTTCACCAGCGTATCGTCCGGCTTGAGGGTAAAGGGGAATCCCTCGATGGGCTTGCGATAGAGGCGATCCTCAAACGGGTAGAGCAGCATGCCATTCTCGCCCGTCTCGTCAGACTGGCAGCAGGCATGGCCGCACAGCCGCCCGCAATCGCTCTTGAGCGGGGTCTCGCTTTCAAGCAGTGCACGCGCGGCACGCAACGTTTTCAGGGCCGCAGGCGCGGCCAGCAGGTTCAGTATCACGGCCATAGGCGTACCTCCTGCCATCCACGGCACAAGTTTGGGTGACGGTTCGCGGCTGCGCAGGCGATCGTGCCCCTCATCCGCGCGCTCGCCACGCCGTCGCCATCATAGCATCGGCGGGGCGCAAATGCAAGCCGCAGGGTCATGGCGCATCCTCCCTCCCGCGTTGGCAACGCCGTGCTGAAGCCTACATATCGTTGAATAGATGAAATCTTCCCACGCACAACGCAACGTGCCCCGCAAGCAATGCGCCTAACGCCGATTTTCGCCGCGCTTAACCCCGCCACGGTTGACTTTGCCACCCCGTCGCGGTATCATGGCAGTACAGACGTTCGTTTCATCGAAAAGGAGGAAAACCGCTTGAAGCTCGACTACGGCCGCACTTTCCGCGTCGGATTCGCCTTCCTCTCCATATCCGCCTTCTGGCAGCTGTACGATAACGTGGTGCCGCTGATCCTCAAAAACACGTTCCACGTGCTGGAGGGGCCCACGGGCATCGTCATGGCGCTGGATAACATCCTCGCGCTGTTCCTGTTGCCGCTGTTCGGCGCCCTGAGCGACCGCACCAAGACCCGCCTTGGCCGCCGCACGCCGTATATCCTGTTCGGCACCGTGGGCGCGGTGCTGACAATGAACCTGCTGCCCGTCGCCGATACCATCCGCAGCTTTGCGCTGTTCATCCCCGCGCTGGCGATGCTGCTCCTGTTCATGGGCACCTACCGCTCGCCCGCCGTGGCCCTCATGCCGGACGTGACCCCCAAACCCGTGCGCAGCAAGGGCAACGCCATCATCAACCTGATGGGCGCGCTGGGCGGCATCTTCACGCTGGTCATGACCAAGGTGCTCGTGAGCCAGCGCATGGACGGTAGCAACAACTACCAGACGCTGTTCAGCGCCGTTTCGGCGCTGATGCTGGCGGCGGTCGCCATTTTGCTGCTGACCGTGCGGGAGAACAAGCTGGCCGATGAAAACGCCCGCGTGAATGAAGCTTACGACGCGGAGGTAGCCAAAAAGCTGCCGGAGACCGAGCGCAAGGCAGAGGAGCAGGCGGGCAAAAAGGCGCGCGCCGGCCTCAAGTCGCTCTCGCCCGAGGTGCGCCGCAGCCTTTTGTTCATCCTGGGTTCTGTTTTCTTCTGGTTCATGGGCTATAACGCCGTAGGCACCGCTTTCACCCGCTATGTGGAGGTGCAGTGGCATTACGACATCAAGGCCGCCAGCGACTGCCTGATGATCGCCACTGTCGCCGCCGTGCTCAGCTATCTGCCGGTAGGCCTCCTGTCCGCGCGCTTTGGGCGCAAGCGCATGATCCAGGTAGGCGTCGTGGTTCTGGCAGCCAGCTTTGCGGTGTTCGGGCTGTTTACGACTTTCAGCCCCCTCCTGTACGGCGTGTTCGCGCTGGTGGGCATCGCGTGGGCCACCATCAACGTCAACAGCTACCCCATGGTGGTAGAGATCAGCAAGGCCGGCGACGTGGGCGAGTTCACGGGGTACTATTACACGTTCAGCATGGCGGCGCAGATCATCACGCCCATCCTGAGCGGCTACCTGATGCAGCACCTGGGCTACCAGACGCTTGCGCCCTACGCGGCGGTCATGGTGGCGGTGTCGCTTTTAACCATCTCGCTCAGCAAGCATGGCGACGCCAAGCCCGACGCGCCCAAAAGCAAGCTGGAAGCCTTCGACGTGGGGGATGATTAAATGCCTTGGTATGCCTGGCTCTTTGTGGCGCTGGCCGCGCTGTGCGCGCTGTACCTGTTTTTGGTCGCGCCGCGCCGGGTAAGGCCGGACGCCTCCGCCCTCGTGGGCAGGCTGTATGCCCACCGCGGCCTGCACGATGGAAACCGCACCGTGTTTGAAAACAGCGCGGAGGCTTTCCGCCGCGCGGTGGACGCGGGCTACGGCATCGAGCTGGACGTGCAGCTCACGCTGGACGGCGTGCTGGTCGTGCATCACGACGGCGACACCGTCCGTGTGTGCGGCCAGTCCGCGGTGATCCGGCAGACGAAGTATGACGAGCTGCCCCATTTGCCGGACGGTACCCCCATCCCGCGCTTCGCGGACGTGCTCGCTTTGGTCGGCGGCTGCGCGCCGCTGATCGTGGAGGTCAAGCAGTATGGCAGCCCTGCGGGCAATGCCGCCGCGGCGCTTGCGCTGCTCAAGGACTACCGCGGCCCGTACTGCGTGGAGTCCTTCCACCCGATGGCGGTGCGCTATTTCCGCAAAACCGCGCCGGGCATCCTGCGCGGGCAGCTAGCCCCGGGCGGTAAACGCGACCCCGCCGAGGTAAGCCGCGCGGTCCACATCGCGCTCAAGTACCTACTTTTCAACGTGCTCTCGCGTCCGCACTTCGTGGCGTACCAAAGCGCGAGCGACCGCAACCTGTCCATGTGGCTGATGAAGAAGGTGTTCCGCCCGCTGTTGGCTGCGTGGACGGTTCGCAGCCAGCCGGAGCTGGACAGGGTGCGCAGGGATTATCAAATGCCCATCTTTGAACTGTTCACCCCCGATAGGGTGGCGGCGCCAGCCAAAGAAACCAGCCGCGCCTGAACCCCGCCGCCACCCCGCAGGCCAGTCCAAGGCGGCGCTAGGGTTTGCCCCACGCGCCGTGTCAAGCGAACCAAAGGGAGCGAGGAACCATGACGTTTGAGGAACTCTATCAGCGGATGCTGAAAAACGCCGTGAAGGGAACGGAAGAGCCCATCAACCCCGCTGATGTGAACCCACACCAGCTGGACTGCCTGTTGCACCCAGACAGGCACGCCGCCGTTTGGCGTGTGGCCGATTGCGGCGGCTGCGGCAACCAGTCCGCCTGCGCCGCCGCCTGCCTGTTCAAGGCCATCCACCACAAGGAGGATGGCAGCGTCTACATCGACCCCACGCAGTGCGTGGGCTGCGAGAGCTGCATCGAGGCATGCCAGAGCGGCGCCCTTACCGCCAGCCGCGATGTGCTGCCCGCGCTGCACGCTGTCAAGCACGCCAAGGGGCCGGTATACGCGCTCATCGCGCCCGCGTTCCACGGGCAGTTCTCCGCCGATGTCACGCCCGGCAAGCTGCGCTCCGCCTTCAAGCTGCTGGGCTTTGAGGGCATGGTGGAGGTGGCGCTGTTTGCCGATGTGCTCACCCTGAAGGAAGCGCTGGAGTTTGACCACAACATCCACACCGAGGACGACTACCAGCTGACCAGTTGCTGCTGCCCCATGTGGATCGCCATGCTCAAAAAGGTATACCATGAACTGATGCCCCACGTGCCCGGCGCGGTGTCGCCCATGGTCGCGGCGGGCCGCACCATCAAGATTTTGCACCCGGATTCGCTCACCATCTTCATTGGCCCGTGCATCGCCAAAAAGGCCGAGGCGCGCGAGCCCGACCTGGTGGGCGCAGTGAATTATGTGCTCACCTTTCAGGAGGTGCAAGACATCTTCGCCGCCGCCGATATCCACCCCGAAACCCTTGAGGACAGCGAACGCGACCACTCCTCCCGCGCGGGGCGCATCTATGCGCGGGCAGGCGGCGTGAGCGAGGCCGTGCAGGCCACCGTGAACCAGCTGCACCCCGGCCGCGGCATCCAGATCCGCACCCGCACGGCGGCGGGCATCCCCGCCTGCCGGGCGATGATCGAGGCCATCCGTGCAGGCGAGCGCGACGCGAACTTCTTCGAGGGCATGGGCTGCGTGGGCGGCTGCGTGGGCGGTCCTAAGGCGATTTTGCCCCGCGAGGAAGGCCGCGTGAACGTGGAGCGCTACGGCGGCGAGGCCGAGTACCCCACCCCGCTGCAAAACCCCTATGTGCTGGAGCTGCTCAACCAGCTGGGGTTTGACACCGTCGAGACATTTCTGACCCAGAGCGAGATCTTCAACCGGCAGCTGTAACGCGGCCAAGCCGCAGGCACAGGCGCAAAAGGCACGCCCCGCAAACCATGCGCGGGGCGTGCTTTTTTTGTCGTTTTGTCAAGCGGTTTCGGCCTCCCCCGTTTCCCGCCGCGCTAGAAGATCGCCTTGGGCTGGGGCGAATTGTGCGAAAGCTTACGGTACCGAAGGGGCGACATCTCGTGCCGCTGCTTGAACAGGTGGTAGAAGTGCGAGAGGTTGTCAAACCCGATATCCATCGCGATATCGATGATCTCATCGCCCGTGTAGATCAGCCGCAGCGCAGCCTCGTCCAGCCGGATGGCGTTGAGGAAGCGTGTGGGCGACGTGTCCAGATACTTGCGGAACGCGCGGCACAGGTGCTCCGGCGTGTATTTGGATATCTCGTACATCGCGGGCAGGCCGCGCGCATAGTTCTCCTTCTTTTGCATCTCCAGCACCAAAAAGCGCAGCCACTCGGGATAGTCGAGGTGGTCGCTCAGCATCGTTTGGTGGAAAAAGCAGCTGAGCACATCCAGCGCCGTGATGCGAAACAGCGTATTATATCGATCCAGGTCGCCCTTGGGAAAGAGCATGAGCGTATTGAGCGATTCCAGCACGCGGTCAAACTCGTTTCCCGTGATCTCGCAATGGCGCGGATACTCCCCCGTGGAGGAGAGCACGCTGTCGAACCCCTCCCCCAGAAAGCCTACTACCTTCTGGATCACTTCCTCGGTCACGATCAGGTTCAAAAAGCGGAAATCCGGCGACATGGGCGGCAGGTAGCAGTGCTCGTCCTCTGGCCGCAGCAGCACCATGCTGCCCTTTTGCAGGGGCGCGGCCACGGTGTTGGCCAGGTGCACGGCCTGCCCCTCCAGCACGAGGAACACCTCGTAATAGTTGTGCGTATGCTGGAAGCCCATCTGCGCCTGATTGCTGATGACCGTGCAATAGCCGCTGCAATACGGGTCCACATACTGGTTGGCGGATAAGACCGGCGCGTTGCCCATACCGTCACCTCCCTGCGGCTATTGTACCACATTGATGACGCTTCGGCAAAATATTCCGCTGTACATAAGCAAACCGGCGTTGGCAACATTCGCCCACGCCGGTCATTTTTGTATTCCGTTGCGCTTATAGCTTGTGCTGTTGGTAAAACGCCTTCAACTCGGCCTTGCGCGCCTCGGGCAGCGCGGTTTTCCGCACGCCCTGTATGGCGCCCTCCATGCCCAGCAGGCGATGGATGCATGCGGATGCATCCACGCACTGGATGCGCAGCCAGGCTTCCTCCGCGCCCACGGCTTTCAGCTCCTCCGGCGTGGTGATGCCCACGTCGATCAACTGCTGCTCCACGACCGGCCCAATGTTGTGCATTTCGGCCAAAAGACCCATAGGGAACCCTTCCTTTCGCTCCAGCGACAGCAACGCTCGCTTGCGACGCGCACAGTATAGCATTACAGCCCTTGCTTTGCAAGCGTTTACAGGCAATTTGCGAACGTTTGTTTTCATTTTTTACGGCGCACACATGTTGCCCTTGCGGCGGCCTTGCGGGCGTGGTACACTCGCCCTGTGCGGCACGGGCGGTCGCCCGCGGTCAACATCGTTCACATCGAAACAGGCGCGCCTGTCTTTGCGCGCTCAAGGAGGTATCGCCCGATGGATATGCAGGGGAAGGTAGCGGTGGTCACGGGTGGGGCGCGCGGCATCGGCAAGGCCATCTGCGACGCTTTCCGCGCCCGCGGCGCGACCGTCCATACCATGGACATGCTGCCCTGCGACGGCTATCAGGGCGATATCGGCGACGAAGCGGCGCTCGGCGGCTTTGTGGATCACGTGCTCGCACAGACCCCCGAGGTGGATTACCTTATCAACAACGCCATGCTCACGCGCGGCGGGCTGGATACCTGCGGGTTTGACGATTTCAACTATGTGCTGCGCGTGGGCGTAGCCGCACCCTATTACCTGACCCGTCGCCTGATGGGCGCGTTTCGCGCGGGTGGAGCCATCGTGAACATCTCCAGCACCCGCTGCCTGATGAGCCAGCCCAATACCGAGAGCTATACCGCCGCCAAGGGCGGCATCACCGCACTTACGCACGCGCTGGCCGTAACGCTTGCGGGCAAAGTGCGCGTGAACGCCATTGCCCCCGGATGGATCGACACCACCGGCAGCGTGTTTGGCGACGCGGATCGCCTGCAGCACCCCGTGGGGCGGGTGGGCACCCCGCAGGATATCGTGAACGCCGTGCTGTTCCTCTGTGGGGAAGAGAGCAGCTTTATCACCGGCCAGCTGCTGCCCGTGGATGGCGGCATGACTAGGCTGATGGTCTACCATGGAGACGAGGGTTGGACGTACCTGCCCTGAGCCTTGAATCGATCACGATCAAAACGGGACGCGCACACCGCAAGGGTCTGCGCGTCCCGTTTGTTTTTCAGTATGAGGGTGATGGAAACCGTCTCAGCGCCCGTCGGTCAGGGCGTTTTCGACCGCCTTGAGGTATGCCTTGCTGTCGATGGTCGCGCTGGCGACCGTATCGACCGCCGTGCTCTGCGCGGCCAGCACTTCGCCTCGCAGGGCTGTGATGGTTGCCTCCTTGGCGAGCACCTGCGGCTTGACCACCTGAATGTCCCGGATGGTCTGATCCTTGACGGTCACGGCCACGGTGTTGCTGAAGCGGAACGCCGCATAGTCGCCGGTGTAGGTTCCGTCCGCCAGACCCGCGGCATTCACGCCCGCAAGGGTCAGGTCATACGTGGGTTGCCTGCCCAGCAGCGCGAAGCCCATCATCCCGCCGATCAGCAGCGCCAGCACACTCACGACGGTCAGCGCCACTATCAGTATTTTGGGCATCTTCCGGCCCATGTTGCGCGTCTGCGCCATGGTCATTCCCCCTCCTTGTCGATCGCGGCGCCCAGCACCCCGATGGCCTCGCCGCTCAGGGCGGGCTTTACTTCGCAGTGCTTAAGGTATTGGCCCAGGCCAAAGCGCGCCAACGCGCCCAGCCTGTCCAGCCGTATTTCGCCGCCAACATGTCGATACAGCACGATATGCTCCATCACGCCCGCGGGCAGCTCCTTGCGCAGGTAACCGATCTCCTCCTGCTCGCTGCCGATGCCGCAGGTGAACAGGAACAGCTTTTTGCCACGCAGTAGCGCCTCGTTTTCGCGGCAGAAGGCGGCCAGCTCGCGCCGGGGCCTGCCACAATACATGCCCGTGCCCAACACGATGATGTCGTAGGCGCGCAGGTCAAGCTCAGCGGCGCGCGGTTTCTTGCTCAGGTCATAAAGGCTGAACGGCTTCGTAAGCCGTTTGGCCAGCAACGCCGCAGCGTCCGCGGTGGTGCCGGTCTTGGTCGCGTAGGCGATGAGTACCTTCCCCATGGTTTCCACTCCTTCAAGGTTGACGATTGTTTGACATGATGCGTCGCAGGTCACCCGAAAGCGTTTGTTCACAACGCTTTCGCGCGTAACTAACGACGTTAGTCCGAAGTATAGACTAACAATGTTAGTTTGTCAATAGGCCTAATAAGAAAATTTTGAAAACTATCCACCCACATCTGTTTTGCATGAAAGCGTCGTAAGCGTTTCTTCTAATAGGTTTCTTCCGGTATCTCAGCATTGAACCGTGTTGGCATAACGATCATGGACACCCAAAACCGCTATTTCCCTGGGTGCATACAAAAGTAAGGGCCCACGGGTCGCCGGGGTCGTTGGCGTTATCTGCCCACTCGCTGTTATTTTGTCTCACGGTTCAGGTCGTCCGGTACGTTGCCAGGCGCAGCTTGTAGCGTGTTCTGCTCATATCCATACATTCTCCGCCTAAACCTTGACAAACTAACAATGTTAGTTTACGATATCGTAAGAATCATTGCAAAGGAGAAATCCCCATGCAGCAGATCAGCGCCGATCCCGCCAACCTCGGCAACCGCGAGAAGATTTTGCGCACCTCCATAGACCTGTTTGCCCAAAAAGGGTTTGGCACCGTGACCACACGGGAGATCGCGGCGGCGGTAGGCATCAAGGCGGCCTCGATCTACAACCACTTCCCCAGCAAAGAAGCCATTCTGGACGAGATCGTGTCCATGTTTTGCGTAGGCCTGCGCGAGCGGGTGCACCCTGCGTTCAACGCATCCGAGGCGGTGGATGTCCAGCGCTTTCTCGATGGCGTGACCCACGCCAACGACGTGTTTTTCAGCGACCCGCTCAATGCGTTGATCGGTGTGATCCTGATGCGCGAGCAGTTTCAAAACGAGCGCATCCGCCTGATGCTGCTCACGGAGATGATCGACGTGCCTCGCCGCATGATTACAGCCTATTTCGAGCGGTTGATGCAAACGGGCCGGATGCGTGTGGCCGATCCCTCGTTCGCCGCGCGGGAATACCATGCCTTCTTCGTGTATGAGTTCTACGCCTCGTCGCTCGCGTTCGGTCTGCGGGATCCCGATCTGGAGGCCCTTGCCCAGCGCGACACGCACGTGCAGCTGTTTTTGGATACCTGGGCTCTGTAGACTGGGTCGAGTGAACATGGCGGCGCGATGACGCAAATCTCGCCGTCCATTGGCCCGTTGCAGCGCCCTGTGCGTACCGACCGGCAGAGCCGTGGAAGCGTCACGCAGCTTGGCCTCGCCACCGCTCGCCCGTTCGCATTGCGCCGCCCTGCCATTCGTGGTAGAATACAGCCGGTATCCCTACCACATTTTGTGTTTTCCCCTGTAGGGAACACCCTGAAAGGCGGCGCGGTTTTGCAATTTTGTACCCTTTTCAGCGGCTCCAGCGGCAACGCGGTCTACCTTTCCACCGAGCACGGCGGCCTGCTGATCGACTGCGGCATGAGCGGCAGGCAAACGCTGGAGGCGATGGTCAAGGCAGGCCTGAGCCCCGCCGCGGTGCACGCCATTTTGATCACGCATGAGCACAGCGACCACATCAAGGGCGCGGGGGTGGTCAGCCGCAAGCTGGGCGTGCCCATCTATGCCACCGAGGGCACTTGGGCGGGCATGGAGAGCACGCTGGGCGACGTACCCGCCCGGCACCGCGTGCCCATCACGGCGGGCGAGAGCTTCTTTTTGGACGATATCGAGGTGGCGCCCTTCTCCATCCCCCACGACGCAAACGACCCCGTTGGCTACCGCTTTTTTACCGGCAGGCACAGCGTGGCCGTGGCGACCGACCTGGGCTATTTTCCCCAAACGGTGTGCGACGCCATCTGCGGGGCGGAGATCGTGCTGCTGGAGAGCAACCACGACCCCGAGCTGCTGCGCAAAAACAACCACTATCCCCAGCACCTGAAGGCGCGCATCCTGGGCCGCAAGGGCCACCTGAGCAACGACGCGGGCGCGGAGGCCGCCGTGCGCCTGGCGCAGTGCGGCACGCGCCACCTGCTGCTGGGCCACCTGAGCGAGGAGAACAACACCCCGGACATGGCCTACCGCACCACGCACACCGCGCTGACCGGCGCGGGCGTGGCCGTGGGCCCGGAGGTGTCGCTCCATGTGGCTGAGCGTTACCGGCCCAGCTACTTGTACTGTGTCTAGCGCGTCGGCCAGGCGACGTGGGTTTGGCCCGCCACCGTGAGTGCTCTGCTTTTGCATCCGGCCCAGCCGGATGTTTCCAAGTGCGAAAATCGGCGTATGATACGCTCGCGCGGCCCTGTACGGCCCGCGAACCTGCCGCGCCCAAACGCGGCCAAACGGGAGGTTGCCATGGAATTTCGGGTGATGGACGAGGCGGCGGTGTTTGAAGGCCGCGGCCTCGCGCTGCTGGTAAACGAGGGCGACGGCGCGGCCTTTGCCGACGGCTGCCGCATACGGGATATCCTTGGAGCGGAGCACACCGTGGAGCATGTGGGGCAGGAGGAGGATCTGACCATCCTGTTCATCCGCGGCGGCGATGCAAACTATTTTGGCCGGCTTTTCCGTAACGTGACGGTGGATGCGACGCTCTTTACCCTGCTGGCTGCCGGAGGCGAGCATGGGGCTTAGCATCGTGTGCGTCGGCAAGCTGCGCGAGCGCTTCTATGCCGACGCGGTGGCGGAATATGTCAAGCGGATGGCCGCCCTCACCCCCTGCGCCGTGCTGGAGGTGGCGGACGAGCCGGAGCCTAAGCAGCTGACCGACGCGACCATCGAGCGCACCCTGCGCGCCGAGGGCGAACGGCTGCTTGTCAAACTGCCGCCAAATGCCTATGTAGTCGCCCTATGCGTAGACGCGAAGCAGCCCACCAGCGGGGAGCTGGCGGAACGCATCCGCGGCCTGCAGCTCGCGGGCCGCAGCGATATCGCCTTCGTGATCGGCGGCTCGCTGGGGCTGCACGCAAGCGTACTGGCCCGCGCGGACGAACGGATGGGCCTCAGCCGCATGACACTGCCGCACCAGCTGGCGCGCGTCGTGCTAGCGGAGCAGCTGTACCGCGCGCTCAAGATCAACGCCGGTCAGCGGTATCACAAGTAGGCCGACTGTCTCTATCCTTGCATGGAAACGAGCCACCCCTTCGCCCGCGCAGACGCGCAGGCGAAGGGGTGGCTTTGCGATCAGTGTGCTTTGGCTCGAGCCCCGCCGGTATATGGCCGATACGGGGCGCAAACAGGCTCTATGCGGACAGGGTCGCGCGTTAATGCTTCTATTGTGCCGTCGCCTTCGTCAGTGCGTTTTCCACAGCCTTGAGCACGCTCCTGCTGGTGGCCGTCGCGCCCGCGACCACGTCCACATCCGGGCGCTGCTGTTCGATCACGCGGTCCAGCAGCGTGCGCACGGTCTTGACCCCGCTGTCCTCCGCCTTGGCGGAGTCGATGGCGGTGATGCGGTGGTCCTTGACCGTCACGGTCACGGTGTTGCTGAAGCGGCCGTTTTCATACGTGCCCACGTACTGCCCGTCCGCCACAGTCTGCATGTCCACCGTGCCGATCTTCACGTTCAGCGCCTCCGTGAGGCCCACCATCGCAAACAGCACCATGGCCACGATCAGCACCAGCAGCACGATGCCGATGATCTTGAGCTTTGCTTTCATGGGCACCTCACAGGTTCACGGGCGAGGCTGCGGTCAGCTCGCCCAGCAACTGGGCCACCTGCTGGTCGCGGTTCTTGCGCGACCAGTTGACCACGCCGCTGGCCGTCAGGCTGGCGCCCTTGGCCGCCAGCGCGGCCTTGAACTGTGCCAGCGCATGGTTGCCGCCCATCCAGCGGTAGGGCAAGTGTTGCGTCACGAAATAGGCCACGCGCTTGCCGCCCAGCGCGGGCATCTGCCTGAGGTACGCCGCCATTGCCTGTGCCAGCGAGAACGCCTGCACAGGCGAAGCAAAATACACCATATCAAACCCGCTGGGGTCGGGCTTATCGACCAGCACGGGGGCCTGCGCGTCCTTGGGGTCGCTGGAGGCGACCGTCACACGCAGGAGCTGCGGTTCGTGCCCCGCGTCCTTCAGGGAGGATTCCAAAGCCTGCGCCACCTTGAGCGTGTTACCCGTCTGGCTGAATACGATCAGACCGATTTTCATTGTTATTCTCCGCCTTTCCTTGCCATGGCCGTTGGTGAGCGCGCGGGCCAGCGCCCATCGCGCGTTTGTGCCTTTGTCCACTGTACAGACGAAGCATAGCATAGCCCGCTGCCCTTATCAACCGGCCTGACCGACACTTGAGCGCCCCCTGCGTGGTTTGCGCGCAGGGGCTGTGAAACCGTTGCACCGCCAAGGGGTAAAAAGGGTTTTTGCCCCGTGCGGGGAACCTTTCAAGCAGGTGCTCGTCCAAAAGAGTGAGACTACAAAGGAGGTACCTACGAATGACGAAAAAAGTACTGACGATCGCGCTCTGCCTGATGCTTTCACTGGGCGCGTTTGCCCCGGCAGGCGCGGAGAGTGCGACGGACAAAACGCTGCAGGGCTTGATCACCGAGGTGGGCGACGGCTATTTTCTGATGCAGGACGAGGCGCTGGGCGAGGTGCGCGTGAACCTGGACGATGCACTCACCGTGTACGACGGCATCGCCGCGAAGGATACCCTTGCCGTGGGCCAGTATGTGCTGGTCACCTATAACGGCGTGATGACCCGCAGCCTGCCTCCGCAGGTGACCGCGTTGAGCGTGGGCTGCTACGTGCTCCGCGGCATCGTGACGGAGATACTGCAAAACGGTTGCATCGTCGAGGGGGACAGCCTTGTGGAAAAAGCCATCGTTCACCTGGGCGACGGCTTCCCGCCCGTATACCGCGGCGTGCCCATCACCGTGTATTACGGCGGTGTGATGGCGCTGAGCATGCCCCCGCAGATCGGCGCGCTGCACGTGGTGGTGCCGGTACTGAGCGGAACTGCCACCGCCGTGAGCGACGCGGGCTTCACCCTGACCACGCCCGATGGTGCCTATGCCGTATCAGTGGATGGCGCTACCCGCTTTTCTACTTTACCCGCCGAGGGAGAGGCCCTGCGGGTGTACTTCAGCGGTACGGTCGACGATGACACAAAGGTGACTGCGCTGGAGGTGGCCGCCATGGAACCTGCGCAGGTCGCAACGCCGTAAATCGTGCGTCCATCGGCATGTTGTACATATCAAAACGGCGCTCCCGCTTGGGGAACGCCGTTTCTATCTTGCGGGCAAACAGCCCATGGGCAACGTTGATAACGGCGGCGCGCCTCAGCCGACGGTCACCGCCACGCGGTAGGTCTTGCCCGTTCCCTCCGGCACGGGGATGGTTTGCCCCTCGATGGGCATCCCCTCCACGCTCACCTTGACCTCGCCCTTCTCGCCGCCGCTGCGGTTCTGGATGGCGATCTCAAATGTGTTGCCGCGGAACGCGCGGTGCACTGTTAGCTCGCGGATGTGCGCGGGCAGGCATGGGTCGACCATCAGCCCGTCAAACTGCGGCTTGATGCCCAGCATCGCCTGCGATACGGCGTAGAAGTTCCACGCTGCGGTGCCCGTGAGCCAGCTGTTTTTCGCCTCGCCCGGTCGGTAGCTCTCCTTGCCGTTCACCGTTTGGCTGTAGACATACGGCTCGGTGCGGTGCAGCTGCTGATCCTCGATATAGGCGGGCGCGACGCGGCGGTATACGTCAAACGCGCGGTCGCCATGGCCCAGCACCGTCTCGCCGATCATGATCCACGGATTGTTGTGGCAGAACACCGAGCCGTTCTCCTTGTACCCCGGCGGATAGGAGCTGATCTCGCCCAGGTTCAGGCGGTAGCTGCGGTAGGCGGGCCAGTTGAGCACCACGCCGTACTCAAACAGCAAGTGCTCGCGGGTCGCGTCCAGCGCCTTTTGCGCCATGCCGTTCTCCTTGCCCACGCCAGCCATCACGCATATGCCCTGCGGCTCGATGAATATCTTGCCCTCGTCGCACTCTTTGGAGCCCACCTTGTCGCCGTTCGCGTCATACGCGCGCAGGAACCAGCCGCCGTCCCAGCCATGCTTCTCGATGGCCGCGACCATCTGCTGCTTCTCCCCGCGCACGAAGGCCGCCTCGGCCCCATCGCCCGCCAGCGCCAGCAGGTCGGCATAATCGTCGGCCACGCCAACGAACATGCCCGCGATAAACACGCTTTCCGCTATACCGGTGTCATTGTTGGTCACTGTCTGGAAGCTCTCGCCCGGCTCGGCGGAGTAGCAGTTCAGGTTCAGGCAGTCGTTCCAGTCTGCGCGGCCGATCAGCGGCAGGCCATGGGGGCCCTTGTGCGTCGCGGTATAGCGGAACGCGCGGCGCAGGTGCTCCGTCAGGGGCGCGGCGAGTGCCGGGTCGTTGTCAAAATCCACATTCTCGCTCAGGATGCTCATGTCGCCGGTCTCCTTGACGTAGGCGAGCACGGCGTAGACCAGCCACAGCGGATCGTCGTTGAAGCCGCTGCCCACGTCCAGGTTACCGCGCTTGCTGAGCGGCTGGTACTGGTGGTAGGCGCTTCCATCGGGGAATTGCGTGGCCGCGATGTCCAAAATACGCGCCCGCGCCCGCTCGGGGATCAGGTGCACAAAGCCCAGCAGATCCTGGCTGCAATCGCGGAAGCCCATACCGCGCCCGATGCCGCTTTCAAAATAGCTGGCGGAGCGGCTCATGTTGAACGTGACCATGCACTGGTACTGGTTCCAAACATTCACCTGCCGGTCGAGCTTCTCATCCGCGCTGCGGATGGTAAAGCGGCTCAGCAGATCGGCCCAGTATGCCTTGAGCTCGTCAAGGCGGGCGTCGAACTGCGCGTCCGTGCGGAAAGCGGCCAGCAGTGCGTGCGCATCGCTCTTGTTGATCACGCCCGGCGCGACGAACTTCTGATCCTTGGGGCTCTCGCAGTAGCCCAGCACGAAGATGTAGCTCACACGCTCGCCTGGCGCAAGGGTCTTTTTGATACAGTGGCTGGCGATGGGGGCCCATCCGTGCGCCTCGCTGTTTTGAGGCTGGTCGGCCATGACGACGTCCGGCTTGTCAAAGCCGTTATAAAGGCCCATGAAGCTCTCGCGGTCGGTATCAAAGCCGTCCACCTTCGCGTTCACGGCATACACGGCGTAGTGGTTGCGGCGCTCGCGGTACTCGCTCTTGTGGTAGATGGTCGCGCCGCCGTCCTCCAGTTCCATCTCGGCCAGCGCGTAGTTACGCTGGAAGTTGGTGGAATCGTCCAGCGCGTTCCACAGGCAAAACTCCACAAAGCTGTACAGGCTCACCCGCTTTTCAGCGGCGCTCTCGTTGGTCAGGGTCAGGCGCGTCACCTCGGCGCGGAAGCCGTGGGGCACCATGGCGCACTGCTCCGCGCGCAGCCCGTCCTTGTGCGAAGTGATGACCGTATAGCCAAGGCCGTGGCGGCACTCGTAGCCGTCAAGCGCGGTGTGAGTGGGCTTCCAGCCGGGGTTCCACACGCTTTGCCCGTCGCGGATATAGAAGTACTTGCCGCCCGCGTCGGTGGGCACATTGTTGTAGCGGTAGCGCGTGAGGCGCAAAAGGCGCGCGTCCTTGTAGAACGAATATCCGCCGGAGGTATTGCTCATCAGCGAGAAAAACTCCTCGCCACCCAAGTAGTTGATCCACGGGTAGGGCGTATCCGGCCGGGTGATGACGAACTCCCTTCGGGCGTCGTCGAAGTGGCCGTAGTTCATGGGGGTTTCCTCCTTATATGCGCGCATCGCGGTCTGGTACTGCTGCCGCGTCGCGGCATGGGGCTGGTGTGGGGTACGCCCGCATTCCACGCGGGCCGGGTGGTAAAACGGCTCCCGACGCCAGCGGCGCGCCCCTTCGGAGGGGGCGCGCGGCAAGCGTCGGGTATGCGTATCACCCACGGGCGAAGCTGGCGCCGCAACCCTGGCGGCTACCAATGCCCACGGGCGACCAGGCCTTGCATGGGTCAGGTCAGCGGGCCGACCGTCTCGCCCTCGATCAGCGAGCAAGGCACCACCATGATCTCCGGGATGGTGGTCTTGGGGCTTTCGATCAGCGCCACCAGCCTGCGCGCGGCCTCCGCGCCGATACGGTTGGTATCCTGCCGGATGGTGGTCAGGCGCGGCTTCATCAGCTGCATCATGGGGATGCCGTCGTACCCGGCGATGGAGATATCCCTGGGGATCGACAGCCCCAGATCCGATGCCGCCTCATATGCGCCCAGGGCAGCATAGTCGTCCGAGATCAGGATGCAGGTGGGCCGTTCCTTGAGCGACAAAAGCCTCCGGGTCGCGCGGTAGACCGAGGCCTGCTCGGTATAGTCGCACTCGTCGATGTACTCGTCCGGCACGTCGATGCCCAGCGCGTTGGCTGTGCGGTAGAACGAGCCAAGGCGCGTGTCCGTCACAGCGCTCTTGGGGCCGTGGATGTAGGCGATGTGCCTGTGCCCCTGCCCGTATACATACTCCAGCAGCATCTGCATGCCGGTGATGTTGTTGGACTGGATGCACGTGCGGTTATTGAACAGGTGGTCGATGGTCACGATGGGCAACTCGCTGTTGACCAGCTGCGTGATCTCCGGCTCCAGAAAATTGATGCAGGCGATGCACACGCCGTCCACCTCGCGGTAGTGGCAGTGCTCCAGGTATGTCATGGTGCTCTCGCCCATATTATGGCTGATGAAGGTGATATCGTAGCCGTTGCGCTCGGCTTCCTTTTTGAAGCTCTCCAGCACGAAGGAGAAGAACGGGTGCGTAAGGCCGCTCTGGCGGTCGTCCACGAACAGCACGCCCAGGTTGTAGCTGCGCTTGGTTTTGAGCGCGCGCGCGTGCGAGTTGGGGTAGTAGCCAATCTCCTTGGCAGCCTGCGTGACCGCCTCGCGGGTGGCCTCGCTGATATCGGTATAGCCGTTCAGCGCCTTGCTGACGGTCGAGATGGATAATCCGCACTTTTTGGACAGCTCCCGGATGGTTACCGCCACGCCCGCACCCCCGCTTCTTCCGCCGACCGGTTCCACAGCGGATTTGATATGCAACTACATCGTTTTCGCCTACTCAGTATACAGCGGCGGATTCGAAATTGCAAGCCCTATTTGCCCCAGAAGACACATTGGCACACTCCTTACTGTATAAGCTTTCCCTGACTTTCCGCGCATCCGATGTGCGTTGTGCCCGAGCACATGAAACCGGAAACCGAAAAACGTTTTTGGAAAAACCTACAAAAGCAATTCTTTCACAAACATACAACTGCTCCGAAAGTTGTATGCTATGTCTGCAAATCGACCTTTTCTTGCTATCACAGGCGCGTGGCTCTCCGTCGTTGCGTTCCTCGCATTCTGCAAAAAGCCTGATTTTGTCGGCTTTTCTGTATGGTCGATATGGTTTTCGATAATGTTTCGTTAAATTTCGAATCGCTCCGAGCCGCGTCTGCATTGGAGGCGCGCAACGCCCCCTTTCTACCGAAATGCTCGCGCCCGCAGTTTTTACAGAGGTGTGGGTGCGTTCCCCGTCCGCATTTGACAGGATGATGACTCAATGAGGCCTTGCATGCACGACTCCCCGTACGCGAAGCACTGAACTATCACACTTACGCGCCCTTGTGTTGTTCCACGTTTTCGCCTGCACTGATGCGCAAGACACGCCTGATCACATGCCTGTGCTTTACCGCTGTTCCTCGCCGCCCTTTTCCAAAAATCACCCCTCCGGCAGGCGCATTGTATCGCTCTGCCCGGTATGGTACAATAGGCGCACAGAACCTTCGACATATGCTTTTCTTGCCGTTGCGGACCCTATGGCTGCATTGACACATGCCCCCCTCGCTGGTACAATAGCCGCAATGTATCGAACAGAAAGGATGGGATTTATGCTGGAAGAGAACCTCCGCACGGGGCTCACCTTTGACGACGTGCTGCTGGTCCCCGCCGAGAGCGAGACGCTCCCCCGCGAGGTGGATACCTCCGTGCAGCTGATGCCGGGCGTCAAGCTCAATATCCCGCTGCTCTCCGCCGCCATGGACACCGTGACCGACGCGCGCATGGCCATCGCGATGGCGCGCGAAGGCGGGCTGGGCATCATCCATAAAAACATGACCGTCGAGGAGCAGGCCGCACAGGTGGATAAGGTCAAGCGAAGCGAGCACGGCGTGATCACCGACCCATTCTTCCTCTCGCCGGATCACCTGATCCGCGACGCCGAGGCTCTCATGGCCCGCTACCGCATCAGCGGCGTGCCCATCACGCGCGGCAAAAAGCTGGTGGGTATCCTCACCAACCGTGACCTGCGCTTTGAGACCGACGACAGCCGCCGCATCGAAGAGGTGATGACCAGCAAAAACCTGATCACAGCGCCGGTGGGCACCACGCTGGAGGAGGCCAAGAAGTTGCTGGCCGCCCACCGCATCGAGAAGCTGCCCATCGTGAATGACCAGTACGAGCTGTGCGGCCTGATCACCATCAAAGATATCGAGAAGATCGCCAAATACCCCAACGCCGCCAAAGACGGCAACGGTCGCCTGCTGTGCGGCGCGGCCGTGGGCGTAACGGGCGACTGCCTGGAGCGCGTGGCGGCGCTGGTCGCCTCCAAGGTGGATGTGGTATCCATCGACACGGCGCACGCGCACAGCAAGGGCGCGCTGGACATGCTCCGCAGGCTGCGCGCGGTGTTCCCCACGCTGCCCATCATCGCGGGCAACGTGGCCACCCGTGAGGCGACCCGGGCGCTGATCGACGCGGGCGCCAGCTGCATCAAGGTGGGCATCGGCCCCGGCAGCATTTGCACCACGCGTGTGATATCCGGCATCGGCGTGCCGCAGATCACCGCCGTGGCGGATTGCGCGGCCGAGGCGCATATCAGCGGCGTCTCCGTGATCGCGGACGGCGGCATCAAATACTCCGGCGACATCCCCAAGGCCATTGGCGCGGGCGCGCACGCGGTGATGATCGGCTCCCTGCTGGCGGGCGTGGACGAGAGCCCCGGCGACATGGAAATCTATCAGGGCCGCAGCTTCAAAGTATACCGCGGCATGGGCAGCCTTGGCGCGATGCAGCAGGCCCACGGCAGCAGCGACCGCTATTTTCAGGAGAACGCACCCAAGCTGGTGCCCGAGGGCGTGGAGGGCCGCGTGCCCTACAAGGGTCCGCTAAGCGACACGGTGTTCCAGCTGGTGGGCGGCCTGCGCGCGGGCATGTTCTACTGCGGTACCCCAACCATCGACGCCCTGCGCACGAAGGGCCGTTTCATCCGCATCACGGGCGCGGGCCTGCAGGAAAGCCACCCGCATGATATCTCCATCACCAAGGAGAGCCCCAACTACTCGCGGCAGGGCATGTAAACGATCTGCGGATCGGTAGCGAAACGGGCCGGAGGCAATGCCTCCGGCCCGTTTCATTGTGCTCAGCCCTCCGCGTCGTCGGTTCCCGACGGATAGGGCGGGCTGCCCGCCTCCTCCGGCGGAAGCACGCAGCCACCCTCGCTCTGCTCGCCTGCCGCCGCGCCGCTAGGGCTTTCGCCGGGCGCGCATCGCCTGTCCGCACGCCCCACGCCGCGCTGACGGATGGGTTCGGGCTTCACGCCACGCGCGATGTCATCCGCCTCCAGCACCACCTTGAGCAGGTTCAGCAAAATCGGCCCGCCCAGCAGCCCCAGAAAGCCGAACAGTCGATACCCCGCAAAGATGGCCACCATCGTCGCCAGCGGATAGAGGCCCAGATTTGCGCCCACGATGCGCGGCTCGCTGATTTGCCGGATCACGATGGTGCCAACGTACACCGCCAGCATAAAGATGCCGTTTCCGTAATGCCCCAGGATGAACTCAAAAATACTCCAAGGAATCAAAAACAGTCCCGCGCCCAGCACCGGCAGCGCATCCCCCACGCCGATCAGGATGCCCATCAGCAGCCCGTACCTGACCCCATAGATTACAAAAGCCAGCACCAGAAATGTGGTGATGATCAGCGACACCGTCAGTTGGCTTTTGACTTGCCCAAACAGCGAGCGAAACAGGTTGCGCTTGAGCATATTGCCGTGCCGCTGCACATCCGTGGGGAAGGTGCGCCGGAAGAACGCCAGGATGCGCTCGTGATCCGCGGTCATATAATAGGTGCCCATGATGGTGAGCACGATGCTCAGCAGCACGCCCGGGATGGCCGCCGTAAAACGCACCGCGCCGCCCGTGAGCGAGGCGGAAAGCGTGCCCGCCATTTTGATCAGGTTCTCGCCCAGCGAGGAGAGGGCGTTGTTGACCACCGTCATGACCGTGGTGGGCAGCACATCGCTGTACTGTTGGTAAAGCCCCTGCACATAGGGCACCGCCGTGCCGCTGAGCCAGCGCACGAAGCTGGGCGTGGCATAGGCTAGCGCCACCAGCTCCTGAAACAGCCGTTTGACAAGCGCAAACAGCGATACGCCCAGCACGCCGTAGAGCACGATCATGCCAAGCAGCGTGAGCAACCCCCGCGGCAAGCGGATGCGGCGCATGTGCGTTATACAAAAGCGCACCAGCGGCTCCAGCGCCATCGAAAACAGCATCGCCAGCAAAAATGGCCAGCACAGCGGCGCAAGGATGAAAAACAGCCATGTCAGCAGCAGTGTGACAGCCACCAGCATCCCCTTGCGGGGCAGGCCGTTCATCCGCGCGTTCCACAGGTTGAGCCTCTCCAGAAATGCGTTCATGTTGCCTCCGTTCCGCCTTGCGGCCCTGCCGTCATGATACCAGAACCGTGCGCCCATGGCAGGTGAAAGCGCCGAATCGTCGGTTTTCGCACTCAAGCGGTACCTGTGCGCCGCATGGATGCCCCGGCCACGGCAAAGGCCGCGGCGAAACCGTCGCGGCCCTGTGCGTTGCCTGTGGTCCATCCGGCGTGCCCGCCGAGCACCGCAATACGCGTCACTTGGCCGAGCCGTCGTTTCGGAAGATGGTCACCTCTACGTCGCCGTGGTCGCTGGCGTCAGTGATGGGCGTTGTGGTGGCGCCTGTGTCGTCCATGGCCGCAAGGCTGGATTCAGCCCCAGCGTCAGGCGAAGGCGAGGCGGTGGGCGCGTCCAGTTGCGCCTGCGTAATGGCGCCGCGTGCCAGGTTTTCCGCGTCGATCACCGACTTGCGCTTGACCGGCGTACAGCCCGGGCAGGGCTCCAGCTTGGCGAAGTCGCCGGTGTCCAGCTCGCTGTAGCTGAAGGCGGTCAGGGGATAGAACTTCTTTTTGACGGTGGGGCACTCCGGCGTAGAGTGGTAGTACTTGCCGCCGTTTGGGTTGTAGTACAGTTGCAGGCTGTCGTCCGGGTAGGGCATCAGGCGGCCCCCATCATCCCAGATGATCACCTTGGTGTATCGCTTCATGTTGTCCCACAGCCACTGCTGATCCACGCCGTCGGCATTGGGCAGCCGCTGCACACGGATGCAACCATGGCTGGCCTTTTGCCCAAGCTGCGCCTCCCACTTGCTATAGCGCTTGGTACCGTCCGCCAGCACATTGTGGGGCACCTCGTGGATCAGGTCGCCATTGTTGAAGCGGATAGCCATATCGCAGATCATGCCCTCCGCGTCAAAGCCGCCCGTCCAGCTGATGAGCATGTACTCGCCCGCCGAGGTTTCGTTATAAGGCTGCTCATCGTTGGGCAATCCGGTCGAAACGAGCACCGAGCTGAAAAACTTGCCGTCGATAAAGATGTACAGCCGCTGCGTGAGCTTGTCGATGATGATGCCGTACTTCTGGTTGGGCGTAACGGTTTTGATCAGCTTGGTCTTGACATAGCCCTGCAGGATGCGGTTGTAGTCGTCGATGCCCTCGACCAGCGTCCAGCCGTTTTCGTCCTCGCCCAGCACATGGATGGCAGACGTCTGCCCCGCGATGGTGCCACCCAGCTTATCGGTGTTCACGGGCTTGCCGCCCGGCTCTTTGAGCAGCGTGACCGTTTCGTTTTCCGCCACATCCAGCACGGTCATGGGCTTCATCAGCTGCTCCCAGACCCAGGCTTCGTCGGTGATGTCGTACTTGTAATCCGCCCCGAACCAGTCCTTGCCCGTCTTGTAGCCCTCAAGCCACTCGGCGACGGTCTTGGCCTGGGCCGCAGGCACGGGCAGCAGCCCGAGGGCCAGTACGGCAGTCAACAGCAGGGTGAGCAAACGAAAAGCGGTGGTCGTAGCCTTCATGGAGAACCTCCTTGTCCTGCGCCCGCCGCAAAATGCGGGCGTTGAGGGGGAAACGGCGCTTCGCGCCGGGGTGTCAGTCCGCCTTGAGCTTGTCCTTTTCGCGCAGTTCCACACGGCGGATCTTGCCGCTGATGGTCTTGGGCAATTCGGTCACAAACTCGATGATGCGGGGGTATTTATACGGCGCGGTGATGCGCTTGACGTGCTCCTGCAGCTCCGTCTTGAGCGCCTCGCTGGCGGTGTAGCCGGGTTTCAGCACGATGGTCGCCTTGACCACCTGCCCGCGTAGCTCGTCCGGCGCGGCGGTGATGGCCGTCTCCAGCACAGCGGGGTGCTCCAGCAGCGCGCTCTCCACCTCGAAGGGCCCGATGCGGTAGCCGCTGGACTTGATCACGTCGTCCGCACGGCCCACGTACCAGTAGTAGCCCCACTCGTCGCGCCATGCGGTGTCGCCGGTATGGTAGATGCCTCCGTCCCACACGGTCTTGGTCAGCTCCGGGTTCTGGTAGTAGCCGCCGAACATGCCGATGGGCAACTCGCCATCCACCGTGCGCACCACGATCTCGCCCGTTACGCCCGCGGGGCAGGAGTTGCCCTCCTCATCGATGATATCCACATCGAACAGGGGGCTGGGCTTGCCCATGCTGCCCCAGCACACCTTCATGAAGGGGAACGTCGCCAGCGTGACCACCAGCTCCGTCTGGCCGAACGCCTCCAGCAGGTTGATATCGGTGCGCTTCAGCCACTCGGCGGCCATATCGGGGTTCAGGGGCTCGCCCGCCACGGCGCAGTGCTTCAGGGCGGACAGGTCGTACTTGGCGAAATCCTCCTGTAGGATGTAGCGGTACATCGTGGGCGGAGCGCAGAAGCTGGTCACATGGTGCTCGCTCATCTTGCGCAGCACATCCTTGGCCACGAAGCGCTCAAAGTCGAACACGAACACCGCGCTGCCGGTCAGCCACTGGCCGTACAGCTTGCCCCACACGCTCTTGGCCCAGCCCGTCTCGCTGATAGTGAAGTGCAGGCCGCCGTCGATGCACTGTTGCCAGAACAGCGCGGTCACGATGTGCGCCAACGGATAGAAATAGTCGTGTATGACCATCTTGGGCATGCCCGTGGTGCCGCTGGTGAAGTAGAGCAGCATGGTATCGAGGTTGTGGGGGTAGCGGTCGCCCTCGGGCTTTTGCCACAGGGCAGAGGCGGATTTCAGGCCGTTTTCAAAGCTCACGAAGCCCTCGCGCTCGCCGCGCAGCACCAGCAGCGTAGTGAAGCCCTCGCACTTGCCGCGCGCGGCCTCGGCGGCCCTGAGCACGCTCTCGTCCTTGTCGGTGATGATGGCGGCCTTGATGCCCGCCGCCGTCACGCGGTATACGATGTCCTTCTCGGTCAGCAGGTGCGTGGCGGGCACCGCGATAGCGCCGATCTTGTGCAGCGCCATGATGATGGGCCAGAACTGGAGATGGCGGCGCAAAATGAGCATCACCTTGTCGCCCTTGCCGATGCCAAGGCCGCTGAGCAGGTTGGCTGCGCGGTCGCTGTCCTCTTTGAGCTGCCCGAAAGTATAACGGATGCTCGCGTCGGTTTCATCCGTCCACAACACGGCGGTGCGATCAGGCTCCTCCATGGCGATACGATCCGCCACGTCGTAGGCAAAGTTGAAGCTCTGCGGCCGCTTCAGGCGGAAGCGCTTGTTGAAATCATCATACGTGGCATACTGCACGGGGCAATCTAAATAGTCTACATAAAGCGGCTTCATCATGCCTTTGCCCCCTCCTTGACCACCACGGCGATAAACCGGCACTCGCCCTCCAGCGCGTACATCACGTGCGGCAGGGCGCTGTTGTAATAGATGCTGTCGCCCGCCTGCAGGTACAGGTCGTTGCCGCCCAGCACGATCTTGAGCTTGCCGTTGAGCACGTAGTCAAACTCCTGCCCCTCATGGCTGTGAGCCTGCTTCTCCGCATCCGGCGCATCCTCCGCGACGGTCACGATGAACGGCTCCGCCAGCTTGTCACGGAAGTTATAGGCAAGGTGGTGGTACACGTACTGCTCGCGGCGGTTAAACTTGAGGCCCTGCCCCGCGCGCGTGAGCACATAGCCGTGCAGCTTGGGGCTCTCGCCGGTCAAAAGGTCGCTGATATCCACGCCGAGGGCCTCGGCGATGTTGAACAGGTGCGAAAAGCTGAAATCGCGCGTGCCGGTCTCATAGGCCTCGTACTCCGCAAGGCTGATGCCGGTCTTTTCCGCCACCTGAGCGGTGGTCAGGCCCGCGATATCGCGCAGGTCCTTAATTCGCAGGGCGATTAAACCAAGTTGCTCCGCATTGCCAGCCACCGTTGGTCGCCTCCTTCGATTCCGCGGCACGCAAACGCCGACGTGGTGTTAGCATACCATGCAAAGCAAGGTGCTGTCAAGCTTTGCGGGCTTTCCCACCGTTCGCTTGTGAAGCGTGTAACGCTTGCGCGGCAAGGGTTTGCGCACCCGCAGAACAACCGCTTTACATTGGCCGCGCCCGCCCGGCGCAGGCGCTCGAAGGGCTTGCGCGACCTCGGTGTGCGCCCGAAGCCATCGTACGCAGGACTTGTAACAATCGCGCCACTCTTTTTTCCATACCCCGCGCCGCTTTGCCCGAAACATTGACACAGCGGCGATAGTTGAAGTATCATAGGTTGGTTCAAAAACGAGCGGCGACGCATGCCGCACGCGATCATACAGCCAAGGCGGAATCCGTTTGCGGCAGCGTCCGCGAACCTGCAAAGGAGAATACAGATGTCCTTACTCAAGCAGAAGATCAAGGATCGCACGGTCACGCTGGGCGTGGTGGGCCTTGGCTACGTGGGCCTGCCGCTGGCGGTGGAAAAGGCGAAGGCGGGCTTTCACGTGATCGGCTTTGATATCCAGAAGGAAAAGGTCGATATGGTCAACCGCGGCGAAAACTACATCGGCGACGTGGTGGCCCATGACCTGGAGGAGATCGTGAAAAGCGGCCTCCTGAAGGCCACCAGTGATTTTGCCGCCGTAGCCAGCTGCGACTGCGTGTGTATCGCCGTGCCCACCCCGCTGGATGAGCACCAGCAGCCCGATATCAGCTACGTGCGCTCCTCCGCGGAGAGCATCACGCCCTTTATGCATAAGGATATGCTGATCGTGCTGGAATCCACCACCTACCCGGGCACCACCGAGGAGCTGCTGCGCCCCATTCTGGAAAAGAGCGGCTTGGTTTGCGGCGTAGATTTCTACCTCGCCTTCTCGCCCGAGCGTGTGGATCCCGGCAACGCCGTGTATAAGACGCGCAACACTCCCAAGGTGGTGGGCGGCCTGACCTCCGAGTGCACCGACATCGCGGCCACGCTGTACGAAGCCGTGCTGGAAGCGCCGGTGCACCGCGTGAGCTGCCCCGCCGTGGCCGAGATGGAGAAGATTCTCGAAAACACATACCGCAATGTGAACATCGGCCTGATCAACGAGCTGGCGATCCTGTGCGAGCGCATGGGCATCAACATCTGGGAAGTGATCGACGCGGCCAAAAGCAAGCCCTACGGCTTTCAGGCGTTCTACCCCGGCCCTGGCCTTGGCGGTCACTGCATCCCGCTTGACCCGTACTACCTGAGCTGGAAAGCCCGCGAGTTTGGCTTCCACACGTCGATGATCGAATCAAGCATGATCATCAACGACCGGATGCCCGAATACTGCTGCCAGCGCGCCATGCGCGTTCTGAACGACCAGAAGAAGGCCCTGAACGGCGCGAAGGTGCTGGTGCTGGGCGTGGCTTACAAGCAGGATATCGACGACTACCGCGAGAGCCCCGCCCTGCGCGTGATCGAGGGCCTCAAGGGCTACGGCGCGGAGGTTTCGTACTACGACCCCTACGTGCCCCGCTTCCGCCATGAAGGGCATAGCATGGAGGGCATCGCCGCCCTCACCCCCGCGGTGCTTGAGGCGTGCGACCTGGTCATGGTGACCGCCGCGCACACCAACGTGGATTACGACATGGTGGCCGAGCATGCCAGCCTGATCTTCGACACCAAAAACGCCATGAAGAACGTGACCCGGCGCGACAACATCCGCCTGCTGTAAGCCGCGGCCGGCGCCTGCTTAACGCCGTGCCATGCATGGCACGGCGCGCAAGGCAGGCCCGTGGCTTGGCTTTGAATGTGCAAAGAGAGGGGTTATGCACCCATGACCCGTAAACTGCGGTATGCGCTGATCGGCTGCGGCCGCATCGCGCCCAACCACATCGCCGCCGCGTGCAAAAACGCCGCCTCGCTCACGCTGTGCGCCGTATGCGACGTGTTGCCCGAGCGCATGGAGGCCGTGCTTGCGCAGGTGCCCGAGCGCGAGCGCGCGCAGGTCGCCCGCTATACCGACTACCGGCAGATGCTCGCGGAGGTGAAGCCCGAGCTGGTGGCCATCGCCACCGAGAGCGGCCTGCACGCGCAGATCGGCCTTGATGTGATTACCGCGGGCGCGAACCTGATCATCGAAAAGCCGCTGGCGCTCAGCATGGCGGACGCGCGCGCGCTGGTAGCCGCCGCGCGCGAAAAGGGTATCAAGCTATGCGCCTGCCACCAGAACCGCTTTAACAAATCCATCCAGAAAATACGCTCCGCCGTGGAGGAAAACCGCTTTGGCCGGATGTTGCACGGCGCGGCGCACGTGCGCTGGAACCGCGGGCCGGACTATTACGAGCAAGCCCCGTGGCGCGGCACCTGGGCGCAGGATGGCGGCGCGCTGATGAACCAATGCATCCACAACATCGACCTGCTGCGCTGGATGATGGGCGACGGCGTGCGCGAGGTGGTCGCCTATACCGACAACCTGTGCCACGGCTACATCGAGGCGGAGGACTTGGGCCTGGCGCTGGTGCGCTTTGAGAGCGGCGCCTACGGCATCATCGAGGGCACGACCAACGTGTTCCCCCACAACCTGGAGGAGACACTCTACCTATTTGGCGAGAGCGGCACCGTGAAGGCGGGCGGCAAGAGCGTGAACGTGATCGAGGAGTGGGATTTCCGCGACGGGCGCGGCGACCCCGCCACCATCAAGATGGAGTTTGGCGAAAACCCGCCCAATATCTACGGTTTCGGCCATACCCCCCTGTATGCGGACATGGCGCAGGCCGTGCTCCAGAACCGCGAGCCCTACGTAAGCGGCGAGGCGGGCATGCGCGCGCTGGAGCTGGTGCTGGCCATCTATCAAAGCGCGGCCACGGGCCTGCCTGTCAAACTGCCGCTTGAAAACTGCGCCACCACCGACTTTAGTGGGAGGTTTGGCCAATGAACATCCACCCCACGGCCATCGTGGACGAGGGCGCCGAGATCGGCGAGGGCACGCGCATCTGGCACTTTACGCATGTGCAGGGCGGCGCGCGCATCGGCAAAAACTGCACGCTGGGGCAAAACGTGTATGTGGGCAGCCGCGTGACCATCGGGGACGATTGCAAGCTGCAAAACAACGTGAGCGTGTATGAGGGCGTAACGCTGGGCAACGGCGTGTTCTGCGGCCCCAGCTGCGTTTTTACCAACGATTTGACCCCTCGCGCCCGCTACCCCAAAGGGCATGAGAAGTTCGTGGCCACCCGCGTGCTCGACGGCGCGAGCATCGGTGCGAACGCGACCATCGTGTGCGGGCATATCATCGGCAAAAACGCGATGATCGGCGCGGGCGCGGTCGTGACCACCAACGTGCCCGATCATGCGCTGATGCTCGGCGTGCCGGCAACGCAGCGCGGCTTCGTTTGCACCTGCGGCGCGCGGCTGGATGGCCTGCGTTGCGCCGCTTGCGGGCGGCTGTTCCTGCCCGTGGGCGACGGGTTGCGCGAAGTTGGCCACGAGCCGGATGCCTGCAAGGGCACAAACGGAGATTGCATGAACTGACCCTACTCATATCGCAGACGAATTTCGTGGATATGCAAAACGGCGGCCCCCAAAGCTGGGAGGCCGCCGTTTCCTGTGTCTTTCATCCCCCACCGCGGCGGAGATAGGTCAAGTGCGAAACCCTTGTCCGGTTTTTGTTACAATAGTATCGTCTTGATTGGCTCTAGACAACAGCCTTCCATGTGCGCAAGCCGCTGCTTGCCACTCGCCCAAACCCTCGCCGCAGCGGTGATTGGTCAAGGGCGAAGCCCTTGCGTCAGGCTTTCTTTTCCTCGTGGTATTCCTTTTCTGTGTTCACGTTCCAGATGGCCTGCCGGTCGGCGGATTGCCCTGTGATGCAGCGCACGGCCTCGAAACTGGTCGCCATGGAATGATCCATGTTGTTGTAGCGGTGCTGCCCGTTGCGACCCACGCAATACAGGTTTTCAAAGCCGCTCAGGTATGCCACGGCTTTATCCATGTCGGCGTAGGTATCGAAGTAGGCGGGGTAGGCCTTCTGCACACGCTCGCGGTGGAAATCAAGCACCTCCGCGCGGCTATTGATCACGCCCATGGTGACCAACTCGTCCATGGCGAAGGTCGCACAGTCCTCAGCGCTCATGCGCCAAAAATCGTCGCCCTCGGTGCAGAAATATTCCAGCCCGATCCACACAGTGTGCTCCGGGTCGGCCACCAAATAGGGCGACCAGTTGTTGAAAATCTGGATGCGGCCCAGCTTCACATTGGTGTCCTGCACGTAGATCCAGCAATCCGGCACGATGCCGCCCAGCGTTTTCAGGTGCGTCTCGTTCTTGAGGTTCAGGCGATTGACCAGCAGACCGACCGTCACAAAGTCGCGGTAGGGCAGGCCTTCCGCCACAGCCTTGACCTTGGCGGGAGCATCCGCCATGCCCGCCACCAAGTCCTTGACCGGCATGGAGGAGAGGAACACATCGCCCTCGATGCGCTTTGTTTCGCCATCCTGCACATAGGTGAGCGCCGTCACGCGACCGTCTGCGGTCTCCACGGCCTTTACTTCGCAGCCCATTCGCACCTCGCCGCCCGCCGCGCGCACATCGCTCGCGACCGTTTCCCATAGCTGGCCGGGGCCGTACTTGGGATAGCGGAACTCCTCGATCAGCGAGGTCTGCACCTTTTTGCGGCGCGTCTCCGGGCTCATGAAGATCTTGCTGAGCATATCGCCCAGGATGCCCAGGATGGAGAGCCCTTTCGTGCGCTGCGCGCCCCACTCCGCAGATATCTCGCGCGGGTGGCGGCCCCACAGCTTTTCGGTGTAACCTTCGAAAAACATACTATACAGCTTTCGCCCGAAGCTGTTGATGTAGAAGTTCTCCAGCGACGTCTCCGGCAGCTTGTGCAGCGCGGAATGCAGGTAGCTCAGGCCCACCTGCATGGTGGTGCCAAAGCCCATCGTTTTGAGCGTGGCCCACTTGAGGCTGATGGGATAATCAAAAAAATGGTGGTGGTAGTAGATGCGGCTCACGCGGTTGCGGGTGAGCATCACGCGGTCGGTCGCCTCGGGGTCAGGCCCGCCTGCGGCCAGCGTGACCTCGCGGCCCAGAATGCGGTCGTCCATCGACGGCGCGCCCTGCAAGGGCATCACTTCCTGCCACCAGTCCATGACCGCCTGATCCTTGCTGAAAAAGCGATGCCCGCCGATGTCCATGCGGTTGCCGCCATGGCGCACGGTCTTGCTGATGCCGCCGATCATATCGCTTTTTTCCAGCACGGTCACACGGTAGCCCTCATGCTTTTTGGCAAGCTCATAAGCGGCGGTCAGGCCCGCGGGGCCTGCCCCGATGATGACGACGTCTGTCATGTGTATATGCTCCTTGCCGCGCGGGATGCGCGATGTACTATGGCTGATTTATTGTAGCACGCGGGGGCCTTTTAGGCAAGGTAACGGGACCCTGGCATGTGTTACAACGCAAACGTAAAACCCCCGCGCGGGATGCGCGGGGGCGGGTGCTACCCTTTTGCCTGGGCGGAAGCCCCGCGGCAGCTTGCATACAGGCTGCCGCGCGCTCTGGCGAAACGGGGCGTTAGGGTTGCCTGCCGATATACGCCAAAATGCCGCCGTCCACATACAGGATATGTCCGTTTACGAAATTGCTCGCGTCGCTGGCGAGGAACACCGCGGGGCCGATCAGATCCTCCGCCTCGCCCCAGCGATTGGCTGGCGTCTTGGCGCGGATGAAGCTGTCAAACGGGTGCATGGAGCCGTCCGCCTGCTTCTCGCGCAGGGGCGCGGTCTGCGGCGTGGCGATGTACCCCGGCCCGATGCCGTTGCACTGGATGTTGTGCTGCCCATACTCCGAGCAGATGTTGCGCGTGAGCATCTTGAGGCCGCCCTTGGCCGCCGCATAGGCGGATACCGTCTCGCGGCCCAGCTCGCTCATCATCGAGCACACGTTGATGATCTTGCCATGGCCCTTTTGGATCATCGACGGAATGACCGCCTTGCTGACGATAAAGGGGGCGTTCAAATCCACGTCGATCACCTGCCGGAACTGCTCCGCCGTCATCTCGATCATGGGGATGCGCTTGATGATGCCCGCGTTGTTCACCAGAATGTCAACCACGCCGACCTCTGCCTCGATGCGTTTGACCATCGCGTTCACGGCGGCCTCGTCGGTCACGTCGCACACATAGCCATGGGCGGCGATGCCCTGCTCGCGGTACGCCGCGAGGCCCTTATCCACCAGTTCCTGATTCAAGTCGTTGAACACGACAGTCGCGCCTGCCTGCGCAAAGCCGGTCGCCATCGCAAAGCCGATGCCGTAGCTTGCGCCCGTCACCAGCGCCACCTTGCCCTGCAATGAAAACAGGTTCTCCATGGTCACACCTCCCCAAGTAATCTTCGTGTTGCTCAGCGCTGTACGCGCCCGCTGCCGCTGCCCTTCATCAGGCCCTCGACCTCGCCCACGGTCACGCGGTTGTAGTCGCCGCCGATGGTGTGCTTCAGGCAACTGGCCGCCACGGCAAACTCCAGCGCGGTCTTCTCGTCCGCATAGGTGTTCAGGCCGTAGATGAGCCCTGCGCCAAAGCTGTCGCCGCCGCCTACGCGATCCACGATGTCGGTAATGGCGTACTTGCGGCTCAGGATAAACTCGCTGCCGTTGAACAGGCAGGCGCTCCAGTCGTTGTGGTTGGCGCTCTTGCTCTCGCGCAGGGTAATGGCCACGCGCTTCACATTGGGATACGTGTCCATGGCCAGCTTGGCAATGGCCTTATACTGCTCGATGTTCAGCTCGCCGCCCTCGACCTCGCCCGTGCTCTCCGCCTTCAGCAGCAGCGCCTTCTGGAAGTCCTCCTCGTTGGCGATCACGGTATCGACATACCTGACCAGCTCGGTCATGACCTGATCGGCGGTCTTGCCGTACTTCCAGAGGTTTTTGCGGTAGTTGAGGTCGCAACTCACGTGCAGGCCCATCGCCTTGGCGGCCTTGACGGCTTCCATGCTCAGCTCCGCCGCGCCTGCGCTGATGGCGGGGGTGATGCCCGTGATGTGGAACCACGTCGCACCCGCGAACGCCTTCTGCCAGTCGATATCGCCCGCCTTGGCCTCGGCGATGGCGCTGCCCGCGCGGTCGTAGATCACCTTGCTGGCGCGCTGCACTGCACCGGTCTCCAAGTAGTAGATGCCCATGCGGCCCTCTTTGCGCACGATGCTGCCCACATCCACGCCAAAGCCGCGCAGCTCGCGCAGGCACGCCTCGCCGATGTCATTCTTGGGCAGCACCGTCACATAGCGCGCGCCCATACCAAAGTTCGCCAGGCTCACTGCCACATTGGCCTCGCCGCCGCCAAAGGTGGCCTCCAGCGAAGGGCTCTGGAAAAAACGCTCATATCCCGGGCTCTTGAGGCGCAGCATGATCTCGCCAAACGTTACAACCGTACCAGCCATGGTAAACACCCTTTCCCTTATGTGTGTTTGGGCGCGCTCCGCACCGCTTACTTTTGCAGCAGGTGGAACGCAAAGCCTGCGATCTCATCCCTGAAATAGATGGCCTTGAGCTTGCCGTCTTTCAAAGTGGCGCTCTCCTCGTCAAAGGCGAAGCCGCGGCGCTCCAGATGCCATTTGGCACGGCGGATGTCGTTGGTGCCGATGGCGATGTGCCCGTGCGTGCCCCGGAAGGGCTTCTTCATCAGCTCAAAGCCCGCGCCCACAAACGTGGAGCTGTTGCCGTCCTTCACATCCCAGCCCAGCAGCGCGCAGATGGCCTTGGCGTCCTTCTCCGCCTGCTCCGGGCTGCCGCTGTTGATGCCGATGTGCGCCAGCGTGAGCCCCAGCATCAGGTTGACCGCGCTGCGGGTAAGGGTCTCGATCTTCTGCCAGTCCTTGGCGGCGATGGCCTTCGCATCCACCATCCAGCTGCCGCCGCAGGCAACGACTTTGCCAAAGCTCAGGTACTCCAGCAAGTTGTGCTCCGCGATGCCGCCCGTGGGCAAAAAGCTGACGTTGCCATACGGCGCGCTCATCGCTTTGATGAGGGCGAGGCCGCCCAGCGCCTCCGCGGGGAAAAATTTGACCGTTTTGAGGCCCAGTGACAGCGCCACCTCGATATCGCTTGGGTTGGCGCAGCCGGGCACGATGGGCACACCCACCTTCTGGCAGTGGCGCACCACCTCGGGGTTGAGGCCCGGGCTCACGATATAGGTCGCTCCCGCGGCCACGGCCCTGTCCGCCTGCTCGGTGGTGAGCACGGTGCCCGCGCCAAGGATCACATCCGGCAATGCCTCGTGCACGCGCCGGATGGCTTCCTCCGCCGCGTCCGAGCGGAAGGTGATCTCCGCGACGGGCAGCCCGCCGTCGGCCAGTGCCTTGCAAAGCGGCACCGCGTCGCCCGCGTCCTCCACCTTGATCACCGGCACGATGCCGGCCAACGAGAGTTTCTCGATCATATCCATGGGTGCATCCCTCCGTATGAAGATATCCTGTTGTGTTTCGGAAACGCTCTGGAAACGGTTCCATTATACCTGTACCGCGCCGTTTGTCAAGGGGAATATGCCAGATACGATCAAATCCCGTGTGCCATTGCCTAATGGGTTCAAGCCTTTGCAGCGGCCGTTTCCATCGCGGCGCACAGGCTGCGGGGCGGCGCGCTGTGCGCCGTACCTGTTCAAAACATTGCACATCGTTTGCGCGGCTCCACGGTTACACACTGGCACATGCGACATTGCGCCCAAGCGCAGGGCATGTCGCGCCGGTCAGGTATCCCGCGACGCTAAGGCCCGCCGGGCAGGGGGAAACGAAGTGACTCCCCCTTTTCACCATCGTTTCATGCTCGCGGTGGCAGGCTCCGGACGGGCTGCACCACTACAGTGTTACAGATCCCCGTTGCCGCCTTACCGCAGCGCCTGCATGGCGACGGGGTCCATATCGTCAAACGCCTGATTTTCGCCCACCATGCCCCAGATGAACGTGTAGGCCCGCGTGCCGCTCGCGCTGTGGATGGACCAGCTGGGGCTGATGACCGCCTGCTGGTTGCGCATCACGATGTGGCGCGTTTCGGCGGGTTCGCCCATATAGTGGAACACCACGGCATTCTCAGGCATGTCAAAATAAAGGTAAACCTCCATACGGCGGTCGTGCGTGTGGCAGGGCATGGTGTTCCACACGCTGCCGGGCATCAGGCTGGTCATGCCCATCACCAGCTGGCAGCTTTCCACCTGGCCGGGCAGGATGTACTTGCAGATGGTGCGGTGGTTGCTCTCCTCCAGCGTGCCCAGCTCCACCTTCTGGCAATCCTCCGGGCGGATGAGCACAGTGGGGCATGTGCGGTGGGCGGGGGCGCTGTTCAGGTAGAACTTGGCGGGGCTTACCGCGTCCGTGCTCTCAAAGCGCACTTCCTTCGCCCCCATGCCCACGTACAGGCCATCGCGGCTGCGCAGGGCAAAGCGCGCGCCATCCACCGTGACGGCGCCTTCGCCGCCGATGTTGATGACACCCAGCTCCCGCCGGTCCAAAAAGTGTGCGGTGTGCAGCTCGCTACCGCCGGACAGGGTCAGCGGCCCCGCGACAGGCACGGCGCTGCCCGTAATGATGCGGTCGATGTGGCTGTACACCAGCTTGATTTCGTCAGGCTGAAACAGGCTGTCGATCAGGAATTCCTCGCGCAGGCGCGAGGTGTCGTAGTGCTTTACGTCTCTGGGGCCGGATGCGGTGCGAAGTTCCATGCGTCGTCCTCCTTTGGGCGGCTTCTGGCCGCGCTGGGTGTGGTACCGGTTTTCTGTTCAGGCGTTATTGGTCGTGCCCACACGCATGTTTGGCGTGCCTGCCATGGACAATCAAAAAGCTGTAATTCTTATGAACCCTTGCGCCCGATTGCGAGTACGTGTATGACCGTTGAAATTGGGCATTGCCGATACGTCTGTTGTCGATGTCAGGCGACCGTGGCATGGCCCTGCATAACCGCGTAGGCGTTGTTTCGGTTGGTTGAGGGCATCAAATCAGCCGTCAGGGGCAACGATCCGCCCAGTGCCTCCGCAACCAGCCGCCTCGCATGCCGCACCATATTCTTTTCGCCCTTCGCCCACAGCCTCTACCATTTCCGTCCAACATAGTTATGCCGGAAAGCGCTCCGCCATGGCCGCGCGCATCCCCTTTTCGCGGATGTCGCGCACCGCTGCGCTCACATACGCAAGCAAGCCTTCGACCTGCGTCAAATCCTGCCCGAAGAAATCCGCCCTTGCGAGGAACGCCGCCGCCAGCTCGCCATCCCCTGCGTCGCCGCGCTCCGCAAAGAAAGCCAGCACGGTCGCGTCATCGCGCAGCTCGTAGGGTTTGCCCTCCCGCTCGCACACCAGCACGCCGTCCTTCAGCATGCCGCCGCGGTACAGCGCGACCAGCGCCGCCAGCGAGAACGCGAGGCGCTCCGGCAGTTTACCGGTGCTCTGCACATAGCCTGAAAGGCTGGGCAGGCAACGTGCGCGCCACTTGGACACGGAGTTGAGGCAGATGGACAGCAGCGCATGCTTGAGAAAGGGGTTCTCAAACCTGCCCGTGACCGCCTCCGCAAAGGCGAGCAGGTCTTCGCGCGGCAGGGTGAGGGTGGGGATCACCTCGTCGTGCAGCGTGCGCTGCATGAAGGTCTTGATCAGCGGGTCGCGCATGGCCTCCAGCACGATATCGTGCCCGCACAGGAACGCCGCGGGCACGAATGACGTATGCGCGCCGTTCAGGATGCGCACCTTGCGCTGCTTGTAGGGCTTCTGGTCGTCGGTGAAAATCACGGGCAGGCCACACTGGGGCAGGGGGAGCTCGGCACTGATGTCCCGCTTGCTCTCGATCACCCACAGGCCGAAGGGTTCCGCGGTGTCCAGCAGCCTGTCCTCATAGCCCAGCTTCGCCCACATGGCCTCCGCTTCGCCGTGCGGGTAACCCGTCACGATGCGGTCCACCAGCGTGGAGCAAAACACGCATGCCTCGGTCAGCCACCGTTCAAACCGCTCGCCCAGCCTCCATTGGGCCGCCAGCGCCCGCACGCAGCGCTCCAGCTGGATGCCGTTGTCGTCGATCAGCTCCACCGGCAGAATGATGATCCCCTTATCCGGCGCATAGCCGAACGCCTCCGCCCGCTCAAACAGCAGCTTGGTTAGCTTGCCGGGGTAGGTGTTTGGTGGCGTCAGCTCGAAACGGTCATTTTCATCCAGCACGATGCCCGCCTCGGTGGTGTTGCTCACCACAAAGCGCAGCGTGTCCAGCCGCGCATAAGCCGCGTAGCGCTCGTACTCCGCGTAGGCGTCCACCGCGTCCATCACGGAGGTGATCAGGCGCGTTTTTTCCACTTCCCGCCCGTCTTCGAGCCCGCGCAATACGACCGTATAGCGGCAGTCCTGCTCGCGCAGCGTGTCCAGCGTGCCAAACGGGATGGGCTTGACCAGCACGATGCCCGCGTTCATCCGCCCTTGCTCGTTGGCGATATCCAACATATGATCCACAAAAGCCCTCAGAAAATTGCCCTCGCCGTATTGCAGCACCGTAATGGGCCTTGTGGGCGCGTGTTGCAGGGTGGCGGTCAGTCGTTGCATTCGATTTTTCCTCCGTGCGTATGCTCTGCCTTCCAATGTCGCCGTGTAAATAATTACATGCCTTGGTGCTATCTTACCTCTTTTCCGTGATTTCGTCAATCCGTTCTGCGGGTGCGTCCGCGCATACCCACCAACGCACAAATCCTAAATAACGAGCGGTTTCGCCGCTTTTGCGTCATTGCATTCCGCGCCCTATTGGCGTATAATAGACAGGGAAAGTTATGCGTAAGCGTTTACAAGCAGAGGGGCGTCACATGAACATCTATGACATCTCCGAAAAGGCCGGCGTGTCGATCGCGACCGTTTCGCGCGTTTTGAACGGCAGCACGCGCGTCAGTCCCAAGACCCGTGAGCGCGTGCTGGCCGTGATGGCCGAGCAGGGCTACGTGCCCAATGCCTTTGCGCGCGGGCTGGGCCTCAAGAGCATGAAAACCATCGGCCTGTTGTGCCCCAATGCGGGCGACCCGTACCTTTCGCAGGCCATCAGCTTTCTGGAGCGAGCCTTTCGCCAGCACGAGTACGATAGCCTGCTCTCCTGCACCGGCAGGGCGCTTGCGGATCGGCAGAAGGGGCTGGAACTTTTGCTGAGCAAGCATGTGGACGGCGTGGTTCTGCTTGGCTCCACCTTTGTGGAGGATACCGACGCGGGCAACGAGTATCTGCGTCTCGCGGCCCGCCGCCTGCCGCTTGTGCTGCTGAACGCCTCCTACCCCTGCGACAATGTGTTCTGCGTGCTCTGCGACGACTACCGCGGCACGCTGGAAGCCACGCAGTACCTGATTGACAGTGGCCGAAGGGATATCCTCTACCTGTACCACAGCCGCAACTATAGCGGCCAGAAGAAGCTGGCGGGCTACCGCGCCGGGCTGGTCAGCCGCGGCCTGCCCGTACGGGAAGAGCTTATCCGGTTTTTCGCAGAGGATAAGTCCAGCGTGCCCGCGGTTCGCGACCATATTCTCGCGCTGGACGCGGAAGGCCTTACGTTCGACGCGGTGCTCACCTCCGAGGACGTGCTCAGCGTGGGCGCGGCAAAGTATGCGCGCATCAAGGCGCGCACCGTACCGGAAAGCCTGTCCATCATCGGCTATAACAACTCCAGCTTCTGCCTGTGCTGCGAACCGGAGCTGACCAGTGTCGACAACAAACTGGAGACGCTTTGCAACGCCTGCGTCAGCACCATGCTCACGGTGCTGGGCGGGGGCGAGGCGCCACAGAAAACGGTCTTTACCGCCGAGCTGGTGCGCCGCGGCAGTACGCTGTAACCATGCGCAAGGCTGCGTATCCGTCTCGTCTGCGTTTTACATAACCATCCATAATGATCCTATACGTGCCTGTCGCAAGCCGGACAGGCGTTTTTCGATTGCGATGATCTGCCAAGGTTCTTTTCTGCGGAAATTTTCAACCACTTCCCGCTCGGAGAAGCGGCTTCCTCGCGCGCCAACGCGCTTTTCCGCAACGGTTTGCGCCCTGTCGGCACCGATTGCACACCGCGCTTGACAGCTTGCCCGCTCTCCTGTACAATAAGCGTGCGCAAAAGCGCAAGGGGTGCTGACGCAAGTCGGCTGAGATCGGGCATGAGCCCGGGACCCTCGAACCTGATCCGGGTAATGCCGGCGTAGGAATCAATGGAAAAGCTCCTTTGATGGTCCGCGTTGCTTTACCCGCAACGGCGGGCACTTTTATTTTGAAGGAGGTTATTTTCATGAGTTACAACCTGAGGAGACTGACCGAGAGCGCCATCCTGCTTGCCATTGGCTTGGTACTGAGCTTTTTGCAGTTCAGCGGCCCATGGGTGCTGGGCGGCAGCATCACGTTTTGCAGCATGTTGCCCATCGTTTTGCTGGCCAACCGCTACGGCACCAAATGGGGTCTGGTGTCCGCGTTCACGTTCAGCCTGCTGCAACTGGTAACGGGCCTCAAAAACGTGCAGTACGCGCCGGACGCGCTCACGGCGGTCGCCATCATTATGCTTGATTATGTGCTGGCCTTTACGGCGCTGGGGCTTTCCGCCATCTTCTACAAGGCGTTCAAACAGCGCCGCACCGCCGTGGTCGTGGGCATCGCGTTCACATTCTTCCTGCGCTTCCTGTGCCACTTTGTGAGCGGCGTGCTGGTGTGGGAGGCCCTGTGGCCCAATGCCCTGCACTGGGCGCCCGTGGTGTGGTCGCTGGCGTACAACGGCTCCTACATGCTGCCGGAAATGCTGATCACCGGGCTGGTCGCCTTCTTCCTGTTCAAGCCGCTGGAGAAATTCTGGCTGGGCGAAGACCTGAAAAAGCCCGTTCAGGGCTGAACAACGGTATCCTGCCCGCACGGCGCATCCCGGTCGCGCATGCCATGCGGCAGCCCGCGCCGCAAACGTTCCCCGCCTCCAGGGATAGCAAAGAGCAGCGGCACTTGCCCGCTGCTCTTTGCTATCCACCGTCTTTGCCTGCCGACAGAGGCGGCGTGTCTATTCCTCGTAAGCATCCCCGCTGTTGGCTTTGTTGAGCGTGCCCTCCAACTCCACCATCAAAAACTTGGCGAGCTTGCCCACCACGGGCCGGTGCAGCGTACCTTTGGGCACGATCACCATCTCCCCGGCCGCCACGTCCAGAAGACCATCGGTCAGTTCCAGCTGAAAGGCGCCCTCCAGCACCATGAACAGCTCGTCGCTGTTCTCATGCGTGTGGAAGTCCAGCGTACGGTTCTCCACCTGCACAACGCTGAGCACATGGCCGTTCAGCCGCCCGACCTTATCGTACTGGTACAGGCCGTGCACGGCGTTGGCTGCGTCCAGCAGGTTCACTTTGGCTAGCATCGTCATTTCACCTTCTGAAACAAAAATTTCGCGCGGCCCAGCAGCGACTCGACGCTCTCGCGGTCAAACAGCCACCCAAAGCCCAGCGTGACCAACAGGGCGTAGATGCACAGCGGCACGCCCAGCGTGATCCACTTGAAAAAGCCGTTGATATCCAGCAGGTGGAACGCGACGAACGGCCCTGCGATCACCACGACTTCCAAGATCATCAGCAGCATGCGCTTGAGCGTTTTCTGGAACGGGATCAGCGTGATGTGCTTGGGCACGAACCACAGCTGCAACACCGCGCGCAGGATGTTGCTCAGGATGATGCCGCTCAGGATGCCCACCACCGCCATGGTCAGGCTGGTCTGAAGCCCCCACAGGCCAAGCGCCAGACCGCCCACCACCGCCGTGGCCACCTGCGCGGTACAGTGGTGCCGCGTCTCGCGGAACTTGCCCGCCGCCGATATCATCAGGTCCATCGGCATTTTGCAGTGGTCGGTAATGGCTTCCAGCACCACCATGATGCCGATGAGCGGCGCATCGTAGTTCGCATCGGTGATCTTGTCGGTATACAGCACCACGAACGGCACGATCAGGATGGCCGCCACCGCAAACAACACCGTGGCGATGGCAAGGTACAGGTACTCAAAATCGCGGTAGGCCTGCTGAAATTTGGCGCGCTGGTTTCGCACGATCAAATCGCCAAAGCCGCTGTAGATGCCCGTGGTGCTCATCTTCAGGATGCCCATCAGGCCGATGGTGACCATGTGGTACGTGCCGTAGACCGAGATCATCGCCGCGTTGCGGGTGATCACCGTGGTCAGCATGACCGCCGCGCCCTGGTGGAACGCCGTGGTAAACTGCTGGTACATCGCGTCCCACCGGCGGCTGAGGGCCGCCTTGTTGGGTTTGGCGAAGGCGTTCACCTGCGGGTATTCCTTTTTGACATAGCCGCTCAAGATCAGCGGGCGGATCGCGATGGTCAGCGAGGCGAGGAAGCGCACCAGAATGATGTTGACGCGCAGGTAGGCCAGCACCACGATCACCGCCGTTTGGAGCAGCAGCGACGTCATGCTCGCCAGGCTGATCATGAACGTGCGCTGGTCGGCCGTGAGCAGCACGCGGTAGCGTGACAGGGTGAAAAACTCCAGCGCGCCGGAGATGCCCATCGCACAGATGAGCATCATCACGCTCAAATAGCTCATCAGGTCGCCGTTCGCGTCCGCGACCGGCACAAAGAACGGGTAGACGACGGCGAACAGCGCCGTCAGGCCCACGAACATCCAACCGGCAACATTGTAGAACTGCCGCGCCGCCGATACGATGGCGCTGACTTCGTTATGATCCTGCTCGGAGAGCGGCTTGTACAGGCTGTAGACCGCCGCCGCCGCCAGCCCCGCCTCCACCATGCGGAAGTAGGTCAAAAACTCCGTGGCCGAGACGATCAGGCCGTTCACCTGCGAGCCGTAAAAGAGCATCATCAGGCGCGGCGTCACAAAGCCCATCAGCATGGCCGTGAACTGGTAGGCGGCCGTGAAGGCTGTATTCTGCACAAAGCGCGATGTGCGGGTGTTGCTGCGGCTGTTCAAGGCGGTTCTCCCCTCTTATCTGTCCAGGTGGAGCGGCCTTCGCGCGCTCTCGGGGGGCGGGGTCATGTAGTCGCTGCCGTAGAGCAGGGTGAGCACCCCGGCCGCATCGCGCGGGATGCGCACCGCAAGCGGGCCCAGCGCCGCGGGCAGGGGCGCGTCGAACGTGTCCGTCGCAAACGCCATGGTCAGCAGGTTAAATGCCCCGTTGCTCATGTGCAACCGCGGGCTGGGCCCGCCCGTGCGGGCAATGCGGTCATAGGCAGCCAGCTTGGCCCGGCGGCCCATCAGCATCCCCAACGCACGCGTGCCTCGCAGCAGCAGGCGCTTGCCAAACGTAAACCTGCCATAATCGGTATGCAGCTTGAGCATTCCTTGCAAGGCCCTGAGCCGGAAAAGCTTCCACGCGCGCCGCAGGCGCCCCTGCGGCAGCGGATCGAGGATAAAGATATCGACGAACGCCTCGCTGCCCGCCTTACGCACGCGCGGCACCCACGTGTCGGTCAAATCGAGCATGAAGCCCTCGCCACACTGCGCAGCATACAGCGCCGCGAAACGGTCGTAGCTCGCGCGGGGCATCACGATGTCCACATCGTCGTCCCACGGGATAATGGCCTGATGCCGCACCGCGCCCAGCAGCGTGCCGCACATGACACTGTAGGGCAAGCCGTTCGCCTCCATCACGCGCACCGCGTCGCCCAGCGCGTCATAGAGCTGCGCATGAATCAGGGCCAGCCCATAGTCCATCACGCCTTGCCCTCCAGCGCAGCCTGCACCTTGCCCGCGACGCTCTCGCCATCCAGCCCATAGTGCTTGACCAGATAGGCCTGATTGCCCACGATGGCGCTGTACAGGTCGTTAAGCCCCAGCCGAACCACGCGCGCGCGCTTGCCCGCAAAACCGGCCACCGCCTCGCATACCGCGCCGCCGAAGCCGCCCACGATGGTGTGCTCCTCCAGCGTGAACAGCACGGGCACCCTGTCGCACAGGGTTTTCAGATAGCCCTCGTCTATGGGCTTGACCGTGGGGAAGCTCGCCACGCCCACGCTGTAGCCGTGCTCCGCAAGGAGCTTCGCGGCCTCCGCGGCGCTTGGCAGCATGCCGCCCGCGGTCAGAATATACGCGTCCTTGCCGTCCTGATAGGGCACGGCCTGACCCGTCTGATAGTCCCTCAAGGTTTCGGGGTCACTCAAAACCGGCTCGCCACCGCGGCCGATGCGCAGGTAGGCAACGCCCGGCTCGGTCAAAAAACGGCGCATCACGGCCTCGGTCTGCACGGCGTCGGCAGGGGCGTAGACCGTAACACCGGGCAACAGCCGCAGTGCGCTCATGTCCTCGGTGGCGTGGTGGGTCATGCCCAGCGTACCATACACAAAGCCCGCGCCCACGCATACGATCTTGACGTTCGCCTCGTGGTAGGCGCAGCAGTTGCGGATCTGCTCCAGGCACCGCAGCGTGGGAAAGTTGCCGATGGAGTAGACCACCACGGTCTTGCCCTCCATGGCAAGACCAGCGGCCATGCTCATCATGGCCTGCTCGGCAATGCCCGCATTGATGAAGCGATCCGGAAAGGCCTTCATGAAGGGGAAAAGCACGCCAAAGCCCAGATCGCCGGTAATCAGCACCAGGTTTTCGTTACGGGCGGCTTCCTCCTGAAGGCAGCGGGTGAACGTCTCTCTCACGGCTTTTGCGCCTCCAGTTCTTTCAGGGCCGCGTCATACTCCTCGCCGCGCGCGGTGCGGTAGTGCCAGAGCACGTCGTTTTCCATAAAGCTGACGCCCTTGCCCTTGACCGTATCGGCCACGATGGCGATAGGCTTGCCGCCGCCGCGAGCGGCCAGCGCCTCCTCATAGGCGCGGTGCAGTGCCGCGTGGTCGTGCCCGTCCACGCGGATCACATGCCAGCCGAAGGTCGCCCACTTCTGGTCGAGGGGTTCCAGCTTGAGCGTATCCTCCACGCAGGTGATGGACTGTATCTTGTTAAAATCGATAGTCACGATAAAGTTGTCCAGCTTATACTGGGCCGCGATCAGCGCGCTCTCCCAGATGGCGCCTTCGTCGCACTCCCCGTCGCCGATGATGGCGAACACGCGGTGGTTCTCATGGCTCAGCTTGGCAGCCATCGCCATGCCCATGGCCATGGGCATCCCCTGCCCCAGCGAGCCGGTGCTCACCTCTACGCCCGGCACGCCCTTGTGGCTCACATGCCCGCTCAGGCGGCTGCCGTTCTGGCAGTGGGTCAGCAGTTCTTCCACGGGGAAGAAGCCGCTCTCCGCCAGCACGGCGTAGATGCCTGCGCCCGCGTGCCCTTTGCTGAGCACCACGCGGTCGCGATCCTTCATCTTGGGGTTGGTCGGGTCGTAGCGCAGCACATCGGCATAGAGCACGGCGATGATATCCGCCATCGAAAAAATGCTCCCGATATGCGAGGTGCCGCCGCGGCTGGTCATGTCCAGCGCATGGCGGCGTACCCGATAGGCCAGATTCCTGCTTTTTTCGTAGCTCACGATGTACACTCCTCTTTGACCGAAGTGCGCCCCTAACGCGTGCGCGGGCGGATGCCCAGCATCTTCTGCGCCACGCAGGCGACCGTGCGCACGAGCAGCGCCGCGTCCGTCAGGAACGACTGGCTCTGTGCGTAGGCCACGCGCATCCGGTTCTTTTCGCCAAGGATGTTGCGCTCATACGCGCCCTCGGGGTCGTCATGTCCGACGGCCTCGTCCAGGCTGATGAGCTTGATGGAACTCTCGTCGCTGATGCCCGGGCGCACCCACAGGATGCACTCCTCCGCGGGCGCATAGCGCATGGTATACTTGAGCAGCTCCGGCCTGGGGCCGATAAAGCTCATGTCTCCCCGCAGGATGTTAAAAAGCTGGGGCACCTCGTCCAGCTTGGTGCGGCGCAGCATACGGCCAACGCGGGTCACCCGCGGGTCGTTGAGCGCCGTGGTGCCGCTGTACTGATCCGCCCCCACTACCATGGTGCGGAATTTTAGGATGTTGAAGGGTCTGTTATGGTAGCCGCCGCGCAGCGCGCGGTAGAATACCGGCCCTTCGGACGTGAGCTTGACCGCCAGCGCAATGGGTGCCATGAGGGCCGCGCCCGGCAACAGCAAAACCAGCGCGAACAACAAATCCAGCCCGCGCTTGACGACCCTGCTGTAAAACGGGTGGCTGAGCGGCCCGTCCCACAGGGGAAGCCCTTCGGGCGGCAAAACCGGCTGCGGGGTATGCCCGTCCTGTCCCTGCGCGTGCATCCAAGGCGTCCCTCCCGTGCGTGCGAGCTTGTGTCCGCTATCTTTTAGGATATCACAGGGGGTATGGAAAGTCAAACGGTTTGCCTAAGAAAGTGAGCGATGCAAAGGGGTCGGGCGTGTGGCGCAACGCCTTGTATCGCAAGGGTTCCGCCGCCGTGCCCGGGCACGCGCGAAGGCCCTTCCGGCGTGGGGGAGTCCGCTCCCATGCGTACAAGTGCGTCCGACCTCCCGCGCTTGACAGGCATTGGGCACGCCGCTATACTACGTTCATACCATTTTAGAACCATACGGCGCTCCCCTGCGCCGCTTGGGCAGAAAGCAGAGATGAGCCGTCGAGCACAGGGAGACAGAAGGAGGCGTGAGCACATGACAAACGTGAACACATCGCCGCTTGCAAGGCTGGCGGATTACGCCAGCGAGCGTGAGGAAACGGTGCAGCGCAACGCGCGGATCGACCAGACGCTGTACCAGACCTACGGGGTCAAGCGCGGTTTGCGCGACCAGAGTGGCAAGGGCGTGCTGGCGGGGCTGACGAACATATCCGAGATACAGTCCTACCGCGAGGAAAACGGCCAGAGCGTGCCCTGCGACGGACGGCTGTGGTACCGGGGCTACAACATCGAAGACCTGGTGGGCGGCGCGCTGCGCGACAGCCGCTTCGGTTTTGAGGAAGCGGCCTACCTGCTGCTGTTCGGCGACCTGCCGGACGGGCCGCAGCTTGCGGAGTTCCACCGCGTGCTGGCCATGAGCCGCACGTTGCCCACCAACTTTGTGCGCGACGTGGTCATGAAAGCCCCCACCGCCGACATGATGAACACCCTGAGCCGAAGCGTGCTTACGCTGGCCAGCTATGACCCCAACGCCTCCGACCTGTCGGTGGCAAACGTGCTGCGCCAGTGCCTGATGCTGATCGCCGTGTTCCCACTGCTGGCGGTGTACGGCTACCACAGCTACAACCATTACGAGCGGGACGGGAGCCTGTATATCCACCGGCCGGACGAGAGCCTCTCCGCCGCGGAGAACCTGCTGCGGATGCTGCGGCCGGACATGCGCTACACCGCGCTGGAGGCCCGCGTGCTCGACCTTGCGCTGGTGCTGCACATGGAACACGGCGGCGGCAACAACTCCTCGTTCACCACGCACGTGGTCACCTCCTCCGGCACGGACACGTACAGCGCCGTGGCGGCAGCCCTCGCCAGCCTGAAAGGCCCCAAGCACGGCGGCGCGAACATCAAGGTCGTGCAGATGATGGCGGATCTCAAGCAGAACGTGGCCGATGTGACCGACGAGGAAGCCGTGGCTGATTACCTGAAAAAGCTGCTGGATCGGGAGGCGTTCGACAGGAAGGGCCTCATCTACGGCATGGGGCATGCCGTGTACTCGCTGAGCGACCCGCGCGCCAACATCTTTCGCTCGTTTGTGGAGCAGCTGGCGGACGAGAAGCACAAGAAGCTCGAATACTCCCTCTATGCCATGGTGGAGCGGCTCGCGCCGGAGATCATCGCCCGCGAGCGGCGCATCTACAAGGGCGTGAGCGCCAACGTGGATTTTTACAGCGGCCTCACCTATTCCATGCTGGGCATCCCGGAGGAGCTGTTTACCCCCATCTTCGCCATCGCGCGCATCGTGGGCTGGAGTGCCCACCGCATGGAGGAGCTCATCAACATGGACAAGATCATCCGCCCCGCGTACAAGGCGGTGCTGCCCAACCGGGACTATGTGCCCTTAAGCGGGCGCGAGGCGTAAAACAGGCAACACAAAGCGGCTGCACGGCGAGGAAACCCTCGCCGTGCAGCCGCTTTGTCGCATTCTACCGATGCGGTTTCTTCATGCGCCGCCGCTTCACCTGCGGCTTTTGCACATCCTTGGCTTCGCCCTTTAAACTGAACAGCTCGTCGCGCAGCTTGGCTGCCTTCTCAAAATCAAGCGACTTGGCCGCGGAGAGCATCTGGTCCTCCACGCTCTTCATCAGCTCCGCGCGCTCCTCGTCGCTCATGCTGCCCGGCACACCTTTGGCGAAATCGTTGGTGATCTTGAGCAGCGCCTGCACGGTGCTCTTGACGCTCTGCGGCGTGATGCCGTGCAGGCGGTTGTACGCCTCCTGCAGGGCGCGGCGGCGGTTGGTCTCGTTCATGGCGCGCATCATGCTGTCGGTCAGGCTGTCGCCATAGAGGATCACGCGGCCGTCCACATTGCGCGCCGCGCGCCCGATGGTCTGGATCAGCGAGGTCTCGCTGCGCAGGAAGCCCTCCTTGTCCGCGTCCAGGATGGTCACCAGCCCCACCTCGGGCATGTCGAGGCCCTCGCGCAGCAGGTTGATGCCCACCATCACGTCGTACTCTCCCAGGCGCAGGTCGCGGATCAGCTCGGTGCGCTCCATAGTCTGGATATCGCTGTGCAGATACCTTACGCGGATGCCCAGGTTTTTGAGGTAATCGGTCAGGCTCTCCGCCATGCGCTTGGTGAGGGTCGTGACCAGCACGCGCTCGCCCTTGGCCACCGTGCGGTTGATCTCGCCCACCAGATCGTCCACCTGCCCGGTGGCGGGGCGCAGGAGTATCTGCGGGTCAAGGAGCCCCGTGGGGCGAATGATCTGCTCCACCACGTTCTGCGCGATACCCAGCTCATACTCCGCGGGCGTAGCGCTCACATACACGGTCTGGTTCTGGCGCTTGCGGAACTCGTCAAACAGCAGCGGGCGGTTGTCAAACGCGCTGGGCAGGCGAAAGCCGTAATCCACCAGCGCCTGCTTGCGCGCGCGGTCGCCGTTGTACATGGCGCGCACCTGGGGCACCGTCGCGTGGCTCTCGTCGATGAACATCAGAAAATCCTTGGGGAAGTAATCCAGCAGCGTATAAGGCGCGTCCCCCGGCTGGCGGCCGTCAAAATAGCGGCTATAGTTCTCGATGCCCGTGCAGAATCCGATCTGCCGCAGCATTTCCAGGTCGTACTGCGTGCGCTGGCGCAGCCGCATTGCATAGAGCGGCTGCCCCTCGTCCTTGAGCTGCTGCACGCGGGCCTCCATATCGCGCTCGATCACATCCAGCTGGCTTGTCATCTTGTCGCGATCCATGGCGTAGTGCGTGGCGGGGAACACGATCGCGTGCTCCAGCGTGCTGACGGCGTTGCTGGTTACGACCTCCACCTCGCGGATGCGCTCGATCTCGTCCCCGAAAAACTCAATGCGCAGGGCGTGCTCCCGCTCGTTGGCGGGGATGATCTCCAGCACGTCGCCCCGCACGCGGAATGTGCCGCGCGTGAACTCAAAATCGTTGCGCTCGTACTGAATCTCAATCAGCCGCTCGATCAGCCGGTTGCGGCTCATCGCCATGCCCGGGCGCATGCTCACCATCATGCCCTCGTACTCGCTGGGGTCGCCCATGGAGTAGATGCAGCTGACGCTGGCGACGATGATCACGTCCCTGCGCTCGCGCACCGCGGCGGTGGCGCTGTGGCGCAGGCGGTCGATCTCCTCGTTGATGGAGGCGTCCTTCTCGATGTAGGTATCGCTGGAGGCGATGTAGGCCTCCGGCTGGTAGTAGTCGTAATAGCTCACGAAGTACTCTACCGCGCTGTCCGGAAAGAAGGCGCGAAACTCGCTGCACAGCTGCGCTGCCAGCGTTTTGTTGTGCGCGATCACCAGCGTGGGCTTTTGCACGCGCTCGATGATCGACGCCATCGTGAACGTTTTGCCGCTGCCGGTAACGCCCAGCAGCACCTGATCCGTGAGCCCTTTCTGGATGCCCTCGGCGAGGCTCGCGATGGCGGCGGGCTGGTCGCCGCTGGCCTGATAGGGCGCTTTCAGCACAAACTGGTTCATGGTGTTCCCTCCGTGCGTACTTCGGAGATATTGTACCATGAAGCGCCGCAAATGGAAACACCTGTTTGTGTTATGGCAAAAAAAGTCGGACACGGCTGCCATGGCGAGTCGTGCCACGCCAGCGAAAAAGGCACCCCCAAGGGATGCCTTTTTCGCTGTATCGATGGCGCCGGGCTTACGCCTTCTGCGTAAAGCTGTTGTGGCAGCGCCCGCAGGTCACGGTCACCACGCCCGCGCCGCGCGGGAGGCGAAGCCATGCCTTGCAGTTGGGGCAACGGAAGTATTTGTACTGCTTGCGGTTTTTGAACCGCGTGCGCGCCTGCTTGCCGCTGGTAAACAACTTATTTTTGAGCGTCAGGTAGCGGCGGTTCTCGGCGGCGCGCTTCTCCTCATTGCGCGAGAACATGCGAAACACCGTGTAGCCGTACAACACCATCGACAGCAGGCTCAGCACCCCGATGTTCAGCACCGCCGCGATGATATACAGCCCAAGGCCCACCCACACCAGCGCGACAGACAGCTGATCCACGCCGTGCCGCCCCACCATCAGGTTGCGCAGCGCCTGCTTGATCCGGTTCCAAAAGGTCATGCTCATTTCCTCCCAAACACTTGCACATCGTGGCGGCCATCCATCGCCGCCCCATCTCTATCCACCGGCAGCGCCGCACCACGGGCGCGGCCCGCCATATAAACTAACAGTAGCACATATTGCAGCGCCCGCCCAGGCAGCAGTTGCACAGCACGTTCAGCGCCATCAGCGATACGCAGGGGTTGGCGCACATCGAGCCCAGAAACCCGCGCTGCGAGCCGTACTGCTGGTACGTCTGCCCGCTGTTTTGCAGCGCGGCCAGCAGCTCGCGATAAGCGGGCTCGTCCGGCGCCATCTGCACCGCGATGCGCGCGTCATTCAGCGCCTCCATGCGGTTGCCAAGGCCTATGTTGGCCCGGGCGCTCCAATAATACCATGCGGCGCGCCGGTCGCGGATCGTCTGCAAAAGCTGTGCCGCGCGGGCAAAATCCGCGTCCAGCACGGAATCCTCCACAGGCTTGAGCAACGGGTCATACTCGGCGTAGGTGGTCTGCCCACCGCCGCGCGCCTGTTGCTGTTGCGCGCGCCGGAAAAACTCGCCGAACCCGAAGGGGTCGAAATCCCCAAACCCGCCGCCGTTTTGGCCGCTGCCCTGGCCGTAGCCGCCCTGTGACGAGCCGCCCGCGCCATAACCGCGGTAACCGCCGTAACCCGAGCCCTGCCCGTAGCCGCCGTAGCCGTTGGGTTGGCCGCCGCCCTGCCCCTTGTTTTTGATCAGCAGCGTGTAGGCCTCATTTACTTCCTTCATCTTGGCCTCGGCGGCGGCGCTGCCGCCGTTCAGGTCAGGGTGGTATTTCTTGGCCAGCGTGCGGTAGGCGGCCTTGATCTCGTCGTCGGTCGCGGTCTGGGGCACTCCCAGCACCTCATAGGGATCCCTGTTCATGGTCACTCTCCTTCAGCTTGCCCGCCTTGCGATCCGGCCTTATCTGTTTTTGCCGGTACCGCATCCATACCCCCGCGTAGAGGATGTTGCGCATGATATCCACATCCCGGATCAGCGGCAGCACCTCGAACGCCTGCGTCGCCTCGGCGATCACATAGGTGAGCGCATCGCGGCAGAGGGTCTCGTACTCCGGCTGGCCGTGGAACCCCAGCAGCGGGTTGTACCGTCCGCGACGCTGATCCTTTTGCAGGTCGTCATACGCATCCATCAGGTACACGAAACGCCCCAGCCCTTCGCCGATCGCCCGCATGGGCACGGCCCACATATCCGCCTTGCAGACGAACACCTCGCCCAGCATCCGCGCGGTCAGGTTGGCGGGCGCATCCGGAGAGGGGCTGCCCGCCTTCTCCAGCGCACCGATATCATCCAGGCAGCGCTCGATGGCGGCGCACTTCTCGGGGTGGCGGGCTTTTACCTGCGCATAGGCCTTAGCGAGCATCGCCGCCTCCGCGCGGCCCGCGAGGCTGCGGTCGTCCGCCCAGTCGTCACGGCACTTGTGGTAGGCCAGCGCGATGTTCATATCCGCGCAATAGTCCGCATACTCGTTGTGCAGCCAAGGGCGGGGCTTAATGGGGTGCGGCAGGCAACGCGCCGCGCCCTGCGCCTCCTCCGGCTCATACAGCGAGCTGAGCAGCATGAAAAGAAATGTCATATCGTTGCTCAGCGTCACGCGGCCCACGTTGCCAAAGCGGCGCTTCAGCGTGCGGCATAGGCCGCAGTAATAGGCCTGATAGCGCCCCCGCGCTTCCTCGCTCATGGCCGTGGGGTCGATGGTCACATACCCGAACATGGCCTTCCCTTTCTGTGGCTCACGCGCCGTGTCCGTCGCCCTTGGTCTCGACGGATTTGTAATCCGCGTCCATCGCGCCGTCCTCGGTATCGGCGTTCTGGGCGCTGGTGTAGCGCCCCAGCGCGGCCAGCGCTTGGGCGAGCGCCTCGCTGGCGTCGCGCAGGGCTGCGTCGTCCTTGTCGTCCAGCGCCTTCTGGGTGCGCTTGCGCAGCGCCTCCACCCGGTCGCGATCCTCCGGCTTCAGGCCGCGCATCGCGGCCTTGGCCTCGTAGCACAGCTGCTCACCGCGGTTGCGAAGCTCCGCGCTGTCCTTGCGCAGGCGGTCGTCCGCAGCGTAGCGCTCCGCATCGCGGATGGCCTGATCGATCTCCGCAGAGCTCATGTTGCTGCTCTGGGTCAGGGTGATGTCCTGCCGCTTGCCGGTGCCAAGGTCTTTCGCGGACACGTTCACGATGCCGTTGGCATCGATGGCAAAGGTCACCTCGATCTGCGGCACGCCGCGCAGCGCGCGCCGTATGCCCGTGAGCTTGAACTTGCCAAGGGTTTTATTGTAGCTGGCGATCTCGCGCTCGCCCTGCAAAACGTGGATCTCCACCTGCGTCTGAAAGTTGGCCGCAGTGGTGAACACTTGGCTGCGCGTGACGGGGATGGACGTGTTGCGGTCGATCAGGCGGCTGTACACATCCCCCACCGTCTCGATGCCCAGCGAAAGCGGCGTTACGTCCAAAAGCAGCAGGCCCGTTACCTGCCCCTTCAAAACGCCGCCCTGCAGAGCGGCGCCCAGCGCCACGCACTCGTCCGGGTTCACGCCCTTGCTGGGCTCCTGCCCCGTCAGGCGGCGCACGGCCTCCTGCACGGCAGGGATGCGGGTGCTGCCGCCCACCAGCAGCACGCGGCCCAGCTCCGCGGGTTTGAGCCCCGCGTCCGCCAGCGCTTGCTTGACCGGCCCCTCGGTCGCCTGCACAAGGCTGCGGGTCAGCTCGTCAAACTTGGCGCGTGTCAGGGTCGTCTCCAAATGCTTGGGGCCGTCCTTGCCGTTGGCGATGAAGGGCAGGCTCACCGTGGTGCTGGCGGCGGCGCTCAACTCGATCTTGGCCTTTTCGGCGGCCTCGCGCACGCGCTGCATGGCGGTGGGGTCGCGCGTCAGGTCAATCTTTTCGGTTTTTTTGAACTCCTCCAGCAGCCAGTTGGTCAGCAGGCGATCAAAATCGTCGCCGCCCAGGCGGTTGTTGCCCGCCGTGGCCAGCACCTCGATCACCCCGCGGTTGATGTCCAAAATGCTCACGTCAAACGTGCCGCCGCCCAGGTCGTACACCATGATCTTCATGCTCTCGCCCTTGTCCGCGCCGTAGGCCAGCGCGGCGGCGGTGGGCTCGTTGACGATGCGCAGCACATTAAGCCCCGCGATACGCCCCGCGTCCTTGGTGGCCTGCCGCTGCCCGTCGCTGAAATACGCGGGCACGGTGATCACCGCGTCGGTCACCGTTTCGCCAAGGTAGCCTTCCGCGTCCGCTTTCAGCTTTTGCAGGATCATCGCGCTGATCTCCTGCGGCGTATAGGCCTTGCCGTCGATCTTCACGCGGTTGTCGGTGCCCATTTCGCGCTTGATGCTCATGATGGTGCGCTCGCTGTTGGTAACGGCCTGCCGCTTGGCGGCGCTGCCTACAATGCGCTCGCCGCTCTTTGAAAATGCGACAACCGACGGGGTTGTGCGCCCGCCTTCCGCGTTGGGGATCACGACGGGTTCGCCGTTTTCCAAAAACGCAACGCAGGAGTTGGTCGTCCCCAAATCGATCCCGATGGTCTTGCCCATGTATCCATGCCTCCTCGTGAGGGTCGCTGAAAAATATCCTCACTATGGTATCATACACGCCAAAGGTGAGCAAGCAATAGCCCAAATATGGCGAAACCATGAACATTAAGGCCTTGCGTGCCTCGCGGGGATGCGCTATGCTATGGCAAAGATCAGGAGGGATCAGCATGGCGGAAACCTATCTCGGGGTCGCACACCCCTTTGCGCCCGTGTGGGACGGCGCGTGCCGTGCACTGGTGCTGGGCACCTTTCCCTCCGTCAAGTCACGCGAGAACCGCTTCTATTACGGTCACCCGCAAAACCGCTTCTGGCGCGTGCTGGCGGCGCTGTTTGACGTGCCCGTGCCCGCCACGAACGAAGAAAAGCGCCTGCTGCTCCTTCAAAATCACGTTGCCTTGTGGGACGTGCTGGCCACCTGCGACATCACCGGCAGCGCGGACGGCTCCATCCGCAACCCAACGCCCAACGATATCGCCGCAATGCTGAAAGCAGCGCCCATCGCGCAGGTGTTCGCCAACGGGCAGACGGCCGCCGCGCTGTACCGGAAATGGGTCGAAAACAGCACGGGTACGCCCATTACGGCGCTCCCCTCCACCAGCCCCGCCAACGCGGCATGGTCCGTGGCGCGACTCACGCAAGGCTGGCAACCGTTGCGGGCCTGCGTGAGTCTCGCGGAAACCCTTTAGCATAAGGAAGCGCTCGCGGATATCTCCCCCGGTTTCATTTGGCCTCCATTGCGGCTTGATTTGCGGGAAAGCCCTATCACATCAACGTTTATTTCACCTTTCCTACTTTGTTATTTTTCCTATAATCCATCTTGACAGGTTCAATCATATGCAGTATTATTCATATGAACGAATGCTCATATGAAGGAGTGGCGCGCATGACCCCAGAAAAAGAGAGCTTCCAGTGCGAGTACATCTGCGTGCACGAAAACGTGGTGGCACGCGTGAAAGCCGCTATGCCCGGCGAGGATACGCTGCTTGACCTGAGCGAGCTGTTCAAGCTCTTCGGGGACAGCACGCGCATCAAGATTCTCTACTGCCTGTTTGCCAACGAGATGTGCGTGTGTGACATCGCCACGCTCCTGCAAATGTCGCAGAGCGCCATCTCGCACCAGCTGGCGGTGCTCAAGCGCAGCAAGCTGATCGCGTCGCGCAGGGAGGGCAAGACCGTGTTTTACGCCCTCGCGGACGACCATGTGCGCACCATCGTCAATCAGGGTATCGAACACGTGACCGAATAACGCAAAGGAGGTTTACCCATGAAGAAGACTTTGCAATTGAGCGGGCTGGATTGCGCCGTGTGCGCCGCCAAGGTGGAAAAAGCCGTGCAGAAGGTGGCGGGCGTGACCGGCGCGACCGTCAATTTCGTGACCCAGAAGCTCACGCTGGAGGCGGATGAGGCAAACTTTGACGCGGTGCTTGCCAACGTGCGCAAGGCTGTGCCGCGTGCGGATCGCGACTGCGAAGTGCTGTAAGCGAAACCCCATCCCTGTTTGCCCAAACCTCTGCGGGAGTTGATTTCCATGACACGGAGACAGAAGCGAACCCTTGGTTTTATCATTGCGGCGGCGGCGCTGTTCCTGGCCGCGCTCTTCCTTGCGGATGGCTGGCCCAAGACCGCGGTGCTGCTGGTCGCCTACGTGGCCGTCGGCTGGAGCGTACTGCGCGAGGCCGCCGAGAACATCTTTCATGGCGAAGTGTTTGACGAGAATTTCCTGATGTCGGTGGCCACCATCGGCGCACTGGTGATCGGCGAATATCCCGAGGCCGTGGCCGTGATGCTGCTCTACCAGATCGGCGAGCTGTTCCAGAGCTATGCGCTGGGCAAGAGCCGCAAATCCATCGCCGGGCTGATGGACATCCGCCCCGATACCGCCAACGTGGAGCGCGGCGGCAGCCTTGTGACCGTATCGCCCGAGGACGTCGCTGTGGGCGACGTGCTGGTGATCAAGCCCGGCGAGCGTGTGCCGCTGGACGGCGTGGTGCTGGAGGGTGTATCCACGCTGAACACCGCGGCGCTGACCGGCGAGAGCCTGCCCCGCGACGTGGTCGCGGACGACGAGGTGATCAGCGGCACGGTGAACGTGAGCGGACTGCTGCGCGTGCGCGCCACCAAGGTCTACGGCGATTCAACAGTTGCGCGCATCCTTGACCTGGTCGAAAACGCCAGTGCCAAAAAGGCGCGGGTGGAGAACTTCATCACCCGCTTTGCGCGGGTCTACACCCCGCTGGTGTGCGGGTTGGCGCTGCTGCTGTTCGTGCTGCCCCCGCTGCTTACCGGCGGCGGCTGGCGCATGTGGGGCGAGCGGGCGCTAAGCTTTCTGGTCGTGTCCTGCCCGTGCGCGCTGGTCATCTCCGTGCCGCTCACGTTTTTTGGCGGCATCGGCGGCGCAAGCCGTAACGGTATCCTTGTCAAGGGCAGCAACTATCTGGAACTGCTGGCGGGGGCCGAGGTCGTGGTGTTTGACAAAACCGGCACGCTCACCGAGGGCAGCTTTCGCGTGACCGTCGTGCATCCGGAACTGGTGGGCGAGCAGGAACTACTGAAGCTGGCGGCCACTGTGGAGAGCTATTCCGACCACCCCATCAGCCGCAGCATCCGTGCGCACTACCAGCACCCCGTCGCATCGGACGGCCTGAGCGACGTGCGTGAGATCGCGGGTGAGGGCGTGTCCGCTACGCTGAACGGCAAAACTGTATACGCCGGCAACGATAAGCTGATGGATCGCATCGGCGTGATGCCGCCGGTGTGCCCGCATGTGGGCACCATCGTGCATGTTGCCGAGGATGGCGTTTACCTTGGGCACATCGTGATCGCGGACGAGGTAAAGCCCGCCTCCCGCGAGGCCATCACCGCGCTGCACCGCGTGGGCGTCAAAAAAACCGTCATGCTCACCGGCGACGCCAAGGCCGTAGCGGACAGCGTGGCCGCTGAGTTGGGGCTGGACGAGGCCTACGCCCAGCTTCTCCCCGCCGACAAGGTGGAGAGAGTGGAATCATTGCTTGCCGAGGTACACGGAAAGGGCAAGCTTGTGTTCGTGGGCGACGGCGTGAACGACGCGCCCGTGCTCACGCGCGCGGACGTGGGCGTAGCCATGGGCGCGCTGGGCAGCGATGCGGCCGTCGAGGCCGCCGACGTGGTGCTGATGGACGACGACCCGCGCAAGCTGGCCTTGGGCGTGCTGATCGCGCGGCGCACGCTTGCCATCGCGCGGCAGAACATCGCGTTCGCGCTGGGCGTGAAGGTACTCACGCTGGTGCTGGTGGCGCTGGGCGTGGCCAACATGTGGCTGGCGGTGTTCGCGGACGTGGGCGTGAGCTTTCTGGCGATCCTCAATGCATCGCGGGCGCTGAGGACAAAGATGTAGCAGGAAACAAGGAAAAAAGCAGGGCGGGGAGCGCGATGCTCCCCGCCCTGCTTTTTGAAACATGGTATGTCCTCATATCCAGGCAAACAGCTCAAGCCGCGCCACATCGCGCCTACGGCGACCGTGGCGCTTACGCGTTCTTTGCTGCGACGAAGGGCTTGGGCTTTGCCCCAACCCACAAGGGGCTCTGCCCCGTGACCCCCGCACGGGCCAGTGGCCCGTGGCCC
>CAZOZO010000007.1:0-70145 GCA_964584315.1 uncultured Oscillospiraceae bacterium
GCGTGCCCGCGATGATCGGCGCGATGCTGGTGATGCAGGGCAAGTGGAACAAGCCCGGCGTGTGGAACATGGAGCAGTTTGACCCCGACCCCTTCATGGACGCGCTGAACCGCTGGGGCCTGCCGTGGGCGGAGGATTTCGCGCCCACGCTGGTGGACTGATGGCAACGCGCTGGTCAAGCCTCCAAAGCGTGCCCACCCCTTGCTATGTAGTGGATGAGGCCGCCTTGACCCGCAACCTGCGAACCCTGAAAGCCGTGGCGAATGAGGCGGATTGCAAAGTGCTGCTGGCGCAGAAGGCGTTTTCGATGTTTGCCGTATATCCGCTGATCGGCCAATACCTCGCGGGCACCACGGCCAGCGGCTTGTATGAGGCGCGCCTCGGGCACGAGGAGATGGGCGGCGAAACGCACATCTTTTCCCCCGCCTATACCGACGCGGAGTGGGATGACCTCGTATCCATCTGCGACCACATCGTGTTCAACTCCTTTACGCAGTGGCAGCACTTTCAAAAACGCGCTATCGATTCGGGCAAGCAGTTTGGCATGCGCATCAATCCCATGTGCTCCACACAGGAGCATGCAATCTACGACCCGTGCGCAGCGGGCTCGCGCCTTGGCGTCACGCACGCTGCATTCCGTGAGGATCTGCTCGATGGCATCAGCGGCCTTCACTTTCACACCCTGTGCGAGCAGGACAGCGACGCGCTGGTCACAACGCTTGCGGTGGTGGAAGCGCAGTTCGGCGATATCCTGCAACGTATGGAGTGGGTCAACTTCGGTGGCGGGCACCTGATCACCAAAGCGGGGTACGATATCCCACGGCTGGTGGAAGCCATTTGCGCCTTCCGCGAAAAGTATCAGGTGCAGGTGTATCTGGAGCCGGGCGAGGCCATCGCGCATCGCGCGGGCTGGCTGGTTGCCAGCGTAGTGGACGTAGTGGAAAACGGCATGAAGATCGCCATCCTCGACGCATCCGCTGAGTGCCACATGCCGGACGTGCTGGAGATGCCTTACCGCCCGCCGCTCATCGGTAGCGCGCCTGCGGGCGAAAAGCCGCATACCTTCCGGCTGGCCGGACCCACCTGCCTCGCAGGCGACGTCATTGGGGATTACAGCTTCGACGCACCCCTGCGTGCGGGCGACCGCCTCGTGTTCGAGGATATGGCCATTTACACCATGGTCAAGAACAACACCTTCAACGGCATGCGCCTTCCCTCCATCGCACTCATGGATGCGCAGGGCGAAGTGCGGCTGATCAAAGAATTTGGGTACGACGATTTCAAGGGCAGATTATCCTGAGCCGTGCAAGCGGCATTGACGGGTCGTGGCCTATCGGCCGCGACCCGTCAATGTGCGCCGAAGTATCAAAAAAGCGGCAGCAACGCACACGGGTGGGCCACTTCCATGCGGTTGGCCATGGAAACATAGCCGCTCGCAAATTTCCTTCCTTTAGGCACGATGCCATTGGCATTCGCCTCTCACTTAGCGTTACGGGCGATGCCTTACAGCTTTTCATTGACGGGTTGCGGCATAGGCTTTATAATCGTAACCAGTTACAGAATATGGCGAACGTCGCCGAGCCTCAGGCAGGGCTTGATACAATCGCATATGCGAACGGATGCGCCATTCCACGGGACGGGCGGATATCGCATCCGGCCTGTGTGCAAGCCGTTGTGATATGGCAAAGACCAGCGAGGCCGCGATTTTGCAGCCAGAGCGACCCCCTTACACACTTTCGCCTCAGCGCGTCGCGCGAAAACCCATACAGGGAGGGACCAAGCCGTGAACAAGTTGGTTCGACGCCTACTGGATACACACTACCAGCATGCCGATGCCGATACTGTGTTCTCCGTTCAGCTGCTCTACTACATACAGCTGTCGCTGGTCGTCTTCCTGATGGTCGTCACCGCGTTGGTAGCGACGCTTACGCCCAGCAACAATCGAATCGCGTATGCGATCATCGCTGGATGCACGCTGTTTGCAATTTGCTCCTGTATGGGTTTGACCCTCAACGGTCATTACCGCACGGCTTTCTGGGGCACTGTGGCGCTGATGTTCCTGGCCCCATGGGTATCCGTCCTGTATGAGTATTTTCAGCACTCAGGCGATTACGTGCCCATGATGTACCTGATCATCCCGATCCATATCACTGCTATGTTTGTCAAAGTCCGCCCCCTGTATTGGATCGCCGCTCTGCAGACCGTTGTTCTCACGCTGCTGGTGCTGTCGGAACCACAGAAAAGCAGCTACAACTGGATCAGCGTGATTTGTTTCGTTTTCATCGCGTCGGTGCTCAGTACGCTTACCAGCTATGTGCTGCGTGGGCAGTATGAACGGCTGATCCGCAACCGTAACGATCTGGTACGCAGCGAGCAGCGCATGCGAGACATCTCTATCCGCGATCCGCTGACGGGTCTATTCAACCGCAGACACATGGACGAGGCGTTCATGGAGCTATTTGAGCGCTCCTCGCCCCTGTTCAGCCTCCTGATGGTGGATGTGGATCATTTCAAGGATATCAACGACACCTACGGCCATTCCTGTGGCGACGAGATCATCCAAAAGGTCGCGTCCATCCTGACCACCGCCATCCGTAAGTACGACGTGGCCTGCCGCTACGGCGGCGATGAGTTTTTGCTGATTCTCAGTGATTGTGACTATGAGAACGCGCTGATCAAAGCGCACAAAATCAAGCAGGAGATCGAGAACGTCGTGGTGGATCCCGAGGCGGATATCCAGTCGCCGCTCACCGCCTCCATCGGTGTGGCGCAATGTCCGCTCAACGGCGATAACCGCGACGCCATCCTCAAGGCTGTGGACGATGCGCTCTACCAGGCCAAGCAGGGCGGGCGCAACCGGGTGGTAGCCGCCGAGGGTGTTTACACCGCCGCGATCGTCACGCCGCACGTGCGCTGACCGCCCCATATATACTCCATTCTGACCCAGCTTGCCGAAGGGAGCACACGAATGAACGCTAAGCCAACAAACAGCGCCCGCTCCGCCGGCAGCGAGGGGCCCCGCGAACGGCGCACGCGCCGTTTAGGCGTCGCGCTTGTTCTGCTGGTCGCGCTGCTGGGTTTAAGCCACCTGCACTTTGCATGGCAACGCTACCACGTGAGCGAAACGCAAAAAGTGGTCAACCTTGGTGACACGGTAGGCGCGCTGCTCAGTGCCTCCGACGTGCGGGCGCTGACCGGTGACGGCGCGCATGGCGATGTTGATCAGAAGGTCTATCAAAGCCTGACGCGAATGGTCAAGGTGAACACTTCCATCGCGCACGCCTATCTGGCGCGCGTGGAGGGCAACGACATTACATTCCTCCTGGACTCGGGCCCTGCGCCCCTTACGCGCAAGACCTCGCCCGGCGACATCTTCCTTGACGAGCATACGTTGATCAAGACTGCCTGGACCTCCACGCAGACGCTATTCACCGGCACGGTGCGAAACAGCCATGGCGAGTGGATCAGCACGCTTACCCCGATCCATGACGACCTCACCGGCGAAACGGTCGCGGTACTGGGCATTACTTATCCGCTCGCGCCTTGGAACGCCCACATTATGGAACACATGACCACCAACGCGCTGGTGGTGCTGTCGGTCATCCTCCTTTCGCTGGGGCTTAGCCGCATCCTGACGGAACATGCCAGGCTGCGCGAGCGCAGCGACGTATTGGCCCGCGACGAGGCGCTGTTCCACGGCGTGTTCGAGCAGGCGCCCATCGGTATCTCCATCGGCGGGGACGACAAGGTAACCTATACCTCTCCGGATGGGCGGTACAGCGTGAACCGCATGTTTGAGGATATCCTGGGCCGCGACAAGGCATCACTGGAGCAGACAGACTGGCAAGCCATCACTCACCCCGACGATCTGGAGGCGGATCTGGCCCTACTCAAGCGTTACAAGGCGGGTGAGATCGACCGCTATACCATCGAAAAGCGCTTCATCCGTCCGGACGGATCGCTGGTGTGGGCCAACCTGACCATCGGCACCCTGATCGGCGATCCGCAGCATGGCAACATGCACCTGTGCATTTTGGAGGATATCAGCGCTCGAAAGCATGCCGAGCAGGCGCTGCTGGAGAGCGAGCGCAGCAAGGCTGTGCTGCTCTCGCACCTGCCGGGGCTTGCCTACCGCTGCAAGTATGACCGCAACTGGACGATGGAGTTCGTATCCGAAGGCTGCGAAGCGCTGACCGGCTACGCACCGGATAGCCTTGTGGGCAACCGCGACCTCTCCTACAACGACCTGATCGCGCCTGAGTACCGCGAACTGCTGTGGGCGGAGTGGGCGCTTGTGCTGCGCCAGAACCGCCACTTCCGCTACGAATATGAGATCATCGTTAAGGACGGCAGCCGCAAGTGGGTGCTGGAGCTGGGCCAGTTCATCTTTGCGGCGGACGGCACCATTGCTGCGCTGGAAGGCATGGTGATCGACATCTCGGAGCAGAAGATGCGCGAGGCGCAGATCACGTATTTGAGCGAACACGACTTCCTGACGGGTCTTTATAACCGCAGCCGCTTTGAAAAAGAAAAGAAGCGTCTCTGTGTTGACGCTTCCCTGCCGCTTTCCATCGCACTGTGCGACATCAACGGCGTGCGGCTGGTCAACGATGCGTTCGGCCCCTCGGAGGGCGACCGGCTGATCGTCGATGTGGCGCACATATTGCAGAGCTTCACGCGCGATGGCGACGTGCTGTGCCGCACCGGTGGCGACGAGTATACCCTGCTGCTGCCCAACACCACCGAGGAGCAGGCGGAAGCCCTGACCGGGCGCATTGCTCACGCTGTGGAGCACTATAACCAGACCGACCTTGCGCGCCCCTTCGAGGTGAGCGTGTCATTTGGCTATGGCACGCTCACAGATGGCATCGGCATCGATCAGGCAATGGCCAGCGCGGAGGAGCGGCTCAAACACCGCAAGCTATTGAACCGCAAGAGCTCGCATAGCGCCATCCTTTCCTCCATCATGGCGACTCTCTACGCCCGCAGCCAGGAGACCGAGGAACACGGCAAGCGCCTGACGCGGCTGACCCGTCTGATCGGCGGGCGCATGGGGCTGGACGCGGGCGCGCTGGACGACCTGGAGCTGCTATCGATGCTGCACGACATCGGCAAGGTGGGTGTGGACGACCGGATTCTCAACAAGCCGGCCCGACTGAACCCCGACGAGTGGGAGCTGATGAAGCGGCACAGCGAGATCGGCTACCGCATCGCGCTTTCCTCACCGGAGCTGGAACACATTGCCACCTACATCCTGTGCCACCACGAGCGGTGGGACGGGCATGGCTACCCCGGCGGCCTCAAGGCAGAGGAGATACCGCTCCCTGCGCGCATCCTGACCGTGGCGGATGCCTACGATGCCATGACCGAAGATCGCGTGTATCGGCAGGCTATGCCGATGGCGGAGGCGCTCGCGGAGATCGCGCGCTGCGCGGGTACGCAGTTCGATCCCGCGGTGGCTCGCATCTTCGTTGCGCTGATCACGGAGGCAGAGTTGGCCGAAGCGAATGGATCCGCGCATGACTAGATACCAGAGCCAGCCGGACAAACGGGCGTGCCTACCGGCGATGGCTTGCGCCCCGCCTTTGACACCGCGCGCATCGTTCCTGCGCAGGCTCCCTCACCCTCCATGCCGGATGATGGCGCAGCGCCGACGAGCTCAGGCGATTCCCTCGACGAATAAAGCATGCCTCGCTACTGCCTGAATAGCGCATCCATGGAGCGCCCCAGTACCTGTACTTTCAAAGCGCGCCGCTTGACATGCGGCGCGCTTTGCTTTATGGTTATGCGGTGTGTCGCAAAGCGGTTACGTCGGCGAGCCAGCCGCCTGCCCGCTTTCCATCACGCGACAAGCTTGTGGGAATGGAGCAATGTCATGCGCGCTTGCCTTTTCGTTGGCCTCGGCGGCTTCATCGGGAGCGTCTGCCGGTATCTTTTATCCCTGCCGCCCCTTGGCGGACACACCGGTTTCCCGTTCATCACGCTGCTCATCAACGTGGCGGGAGCGTTCCTTATCGGCCTCATCACAGGTTTGGCAGCCAAGGTGGGCACCCTGCACCCGGACGTGCTCGCCTTCCTTCGCGCGGGCATCTGCGGCGGTTTCACGACGTTTTCGACCTTCGCGCTGGAGTTGAACACCCTGCTGGAGACCGGCAAGCCCTGGGGCGCGGCCGCATACATCGCGCTCAGCCTGCTGCTGGGCATCGGCGCGGTATTCGCAGGCAAAGCGGTCGTGTCCTGAATGGCGTATCCGGGCCAGAAATACTGGTGACGCTTTGCGATAACAATGTTGCGGAGCTTTCGGTGCCAGCCGCTGCCGACAAACTGCCGCAGGCGGCGCTTCCCCGTCCGGCATGCAGCATATCAAATGCAGGGGTGTAAGCCTTTCGGCTTCCACCCCTGCATTTTGAATCAAACCCCGTCTTGGTTAAATGCACACTTCTCTGCGGACATCCTAGTGGCGCAAGGTCGCTGCACCCGTAGCATCACAATGCCATTTGGCTACAGCAGGTATCCCGTAAAATAGAGCCCCGCCACGGCCAGCGCACCCGCGCCAAGTGCCAGCAACAGGTAACGAAGCACCAGCCTGCCCATAGGCAAAGGTTTCTCTTCCACAGTATCCGTAGCTGACAGGGCAAATTCTTCTTCGGCCTGCTGCTTGTCCTCCACGAGCACGGTACCCAGCAAAATGGGTTCGCCGCTGGGGGGGTGCAATATACTGCTTACAAGGCCCGTCACATCGCCGGTTTTATCGTCAGGAACGGGCTTCTCCTCGCTGAACTCCAGCGCCAGCGCTACGGCGTAGGCTTCGGCATAGGATGCGCCGTAGGCCTCGAACAGCTGGTTCTCAGGCTCCGCCACGGCGACGGCTGAACCCTGCGCCATGGGCTTCCATCCCGCGGCGGCACGGCTGTCCATGCCCGGCGGCGCGGTTGCTTCCTGGTAATCGGCATTGTTGTAGCGCAGCACCTCGCCATCCTCGGCCCATGCGCGTGCAAACGCATCCGCCACGTCCTTGTCGATGTGTTCGCTATCCGGCCTCGGCTTGCCAAGCGCCACCGCAAAATCGCTTGCGGTCAGCTTGCCGCCGTGGGCTACGCTCGCCTTTGCTGCAAGGGCCCTGTCACTCTCCTGTAGAGCATGGCCCTGACGGGCCAGCGCGGCAAGCCTTGCGGCACGGTTCTTTGCGGAGGGAAAATCCGGCGTGTCGCCATAAGGCCCGCAGTTGCATACATTGCAACTTGCCGGTGAAGCCGCACTCGGATTCACTCCGGCTTTATCCTCGTCTGGCTCCGCTTCGCTCACATAGGCGGGCATCGACGCGGGCGGCGATAACGGCCTACGTTGCGGCCGCACCGGTTCAGGCTGCACGCCCGGCGTTCCAGCGGACGCGGGCGGTCTTTCGACCGGGTTGTTCGGTTCGTATGTCATAACAGAGGGCTGGTTCGGCCTGAAAGGGCCAAACGAAGCCGTTTCACCACCTTTCCGGTAAAGCTGTGGTTGCAAGCTGCACGGGCACTGCGTGCCCTCGCCCCCACGCGGCCAACGGGCACCTTACTCTTGCATCGGTCATGCTTTGCGCCCCTTCGGAGGCAGTTTCGCGGTATTTGGGCGCACCCGCTTGTCTGTGAACTGACCATCGGCTACAATGAGGGCGATATCGGTTGCCGCGCCACCCGCGGCGGATGTGGGGTGCATGCCATGAAGCGAAAACGCCGCAAAACCGTCTTGATTCCGCTGGTCTTCACCGTGCTGGCTGCCACCGTCGCGCTGGCGCTGTGGGCGCTGCGCATCCCCGAAGGAGTGAAGTTCGCCATGGCGCTTACACCCGGCTGGAACCTCGCCAACACGCTGGATGCACATGGCCTTGGCAACGGCGCGGGCGACCCCGCCGTCTACGAGGCCTACTGGGGCAGCGCGCCCGTGACCGAGCTGCAGATTGGCATGATCGCCGCCGCGGGCTTCCACACGCTGCGCGTGCCGGTCACGTGGTATGAGCACATGGATGCCAAGAATCGCATCGACCCCACATGGCTTGACCGGGTGCAAACCGTGGTGGACTGGGCGTTGGATCACGGCATGTTCGTGATCGTGAACGCCCACCATGACGCGTGGTACGAGCCCGACCCCGCCAAACTGCAAACCGCGCTGGCCACCTTGCGCGATGTGTGGGGGCAAATCTCCCTGCGGTTCCAGTCATATGACGGCCACTTGCTCTTCGAGGGGATGAACGAACCCCGCCTGCTGGGCCACCCCGATGAATGGGCCGCAGGCACCCCCGAAGCCCGTTCCTGTGTAAACGCCCTGAACGCCGCCTTTGTGGAAACCGTGCGCGCGTCCGGCGGGCAAAACGCAACGCGCTATCTGCTGGTGCCGGCCTATGCCGCCAGCGTGCGGGAGGATGCGCTTGCTGCCCTCGTTCTGCCCAAGGACGACCACCTCATGGTTTCCGCCCACCTTTACGCGCCTTATGGTTTTGCCCTCAGCGAGGCGGGCACCGCGGACTGGTCGCCAGACAGCGAAGCGGATATGGCTGAGCTGCGCGATGCGTTTGAAAGGCTCAAACGGCTCTTTGTGTCCCGCGGCATCCCTGTTGTGGTGACCGAGTTTGGCGCATTGGACAAGCACAACGAGCCTGCGCGCGTCGCGTGGGCGACCACCGTGACCCGCCTCGCGCGGGAGAGCCGCATCCCCTGCCTGTGGTGGGATACCTCGCTGCTATGTACCGAGACTCGCACCTGGCGCTATCCCGCGCTGCTTACGGCACTGGTGCGCTGAGCCCGGTTGCTGCGAAGGTCTCCTTTACGCCATACACGCCCACGTCGCCAGCAAGGCCGGTGTGGGCTTTCATGAATGCCTGTATGGCGGGGTCGCTCTCCACGATCGCGAAGTAGTCATAGCCCTGCACTTTGGCAAGCAGCGCGTCATCCGCAGCGGCGGCGGTATCTACCTTGGGCGTAAACAGCAGGTAACGCCCCACATACCGTAGATAATCGTTTGTTACCTGCCCGTCGGTATCGGGCGCATACAGCAGGTAGCGGCTGGTATCGTCCTGCGCCCAGTGGTCGCCCAGCACCGTCTCGGCATGGGCGGGCAAGGTATTGGGGTAATTCTCCTGCAGCAAGTTCATGCCGTAGAGGTCGCTCATCAAAAACAGTGCAGCGACGATAAAAGCCGCGAGCGTCGCGCCCTGATAGACGCGCTTGGTTTGCAGGGATTTGAACGCACGGTAGTCGCGCTCTTCTCCCTGCTGCACGTAGAGGGAACGCTCCACATCGCGCGACGCGCACAGCGTGAGCGCGCCGATCACGAACAGCACCATACTGGAGGCGTAGCGCTCAAAGCCTGCCAGTCGCAGCGCCTCGTCCGTGGGCATCGCCACCAGATAGAACGCGAGGATGCCAGCGTAATAGACGATCATCAGCACGTCCATCAAGACCAGCACGCGCAGCAGCTTCCACTTCATGCCAAAGCCGATGCGCGCATTGAGCCATGCCACCAAAGCAAGCATGTTCACGAGCAGTAGCCCCTGCGTGGCCAGCTGATCCAGTGAGGTGACAGACTTTACGAACAGATCCACAATGGTCTTGACCTGCTCGGGTGTTTTATCGGGGATGAGCGCCGCCAGATTGTTCCAATCAAGCCCCTTGAGCATATCGAGGCTTATGTGGAACTTGCTGGGCTCGCCTGCGAAGGCGCTGCTCACATGCGCGTTCCAGAACAGAAGCGGTATGAACGCCGCCACGATGGCAAGCAGCGCGCCCAGCCAGGAGAGCATCCGCACCGTGAGGCGCTGTCGCGCGCGGGACACGCGCCCCGCATACAGCAGATAAAGGAAGGCGGGGATGGCGAAGAACACGCCCGTGTTTTTTACGATCAGCAGCATCCCCAGCACCGGTATGCTTGCCAGACAGGCGGTATGGTACTTCTTCGCGCTCTCGGTGATGCCCGCGATGGCGCCCAGCGCGAACAGCGGCAGCAGGTAATCCACCAGCAGGTTGTTCACGCGGATGCTGATGTTGAAAAAACTCATGATCGCCGCGCCAAGGCCGATGATCGCCGCCAGCAGGAATCTCTTGTTGTCTCGCATCACACCGTGGAAGGCATAGAAACAGGCGAAGATCAGCATCAGCTGCCCCACGAGCATCACGCCGTCGCCGCGGCCCACGATCTTGCACACATAATACAGAAACGACGATGTGCCCAAGGGGTAGTTCTTGAAGTCGATCAGGCGGCTGGCCGCATCCGGGATCGCGTCGGTCACCAGCATTTGCTTGACCACCAGCGCCCAGTGGGAGAAGTTGTCATAATGGATTAGGCGGTAGTTGAGCAGGCTGGCGCACGCGACCCAAAACCAGAGGATGTAGAGCACGTTAATCAGGTTGAGCACCGGTCTACGAAACGCGATGTGCATCCTGCGCGCCACCGCCACCACGAGCAGCAGCACAAATCCGAGCCCGAAAACCACATATGCGGCGGTGCTGAGCACGCCTGCCAGCCCCGCGAAGAACATCGCCAGCCCCATCACCGACAGGCTGAACAAGAAACTGAAGTACGTCGGGATACGCAGAAACGCGCGGGCAAAAGCCACATAGCCCAGCAACGACGCAAACAGCGCCCCGAACCGCAGCAGCACAAACACCCACGTCATATGCTCGACCTCCGTTTGCGCATCTCCACCGTATTCTCGGTGTCGGGATGGGCGGCCCACTCCGTGAGCGCCTTGAGGAACTCCTCGCTACGGTTGATCTCCTCCAGGTTGAGCACCTTCATCAACCGCTCGTTGGGCTCCAGCGGGCGACCCTTGGCAGGCGCGCATACAATGCGGCAGCGATCGTTCAGGCGAATGGTCACCTGCGCGGGTTTGGGCCTGGGCAGCACAAGGTTGCGCACCAGCAGGAAGCGGTAGCTGAAGTCTACCACCGTGCCGTTGCCGCCTTCTTCAAACTGCACAAAACGGTCGATCTGCACGCGCGGCTCGGTGCGTCGCTCGGACACGGGCCTGTTCATCCGCTGCGCCTGATTGTTGATGATGTCGTCCACGATGGTCATCCAGCTGTTCATGCGTTTGGGCAGCGAGTGCGGGCGGTCGTAAATGATCTGCAGATACTGCCGCCAGTTGGGCTCGCTCATGCGCACCACGGCACAGTGATAGCGCCAAAGGCCCTCCTCGCTGTCCACATAGAGCACCTGCGCGGTCATGGAAACCTGATAGCGGTCGTTGCTCAGGCGCATGGTAAGCTGTGTGCGATCCGGCACATATACAGGCTGCGGCAACGTGAACATGATGCCGCCCTCGGAAACGTTCTCGGTCACGGTTTCGATGGAGTAACCCGCGTAGGACACGCATAGCGGTATGCGGGCGTTGAAACGCTCGCTCTGCCTAAGGGCGCGGCGGCCAAGCATGAAGAACACTGCGTATAAAAGCGTAACGATATTGAACAGCAGCCAAAATATAATGAAGGAACCATATAGCAGCGCCATGCCGCTTTTGCCCATCACAAAGCGGATAAGGGCCGCCAGCGACAAGCCGAGCATGATCACCTGCGGCAGCAGGTAGAGTGCCTTACGATCTTTCTGCTGCCTCTTTTTATCGGTCACTTTGAACTTTTTCTGCTTGATGCCGATGGTTTCCAGCAGCACGGGAATCGTGAGGTACGGCGCAAGCGTGATGTCGACCACCTGATTCCACCGCTGGTTACGGATATTGCTGGAGAAAAACCGCTCCGCAATGTAGTGAAAGATGCCGTTGGGCAACCAGAACAGTGTGAGCTGCATGATCGTACATGCCACGATGCGTATATCGAACAGCGCGAACACGATAGGCGCGAACGTGAACACCAGCCGCTGCGCGAACGACCACCAGTACAGGAAACTGCTCATATAGCTCCACTTGGCGTTGAAGCTCAGGTGCTTGTTGAACGGCACCTTGCAGTTCTTGATGGACTGGATCACCCCGCGTGCCCAGCGCGCGCGCTGGCCGATCATACCCTTGATGGTAGTGGTGGCCAGACCGCTTGCCTGCACCTTTTCGGTAGCGTAGCAGGTGTAGCCGGCCATCTGGATCATCAGGCCCGTCTCAAAATCCTCGGTGATGGTATCCGTGGGGAAATTGCCGATATCCACGAGCGCCTGCCGCGCGATGAGCGTGTTGCTGCCCGTGTAGGCGATGGCATTGACGCTGTTGCGCATCACGTTGATCTCGCGGCTGAAAAAATCCTGCTCGTTGGGGATGTTCTGCTCCGCATAAAGGTTGAACTGGAAGAGGTCGGGGTTATAGAAGCTTTGCGGCGTCTGGATCAGGCCAATCTTGAACTTGGGGTCCACCTCTTCGGGGGCGCGGGGCACCCACTGACCGTTTTCGTCACGCTTTACATAGGGCGTGTAGAAATAGGGCACCGTCTCCATCAAAAACGTGTGACGCCCGATCATGTCCGCATCGAAAGTGGCGACCAGCGGGCTTGTGGTCAGGCGCAGCGCATTGTTGAAGTTGCCGGACTTCGCTTCCTTGTTGCCAGCCAGGCCCAGGTAGCCGATGCCGAAGTGCTTTGCCAGTTGCGCCACCTCGGGGCGGTTGCCGTCGTCGCACAGGTAGATGTGCACCTTGTCGGGGTCCGGGTAATCAAAGTTCAGGCAGGCGTTTATGGTTTTGTAGAGCAGCTCGGGCTCCTCGTTGTGGGTGGCGACCAGCACATCCACATCCGGGTACCAGCTGGCGGGTATCTGCGGCAACGTCAAATCCACCTGCACGCTCTGCGCCTTGCGCAGGTACAGCTCATACGAGCCCAGCGCCGCGGCGATCTCGCTGACGAGCAGCAGGATGCCGAACACCGCGGAAAACGCGCCATCCTGCAAAGGCACAGTGAAAAAAGCCCTCCACACCAGATACACCATGGAGGACAGCGTCGCCAGTACAAAAATGACATTGGCTAATTTACGGTTGTTCAGCATGGCATCATTCCCCCTCATTCAGGGGTATCGGGGTGCCCGCGCCCCACCATCCATCGCGGGACAATAGGGCGTTGTCCGCGCATTTCTTACACTGCCAGTATAGTGCGGATAGCGCGTGGTGTCAAGCTGGAAGTACGGATTATCGCCATCGCGCACGCAGCAAAACGCTTACATGTGCAACCTTTTTCGCAGTGTAGTTGGTGCTGTATTTATAATCACGCAAAAATTCTCTTCGCATCCAAGAAGGTGAAATATCCCTTTCGCGTCGAATATTTGTACGGACTTCTCCTGTTTGGTGATACTAAGGTCTTCCTGTCGCAGGCACATCCGAACAGGTTGTTCTGCGGCGCAGCTTACAGCACTTAATCAGAATAAGGGTGGCACTCGTGGAAAGCACAAAACCTTCCTTTGCTCGGCAGGATTAGTCCGTATCGCTTGAACGGTAGCGCATCAGTCTTGTACAGTGGTTTTTTGCCTTTCTGGGTCGGGCGGATCGTGACACGCACCGCGCAAACAGCGGCAGGCGCTACACCGCCACCCGTCCCTTTCACCAGACGCTCGCGGTTTGAATCCGGTTATCCTCGGTGCGCTGTCTTCGCTCCCTCTTCTTTGTTTGCACTGCCGCGGCTCGTTGTGCGCAAATCTCTGTCCCCATATGGCTTGCGTTGGCCGTCTGTCCGAGGCAACGCGTGCCATTGGGCCGAGCATGGCGCAGCTTTGCGCGGCAATCAAAATCCATGCTATTTTTAGATCAGGAGGAGTATCTATGCTCAGGGATCATGAATTCTGGTTTGTGGTCGGTTCCCAATTCCTCTACGGCCCCAAGGTGCTGGACACCGTGGCCGCGCGCGCGGCCGAGATGGCCGATAGCCTCAACCGCAGCGGCAACCTGCCCTGCAAGGTGGTCTACAAGGTGACCGCCAAAACCAATCAGGAGATCACGGACCTCGTGCGCGAGGCCAACCACGACCCGTGCTGCGCGGGCATCATCACATGGTGCCACACCTTCTCCCCTAGCAAGATGTGGATCAACGGCCTCACGGCGCTGCAAAAGCCTTACTGCCATCTCGCCACGCAGTATGGCACAGCCATCCCAAACGAAGAGATCGATATGGACTTTATGAACCTGAACCAGTCCGCGCATGGCGACCGTGAACACGGATTTATCGCCGCGCGCCTTCGGATGCCCCGCAAGGTGATCGCGGGCCACTGGCAGGACAGCGACCTGCAAAAGCGCCTCGGCGATTGGATGCGCGCCGCCGTTGGCGTGGCCTTTTCCAAGAGCTTGCGCGTGATGCGCTTTGGCGACAACATGCGCGAAGTGGCCGTGACCGAAGGCGACAAGGTGGAAGCCCAGATCAAGCTGGGCTGGCAGGTGAACACCTGGCCCGTGGGCACGCTGGCGGAGTACATGGGCGCGGTGACCGAGGCTGAGGTGGACGCGCAGGTGGATGTGTACCGCGCCGCCTACACACTGCCCGCCGGTGACCTTGCCCCCGTGCGCTACCAGGCGCGCGAGGAGATCGCCATGAAGAAGATGCTCGACGAGCAGGGCTGCATGGCGTTTAGCAATACGTTCCAAGACCTGTACGGCATGAAGCAGCTGCCGGGGCTGGCCTCGCAGCACCTGATGGCGCTTGGGTACGGCTACGGCGGCGAAGGCGACTGGAAGGTTTCCGCCATGACGGCCATCCTCAAGGCCATGGGCGAAGGCAAAACCGGCGGCACCGCCTTCATGGAGGATTATACCTACCACCTCGTAAAGGATAACGCCCTGAGCCTTGGCGCGCACATGCTGGAGGTTTGCCCCTCCATCGCGCAGGACAAACCCCGCATCGAGGTGCACCAGCTTGGCATCGGCGACCGGGAGGATCCCGCCCGCCTCGTATTCGAAGGCCGCGCGGGCAAGGCCATCGTGGTCAGCCTGATCGACATGGGCGGACGCCTGCGCCTGATCTGCCAGGACGTGACGTGCGTCAAGCCTATCATGGATATGCCCAACCTGCCCGTGGCGCGTGTGATGTGGAAGCCCGAGCCCGACCTTGCCACCGGCATCGAGTGCTGGATCATCGCAGGCGGCGCTCACCACACCGTGCTCAGCTACGATGTGACCGCCGGTCAGATGCGCGACTGGGCCTCCATGATGCAGATCGAGTACGTACATATCGGCGCGGATACCACGCCCGAGAAGCTGGAAGACGAGCTTTTCCTCAAAGATATCGCCTGGAAGCTGCGCTGACAGGCCGCTGAAAGCCGCGTGAACCGGCAAGGGAGGAGGCACATGCCTTCTCCCTTTTTAATGGGTGGCCTGCGATGCTCCTCGAGCCGCCTTAACGCCCCCGGCCGCATCCGGCCTGCATCATGCTGATTCCGTTATCCAACCATCCCGCCGCATCCCTTTCCTTCTTAATCATATCCCTTGCAGTGTTCGGCAGCCGATCGCGTCCTGCTTCGTTCGCTTCAAGTGCGTACACGTCGAACCGATCTGCGCCCCATACCAAGACTGCGCATACGTCGCATGTGCGCTCTTCTTCGCGGACCCTGCCCAAACGCGGACCGGCTCGCCTCTTCGCTTTCTAATCAAACCCTCACTTGACGTGGTGGGAAAACCAGATATAATGACAGGTGCTATCAATGACAGTATGATGGAGTGCGTTTGATGCTTGGCTTAAGGCGTTTTGGGGCGGTGCTTGTGGCGCTCATCATGGTGGGCGCCTGTTTTGTGTTGCCCCTGAACACCCCCGCCGCGGCATCGATGCCGATGCGCGCGACCGCCGGTCACATGATACCACTCCGTTTCGCGCATGAAGAACAGCCTCTCGACTACGTGCTCCGCCCCTGCACGGCTCTGTTGCCCGAGCCCAATCAGCCCAATTGTCGGCAAACGTTTATCCATGTGGCACTGGCCGTGCTGCTGGCTCTGCTTACGCTGCTGTTTGGCATTTGCATTTTACCCGAAAAAGTCAAGCCGCCGCACATCATCTTCGCCTTTTGCCATGCGCTTCGTGCGCCGCCCGCTGCTGCCTGAGGCCGTCGGTCACGCGGGCTTTTACCGTGGAGGGGGCGCTTTTTTTGTGCCGCCCGTCGCGGTGCCTGAGCGTGCAAGCATTCGGGAACACATCACGATGAAAAGAGGGAATCCCCATGCGGATCAATAGACTTACCTTTTGGCTCGTGCTCGCCGCCGTAGCGGTGGTGGCCTGGGCTGCGTTCTTCGGGCTGGGCGGCATCCCCGGCGCGGATAAGATGCGCTTTGGCATCGACATCCGCGGCGGCGTGGACGCCGTGTTCGAGCCGGTAGACCTGGGCCGCCTGCCCACCGAGAGCGAGCTGGAGGCAGCGCGCGCGATCATCGAGACGCGTCTTGACCAGAAGAACATCCTCGACCGTGAAGTGACCGTGGACCAGACCAGCGGCGACGTGATCGTCCGCTTCCCCTGGAAATCGGACGAGACGGACTTTAACCCCCAGAAGGCCATTCAGGAACTGGGTGAAACGGCCAAGCTCACCTTCCGTGACGAGACGGGCAAAGTGCTGGTCGAAGGCAAGAGCGTGACCCAGAGCACCGTGGAAATGAACCAGCAGACCGGCAGTTACGAGGTGTCGCTCACCTTCGACGCGGATGGCACCAGCAAATTCGCCGAGGCTACCAGCAACAATGTGGGTAAGCGCATCGGCATATACATGGATGAAACGCAGATCAGCGACCCCGTCGTGCAGCAGGCCATCTACAGTGGCCGCGCGAGCATCTCGCATACCGGCACCTATGAGGAAACGCAGGCGCTCGCCAACAAGATCGCCGCGGGCGCGCTGCCCTTCTCCATGCAGGCGCGCAACTACTCCACCATCAGCCCCTCGCTGGGTGCAGGCTCGCTGAACGTGATGGTCACGGCGGGCATGTGGGCGTTTTTAATTCTCTGTGTTTTGCTGTTGGGCTACTACCGCCTGTCGGGCGTGGTGGCGTGCATCGCGCTGCTCTTGCAGGTGAGCGGCCAGCTGCTGGCGCTGTCGGTACCGCAGATCACGCTGACGCTGCCGGGCATCGCGGGCGTGATCCTGTCCATCGGTATGGGCGTGGACGCGAACGTGATCATCTCCGAACGCATCTCCGAGGAGATCAAGGGCGGCAAGACTCCGCAGCAGGCCATCGTGGTGGGCTTTAAAAACGCTTTCTCCTCCGTGTTTGACGGCAATATCACGGTCATGATCGTGTCCATCATCCTGATGCTCCTTGGCTCGGGCGCGATGCTCTCGTTCGCTTACAGCCTTCTGACGGGCGTGCTGCTCAACTTCCTCGCGGGCGTTACGGCCTCGCGGCTGATGATGCGCTCCCTGGTCAAGTATGACCTGCTCGCCCGCCCCGCGCTGTACCAAAGCCTGTCCAGGAGGTTCGTGCTATGAAATTTTTTAGCTTTTACGGCCACCGCCGCCTGTTTTTTGCCATTTCGGCGGTGCTGATGGTCATCGGTCTGGTGTTCCTCTTTATCAACGGTGTGGAGCTGGATATCCAGTTCAAGGGCGGCGCTCTGCTCAAGTACAGCTATGTGGGCGAACTTGATACCGATCAGGTGGCCGATTTCACCTCCGCCAAGCTGGGCAGGCTCGTGAGCGCGCAAAAGACCACCGACCTTTCCACTGGTGAAACGCGTATAGTGCTGGAGCTCTCCGGTGCCTACGGCATGGAGGCGGGCGCGCAGGGCGACTTGGACGCGGCGCTGGCCACGCAGTTTCCGGACAACCACCTCGTATCCGTGGAGACGTCGTTGGTAGAGCCCTTCTTTGGCCAGCGTTTCCTCTCGCGCGGCATCACAGCGGTGCTGCTGGCGATGCTCCTGATCCTCGTGTACGAGTGGATCACGTTCCGAAAGATCGGTGGCCTGGCGGCAGGCGTCACGGCACTGGCGGCGCTGTTCCATGACCTGCTGATCGTGTTTTTCACCTGTGTGATCGCGCGCATCCCCATCGGCGATACGTTCGTGGCGGTGGCGCTGTCGATCATCGGCTATTCGATCAACGACACCATCGTGATCTACGACCGTATCCGTGAGAACCGCAAGCGCTATCCCCGCGAGGCCATCGACCGTGTGGCGGATCTGTCCATCCGGCAGTCGATGATGCGCTCCATCAACACCAACGTGGCGGTCACGCTCTCCGTGGCGTTGATCTATGCCTTTGCCGCGCGCGCGAGCCTTGAATCGATCATCAGCTTCGCGCTGCCAATGCTGGCCGGTTCCATCAGCGGTTGCTACTCCACACTGTGCCTTGCCGGGCCGCTGTGGGTGATGTGGCAAAAGCGCAAGGGCAAAAAACCTGTTGCCGCCTGACCCTTTCACGCGACGCGGCAAACCCGACCCCGCAAGGAAAGTGAGGCGGATGTATTGCGGAAATTTCTGACCTTCCTGGGTAAAAATTGGTTGGTGATCCTGGGCCTTGTGCTGTCGGTCGCCACGATCCTCACGTTCTTTCTGGTGACGGATGGCGTCGCCACCATCAAGCAGATCTACAAATCGCTGCAATACGGCTGGCTGCTGATTGCGGTGCTGTTTGTGGGCGCACAATGGGTGTTTGACGCGCTGGCGCTGCACGTGCTCGCCGTTCCACATCAACCAAAGCGTCGTTTCCTCAGCTCGTTCATCACTGCGATGGTGGGCGTGCTGTACAGCGCGCTGACCCCCTCCGCGACGGGCGGCCAGCCTATGCAGGTGGTATCGCTGGGGCGGCAGGGCATGGACACGGGCACAGCCACGTCGGTCATCGTCCTCAAAACCGCGCTTAACCAGATCGCCATCACCCTCTACGCGCTTGTGATGGTGTTCTGGGAGTTGCCCTTCTTTCAAACGCATGTGAGCAGCTTCTCGTTCATCGTGCTGTTTGCGATGGCGGTGAGTATTCTATTCATCGCGGGGCTTTTGCTCTTCACCGTCAACCAGCGGCTCACGCGCCGCATCGGCACGGGGTTTGTGCATCTTTTGCATAAGCTGCATCTATGTCGTGACGAGGCGCGCCTGATGCACCGCATGGACGCGATATTCGAGCAGTTCTTCACCAGCTCGCGCATGATCGCCAGTTCCGCTTGGCGTTGCATTGGCGTGGTGGTGTTCACCATCCTTCAGCTCACGTTCTACTTCATCGTTCCCTACTGCCTGTACCGCAGCTTCGGCTTCTACGGCGTTACCGTCGTGCGACTGATCGCCGCTACCACGTTCGTCTATTTCGCCAGCATGTTCGTGCCCGTGCCGGGTGCGTCCGGCGGTGCAGAGGGCAGCTTCTACCTGTTTTTTTCCCCGTTCTTCCCCGCCGGCGCCATCGCGCCCGCCATGCTTGTTTGGCGATTGATGACCTACTACGGCGCGATCGTGGTGGGTATCATCTTCACCGCGATGGATAAGCGCGCCGCCGCGGGCAGCAAGGTCGTAATGCCGCAGACCGTAGCGAGCGAAAGCACAGCCGAAACCCCGCCGGAGCTCGCGCCGCCCGTGAGCGCAGCCATGGCGGATGAGGCCGGTATGGATGGTCAATAAACAACGTATCCATCGTCACAATATACCGGCGGCGGTACGGGCAGAGCCTGTGCCGCCGCTTTCGCACTTCTCGTTTCTGTTTCGAAACCGTTTCCCGCCCAACTATGCCCAGACGGTCCTTCCTGTTGGTTGACATTTGCCAGTCAAAATGCTAAAGTGTTTTGACGTAAGGCTTTCTGTTCAAGCGATTGCAAGCGTGCCTGCTTCACACACACATGCAAAAGAAGGGTTGTTGACCATGCGTGATTTGACCGACCGTGCATCGCGCGTCGATCGGGTTGTGTCCATTGTTTCGGGCTTGTTCTTCCTGTCTGTGCTCTGCCTGATGCTGTTTTTTCAGGAGAAGCTCTCCTTTGCCTATTCGCAGTCCTATCTGCTCAAAAACCTGTATTTGCTGCCCATCGCGCTGGGCGCGCTTTGCCTCACGGCGCTTGTGCGCGGGCACCTGCGCACGTTGTTGCTCACGCGGCGCTGGGGGCTCTTTCTGGCATGCTATTTTCCGCTGCTGCTGCTTTTGCAGCTGCTGTTCACGCGCAGCCTATGGTACCACCCCGGTTTTGATGTGCTCAATGTGTATACCACCGCGCAGCTGATTGCCGAGGGTAAGCCTTTTGCGGGCGAGTACTTCCGCCTGTGCCCGAACAACGCGCCCATCACGCTGCTGCAGGTGCCGCCGCTTTGGGTTGCAGTAAAGCTGGGGCTGGTGCTTCCCTACGCGGTGCTTCCCTACCTGGGCGCGGTGATGGCGAATATCTCGCTGCTGCTTGCGATGCTGTGCATCGGTAAGCTTACGCAAAGCCGCTTCGCACGACTGATGTCGCTGTTCCTGGGTACGATGTGGATCGTTTTCACGCTGCTGACGACCGTGCCCTACACCGATATCTTCTCCATCATGTTCCCGGTGCTGGCACTCTATTTGTACCTGAGCCATATCCGCACGCTGCCCAAGTGGTTTCTGATCGGCCTCATCAGCTTTTTCGGCGCGTCCATCAAGCCTACTGTGCTTATTTTCCCGATCGCGCTGGTCATGATGAACGCACTGCGCGTGTTGGCAACGCGTCGGTTGACGTGGCGGCTACTCGGGCGCATCGGCGCCGTATTGCTGGCTTTCGTCCTCGGTGCGATCCCCGGCAAGGTGTGGCAGGATGCCTCCACCGCGTATCTGGCCGGCTCAGCCAAGCCCGAGGGCCAGCTGGGCATGGCGCACTACCTGATGCTGGGCATGAATGGCGATACCTACGGCGGCCATACGATGAGCGACGTGTACTTTTCCACCTCGTTTGCCACGCTGGCCGAGCGCAACAAAGCCGACCTGGCCCGCGCCTGGGAACGCGTGAGCGGGCGCAGCCTGACGGAGAACGCGGCTTTCTTCGCTACCAAGGCATACAAGGCCTTTTCAGACGGTCTTTTCGCCGCCGATACCAGCTTTCTGGTATTGGAAATGCCTGCGCGGCAAGACGGACTCAGCTTGTTTTTACGGAGCCTGTTCCACAGGCGAGGGACACTGCACCCCTTGCTGGTCACCGTGGAGCAAGGGATATGGCTCACCATCCTGCCCATGGGGCTACTCGCACTATTTGGCAAGTCGAAGCGCCACCATATTGCGGCGCTGCTTGGGCTCACACTGCTGGGCGTAGGCTTTTACCAGCTGCTCTTTGAGGTGTGGCCACGGTACATCTATCTGTATTCCCCGTTCTTCCTGATTCTGGCCTCGTTGGGGCTGGAAAAGGTTCGTTTTGGCAAGGCTGCACGCCGAGTCTAGCGGTTTGTCCGGCGTTTTCGATGCTGCCTTGGATCATGGTTCGTGGAGGGAAGCGTGTGAAAAAGACGGTACGTTGGGTGTTGGTCGCCCTGTGCGGGCTATGGATGGCCGTAGCCCCGGGTATGAACTTCGCGCTGCAGCGAAAGGCGTTGCCCGACGGTGTAGGCTTGATCGACCTTGTGTACCAGTTGATCGCGCGCACCACGGCGGCCTTCTCGACCGATAGCCTTGCGTTGGCCGTGCTGGCGCTGGCTTTCATATGGCTGGCCAACCGTTGCCTGCTGAACGGGCGGGACAAGCCGCGCACAGGCGAGTACCTGCTGTGCGCGTTCCTCAGCGGCATGATGCTGCTGAACCGCGCCATCCGTCTGGATGGCACGGTACGGCTCCTTTGGCAGAACAGTTTTCAGGTCGCCAAATCCCTGCTCTACTTTGGCGGCATGTTTTTGATCTACCTTGCCGCGCTTCGCGCCTTGCGGTCGCTGCTTTCCAAAGGACAGGCCGCCCTCGCTTCCAGCAAAACCGCCGTCTGGGCGGACAAACTTGACTTCGGCCGCTCGCTGCTGCTGCTGTCGCTGCTGTGGCTGCCACAGATCATCATCAAATATCCCGGCGTGATCATGTGGGATACTTTCCACCAGATCAGGCAGTTCATCGGCGATTCCCCGCGCATAGCGAATCACCCGCCTTTCGGCACCCTCCTCTATGGCCTGATGTACCGGCTTGGCGAAGGGCTGGGAAATGTGAACATCGGCTATCTCCTGTTCATGCTGGTGCAGGCGGGCGCGTTGCTGGCGGTGCTGGCATGGTCGCTGCATGTGATGCGGCGGCATGGCGCGCCGCCTTGGGTGCGCCTGGCTGCATTTGCCCTGTATGCCATTTCGCCTTGTTATGCGGGCTGGGCAACGGTCATCTGCAAGGATACGATGTACCTGATCCTCTGCCTTGCCATCGGCGTGTTTTTGATGGAGATCGCCCATGAGGGAATCCGCTTTCTGTTGGACACGCGGCGCATGGTCTGCCTGGTCGGATGCTTCGTTCTCCTTTGGCTAACGCGCTACAACGGAGTGCTGGTCGTGGCGACGGCGCTTGTGGCGCTGGCTGTGTTGCTGCTGCTCAAGCGGGCAAGCCTGCGGCATTGGGCAAGGCTGCTGGCCTGCGCAATGGCTGCCGTATTGTTGAGCGCGGGTGGAAGCGAAATACTGATGCGTGCGCTGAACGAGGCGCGACCGTTCATGCACGATGTGCTCACCATCCCGTTTCAGCAGAGCGCCATGGTCGCCGCGCGCCACCAGGACGAAACACCCGCCGAGGAGAAGGCTGTAATCGACCGCGTCGTGGACTATGCGCTGATTGCTGAACGAGCCGGCTCCTGGTATGCCGATTCGGTCAAGGACACCTACCGCGAGACGGCCACAGCGGCTGATCGGGCCGAATACCTGCGCGTGTGGGCAAAACAGTTGCTTCGCTACCCCGTCGACAATCTGGACGCGCTGCTGATCATGAACGGTGTGCTGTTCGACCTGCAGTTCAACCGCCCGATGTATGTCAGCCTGACCGACAATTCGCTTACGGATGATGTATATCCCTACTCCTATAACGATATGACGCTTTATAACAGCAAGGAGATCGTGCCCCTGAACGCCGCGCAGCGGATGCTGACACAGTGGTATTTCAGCTTTGACGACCTGCCGCTGGTCGGCTGGTTTGCCAGCATGGGCTTTGCCAATACCGTGATGTTGATGCTGCTCTACCTGGCTTTGAGCGGCGGGCGCAAGCGGGTAGCCCTCGTGATGATCCCTTCGCTGGTCACCCTGGTGGGCTGCCTGTTTGCGCCGGTCGCTTATCTGCGCTACGCGCTGCCCTTAGTGTGCTCGTTGCCGCTATGGTTTGCGTCGTATTACACCGCGCAGGGAGAACCGACCGGCGGGATCGCCGCAAGGGAGTGACACCATGCAGAAGGCAGCCAGGCAGTACGCATGGCGCTTTACCTTGAGTGCGCGAGCGCGTTCATTTATACTGTGACCACTGGGCTTGACTTTGCTAGGCGGAACATACTGAGGCCGGCACGCATGTTGCGGGCGTCTCCCTCAGGCTACCAGGCGCACCGACGAAACCCAGGCCCGCCACCTCGCTGTTGGTGGCAGCAGCTTCAGTGCGCCTCCATGGAACACTTTGATGCGCTTGTGCGCACGAAGCACGTATTCTGCGACTGACAACCCCGTTTTCTCGCATATTGGCATGGCTTGGAACGCTTCAGACCGCTACTCATCCTTTCTTCCTAACGGCTAAGAAATGCTTTGTTGGCGAAATTCCCCTCGCTCAACAACCAACAGTCGATACCGATCGAGCGGTGCTGCCGTTCTCCCGGCCTGCCGGTCACAGGCCAGCCAACGCTTCCTGACCGACGAAAGAAAGGGACCAGCCTGCATCTATCGCGGGCTGGCCCTTGCTAAACTGTTCAAATTGCGAGACTGCACGGTGATCCCACCGCGCTATTTACCCCTCAACGCACTGCCCTCCGCCGTGTCGCCAGCCACCACAAGCCTGCCGTCACGTCCACGCAGGTCAGGGCGATCGCCAGCACCAGCCGCCACCCGGAAACGCCAATATCTCGTGCATTTCCCTTGGCCACCAGTTCTACCGTTATCGCGTGAATGTCCATATCCCCGCCATGCTCCCGGCAAGCGCGGTAGAACACGCCGGTCACGCGCACCGTATCGCCCTGCTGGCCATAACGGCCGGGTGTCGGTACGGGTTCCAACGCCTGCGCTTCGACCCATACGCCAATGGCATTTGTGCCATCCGAGATATTGAGCCAGGTATGATCGCCGCGTGGGAGCACGTCGCCGATTACTTCACCGACATAAACCACGGTTTGCCCGTCCAGCGCTTTCGCATCCTCGATCAAATCCGTGCTGCTCACCGCCCCGTCGCCTGCAAGCGCGCAGGCGGGCAGCCCCAGCATCAACGACAGCAGTACCATCGCAAGCCGTTTCATCTCTTCTTCACCTTCATCACCACATATGCGCCTAGTGCAAGGATGGACATGAACTCCAGCCGCGCGAGCCACATGATCACGATATAGATCATCTTGAGCAGCGCGGGCATATCGGCGCTGGTCAAGCCGATGCTCAGGCCCACGTTGCCCGTGACTGAGGCCGCCTCGAACGCCGCCATGCCGAAGGAGTACCCGTACATCGTGCCTGCGAGGGTGCCGATGGTGAAGGTGGCGATGTAAGCGATCACGATCAGCATCGCGCTGCGCACTACGCCGTCGTCCAGCGCCACATCGCGGATGTGGTGGTACCGCCGCACCGAGACCATCGCCTCCGGTAGTGCCATGCGGGCCACGTCTCGCCGGAAGGCGGCAAAGATGATGCCCATTCGCAGGCCCTTGAAGCCACCCGCCGTCGAGCATGCGCTGCCGCCGATCAACATGGCGAGGATGATGGCGAACAGCGCCACATCGCCCCACTCATGGTAAAACTGCCGCGCGTAGATCGTCATAAAGCCCGTAGTGGTATGGCCGGAGATCAGTTGATAGAAACCCTTGCGGAACATGGCGACCGCATTTGGGTACACATTGAGTTTGAGCAGGCCGTAGGTCGCCACCAGCGTGAGGATCGTGACCGTGATGCTAAAGGACATGGTCTCCACATTTTTGATCAACTCGCGTCGCTTGCCCGTAAATACTGCGTGGTGCAGCGCAAAGTTGAAGGAGCCGACCACGAAAAAGACGATGGTGATGATCTCATAAAGGGCGCTGTGATAATAGAGGATGTTCTGCGACATAGGCGCAAAGCCGCCTGTGCTCCATGCGGACATGAATATCCACAACCCGTGCAGCAGCGCCCGATCCACCGCCATGCCCTCCACCATGCCGGCGACCCACAGGCACAGCGTGCCTGCCACGAGGTACGCCATGCTGATGACCCAAATGGAGCGGGCCGTGTGCACCACGTTGGGCATCAGGCGCTCATCCTTGCCCTCGCCCACATACATCTTGTACAGGCCGCTGGAGGCTTTCGTGAGCACCGTGAGCACCAGCACCACCATGCCTTGCCCGCCTACAAACGTGAGCATATGCCGCCACATGTTCACCCCGTTGGAAAGGTGATCCAAATCTTGCGCCAGAACGAGGCCGGTGGTGGTAAAGCCGCTCATGACGTCGAAGCAGCTGTCCAGATAGGAGCGGTAGTGGCCGCTCAGCATATAGGGCAGCGCACAGAAAAGCATGCCCAAGAACCATGCACCCGCCGTGATGGTCATGCCCTCGCCCCAGCCAAGCCTGGCCTTACGGTAGCGCCGCAGCGGTAGCATGAGCGCGCCGCCCATCAGCAGCGTGAACGCGCCTGCGAGCGCAAAATCGACTGCAACGGCCCATTCGGCGTAAAGCAGCGAAGTGACCACTGGGATGTACATCAATAGCCCAAGCCCGACCACCACCAGGCCGATGTAATACAAAATCGGCTTCCACGGGCTTTCCTCGTTTCGGTTGCGCAACATCAAACACTCACCATCCGCTCAGGAGTGATATGAGAAAACCGATCAGTATCAGCCCGCAGGTGAACAGGATTTCCGCACACATCCCCAGCGCGCCCGTGCGGAAAGACCTTGACCACCGACTGCCGCGTGGGATGGTCGCGCTCTGCGCTGACGTGGCATTCTTCGCCTCATTCGTCATGCTCGTCGCCCCCCTGCCCGGCGGAGAAGTACGCCTGCAACTGCCGCATGTTCTCCTCCTGCGAGAGCGCGATCACGCTGTCGCCTGCCTGTATGCGCGTCTGCCCATTGGGGATCAGCGCCTCCTGCCCTCGCACGACCGATATCAGGATGGTGCCGCCAGGCAGGCTCAGCTCAGACAGGCTCTTGCCCGCCGCCTCGGATGCCTTGCCTACCGGCATATCCTTGATGCGCACATTGCCTACCTTTTTGGCGAGCATTTGGTTGATGCCCGTCCAGTCCACCTCCTGACCGATCATCTCCGCGATGTGCGCGGTGCTGCTGACGACCGAATCGACGCCCAACAGCCGGAACACCTGTATGTTTTTGGGGTTGTTGACGCGCGCGATGGTGCGCGGCACGCCGAAATACTGCCGCGCCAGCTGACAGGCCACCAGATTGTTCTGGTCGTATCCCGTCACGGCAATCAGGATATCCGCGTGCTCGATGCCCGCGTCACGCAGCATATTCAGATCAGTGCCATCCCCGCAGATCAGGTCAACGCCCAAGCTGGACAGCTCGCCCGCGATCCTTGCACAGTGCTCACTGTCCGCCTCCAGCAGCACCAGATGGTGCTTCTCGGGCGCAAGCGTCTTGGCCAGATAATAGCCTACCTTCCCGCCACCGACAATCACGATGGTCACGGCATCACACCTCCTGTCCCTCGCATACCGCGACCACGAGCATATCGTTCGCCTGCACCGTATCGCGCAGGTCAAGCGGCACAAAATTATGCTCGCGCAGAACACCCATCACAGGCGCCTCGCGTGATTCCGAAAGCAGCTTGCCTACCAGCCTGCGCGGAGGTTTGACCAGCCGCAGGGAGACCTCCGTGCCGCCCACGTGGAACGCGCCCACGATATCCCGCTTCAGCAGTCGATCTTTGATCGTGTGCACTGCCAGGGTCGTGGGGCACACGGTGGTCAAGCCCATGCCGCTCATGATAGCCTCGCGCTGCGGGTCGTACAGGCGCGTGACCACCGTGGGCACGTGGAATATCTCGCGCGCAACCTGCGATACCATGATGTTCATATTGTCGTCGTCCGTCACGGCGGCCAGCGCGTCCGCTGTTTCCACGCCCGCGCTGCGCAGCACGTCCTCGTCGATCGGCATGCCTACGATCGTGACGCCGTTAAAGCCCGAGCCCAGCGCGTTCAAGTGCTCGGGGTCACTGTCGATCACCACCACGTCGTGGTTTTCCTGCGAAAGCTCCAGCGCCAGACTGGTGCCCACCTTGCGGCATCCCGCAATGATCACATACATAAAGTCGTCCCATCCTTCAGTGTTGATCGTCAGCAGTTGCACCGGCACGCAGTGCGGCGGCTTCCGCCTCGTCCGTAAACACGCGCCCGCTCAAAAAGGCGCTGCTGTCAAACCCCGTGATACGCTCCAGATTGCGGCAGCAGGGCTTGTAGGCCGGATCCAGTGCATAGCCCGCCCGATAGTGCTTGCGCGCGGCTTGAAAGTCGCCCACTGTTTCATACAGTAAGCCCAGCAGGTTATGCGGCTGGGGCGCATCCATGTCAAGCGCCATCGCCTCTGCGATGTCCGCCCGCGCGCGCGGCATATCCCGTGACCGAAGCGCTGCCTCCGCCTGTTTCAGTTTATGCTCAAACTCGATTTCTGTCGTTCCAAGGCGCATCCTTCATCCACCCTTTCCTGAGGATGGGGATATCATACCGCCTTTCCCGTCAGATTGGTGTGAGGGTTGTACTCGGGCGTGTGAGGATTGTGTGAGGATGCAAAAGAACGCCCCGTTGAGGGGCGCTCTTTTGCATCCTCATATGGCTTATGTCGGGAGGCGGGCTGGGCAAGCCGTTGCGCACCGGCTAAAGCTCTTCCACCATGCGGTACCCGACGCCCACCTCCGTGATGATGAACTTCGGCTGGGCGGGGTTCTCCTCCAGCTTGCGGCGCAGGTTGCCCATGCACACACGAAGGCTTTGCGTATCGTCGGCGTTGAAGCCACCCCATATCTCCTGCACCAGCGAGCGATGGGTGAGCACCTTGCCGTGCTGCGCGGCGAGCAGGGCTAGTAGCTTATACTCCGTAGGCGTGAGGTGCACCTCCTCACCCGCCAGAGTGACGCGCCGCTTCTCAAAGTCGATGGCCAACGGCCCCACGCCCCAGACTGGCACAGATTCGCCGCCGTCGTGCGTGCGCGCCCTGTGCCGCAGGATCACCCGTATGCGCGCCAGCAGCTCTGCCACACCAAAGGGCTTTGTCAGGTAATCATCCGCACCGATATCCAGCGCCTGTACCTTCTCCCGCTCATGCCCGCGCGCGGATACCACCACCACCGGCACGTCCGACCATGCCCTCAACCTGCGGATCACGTCCAGCCCGTCCATATCTGGCAACCCCAGATCCAGCACCAGTACATCCGGCTTGCGCGAGGCGGCCAGCGACAGCGCCATCTCGCCGCTGTCCGTCTCCAAACACTCATACCGCTGTGTTTCCAGCGCCACACGTATGAAGCGGCGTATCGTCCTGTCGTCCTCAATGATCAGCACCAGCGGCTCCATGGCTCATCCCTCCAAAGGCAAAGTGAAGCGGAACAACGCGCCGCCCGTCGGGCCGTTCTGCGCGGTGATGCCGCCGCCGTGCGCCTCCACGATCGACTTGCAAATCGACAGGCCCAGACCCGCGCCTTTGCGGCCCTCGGCCCCCACCTGCCGTGTGTAGAAGCGGTCGAAAAGGTGGGTAAGCGCCTCTTGTGAGAGGCCTTCGCCCCTGTCGTTCACTTCAAACACCGCATCGCGCCCTTCCCGCCGCACCGCTATGTGGATGGGCGCGTCCGCGGGCGTGTGCTTGATGGCGTTGTCCAGCAGGTTCACCAGCACCTGCTCAATCAGCGTGCCGTCCATGGGCACCATGAGCAGTTCAGCCGGCGCGTCCACGGTAATTGGATGCGTGCCCACGCGCCGCTTCACGCGGGTCAGAGCCTCGGCTACAATCTCCTCCACGGCTTCGGGCTGTTTTTCCAGCTTGACACGCTGGCTTTCCAGCCGCGTCAGGCTGAGCACGTTTTCTACCAGCGCGCTCAGCCACTCCACCTCGCCATACACATCGGCCAGAAACTGCTTGCGCGTCAGGTCGTCCAGCGCGTCGTAATTGTCGATCAGCGTGCCCACCGCGCCAAGCATGCCTGTCAGGGGCGTGCGCAGATCGTGCGATACCGAGCGAAGCAAGTCGCCGCGCAGGCGCTCGCGCTCGATCTCCAGCTTGGCGCGCTGCTGCTTCTCATACAGGCGCTCCCGTTCCATCGCCAGCGCCACCTGCGCCGCGATTGCGTCCAAAAACAGGCGCTGGCTCTCGGTGGGCGCGCGCATCGCGGGCATGGCGATGCCGATCACGCCCAGCACGCCGCTGGGCCCCGCGATGGGCAGGTAGGATGCCTCGCACTGGCGGAACAGCTCGTTGCCCGCGCCGCTTGCCATGCCGGATTGGAACGTCTCGCGAATGGCAGCAGCCTCCCCATCGCTCTGAAACACGTCCTTGCCCACAACGTGCCGCATGGACAACTGACCGTTCAGATCGGCGGCGGCGATCATGACCGACGCGCCGAACAGCTCGCTGATATCCTTGGCGGCCACCTTGAGCAACTGGGGTTTGCTGTTTACCTCCAGCAGGTTTTTCTCATGTTGGTAGAGGATGCGGATGCGTTTTTCGCGGTTCTCTGCGCGCCGCGATTCCCGCTTCACGCTGGAGGTGAGGGTGCTGGCGACCAGTGCCGAGAGCAGCATGCTGATGAAGGTAACGGGGTACTCCGGGCTGTAGGCCAGCAGCGTAAAGTACGGCACCGTGAAAAAGAAGTTGTAGGTGAGCATAGACAGGAACGAGGCGAGCACACAGTATAGGAACCCGTCCGTAAAATAGGCGACAAGCACTACGCCTAGGTTGTAGGTCATGATGTAGTTGGCCTCGCTGTAGCCCAGATGCCTGAATCCGGTAGAGATGAGCGTGGCGGTCACGATGATCGCCGCCACGAGGCCGAACGACCGAAGAGCGCGCCAGAAGCGGGTCGGGTGCAGGGATGTGCGGCCCTCCTGCCAGTCCAGCTCCTCCGGCTCTCTGCTGAAAAGCACCCAACGCTTCACAATGCCATCCTCCTGTATGTCCGGCGTACCGACTGTGCCATGTTGCGATACGTGCATCATACCACAGCTTGTGTGCCAGTCAAGCGGCAGGAAGGGCTTGCGGATCGCCAAAACATATTCATTTACGACTGTCATTGGAGATAACAGATACACGTATGCGCCTGCAATAAATACTGATGAACTGTATGCACCTTACGCTGTCAGGTATCCGACCCCTGGTCACGGCCAGTTCAGCAGCAAAGCCAGGGCGTCCCCGCCGTCTGGCGTGGATTCCCCGGCCTTTTCATGCTTCCGTCAGGTCAACTCTAGTCGCTATACTGCCACGCGATGCCGTGGCGCTCCGCATAGTCGATGGCATACTGGTTTTGGGTGTACATCACCGCCTGACAATCGTAAAACGCGTATTCGCCAATAAACTGGACGCTGTCCGGTATCCTGATCCACTCCATGGCACGGCAGCCGGAGAATGCGGCATACTCGATCGTCGTCACGGAGGGCGGAATATCCATCTGCGTCAGGTTGTAGTGGCATGCCTCAAACGCGCTTTGACCGATGGTCGTGAGGCTATCCGGCAGGGTGATGTCCCGCAGGTTGCTGCAGCTGGCGAACGCTCCAAAGCCAATGGTCGTGACCCCCTGCGGAATGTTGACCGTCTCCAACGCATAGCAGCGGAAGAACGCATAGTCCCCAATGCTGGTCACCCCATCCGGGATGAAGGCGAAGCTCAGGTTTGTGAAGTTGTCAAATGCGTGGCTGCCAATGGCTGTTACAGGCAGGCCCTCCCCGCTCGCCACCGCTTGTGCCATGGCCGATGCGCCGACTCGGCCAACGAGCGACGCAGCGTTCAGCACATCAAGTATTGCCTGTTTGGTACGTCCATCAGGGTAGTAGCGCGAGGGGATCCCAAGGGTCTCGGCGGTGTTATCCGAGTAGCCCGTGACCGTCACCTGAAACGCGGGGCTCAGCGAAAAGGAAAACGACCAACTGCCCGCCGCTGCGCCTGACACAGGCAGGGCCATGCACAGCAGTACAGCAAGAACCACAGACACAAGCCTTTTCATGTTGATGCTCCTTCCTCGATGTTTGCTTGTCCTCTGATTCTGTCTTCAGTTTTACTGTCGTACCGTGATATTTGGATACCAAAAAAGCGGTCGTCATCGCTTGTTCAAGCTGCGGTCGTCTATCTTGTTGTTGGTTATTATATGATAACGGAAACCACAGCATTTGTCAAGTGACACGACGTGAACCTACCCCATACCGACGGTTCAAAATTTATTTTAACAAGCCTGTTGACTTTATCGTATTTTTACGATATACTCGCTCCGAAGTGAGGTGAAGCCAATGGAAATGGATGTGTTGTGCAACGCGCTGGGCAACAAGACGCGCTACCTGCTGATCAAGGCCCTCAAGGAGAAGTCGATCGAAACCTGCTGTGACCGTATCGAGTTTTTTGAGGACGGCATCAGTGTGGGCGATGTGGTCAAGCTGACGGGGCTTGCCCAGTCCACCGTGTCGCAACACCTGGCAGTGCTTATGAACGCCAATCTGATACGGCGGGAGAAACGCGACCAGTGGAGCTGCTACTTTCTCAACCGGCCTGTACTGGACGAGTTCCTGAAACGGCTGGGGGAAGACCTGCACAGCGAGTAGTATCTTTTTTTGCCCTTTTGCATCGTAATTCGCCGATATACGATAAATATTGAGGAGGCTTCATTATGGAATCTGTGCTCGCCTACATCGGCAATCTTCTGGTCGGGATGGTCACGACGGTTCTGGGCTCGCTCGCGCACAACTGGTGGGTACTCGCCATTTCCATCGTCACCGCGGTCGCACTCAAAACCTATGTCGACACGGACAAACTGAGCCATTACCTGACGCGCAAGACGCGCGTCTCCATCCTGCTGAGCGTCGCGGTAGGCTCGTTTACCCCGTTTTGCGCGTGCGGCACCATGGCGGTCATCGTCGGGATGCTGACCACCGCCCTTCCGTGGGGGCCGATCATGGCATTCCTTACCTCGTCTCCTCTGATGAGCCCCGACGGCTTCCTGATGATCTCCGGCATGATCAGCCTTCGGTTTGCGGTCGCGCTCACCGCCGCTTCACTGGTGATCGGCGTGCTGTCAGGCTTTGCGACACAGTGGATCGAACGGCACACCGGCCTGTTGCGTGGACAAGCCCGCTACCTGGACAAGAGCAAGAGCGCCGCATGCAGCTGCTCCGGCACGAGCGCCGTAGAAGCGCCCGTCAAACCTGCCTGTGGCTGTGGCACAGCCGCCCAAGCCTGCGCGCTCGACCGCTGCGCGCAGCCGCAGGGAGTGGAACCTGCGGTTACCGTCACGGCCAGCGGCGCTTGCTGCGCTGCGATGCCCGTATCAAACGGTGCGCGCGTTTCCGGCTGGCTTCAGAAGATCAAAGCCAGGGAGCTGCTGCAAGGCTTTGTGGAGCTGGGCCTCAAGCAAATACTCCTGTACTTCAGCCTCTTCATTGCCGTAGGCTATCTGGTCAACACCTTTGTGCCCGCGTCCATCGTGTCCGCGCTGCTGGGCGCTAACAACCTGCTTGCGGTACCGCTGGCCTCCGTGATCGGCCTTCCGCTCTACCTGACGACCGAGTCGAGCATCCCGCTGATCCAATCCCTGCTGCAAAGCGGCGCCAGCGAGGGCGCGATGCTGGCCTTCATCATCTCCGGCTCCGCGACCAGCGCATGGGTCATCGCAGGCCTCACCACCTTCATGAAGAAGCGTGCGCTCGCGCTGTATGTGGGCTATATTCTGGTTGGCAGCATGCTGGCGGGTTATGTCTACGATTTGGTTCTACGGCTGGTGTGACAAACGCGCATCCCAAAAGCCAAGGCCGCCCGGTTGGGCGGCCTTGGCTTTATTTTTTACGAAAAGTTCCGCTCGTTGCACAGCAGCGCGACCCCTGCTGTGCAGGATATCGATCTACACAGAGCCTAGTCATCCCCCAGCCCCGTTCCGAGGCAACATGAGGCAAGGCCCGTTGTATTAAAACAGCGACAGCGTATCGCGCATTCCGTCATCCGAGCATCCTCTCGTGCTCGCGGTGGGCGGCGCTACTCTGCGATACCATCCGCACCGTTTTCGCCGATCTGCACGCGCCACGCCACAAAAAGGTTGCCCAGCGAGAACAGTGCCGCCATGAAAAAAACCCATTGCGGCCCCAAGAGTGTCCAGACCAGCCCGCTCAACTGCGCCGCCAGGATGGATACCACATGATCAAGGCTGGTGCCGGTCGATAACGTCGCGGTGATCTCTTCCCTCGTGACCGCGATGGACTTAAGGTAGATGGCCTTGACCACGCCGATCTGCATGGACAACCTGTCCAGCACGAAGAGTGCGTAGATGAGTAGGACCGGCCAACCCACCCCCGGCAGCACCCTGCTGGTAATGCCCCACACCACGAACCCATAGATCGTATAGATGAAGATGAACGTGAGCGCGTCGACATACATCATGCGCTTGATGCCAAAGCGGTCGATCCATCGGCCGATGGCGCGCATAAAGAAAATGCTCACAAAGCTGGCTGTGATCATCAGCAGCGACATGGTATCCGCCCGCTTGAGCAGCAGGTCGATGATGACCCAGGAGCCAAACACATAGGCGATCTGCTTTTGAACGCCGTTGAGCATGGTCAGCAGGTAGTAATAGCGGTACTGCTTGCGAAATACCAGTTTGAAAGGCTTCTGCCTGCACAGGGTGGGGATGTTCCGCTTTACCAGCAGCGCACCGGCTATGCCAGCTACCGCAAAAAAACCGGCGCCGATAATGAACGGCAGCTTGACAGGTGTGCAAAACGAGAACGCGCCAAAACGGAAGCCAAAGAACACCGCGATGCCCGCAATAAACCCAAAGAGCATTTTAACGCTGGCGTACTGGCCCACACGCCGCCCTACCTGCCCCGGCTCCGCCAGCGCCATGCCCATCGAATCGGACAGCGGCATAAACAGGTGCATGCCCATCGAGTTGACGAACAGGAATATCAGCATGACGCCGTAGGACGGCGTAAAGAGGCCCAGCGCCATCAGGCCTGCACAGGAGGCGACCTGCGCGATCAGGCTGCTTTTGGCATCCCCCAGCATGGAGAGCGAGGCGATCACCAACGCGCACAAAAGCCCCGGCAGCTCTCGCGGAAATTCGATAAAGGCGCGCTGCTGCGTGGTAACGTTATATGCCTCTTTAAAGTAGTTGGCATAAATGGAGTCACTGAAGCCGTTGCCCAGCGCGGCCGCGGAAATCATGATAAAAAATAACAGCATCTCCTTGCTGATCGGCCGCTTTTGCATTCAGAATATGTTCCTTTCGATGTGGTGCGGTAGTATCATACCATCCGCAGGCGATAGGGACAAGGCTGCTTATCGAAATATTGATGGAAAATCACAAATAGATCGAGTTTTGCAGCCACAAGCCGTGAGAGCGGAAAGGCCGCCGCGTACATCCGCCCGCCGCGGCTTTACGGCTTCACTTACGCCGGATGGGAACGCCTAGAGCCGCAGGTGGGCAAATACTGTCGTGAAGTACAGGATCACGATCGGTATCCCGATCACCAGCGCGGTGACGGTGATGGCCGTTTTGGTGCGCCCTTCTTCCTTGAATGCCCAGCGGAACAGCCGGTATAGCAGCATGCCGATGACGCCGCCGCAGGTGTTGAGCAGCACATCGTCGATATCGCTGGCGCCCAGCCCGAAGATATACTGTATCGCCTCGATGGCCACAGTCGTAAACAGGATGATCAAAACGCCCCTCCAAAACGTTTTGCGCGCCCTGACGGTTTGCAAAAACAGGCCGAAGGGAATGAAAACCACGACATTGCCCAGTATGTTGCTGACTGCGAATGAGCTGCGCAAATGGTTTGCGCCGCTGGCATATTCCCAGATCATCTGAAAAGGAATGAGGTTGCAGCTGCGCCGTATCTCGCGGTTGGCATCGAATATCACGTTATAGCGGAAGAACAGATCCGCCAGCATGAACAGGTAAAAGGCGACCATGACATAGAACAAAACACTCATGGTTTTTCGGAGCACAGAACCACCCTTGCTTTCATAACCATATTGACTGCGCATCAAGCCAAGTATGATTCTACAGGATAATCGGGCATTGGGCAACGCTATGCGAATGGTTTTACAAACGCGTGGCCCCATGGCACCGGCGGCATACAATCATGCAGGCGCACCGCAGAACAGATGGCTTGGCTTATCAGGCGTAGCCGGGCGATGCTTACGCGATGTGCCCTCTCAAATTTTGTCAAGGTCTGTGTGGGGATCAGCCACTCAGCCGCTGAAAGCCATCATATATTTCAGTTACGTTCCGCATAAATAACCGTGTACCTTTGCAACCTGGTTCCTCCTATTGCGGGTGAACCAGAACGACAAAACCCGCGATCTCTCGCGGGTTTTGTCATTGGTCTGGGTGAAAGGATTTGAACCTTCGGCCTCTTGAACCCCATTCAAGCACGCTACCAAACTGCGCCACACCCAGGCAGTCATTTTGAGCACGTATAGGATAATACCACGGATATAGTTCCCTGTCAATAGTCAAAGTGCGAGTTTACAGGGTTTTTCGCGCTCTTTTTTCCCTATGGACAATAACCATATTTTAGCTGTGCACAAGCCCGTCGCAGTATTTAGTCGCAATTTTGACACGGCAAGGCCTGGCTGAACAGGTCTCTCCGCGAGGGCCATTGAAGCCTGCCAAAACTGTTGGCGCATTGCTCCTACTATGTGCGTCGCTTTCACCAAGCGATGGCTGCATGCAAAAAGACGGCCCGTTCTGGGCCGTCCATTTGGAGCGGGTGATGGGAATCGAACCCACATGACCAGCTTGGAAGGCTGGAGCTCTGCCATTGAGCTACACCCGCCTGCAAGCGTCACTCAGTGTCCGTTTCGCCTTCAGAGGCCGCCAAGTAGAAAAGTGGAGCGGTAGACGAGATTCGGACTCGCGACATCCACCTTGGCAAGGTGGCACTCTACCACTGAGCTACTACCGCACGTTCCACGGATTTCTTGCTTGAAAGCATTGGTGCGGACGAAGAGACTTGAACTCTTACGCCGTTAGGCACCGGAACCTAAATCCGGCGCGTCTGCCATTCCGCCACGCCCGCCCAGAACCCATCCTGAGATGAGGCGTCGAGCCTTAACCGATGGACGCTCGCGTTGCACGGGGCAACGCAATCTCGGTTAGGCGGATTGCCCTCACAACGGTAGTTATAATACATCAAAACCACGGGCGTGTCAAGCACTATTTTGAAGGTGTGCGACGCGATTTTTTCGGCGGTAGATACCGCGCGGCGACCGTTCCGGCAGGCCGCCGCACGGCTCGTTCCCTTATGCGTCGATCTCGGCAAGCGCAGCGTCCATCGGTATGGTTCTGGCGAGGCTGCCCGCCCATATGAAGTACTCGTAATATTTGATCAGGTCCTGCGCTTTGAACAGGCGGTTGTCATACGTGGTTGTACCCCCACGCGGGATGGTTACGTTATAGCCCAGCTCAAAGGCCACTTTACAGGTGGTATCCACACAGTATTCGGTCTGCATGCCGCACAGCAGCAGGTTATGAGCGCCAATGGCCTGCAAATGCCCATGCAGGCCGGTACCGCGGAAAGCACTGTTATACCGCTTGAAAAAGCGGGCGTCCCCAGCCAGCGGCGCGATGCGGTTGTCTACTTGCCAACCCTCCGTATCACGCACCAGCCCGCCTTCATCCTCCTCATGCTGCACATACACGACGGGGATGCCCCTGCTGCGGCAAGCCGCGATCAGGTTCCGGATGTTGGCGAGCACGGTCTCCTCTTGATAGGGATGATCGTCCACCAGTGCCTTTTGCACGTCGATCACGATCAGCGCGTCCGGCTTCATGCTTGTTCCTCCTGTCGTTCCTGCTTCGGCCTGTCGAGTCTACACGTTCATGATGCGCTGCACCATGCTGTGGTCACTGCAGCGAGAACTCCACCCGCACCACGCGCCCCAGAAATGTTGCCTCGGGGATGGCGCAGGGCTCAGCGGCATACTCGCGATCGTAGCTTTGTAGCAGCACGTTGAGCGCGTCCAGCTTTTTGACCTTGCGTAGGTAGCGGTGCTCATTGTGCGCCACCAGCATCACCGCGCCGTCCACGGGGCTGCTCGCGGGCACGATCAGGCACAGGTCGTCCTTCAGAATGCGAAAGCCGCGCATGCTGTCGTCCGGCACCATGTAGAAAAAAACCTTGTCCGGCGAAGCACCCTCAATGCGCCCATCCAGGATAGGCAGCAGGCGATGGTCCACTTCCTTCATCACGGCGTTCACGACAGGCACGCGCTTGAGTACGCTGGTCAGCGCATCCAGCCATACGCTGCCGGTCACGCTCTTGTCCTCCGGCGCGTCGGTGTATACGGCTTCGGCCTCGACGGGGCGTGCAGGCTTCCTGGCAGGCGTCTCGGCGGCAGGCTTCACGGTAGCCAAATCCACCGTGGCGGCGATATCATCCAGCGTGAAGCCGGGTTCGGTATGCTCGTTCAGGCCCATTTTTTTGAGGATGCGGCGCGCCTGATCGTCCGAAATGATGCGCTTGCCCTCCTCCACTTCTTTCAGGTAGCTTTCGCTGACACCGCCCAGCTTCGCGGTCTGCTTGAGCGTGAGCTTGCGGCGCAGGCGTTCGGTATGCAACAGATCTCCCAATCGGCTCATGGCGATACCTCCACGTAATGGTGCGATGGCGCTATTATACCACAGCGTAGGCCCGCTTTCACAGCCCGCCATGCGAGAAATCACGCGCCCACGAACGATTATCCTCTAGCCGTACAAAATCTTTGGTATGGCTCGAACAAACCGGCAGGAGGTTGGGTTAACGTGTCGAATAAATAAAATTTGGTGGTTTTTAAGCTTACATGAAGGTGAAATGCATGCACTACAAGACCCGCGGTACCTGTTCCACAGCCATTGACCTGACGATCGAAAACGACGTGATCACCGCGTGCGCTTTCAAGGGCGGTTGCAAGGGCAACCTGATCGGCCTGAGCACGCTGGTGGTGGGGCAAAATGCACGCAAGGTGATGGAGCAGCTGCGCGGTATCCCCTGCCAGGGGAACGCCTCCTGCCCGGATCAGCTCTCGAGGGCCATCGAACAGTACCTGAGCCAAAACCCTGATCAAAAGTGAGGAGCCTTTAACATTGCCAACAGAAATGAACGAACCAACGGTAGATTTCAGCCAAGCCGACATCAGCAAGGACGTGCTGCGCGCCATTGAAAAGATGGGCATCAAGCAGATGACCGCCGTGCAGCAGAAGACCCTGCCGCTGATGATGGAAGGCCGCGACGTGATCGGCATCGCGCCCACCGGCACGGGCAAGACGCTCGCCTTCGGCATACCCATGCTGGAGTATGTAAACCTCAAAGACAACCGCGTACAGGAGTTGGTGCTCGCCCCCACGCGCGAGCTGAGCCTGCAGATCGCGGAGGAGCTTCGTAACCTCGCCCAGTTTATCCCCGGGCTTCGCATCGCGGTCATTTACGGCGGTCAACCCATCGTTAAACAGGTGACCGAGCTCAAGCGCAACCCGCAGGTCGTGATCGCTACCCCCGGTCGCCTGCTCGACCACATGAACCGCGGCAACATCCGGCTGGATTCGGTGCACACCATGGTGCTGGACGAGGCGGACGAAATGCTCAACATGGGCTTTGTCAAAGATGTGACCAAGATCATCGAGGCCACGCCGCCCGAGCGCCAGCTGGTGCTCTTCTCCGCCACCACCAACCAGGACGTGCTCACCATCGCGTGGAAGTACCAGCAGGACCCCGTGGAGGTGAATATCCCCGCCACGAAGGAAAACCGCCCGAAGATCACCCAATACGTGATCGAGACTACGCGCGAGACCAAGTACGAGCATTTGCTCTATCTGCTTGACAGCGACGTGTACCAGCGTATCATGGTATTTGTGAACACCAAGGACATGACGCAGCGCCTGACCAAGCGGTTGCAGACCGCCGGATACCCCGCGGAGTGCCTGCACGGCGACATGCGCCAGAGCGCGCGCACCGAGGTGATGCAGGCCTACCGCAAGGGCAAGTTCCAGATCCTGCTGGCGACCGACGTAGCCGCCCGCGGCATCGACGTGGACGATGTGGAGGCCGTGATCAACTACGACCTGCCCAATGAAAACGAGTACTACCTGCACCGCATCGGTCGCACGGGCCGCGCCAAGAAGTATGGCGTATCCTTCACGCTGCTCACCTACAGCGAGACGGTGCGGCTGGATGCCATCCTCAAATACATCGACGCAAAGCCCGTTCCCCTGAAGTTCAGCGAGCACGGCATCCTGTGCACCGAAGAGGGCAAACCCTTCTTTGAGAATATGTAACGGAGGCGACCGACCATGGGCATCAACGGCACCCGTAACCAGGAGGAACAGCGCCGCGAGGATAGCGGCGTCGTCTATTTCGACCGCGGCGTGATTGAGGGCAAGGACGGCAAAAAGTACAGCCGTTTCGCCATCCAGACGCATTTTGTGGAAGTGGGCGAGAGCGCCGCCGCGCTGGTTGAAAAGTACGTCCGGCCCCTTTACCGGCCCGGCGACGTGCTCTCCTTCGGGGCAAAGGTCATGTGCATGTGCGAAAAAACCGTGCGCACGCGCGACGAGGTGAAGCCCGGTTTCTGGTCGAAGGTGCTGTGGCGGTTCGCGGGCATCAACGAGACGGGCGTGGGCATGCACGAGCCCTACAAGCTCCAGCTGGTGATCGATATCGTGGGCCTGCCGCGCGTGCTGCTGGCCGCGTTCGTCAGCGCCGTGACCCGCCCCTTCGGCGTGCGCGGCCTGTTTTACAAGATCTGCGGCAAGGGCGTGGGCGGCATCGACGGGTTTTACTTCCGTTCGAGCTTTGAACGCTACCACACGCTGGCGCTGATCAATCCCTCCAACGGCCCCGAGCTGTGCGAGAAGCTGGCGAAGGCCACGGGCATCCCCGTGGTGCTGATGGACGCCAACGACCTCCAGCGCGACCAACTTGGCAAGAGCAGCGATATGCCGCTTACAGACGAGCAGTTGCAGGACGCGATGCGCGACAACCCCAGCGGACAAGGCGCGGAGCTGACCCCGCTCATCCTGATCCGCCCCATCGCGTAAGCTGAATAGCGTTTTCGCAGAGAGCGCGGGCCCATAGCGGCTCGCGCTCTCTGGCTATTATATGCAAAAAAATACCCCCGCATCATACAGGAGCAATTGCGCAAATATATGTCTATCATCTGTACGTATCATACCATAAAAACCCTCAAAAGTCAAGTCTTGTAATCCTTTGCCGCCCGTCGTATGCTACGGGGCGGAGGTGGCGAACATGACGGATCCCATCCACTTGGCCTTGGTGCGTGCGCGCTCGGAGGCAGCAATCGCAGCCTTGCGCAAGTGCAACGACCTGACACTGCGCCGCGGCATCGAGCTTACCGAAAGCCAGATCGCGGCGCTGGTCGCCGCGCGCAGCGACGCGCTGATTCAGACCGGTCGCATCGAGCTTGAGGACACAGTGCTGCCCAAGCTGATCTACGCTTTCTTTGATTCACACTTCATCCAGCGCGACGAATTTGCGCTCACGCTCTCCGCGCTTCAGGAGCTGTTCTACACCTTCAAAAACGAATCGGAGGACAGCCTGACCGACGATGAGCTGATCGAGGCGCTGCAAGCTCTCTTCAACGGGAAGGCGCAGGGCTCGCTGGATTACCTCGAAAACCTGACCGTTGCCGACCTGTACCGCGCGCTGCGCGCCACGCCGGACGATGACGACGAGGACGATTGGGTCGACTGATCCACTGCCCGGCACCAAAACGCACCCGCACGGCCCTGCGGGGTGTGTTCCTTGCTGTGAAGGAGGCGCAACCATTGCCCGAGCATGCATATATGGTCCTTGGCTACGATTCCCTTCCCCTGCTGCCGACCGAGGCCACACTGACCGAAGCTGAATCCGAAACGCTTGCCGTACGCCTGCTGCCGCTGCTGGATCAGCAGATGCGCAAGAAAACGCAGGGTGACAGCGCCTCCATGCGCGTGGAGGAGGCAACGGAGCTGATGGCATCCATCCAATTCACGCTGCAATGCCAACTCACGGCGCAGTCGCTCTCCTACCGCGCCTTGCTGACCGCCGATCTGGGCGCGCTGTTTGGTGCTGGCCAACGCTCGGTGCTGGCGTTGCGTGAACGGGCGCAGCGGCTGTATGAGGCCGCCTGCGCACAGGTACGGCAGCTTGGTAGCCGCAGCCTTGCCGATACGCTGCGTGGCATCGGCGGCTTTTTCGCGCATTATAACGCGTATCTGTATGCCCACGAAATCCCCGCAGATATCGACTACCAGCTGTGTTTGCCTGTGCCGGATGCGCTCCTGGGCGTGGTGTGGGTTACCGACTACTTGCAGCGGTTGCTGATCGAAAACGCACTGCTGATAAAGCTTGAGCCGGAGCGCGTCGTGCGGCTGCTCCGTCGTGTGCACCCCGGTTATGGCGAGCTGCTCATCAACCTGTACGAACCCGTTGCGGCGAATGTTGTAGGTCTGAACCTGCTGGGCGGTGGTGAGACACTGTTGGAAATCAGCGCAGCGCAGGGCGCGCGCATCCGCGACCTTTTGCTTGCGAGTGGCGACGCGGCGGCTCTTGCCGCGCTGGAGCATGCCGCCATGGCCGCCTGTGAGCGGCTGGACATCACAGACGCGGCAAGCGTGCGTTACCTGAAGGTCGCAGCACGGGCGTTGTATCCACGCGTCAAGGCCGCGCCGGAGGGCTATCGCGGCGTGTTCGCCACGCGCTGAAGTGCTGTCGTGCGAGGCATCGCAAGCCGACCGTTTGTAAAGCACGCTTGGCGGATTGGCAAGCACGTTCACAGACGGCAAGGGAACGCTGCCCATCAGGGTGCCCTGCCAACCCCTGCACACATGCGGCCAGGCATCGTTCCTCTCTTTGTTTACTTGCTCACGGCTTCATCGTTGCCGTATTCAAACGCACACCGCAACGCAGATCGATCGGGAGGGTTTCGTCCGTTATGCCCGATACGCCATCGCCTCGCACGCGCGTAGGCACGCCTTGCACGCGGCGGCTGCATGCCCTTGCCGCACAAGTCTGCGCGTGATGTAAAGCATGTAAACGTTGGTATGCGTCGCCCGCGCTCTTGCAACTTTATCGGGAATAAGCTAGAATGATTTGCAACGTTAAACGGGGCAAAACAGGTTGCGTAAGTAGCGACGGAGGTTCTTGCATGAGCGGTTCCAACCATGGCACGGGGTTCCGTCTCCGCCTCTTCGACGATAGCGGCATGTCCCGCGAACAGCGCAACAACCTGTACTGGGTCATCTGGTCGGTCACCATCGGGATGCTGGGCACCATCGTGACCACCGGCCCCGTGTGGAGCGCCTTCCAGCGGCAGGTGTTGGGCGCGAACGACTTCCAGCTGGGCCTTTTGGCTGCCATCCCCGTCGCGTCGTCAGTGCTTCAGATTTTCATGAGCTACATCATGGAAAAGCGACGCAACCGGCGGTTCATGTTCCTGTTCTTTGGCATCGTCGGGCGCTTTTTCTGGATCCCCATCGCTCTGGTACCCTACATTTTCCCCGGTTTTTCGGTCGATCTGCGCATCTGGCTGGTCACGGTGTTCGTGGTCATGGTCTTTGTGGGCAACAGCTGTGTAGGCCTCGGCTGGGGCAGCCTCATGGGCGACCTGGTGCCCATCCGCATCCGCGGCTCGTATTTCAGCGTGCGGCAGATGATCAGCCTTGCCTCGGGCGTGGTGGTGGGCATCCTCGTATCCCTGATGATCGACCGCGTGGGTCTGGCAGGCTACTCCATCGCGCTGATTTTGGCAGGCATCACGCATGTGGCCGATATCGCTTGCTTCTTTCTTGTCAAGTGGCCGCCCATGAGCGACAGTGAGGAGCGCGACCGCACCTCGCTATGGGGGATGCTCAAGGAAGTCTTTACCAACCGCCGGTTTGTCAAGGTGCTGGTGTTTTACTCCATCTGGCTGTTCTCCGCCAACATCGCGGGGCCGTTCTGGAACGTGTACATGATCGAAGAGCTCAAGATGAGCTTTACTGAGATGTCGCTGTACACCCAGATCATTTCCAACGTGACTACCGTGCTGGTCATCTCCCGCTGGGGCAGGCTCATCGATCGTTACGGCAATAAGCCGATCCTGCAGATGGCCGCGTTGTTCATCACCATTTCGCCGCTGCCATGGTTCTTCGCAACGCCTATCAGCACTTACTTCGTGCTCACGAGCAACGTGCTCAGCGGCAGCTCGTGGCCTGTGAGCGACGTGTGCCAGCAAAACCTGTACCTGGGGCATTCGCCGAAGGTGCACCGCTCCATGTACATCGCGGTGTTCCTCGCATGTATCAACCTGTTTGGCATCGCGCTGGGCAATGCCGCGGGCGGCTGGCTGATGCAGGACCCGCTGGCGGCGCTGGCAGCGCAGCACCACACCTTCCTTGGCATGCCCATGACCAACACCCGCTACCTGTTTTTGACCACTATCGCCCTGCGTGTGCTTGTGATGTTCGTGTTCCTGCCCCGCATCTCCGAGGAGGGGGCATGGACGCTGCGCGCCACGCTTCACGATATGCTGCTGCGCACGCGCGATAGCTACGTCAAGCGCATCGTGCAGCTGCGCGTACTGTTGCTGCGCAGGCGCGCCCGCCGTGCGGACGCCAAAGAGGGCACACAAACGACCAATGAGGAGGAATGAACGTGTTTGACGCGTGGAAAGCGCAAGCGAACCAGTACATCCAAAAACATATCGACCGCAAGCCGTTCACGCCCATCGCGGACGAACTGGATCAGGACATTGCGGAGCTGAGCGAGCTGTATACCGCCATCCTGTTGGAGAACAACGTGATTGACCAGCACGGCGACGATACCGGCCTCGATTTCGATGAGGACGACCTGATCGACGCTATGCTCGCGCGCTTTTTGGCTGACCATGGCGGCGACGATGAACGCGAGCTGCTCTATGCCGCGCTGATCGATGCCTACCTCACGCTGGTGGAAGAGTGTAGCGAGGACATTTGACCGTGGCGATGTTGCACAGCGAAACGAAAGGGGGCTTTGGCCTTGAAATGCCGTAAGTGCGGCCGCTGGAACCAGAACTCCCTGCCCCATTGCCGCTACTGCGGCACTCCGCTGGAGCCGGACGACGGCTACTACAACGCCGCTGCGCCGGACTGGCAGAGCCAGCTCAAAGACACGCCCAAGGCCACCATCTGGGTGGACGATCAGGGCCAGGCCGAGACGGCACGCGACTACCGCGACGCGCTGGCCACCGAGATGGTGGATCTTCGCAAGCGCAAGCGCGAGGGTGAGGTGCGCCAGCAGCGCCTGCGCGCCGAAGGGGCGGCGCAGGGCTACGCACCCTCCGCGCGCTCGGTGCGCACAACCAGCAACCGCGGCACCTTCTTTTCGGCCATGCCGGACAACCCGGACGCCACCCTGCGCCCCGTGGATCCGCAGCTGGTGGAGCAGCGCGTGGATATCCACCCTGACGCGCGCCCCGTATACAGCCAAACCTATCGCGCCCAGCGCCAGCAGGTGCAGCGCACGCGCGAGCGAAACCCCTATGCCTACGGCAGCACGCAGCGCCTGATGTCGCTGGACGTCGCCAGCGAAAACCAACCCGTGTACGACGGCTACCACGACACCAGCGAGTATATCCCCGAGTACCAGCGCACCGACGAGTACGAGCACGCCATGAGCATCGGCTCCACCAAATCATGGTCGCCGCGCCGCATCGGCATGCGCAGCGTGATGCTCGCCATCCTCATCGCCAGCTCGCTGCTGGTGCTCTCCTGGCTGGTCATCACGGTATTCATCCCCATGATCAATGCCAGCGGCGCGGACGACCGCGGCGCGGTGACCATCACCCCTACCATCCGCGACGACCTTGCAGCTCACACCATCACCATCCCCGGCAAGGATGGCGAGCGCATCTCCATCCGCGAGCTTCGCACCTCGGCCATCGTGACCGGCGGGGTAGCGACGTTCGATATCCTCGACCACATCTGGTATGACAACTACGAGGATTACTTGCAGGAGTCCATGACCGTCACGCTCACGCCCTATCTGATTGCTGAAACAGGCAAGCAGCAGGCGCTCAAGCCCATCACCTACGATATCGACATACCGCTATCCCCCATTGAGCTCGCCACGCCGGATAGCCCGTACAAGGTGGTCAGCACCGCGATGTATACCATCGTGTTCTATGTGAGCGAGGGCAGCAAGATCAGCGTGAACGGCGAGGATTACAGCGACCTGGTGAACACCGAGGGCGGCAAGGTGAGCTACAACGCTACCGTGCAACCCATCGGCGAGAACGTGTTCAACATCGTGGTGCGCAGCCAGTACTGCCGCGAAAACTCACTGACCGTGACGCTCTACCGCGAGAAGCAGGATATACCGCTCGACCTCTCCTCCGATATCTACAGCCGCTCCAGCGATAACGTCATGACCGTGCGTGCCACTACCATCCCCGGCGCGGTCGTCAAGGTGCTCTCGCCCTACAGCGACTTGGACATCACCAACACCGACATCGACGGCTCATTCACCTTCAAGGCGCTGTTCGACAAAATCGGCGACAATACCATCGTCATCACTGCCGATTACCCGGGCAAGAAACAGACGCGCGTGGAATACACGGTCTACTATGTGCCCTCCATCGACGTGTACAGCCGCAAGGCGTGGGATATCGTGACCCAGTACAACGACCTGATGGACAACATCGACCTGCGCAAATCGCAGAGCCAGATCTATGTGTGCATCGGCAAGATACTCTCCATCGAAACCACCAAGCCTCAACGCGCCTTTATGGAGTGCACCACGAAGGACGGCACCGCTACCGTGTATATCGAGAACTCCTCGCAGACCCAGTGGGTCGAGGGGCAGAGCTACCGCCTGTACGCTGACGCATATGGCATGTACTCCAGCAAGCCTTGGCTGGTGGCACGCTACACCTACGATCCGCAGTAAGCCCTTGCTGTCAAACAAGGGAGAGAAGCCTACCGCGACCTCCCTTGCTTGTTCCCTCCCGTCGTCATGACCACCCGGAAGCGTGTGTCCATGAAAAGAATCATAAAGTCATCGAAAAAGCCAGCGTCTCAAAGACGCTGGCTTTCTTTTTGATGTTCCTTTGCGTTTCCTTACAGGCGAATGCACGCCGCTCCCTGGGCACGGTATGCCCCGTCGATATCGCATCGCCGCTGTCACTCATGTGAACTCGCTCCCCGTGAACGCCTCCACGATGTGCTGCCACCCATCCCGCGTCCACTCCAGCGCGTCGAAGCGGCAGGCGCACTCCACCGCGTGTTCGGTCATGTAATAGAGCGCGGTTTTGACGATCTTCGCACGTTTGCGCGCACCTACCGCGGCCAGCCCCATGCCCGAGCCGCCAGTGTTTCGCGCCTTGACCTCCACAAACACCAGCGTTTCGCCATCCAGCATGATCAGGTCGATCTCGCCAAAAGGGGAACGGTACCGCCGCGTGAGCGGTACCATTCCCCTGCTTTGCAAATATGCTTCGGCCTGCGCCTCGGCGGCGAGGCCTTTTTCGTAGGTGCCCTCAGGCATTGGGGAAGCCTTCGTACAGCGGGAAGCGCTTCATCATTTCCTGTACGTCGGCCTTCACGCCCGCGCAGGCGGCTTCGCCGCCGTCGATCACGCGCTTGATGAAGCCCGCGATCTGTACCATGTCGCTTTCCACCATGCCACGCGTGGTCACGGCCGGGGTGCCGACGCGGACGCCGCTGGCAACGGTGGGGCTGCGCTTTTCCCCCGGAATGGTGTTCTTGTTGACGGTGATGTTGCAAAGGCCCAGCAGCTCTTCCAGCTCTTTGCCGGTGCGCTCGGTATTAGTCAGGTCCAGCAGCATGAGGTGGTTGTCGGTGCCGCCGGAAACCATCAGCACATCGTTGGCGCGGAAGGCGTTTTCAAGCGCCTTGGCGTTCTTGATCACCTGCTGCTGATAGGTCTTGAAATCCGGCTTGAGCGCCTCCATGAAGCACACGGCTTTGGCGGCGATGACGTGCATCAGCGGGCCGCCCTGCGTGCCGGGGAAAATGGCCTTGTCGATGGCTTTGCCGTATTGCTCCTTACACAGGATCATGCCGCCGCGCGGGCCGCGGAGGGTTTTATGCGTGGTGGTGGTTACAAAATCGGCATAGGGCACAGGGCTCATATGCTCGCCCGCGGCCACCAGTCCGGCGATATGCGCCATATCGACCATGAACAGGCAGCCCGCCTCGTCGGCAATCTCGCGGAGTTTGATAAAATCAATGGCGCGCGGGTATGCGCTCGCGCCAGCTACGATCATCTTGGGCTTGCACTCGCGCGCGAGCCGGGCAACCTCGTCGTAGTCGATATAGCCGGTGGCCTCGTCTACGCCGTAGGAAACGAAGTTGAAATACTTACCGCTGATGTTGGCCTTGCTGCCGTGCGTCAGGTGCCCGCCGTGCGACAGGCTCATGCCTAGCACCGTATCGCCGGGGTTGAGCATGGCATAATAGACGGCTGTGTTTGCCTGCGCGCCGCTGTGAGGCTGCACGTTCACATACTCGCAGCCAAAAATCAGCTTAGCGCGCTCACGCGCCAGCTCTTCCGCGACATCCACACACTGGCAGCCGCCGTAGTAGCGGTGCGCAGGGTAGCCCTCCGCGTATTTGTTCGTCAGGGGAGAGCCCATCGCTTCCAGCACGGCGGGCGTCACAAAGTTCTCCGAAGCGATCAGCTCGATATGGGCCCGCTGGCGCTGCACCTCCGCATCGATCACCGCAAACAGCTCCGGGTCGGTTGCCATCACATGCGCGTAGTTCAAGAGCATCTCCCCCTACGTTTTTAATTCACCGCGGTACAGCAACAGCTGTGTAAAGCGGCGCTTTTACAAAAACCGCATGTATTCAAACCGAGCGCCCCCGCAGCACATCCCAAAAAACGCTTACTGCTGCTACCTTCCGGTCCTGACAGGGTTCACGCATTGAAATCGCACGGGACTCAGCCATCATTATACACACGGCTTGATGATTATACAATGCCATCCGCGAAAAAGCAACCCCTAATATTGTGGTTGGGAAGTTTTTCACCTACAAGATATAGCGTCTGGTGTCGAAGGTAGCCTCGTCCTTGCCCAGGTGCTCCACCACATAATCCTCGCTGATGTTCAGGTAGACGTTGGGCATTTCGTCGCCACCGGCGTTGAAGGATATATCCTCCAGCAGCTTTTCAAACACCTGGAACAGGCGGCGGGCGCCGATGTCCTCCCGCGTCTCGTTGAGCACGTAGGCGGCGCGGGCAATGGCGTCGATGGCGGAATCCTCAAAGGAGAGAAACACCTTATCCACGGACAGCAGCGCCTCGTACTGGCGGGTGAGCGCGTTTTCCGGCTGGGTCAGAATGGCGCGGAAATCCTCCTGCGTGAGGCTGGACAGCGTTACTCGCACGGGGAAACGGCCCTGAAGCTCGGGGATCAGGTCGGTCACTTTGGCGACGTGGAACGCGCCCGCGGCAATGAAGAGCATGAAATCCGTGCGCACCGCACCGTATTTGGTGTTGACGGTCGAGCCTTCCACGATGGGCAGGATATCGCGCTGCACGCCCTCGCGGCTCACATCCGGTCCGTGGCCGCCGCTTGAGCGCCCCGCCACCTTGTCGATCTCGTCGATGAACACGATGCCGTGCTGCTCGGCGCGGCGAATAGCCTCCTCATGTACCTCGTCCTCGTCGATCAACTTACCAGCCTCTTCCGCGAGGAGTATCTTGCGGGCATCCTTCACCTTGACGCGGCGTATCTTCGTCTTTTTGGGCATCATGCCGCCCATCATGTCGCCGATGTTGATGCTGCTGCCGCCGACCTCCAGCTGCGGGGTGGATTCCTCCACCTCCACTTCGATCTCGCGGTCTTCCAGCGAGCCGCTCCTGAGCTCGGCACGCACTTCCTCGCGCTTGCCGGTCAGGCGCTGCTGCTCCTCCGCGGGTAGGTCAGGCTCCTTGCGGCCGCCGAGCAGTGCCTCAAAGGGGTTGCCGCTGCTCTTTTTAGGCGGGTTCACCAGCAGGCTCACCAGCCTGTCCTCCGCCAATACGGCGGCGCGGGTCTCCACCTTTTTTTCGAACTCGTCGCGCACCATGCGCACGGCGTTCTCCATCAGGTCACGGATGATGCTGTCCACATCCCGGCCCACATAGCCCACCTCGGTGAACTTCGTGGCCTCCACCTTAATAAAGGGGGCGTTGACCAATTTTGCCAGCCTGCGGGCGATCTCAGTCTTGCCCACGCCAGTAGGGCCGATCATCAGGATGTTTTTGGGGCTGATCTCGTTGCGCACTTCCTCCGGCAGCTGGGCGCGCCGGTAACGGTTGCGCAGCGCGATGGCCACGGCCCGCTTGGCCGCCGCCTGCCCGATGATATACCTGTCAAGCTCGCGCATGATCTCGCGCGGCGTCAATTCCTTCATGCACTCACCCCCCAATCGTTTCCACGGAGATGCGGTCGTTTGTGAACACGCAGATGGAGGCCGCGATGGTCAGCGCCTTCACGGCGATCTCCTCGGCGGAAAGGTCGGTGTTCTGCACCAGTGCGCGAGCAGCGGCCAGCGCATAGTTGCCACCGGAGCCGATTGCGGCCACGCCGTCGTCCGGGTCGATCACCTCGCCATTGCCGCTCAACACCAGCATTGCGTCCTGATCGGCGACGATCAGCATGCTCTCCAGCTTGCGCATCACGCTGTCGCCCCGCCATTCCTGCGCAAGGCTTACGGCCGCGCGCTCCAGGTTGCCGCCGCACTGGGTCAGTTTCTCCTCAAATCTCTCGCACAGGGCGAATGCATCGGCCACCGAACCTGCAAAGCCGGTGATCACCTTGCCCTCGTACAGCCTGCGCACCTTGCGCGCAGTGGATTTGAAAACCGTCGATTCGCCAATGGTCACCTGCCCGTCGCCCGCAATAGCAACCTGCTTGCCGCGGCGCACGGCGCAGATGGTGGTGCCTCTCATTTCCATATGGGTCGGTCACTCCTCGTTATCCTGGGTCGTGCCCAGCGCCAGCACCCAATCCGCCAAATTGCGGCCCGCGACCGTATCCAGCGTGGCGGGGGTGTCGTACTCGGACACGGTGCCCATGCTTTCAGCCGGTCCGTGGTAGATCATCAACAGATGGTTGAGCTTGCGGAAGATGCGGTAATCCACGAAGGGGTACTTGCTGCTGAGCAGGTCTTCATACGCCTCGATGCCATCCTCCAACGATACCTGAAAATCGTCGTTGCCCTGCACGATATAGGTGGGCAGGCGAAGCTTCTTGATCAGCTTGACAGGATCCACCTGCATCATTTCCCAGAAGTAGTAGCCGTTCACGCCCGCGATGGTCATTTCCTTCGCCGCGTCGGCGTTCCTTACGTTCTTGAGGTCTGTCACCTGCTTTGCGAACGCTTCGATCTGCGCCTGCGCGGCGGTCTGCTGGTCGCCGGTCAACTTGTCGAGCAGGTCATAGTTCTGCGTCAGCATGATGTCCAGCAGGCTTTTAGGCGTGCCCGCCACCAAAATCATGGCGGTGAAAACGCCGTCTGCCTCGGAGGCGATGCGCGGCGCAAGCATCGCGCCCATACTGTGGCCCAGCAGCACCACGCGCGTGGTGTCGATGGCGGGGTTGGCCGCCAGCTTTTGCCCCGCGGAAATCGCATCCTGGATGGTCTCTTCTTCGACGGTGATGTAGGGGTTCTCCGCCACCATTTGCGCGCCATAGGTGTAGGTGCGCTTATCGTAGCGCAAGGTAGCGATGCCCTTCTTGGCAAACAGGGCGGCGATATCGGCAAACAGCTTCGTCTGGCCGATGGTCTCGTCCTTATCGCTGGGGCCGGAGCCTTGCACCAGCACCACGCCGGGCACCTTACTTGATTCGGTCGCGCCATCCGGCAGGGTAAGGATGCCGTCCAGCAGGTAGGGCTCCGTGCCCACCTTGACCGCAACCTCGCTATACTTGACGTTGGCTGCGGCAGCCAATGCCTCCTGCTCCTCCGCCTCGGACTGGGTATCGATGGGGGTCTGCTCCTCCGCGGGCACAAACTCCACGGCCATCACTTCCCAGTCGTCCGCCTTGTTCTTATGGGTAAAGTACAGGTCAAGGTCCTGCTTTTCCATGCACAGGTGCAAAACATGCGTTTTGCTCGTCTTTTCCTCGAAGCTCTCGTATGTGCCAAAGCCGGTGAACCCGCCCGTCATCCACTCGATCTCGGTCAGCATGGCGCGGTAGGTGTCCATGGGCATGTAGCGGCGTATCTGCAAATCGTAATAATCGAACAGCCGCTCCAGATCGTTGCCATGGATAAAATCCAGCGCATATTGCTTGACGGTGTCCTCCGTCCACACGGGCACGCCGTCGTTCATCTGTTTTGCAGCGGCAAGCGCGCCCGCCGCAGGCAGCGCCATGGAAAGCGTAAGCACCGTGAGCAGCAGAGCCAAAAACCGTTTCATAGAATCCCTCCATCGCAGAGTATAGCGCGGGCGCCAGCGCGGCGCACGCGTCAGCGTTCCATCTGTCGCACGATGCGGTCGATTTCCGCCAAAGCGCGTTCGGAAATGCGCTCGTAGCGCTCCTGCTTGTTGCGAATCTTCTTCTGGCCGGGTTGATACTCATAGGGGTCGATCAGCCCGAAAGCGCAGTTCATAGGTTGGAAGTTACGGTTGGGGGTGGAGATATAGCGCCCCATCGCGCCGATGGCCGTCTGCCCGCCAAAGTGCGGCGGTTCATCCCCCCGCAGGCGGCAGGCCAGCGACAGGCCCGCCAGCAGCCCGCTGGCCGCGCTCTCCACATAACCCTCCACGCCGGTCATCTGCCCTGCGAAGTACAGGCTGGGCCGCTCCTTCACGCGGTATGTCTCATCCAGAAATCCGGGGCTGTGGATAAAGGTGTTGCGGTGCATCACGCCGTAGCGGGCAAACTCCGCATTCGCAAGCCCCGGTATCAGGCCGAACACGCGGCGCTGCTCCGGGAACGTGAGCCGCGTTTGAAACCCAACGATATTATACAGCGACCCGCCAAAATTGTCTCGCCGAAGCTGCACTACCGCGAAGGGCATTTTGCCCGTGCGCGGATCCGCAAGCCCTACGGGCTTCAGGGGCCCGAAGGCGATTGCCATGTCTCCTCGCTTGGCCATGCTCTCGATGGGCATACAGCCCTCGAACACCGCTTTCTCCTCAAAGCCCTTGACAGGCACGGTCTCCGCGGTTTGCAGCGCGTGCACGAAGGCCATGTACTCTCCCTCGTCCATGGGGCAGTTCAGGTAATCTGCGCCGCGTTCGTACCGCGACATCTCAAACACCAGGCTCATATCCAGTGAATCTCGCGTGACGATGGGGGCCGCCGCGTCATAAAAATGCAGCGTCGAAAGCCCATCCATCCGCGCGATGGCATCGCTTAACGCATCGCTGGTCAGCGGCCCCGTGGCGATGATCGCGTCCCCTTCGGGAACGGCGGTCACCTCTTCCGCCACCACCTCGATGTTTGGGTGGGTGCGGATGGCCTCGTCCACGCCTCTGGAAAATCCCTCTCTGTCCACAGCCAGCGCGCCGCCCGCCGGCACCCGGGTGCGGTCCGCCTCGCGCAAGATCAGCGAGCCAAGGCGTCGCATCTCTTCCTTGAGCAGGCCCACGGCGTTGCTGAGCCTGTCCGAGCGCAGGCTGTTGCTGCACACCAGCTCCGCCATGGTCGGCAGGCTCTGGGCCGGGGTCGTCTTGGCAGGTTTCATTTCATGCAGTGTGACCGAAACGCCGCGCTCTGCCAGCTGCCACGCCGCCTCGCAGCCTGCCAGCCCGCCGCCGATGACCTTCGCTCTCATTCGCCCGCGTCCTCTTTATCCGGCAGGGTAACCTTGTGGCGGCAGGTCTCGTTGGCGCACAGGTGCACGCGCTCGCCCTTGCGGGTGCGCTTCTCGATCATGTAGCTGCCGCAGTGCGGGCATTTGTCAGTCACGGGCATTTCCCAGCTCACAAAGTCGCACTCCGGGTAACGCTCGCAGCCGTAGAACTTGCGGTTCTTCTTGCTGGTCTTTTCCATCAGGCGCGCGCCGCACTTAGGGCAGGGCGCCTCGATGTATTTCACGATGGGCTTGGCGTTGCGGCAGGCAGGAAAGTTAGGGCAAGCGAGGAACTTGCCAAACCGGCCCATCTTGTACACCATCATCGCGCCGCACTTGTCGCACACGACGTCGCTGACCTCGTCCTTCACCTCGACCTTTTCGATCTGGTCGCCCGCGACGGTCAGCATCTTTTCAAACGGGGGGTAGAACTCGCGCAGGATGGCGCGCCACGCCACCTTGCCTTCCTCCACGCCGTCCAGCTTATCCTCCAGCGAGGCGGTAAACTCGGTATCCATGATGGGGTCGAAGTATTGCAGCATCATGGCCGTGACCATCCGCCCCAGCTCGGTGGGATACAGGCGCTTTTTCTCGCGCGATACATAGCCGCGGCTTAGGATGGTCGTGATCGTGGGGGCGTAGGTGCTGGGGCGGCCGATGCCCTTCTCCTCCAGCGTTTTGACCAGCGATGCCTCGGTGTAGCGCGCGGGCGGCTGGGTGAAGTGCTGGATGGTCTCCACACCGATCACGTTGGTCTTGTCGCCCTCCTTGAGGTCGGGCATGGCGGTCTCGGGGGCCTCGGCTTCGTCGTCCTCGCTCTCGATATACACGGCGCGGTAGCCCGCGAAGGTCATGTGCTCGCCATAGTAACGCAGTTCTGCAACGCCCTCGCGGCTGTCTGCCACGGTGGCCGTATCGCCCTTCCTGCGGCCAAAGATGTCCAGCGTGACGGTTTCAAACTCCGCGGGCTTCATCTGGCTGGCCATGAAGCGTGTGTAGATCAGCTTGTACAGGCTGTGCTGCTCACGCGTCAGGTGGCTCTTGACAAGCTCCGGCGTGAGAGCCAGGTCGGTGGGGCGGATGGCCTCGTGCGCGTCCTGCGCGTTCTTGCGGCCCTTGTATTCGTTTGGGGCGGGCGGGCAGTAATTTTCGCCGTACACGGTTTTGATCTGCTGGCGCACGGCATCCACCGCCTCGGCGCTCACGCGCACGCTGTCGGTACGGATGTACGTCACAAGGCCTACGGTGCCCTTGCCCGCGTCTACGCCCTCGTAGAGCTGCTGCACAACCTGCATGGTTTTAGCGGTGGAAAAATTGAGCTTTCGGCTAGCCTCCTGCTGGAGGCTTGAGGTCGTGAACGGCGGCTGCGCACGCTTGAGTTTCTCCGCGCGCTTGACGGCCGCCACGCTGAACACGCTGCCCAGGATGCGTTCCCGCGCGGCTATCGCGTCACCTTCATTGCGGATAACGGCCTTCTGCCCGTCCATGGCGACCAGCTTCGCCTGAAAGCCAATTTTCTTGCCCTTGGCGGCGGTTGCGGTCAAATCGGCCAACACGTCCCAGTACTCCTCGGGGATAAAATCCTCGATCTCCTGCTCGCGCTGCACCACCAGCTTGGTAGCCACGCTCTGCACACGGCCCGCGGAGAGGCCCTTTTTGACCTTCGCCCACAATAGCGGGCTGATCTTGTAACCCACCAGCCTGTCCAGCGCGCGGCGCGCCTGCTGCGCATCAACGCGATCCATATCCACAGCGCGCACATGCTCGATGGCATCCTTCACTGCCTTTTTGGTGATCTCGTGAAACTCGATGCGACAGGGCTTGGTGGGGTCGATGTCCAGCGTTTGCGCCAGATGCCAGCTGATGGCCTCGCCCTCGCGGTCAGGGTCAGTCGCGAGGTACACGCGCGAGGCGGCCTTCGCATCCTTCTTGATTTTGGCCAGAATGCTGCCGCGCCCGCGGATGGTGATGTACTTCATCTCAAAATCGCGGTCTACATCCACGCCCATCTGCGACTTGGGCAGATCGCGCACATGCCCCTGTGAGGCCATCACCTTGTAGCCCTTGCCCAAAAACTTTTCGATGGTTTTCGCCTTGGCGGGCGATTCCACGATCACCAGCTTCTGGCCAGATGTTGTTGCCATGCCTGTTCCTCCTACCTTTAGCGGGACGTACGGATCGCCGGAGCGAAAATGTTGCCGCTGTCCCTGCGGATATAGCCCATGATCTCCATGATGCTGAGCTCCGCCATCAGCTCGTCGGCGGTGCGGCCCGTGGCCTCGCACAGGCCATCCAAACCCATGGGTTCGCGCATCAGCGCGCGCAGCACGCACACCTGCATTTCGTTTTCGCCAAGCGGGGGCTCCGGCGCGGCGTGGGGTCTGTCCAAAAGGCGCTCCAGCCCCATGTCGAGCAGCACGTCCTCCGCGCTGGTCACCAGTCGCGCACCCTCGCGGATGATGGCGTGCGGCCCCTCACTTACGGACTGCCCCACGCACCCCGGCACCGCGAACACCTCGCGGCCCTGATCCAACGCCGTGCGCACGGTAATCATACCGCCGCTCTTGACCTTGCCCTCCACAAACACGATGCCGTGGCTGAGGCCGCTGATCACGCGGTTGCGGTGCGGAAAGTGATAGGTAATGGGCGCTGCATCCATCGGGTACTCGCTTAGCACCACGCCCGCGCCCTCTACGATCCTGCGGTAAAGCCCGACATTCTCAAAGGGATAGGGCACGTTCACGCCGCTGCCGAGCACCGCGACCGTCGGCCCGCCGCCTTCGATGGCGCCCTCATGCGCGCTGGTGTCAATGCCCCGGGCCAAGCCGCTCACCACGGTCACACCCGCCTGACCCAGCCCCGCTGCGATGGCCTGCGCTACATTTTTGCCATAGCCGCTGGGGTAGCGCGTGCCCACGACAGCCACGGCGGGGCGGCGCAGTGCGTCCGCATCGCCCATAGCGTACAGCACATAGGGCGCATCGTCAATACATTTCAACAGCGCCGGATAGGCAGCATCGCTCTGGAAAAGCACGGTAACACCCTTGAGCTCGATGCGCTCGCACAGCGCGTCCAGCGCCGCTTCGCTATGGTAGCGGGCCAGTGTATGTGCCGCCTCGGCATTGGCTGTCAGGGGGTCGCCCTGCCGGTAATCCTCCCACAGGGCACTGGCGGAGCCGCGCTTTTCGATCATCCGCTGCACCCGGTCAGCGGTGATCTCCGCGGCGGATAGCCACAAAAGGCGGCGTTGCTCGTCGGTAAAGCGCATGGCTACCTCCAGTACTGGCCGTCGAGGTTGCGCAGCTGGATGGCTTGCGCCACATCCGAAAGGGCCAGCTGGTCACGGCCCGCGAGGTCCGCCAACGTGCGGGCCACCTTGCGGATGCGCCCGTAGGCGCGCATACTGATCTTGTACTGCGTTACCGCGCGGCGGAGCAGTTCCGCCGCGTCCGGTGCCATGGCACAGTACTTCTCCACCCCATCCTGGGTGAGTTGGGCGTTGCAAAAGTATGGCTCACCCGCATAGCGGGAAAGCTGCCGCGTGCGGGCAGCCAACACGCGAGCCTGCACGGTGCGCGAATCCTCCTGCTCGGTCTGCTGCTCGATCTCCTCAATGCCCACTGCATCCATCTCCACCTGAATATCGATGCGGTCGAGCAGGGGGCCGCTGATGCGCGCTAGGTATCGCTGTATCTCATACGGTTTGCAGCGGCAGGCGCGGGTCTTGCTGCCATGGTTGCCGCAGGGGCAGGGGTTCATGCCCGCCACCAGCATGCAGCGGCTCTGGTAGCGCGCCTGCCCGCTCACGCGGGTCACGTTCACATACCCATCCTCCAGCGGCTGGCGTAGGGCTTCCAGCGTTTGGCGCTGGTACTCCGGCAGTTCATCCAGAAACAGCACGCCGTTGTGCGCCATGGATACCTCGCCCGGCTTGGCCTTGGCCCCGCCGCCGATGACTGATGGCAGCGATGCGTTGTGGTGGGGCGAGCGAAAAGGCCGCTGGGTCATGAGGCCCGCCTCGCGCGTCAACTCGCCCGCCGCGGAGTGGATACAGGTGGTCTCCAGCGCCTCGTCATACGACAGGGGCGGCAGGATGCCCGGCAAGCAGCGTGCCAGCATGGTTTTGCCGCTGCCCGGTACGCCCACCATCAGCAGGTTATGCCCGCCCGCGGCGGCCACCTCCAGCGCCTTGCGCGCGATCTTCTGTCCTTTCACATACTTCAGGTCGTTTTCCACAGGCTGCTCTGCCAACAGTTGCGCGTAGGCGAGCTGTGCCTGCTGGGCGATGGGGCTCTCGCCCGTCAGGTGGCGCACCGCCTCGCCAAGCGTGCGCGCAGGGTAAATAGCGATATCGCCAAGGCATTGAACCTCGCGTGCGTTGCCCGCTGGCAGCACGATGGATGTAAGCCCGCCTGCGCGTGCGGCCAGCGCCATCGACAGCACGCCGCGAACGGGCAGCAGCTCGCCATGCAAGGTCAGTTCGCCAAGCAGTAACGTTTTGTCCATAACGGGAAAGGCTTCCGGCCGCTGGGCATTGAGCAGTGCCACAGCCACGCCCAGTTCCAGGCTGGTGCCTTCCTTGCGCACATCGGCGGGCGCAAGGTTCACGGTCAGTTTCTTCATGGGCCAGGCGTAGCCGCTGTTCACGATGGCGGCACGGATGCGGTCGCGGCTTTCCTTGACGGCCACGCTCGGCAAGCCTACGATATCAAAGCCGATCAACCCGCCCGCGATGTTGGCCTCCACTTCCACCAGAAACCCGTTTACACCGTCCAGCCCGCCGGAAAGCACCTTGGCCAGCATCGACCGCACCCCGCCCCTGTTTTTAGTAGTAGATCTTTGGGAACCACTTGAGCCAATCCAGCCACGCGGTGGGCGTAAGCACCCCCGAGGCGTAGGGGTAGAACATGGCGAAGAATACGGCCGCCAGCACCACGTAGGCGACCATCGCCCACTTCTTGGCTTTCGGCCACGGGATCAGGTCAAACACCACCACCGTGGCGAGGATGATGAACGGCACGCTGGCGAAGTAGTGGTAGATGTACATGGAGCGCGGCACCAGCACCCACGGCAGGTATTGCGTAAGGAACCCCACCACCAGTATGGCGAGCATCAGATTGCCGTCGCCCTGCTTGAGGCACAGGCCTCCCTTGAATCCCACGTACTTGTGGATGAACAGTCCGAACACCGCTACCATGCACACCGCGCCCACATAGAAGATGAGCGGGTTGCCCATACACATGATGGTGCTGGCGAAGCCCGCGGGCTCAAACTTGTCCTGGCAGAACCACATGGGCTTGAGGATAAACGGCCACTGCCACCAGGGCGAGTTGAAGGGATGATCCATCCCCAGCCCCGGGGTGCTATGGTAGGCGTACATACCCTCCTGCGCCTTGATGATGCGCTCGATGGTGACCGGGCCAGACGGCGACAGGTACGGCACATAGCTGAGGTAGTAGATGACCGCCGGTATGGCGAAGAAGAACACCACACAGAACGCGCATGTGATCAGCACACGTTTCAGCGTGAGCCGCCGCGCCCATTCTACGCGCAAAACCTGCGCGGGGGTCAGATCCGCCGTCAGGTCGATGTCGTAGGCCACGAAACCCACGCGCAGCTGGCGGTACACGGCCATTGCGAACATCAGGGCCATACCAACCGCCGAGTACAGACCGATCCACTTACTGGCGATGGACAGCCCCATAAACAGCCCGCCGAGGGCCAGCGGCCAAAGTGTTCGCAGGAATGCACACGTGAGTGCGCGCGGTTTGTCGCCCACACTTTCGGGGATGGCGTACACGTCCGTCATCATGTAGCGCGCCATGCACAGCGTGGACAGGATGATGAACAGCACAGGGAAGCTGTCGATGGTGGCGATGCGCGTCTGCGTAAAGTGCATCAGGTCAAACGTGAACAGCAGCATCGCAAACGTAGCCAAGCCTCGCCTACGCGTGATCTGTTTAGCCAGCAGGTACAGGGCGGGCAACATAAGCACGCCTACCAGCGCCCCCGCGAAGCGCCAGCCAAACGGCGTCATGCCGAAAATGGCGATGCCGACCGCCATGATCAGCTTCCCCAGCGGCGGGTGCGTCGTCTCATAGGGCGAGAGGCCGTGCAAATGCTCGTATGCCGTGCGGGCATGGTAGATTTCGTCGAAATAGGTGCCGTTATACCAGCTGGGTTCGCCCGTGAGCGTGCCCTGCTCGTCGATCAGGTTTTGGGGCGGCTTGGGGGTCTCCAGCACGTCTTTGGCGCCGGTGTGCGCATCAAGCGTGAGCGGGATGCGCTCGCCGTCCTTGCCACGCAGGATGATCTCCCACAGGTTGAGACCCGCGCCTTCCGCGTTCACACGCAGGTATTTGCCCCGCAGCCACAGGATGTTGCCCGGGTTGTTGTCGTTGTAGTCCACCGCGCCGTCGCCAAGGTCGGTGGTGGTCACGGCATAGTTCCATCGGTAGCAAAGACCCTCGCGCATCTCGCAGGGATAGTCCCGCGACCAGGTTACCCCGTCATCGCTCACCGATACGCTGAAATCCGCATAGCTTACGCCCGCGTAGTACAGCAGCTTGAACCACTGGGACTCATCCAGCTTGAACACGACCTGCTCGGCGGCGCTGGTGGAGACCCACGCCGTCTGCGGAGCCGCGGTGCTGCCAAGGCCGGTAAAGGTCATCACGGCGTAGAGCACGGCGGTGACGCCCATGATGAGGTAGTCGCGCGCCGTGAGGTGCAGCCGCGCATCGGCGGGCGAGAGCAGCGCGCTGCGGTAGACAGCGTTTTTGAGGCTCGCGCGCGCCTGCGCCGGTTGCAAAGCGGGCGAGGCGGAAAGGCCGGTGATGGCGATATAGCCGCCATACATCGCCAGCAGCACGTTTAGCACCGACAGCAGACTGTTGAGCCACAGCGTGTCTGCGTTCAGGTGCCCCATGCCGGAGCCGAACAGCAGCGCATTGTTCAGCACGATAGCCACATTGATGAATGTGGTTGCCGACAGCCCCGCGCACAGCCACAGCAGACGCCTGTCGCGCGTGCGCACATAGCCCAGCGGGAGCAGCAGCAACGCCGCGTACAGGTACCGCTCGTGTATCTTCAGGCCAAACACGTAGACCAGCACCATCGCCAGCGCGAGGTAGAAGGGAAGCGCATCGGCGCTTCGATCCGCGACCATGCCAACGACGGCAAACAGATATGCGAATACCATCAGCGCCGTGCCATACAGCACGAAGGTGGGCACCGCAAACGAAAGGCCAAGGAATGTGAAGCCCGCGGCCATGCACAGCAATGCCAGCGCGTCGCGCCTGCCCTCGCCACCCTTGACATCGCGTCCAAACAGACGCGCAGGCAAGGTGAGCAGGCTTGAAAACCAGGCCTTTGCTCCGCTCCATAACCGCGCTGCCCAAACGCCCGCCAGCAGCAGCAGGCAACCCGTGAGCGCAGGCACAAGGGGCGAAAGCCTCACGACGTTCTGCCCGCCATCCGCTTGCAGCGGCGACCAGTTTCCGCCTAAAACATACAGCAGATTGGTGGTATTGAGCACCGCAAAGTCATACGAGGAGATGGTTTTTTGGTATAGCGTGACCAACCATAGCGGGTCGCTCTGCTGAAGGGAGAATGGAACGATCACCGCCGCAGCGACGCCCGCCGCGATCAGCAGCCCCCACAGCAGCGACTTCCACTGCGCGCGGCGCGTAGCCTTGTCGGTAAAGATCAATGACAGCAGCAGCCATACGCCGGCGACAGGCGCAAACAATATCGCCTGTGGCTTGACCAGCACCGCGAACCCATACAGCGGCAGCGCCGCCATCCAGCGACGTTCCATCGCGGTGATGGCCGCCAGCATCAGCAGCAGCGCCAGCAGCGAATCCACCTGCCCCCACGCCGCGCCGTTGATCACGCTGGCGGGGTTCATCAGCCCCAACAGCGCCACCAGCAGCGCCGCCGTGACCGGCACGCGCTTTTTGGCATACAGGAACAGCACCAGCGCGGCCCCCATATCGCACAGGATGGGGATCGATTTGATGATGAGCCGGATGAGCGGCGAATCCGCATAACCGATCGCCTTGACCACTACCCCTACCGGCCACAAGAGCAGCATGTAACCCGGCGGATAGTCACAGAAGATATCCGGCGAATAGAAACCCCACGGCCCAACGTTCGCCATGCGCAGGCTCCATGCCGAGAAGCAGCCCATATCCACCGGGTAGCCCGCCACGCGGCCGCCAACGAACACGCGCAGCGCAAGCGCCGCGAGCATCAGCAGGAAGAACGCTGCATAGGCGGGGTCCTGCCGCTTGGGCTCCAGCGTTTCGTGTCGCAGCAGCGGGCGCGCAGCCAGCGCCATCATCAGCAAAAACGCGGCGCCGATCAGCAAAAACCACGTCGTATTCGGCACCGAGGCGGCCGTCGCGGCCCGCGTTTCCACCACGGGGGCCTTTGTCTCATACCACAGCGAGGCGATCACACCGGTGGGAAGGGCATCCACTTTTTCGACCGTAATATCGTCAAAGTAGGCCGTACCCTGGCTCTCCGCACTGTAGCCGCCCACGCGCACCCCCAGCTCGATCTCGCGCTGGTCTTCGCCCGTTTCGCCGTACCACTCCACATACTGCCACTGCCCCTGCGTATCGAACACCGTCTGCGAGAAGGCATAGACCCCCTCCAGCCCCAGGTTCGCGCCGTTGCCATAGTCCTCCATGCTGTCCACGAGGATATAGCCGGACGCGCGGTACAGGCTGGACGGCTCGACAGGCACGGTGCAGATGTAGCGCGCGTCGTTGGTGTTGGCGTTTTCGACCTTTACGCTGTACATGCCGCTGTGCTTGATATCACTGCTCACGGCAAAGCGGGTATAGCCTTCCTGCGTGCGGTAGGCGGCAGTATACCAGCCCTCCGGCCCGCCGGAGGCGTCCAGCGTTTCAAAGCCGCCGTTCGGCACAAGGTTCGCACCCTCCGCCATCGCTGCGGAACCGCAGAGCATAAGCGCCAACACCAAAGTAAGCGTAAGCCAAAGATGCTTCTTCACGGGCGAGCCTCCCCTGTATCCGCAATCCATTTGCCGATAAAGCTGCACCGGTGCTCCGCGCACGGTCCACAGCGCCGGATGGCCTCGATATGCTCCGCCGTGCCGTAGCCCATGTTGCGCTCCAGCCCGTAGGCGGAGTAGCGCTCCGCGAGCAGCAGCATTTGCCGGTCGCGCGTCACCTTGGCGACGATGCTGGCCGCCGCGATGCTGTAGCTGACGGCGTCGCCGTGTATGATGGGTTCGGTTGCAAAGGGTACCTGGAGCCCCTTGACCGCGTCCACCAGGCAGAGCGTGGCGGGCGCGCGCGCCGCGGCGCGGCGCATGGCCAGCTTGGTCGCCTCCAATATGTTGATGCGGTCGATCTCCTCCGCGCTGGCTTCCCCCACGCCGATGAACAGCGCACAGGCCTCGATTTCCGCAAACACGGCCTCGCGGCGGGCGGGCGAGAGCTTCTTGCTGTCGTCCACCCAGAGGATGGCGGGGCTTGGCGGCATCACGACGCACGCGGCTACCACAGGTCCCAGCAGGGGGCCCCGGCCTGCTTCGTCCATGCCCGCCAGCGCCGTACCGAACGCGGGATAGGCCGCGTCGTGCGCCATCAACGCTTCGCAGCGCAGGCGGCGCTTCTCTTCACTCTTCGTCGGCATCAGCGGTCTCCTCCCGCGCGGGCGCACCCATGGGCGGCACTTCCAGCGTGATTCGCCCTACCTTGCCCTCGCGGAACTCGTCCAGCACCACGGCGCAGGCGCGGTCGCTGTCCAGCTCGCCGCCGCGCAGTAAAAAACCTCGCCCGCGGCACACCTCGTCCAGCAGTGCAAAGCCTTCCGCATCAGGATTTTTGATTTTGAATCGCTCGCAGGTCGCCTCGCGGCGCACGGCCAGCAAATCATGCAAAAGATGCAGGCACAGGGCCTGCTGGTCGTATACCGCATCACGGATGGTACCGATGTAGGCAAGGCGCGTGGCCGCCAGCTTGTCGGTCAACTTGGGCCACAGCATGCCTGGGGTGTCCAGTACCTCCAGATACGGGCTCACTTTGACCCACTGGTTGGCGCGAGTCACGCCAGGCCGGTCGCCCACCTGCGCGATGGCACCGCCGTACAGTCGGTTGATGAAGGTGCTCTTGCCCACGTTGGGCACGCCTACCACCATGGCACGGATGGTCTTTTGAATACCGCGACGCAGGCCGCGCTCCAGCATCTCGCGCGCGGCATTTTCAATCATTGCCTTGGCCTGTTTGGTCTTCTGCGGGGTGGCGTCATACGCCATGGCAGTGATACCCTGCGCCGCAAAGTAGCGCAGCCACGCCTTGGTGCGCTCCGGCTCGGCCAGATCGGCCTTGCACAGCAGCAGCACGCTGCTTTTGTTGGCCATCAGCCTGCCCAGCTCCGGATTGCGGCTGGACAGCGGCAGCCGCGCGTCGCACAGCTCCACCGCCAGGTTCACGCGCTTAAGCTGATCGATCAAAAGCCTCCGCGCCTTTGCCATATGGCCTGGGTACCATTGTATCTCCAAAGGGAACGCCCCTTTCTAATCCCATTTTGCAAGCAACGCACAGGGCGCAATCAGGCGCGCCCGTGCGCGCCTTTGCGCAAGCCCTGCGTTTGTGCGGGTTTCATTCGCGCACGGAAGCGCGCCGGATGGATGTCTTTTCAATTAAAACATTCTTTGTGCAAAATAGCAAGGCCGCCGCGCGTATACCGATGCGGCGAAGCACTGTGCGCGCAAGCCCAACGTGTAAGGGTTTCCCTCATGGTTCGACATCTCTACCCGCACATTTTACAACTGAAAATTTCTTAAGGAAAACGCGTTTAGGCGATGACAGGAACGCTTTCATGGCTGCGCTCTACACGGATGTCAAACCGACGCGGTTTCCCGCTGTAACACAGGAAATGCATGTTCTGCGAAGGAATCCAGTTGCTTTCGTCGCAATAGCCTCAGCGTATCGCTTTGCCCTCGTCCTATTCCGCATCGCCCTCCGCCACGTCCAGCACCGCGTCCAACTCCGGCAGGCGTTCGCCAAGCACCTCCTGCGCCTCGTCGCCCTCCAGCGCCTCGACGCGGCGCAGCTTGCGCTCGATGCTGCGGGTGCGCACAAAGGCGGTGTCGATGGTGTCAGTGGCCTGCTTGAGCTTCTCCTGCGTTTTTTGTAGCACCTGGGCAAAGCTGCCAAAATCGGTCTTGACCGCTCCCAGCAGCCGCCACAGCTCCGCGCTGCGCTTCTCAATGGCCAGCGTGCGAAAGCCCATCTGCAGACTGTTGAGCATCGCCAGCAGCGTGCTGGGCCCCGCGATCACGATGCGTTGCTCGCGCTGCACCTGCTCCACCACTTCGGCGCTGCGCACCACCTCGGCGTAGAGGCTCTCCAGCGGCAAAAACATGACCGCAAAATCGGTGGTGAAGGGCGGCTCCACATATTTGCCCGCGATGCGCCGCGCCTCCACGCGCACGGCGGCCAGCAGCGCCTTTCGCGCCGCCTCGGTCGCGGGGCCATCGCCGCGGTCGCTGGCCTCGGCAAGCCTTGCGTAATCCTCCTGCGGAAATTTGCTGTCGATGGGCAGGTATACAGGCCGCTCGCCATCCTTGCCCGGCAGGCATACGGCGTACTCCACCCGCTCGTCGCTGCCCGGGCGCACCTGTACGTTGGCGGCGTACTGCGTGCTTACCAGCGCTTCCGAAAGCAGCCCGCCCAGCTGTATCTCGCCCCATACGCCGCGCTTTTTGACATTGCCCAGCACGCGCTTCAAGTCGCCCACGCCCTCGGCCAGCCGATGCACCTCGCCCAGCGACTGATATACCTGCTCCAGTCGCTCGCTCACCTGCGTAAAGCTCTGCGTCAGGCGGCGGTCTAGCGTGTCTTGCAGCTTTTCATCCACGGTGTGCCGCATCTCTTCCAGTTTCTGCGCGTTTTCCGCTTTCAAATCGCCAAGAGACTTTTCCAGCGTCTCGCGAAGGCGCTCTACCCGCGCCTCGTTTTGCTGCAAACGCGCGTCCAGCGTCGCATCCACGGCCCTCATCCGCGTTTCAAACTTGGCCAGGTTTTCCTCGGTCATCTGGTGCAAACGCGCCTGCCTGCCCTCCTGCGAGCGGTCATGCTCATAGGCGCTCTGCTGCCATGCGCCAAACAGGCTGTTTTGCATATCCGTACCGCGGTTGATGAGCCCCGCAAGGCTGTCGCCGATGGCTTGCAGTATGCGCAGCTGCTCCTCGCGCTGGCCCAGGCTCTGCGCGTTCAGCGCCCCCTGCATCGCGCGGAAGCCCTCGTCCAGCTCGTCCTCGAGCTCCCGCAGATAGCGCCGGTCGTTGATGCCCCGCCGCGTCACGGCCATCAGCACCACGATCAGCAGCAGCACCACGATCAAAAGTCCAGCCAGTATGACAAGCTGCCACGGCTCCATGTTGTTCAGCCCCATATGTCCTCCTATGGCAAAAGCCGCCGCTACATTTGGCGGCGGCCCTCCATGGCCTTTGCCAGTGTTATTTCGTCCGCGTATTCCAGGTCGCTGCCTACCGGCACGCCGTGGGCAATGCGGGTCACCAGAATGCCCATGGGCTTGACCAGCCGCGCGATGTAGCTGGCGGTGGCCTCGCCCTCGATATCGGGGTTGGTGGCCAGGATCACCTCGCGCACCTTGCCGTCGCCAAGCCGCGCCATCAGCTCGCGGATACGGATGTCATCCGGCCCGATGCCCTCCATGGGCGACAGCGTGCCGTGCAATACGTGATAGCGTCCCGTAAAGTCACGCATCCGCTCAATGGCAGCCACGTCGCGCGGGTCGCGCACCACACACAGCTGCTCCGCGCTGCGCGATTCGTCCGCGCAAATGTCGCAAAGCTCCTCCACGGCGTAGTTGCCGCACACGCTGCAATAGCGGATGGCCTTGCGCCCCTGATAGATGGCCGCCGCCAGCTCGCGCACATCGTCCAGCGGCATCCCGATGATGTGGTAGGCCAGCCGCTGCGCGCTCTTCTGCCCGATGCTTGGCAGGCGCGAGAGCTGCGCCACCATGCGCGCGATGGGCTCCAGTTGCCGCGACATACCTTAGAACATGCCCCCCATGCCGGGCGTGAGGCGCGCCATCTCGGCCTCACGGGTCTGTTCGCCCGTGCGCAGCGCCTCGTTGACGGCGGCCAGCAGCAGATCCTGCAGCATCTCCACGTCGTCGGGGTCCACACACTCTGGCTTGATATCGATGCTCTTGACCTCGCGTTTGCCGGTCACCACAACGGTCACCATGCCGCCGCCGGCCTGCGCGGTGTATTCGCGCGAATCCAGTTCTTCCTGCGCCTTGCCCATCTGCTCCTGCAGTTTCTGCGCCTGCTTCATCAGCTGCTGCATGTTGCCGCCGCCGCCCCCAAAGCCGCCGCCAAACCCACCAAACTGGTTCCTGCCCATGTCAAATTCCTCCGTTACGCTTCGGTATAGATCAGTTTCAAGTCGCAGCTTACGCCCGTGGCCCGCACGGCGGGGGCGGCTTTATCCTCGGTCAGCTCCACGTTGTTCATGGACACGCGCCCGCTGAGGGAGCGCATGGAAACGCTCACCTGCTTGACGGGCGAGAGCACCGTCACATCGCCGGATACCGAGCGCAGATCCATCTGCATGAACTCCTTCTTGAGCTTCAGCTTGATTTCGCCGCTGACGGTGGTGCACTTGTACGCCCGCGCGTCTGCTTCGTCCAAAGTGATGTTGCCGCTGACGGTGCGCACCGTGACGGTCTCAGCGGTCAGGCGGTCGCTGCGCACATCGCCGCTGATGGACTTGAGCGACATTTCCTTGGCATCCAGGCGCACGGCATGCACATCGCCCGATACCGTGTCCAGCACGATACGGCTGCCGTTCAGGCCGCGGGCGTTGAGCAGCCCGCCGATGGTGAATATGTGCAGCTTTTTGTCCCAGGCCTTGGGCACGCGGATGCACACCTGCATCCAGTGGCTGTCGGTGATGTTCAGGCTCAAGCCGTACTGGGGTTGCTCCACCAGCAGCGTATCCTCGTTCAGTTCGATGCGCAGGTCACGCACGGAGTTTTCGTCTCCCGCCGCCAGCACCTGAACGCGATCGATATCGTCCGCGAAAACCTCGACCTGCGCCCATGCCATGTGCACGACCAGGTCGTTCAGGCTTCCCGCCGCAAAGCTCTCGTTCCGTTCCACAGCGAATCGCCGTCCTTTCATGCTATATGATGCCAGATGATGTACGTCTGCTCTATGATACCCTCTTTTGCAGCAAAAAGCAATCCCGTCCGGTGGCGCGTGTGTCTGCAACCCTTGCGTTGCCTTGGTTGAAACGGCCACAGAACAGGCATTCGCCCATTTTGCGTGAATGCCAAGATATCAATAGCTTGAACGCTGCGCACAGTGCCAAGGTGTATAATTAAATCAATAGCAGTGATGGGGAGGCGGAAACCTATGGATACTGGCTTCATCGGGCTAGAGGCCCTCAAGGCGCAGCATGCGGAGCAAATCGCGGCGTTTGAACGCTGGGCTGCGGCGGGCGACTGGTATGCGTTTCATGAAATCCACTACGACTGGTGGGCATACCCCGTGAACCGCCGCAGCAGCTTTGGCGAGCGCTATAAGCTTACGCCGGAAGCGGTTGAGGCATTGCAGCATGACGGTTCGTTTCTTTCGCTGTGGCTGCGCGGGGTGGAGCTGGGCTGCCTGTCCTGGGGCTGGTCGCTGGCCGAGGGTCGCTATATCGACCATCCGCAGCCGGGGCAGGCGTGGGCGCGATGGCCCGTTCGACTGTACAAGATGGCCGTATCCGCAAGGATACTGAACCAGGCTGCCGTTGTGGATCAGCTGCGCCAACTGGCGGACGACCTGCGCGCCAAAGGTGAGGTGTTCATGTACGATGGCCGTGCCTTGGACTGGGCCTTCGAGCGGATGCTCTGAGTCCCCGAACATACGGGACGCAGCCCGGCTTAGCCCGCACGACGCATTCTCTTTTAGCTCGCAATGCGGTATAATGGGGCAAAGGAGGGATCGGGCCCATGAACATCCAGCACCTGCGCTATGCCGTCGAGGTGGAAAAGACCCGCTCCATCACCGAGGCCGCCGAGAATCTCTTTATGAGCCAGCCAAACCTCTCCCGTGCCATCCGCGAGCTGGAGGGCGTGCTGGGCATCACCATATTCGATCGCACGCCTAAGGGCATTCTGCCCACCGCGCAAGGCGAGGAGTTTTTACACTACGCGCGCAGCATCCTGGCCCAGTTTGACCAAATGGCCGAGCACTATGCCCGCAAGGAGGGCGCGGGTGGGGTGCTGCGCCTGTCCGTGCCGCGCTCCAGCTACATCGCACAGGCTTTTGCCCGCTTCGCGCAGCTGGCCGACCCTACCCTTACCCTCGATTATAAAGAAACCAATGCCTTGCGTGCCATCCGCAACGTCGCGGAGGACGGGTACGATCTGGGCATCGTGCGCTATCAGGCGGATTATGAGAAGTACTTTACCGATACCTTCCGCGAGAAGGGGCTTCAATTCCGCGAGCTGTGGACGTTCCGCTACCTTGCGATGCTCAGGGTGGATCACCCCGCGGCGCGCAAGCAGGCCGTAACGCTTGCAGACCTTACGGATTCCATCGCCATCCGGCAGGGCGACCTGTATGTGCCCTCGCTGCCGCGCGAGCGCTACGGCGAGGTGAACGCCTCCGCCCGCAGCATCCAACTGTACGACCGAACCAGTCAGTTCGAGCTGGTAGCCGCGCTGCCCCGCGCCTATGCGTGGGTGGCGCCGGTGCCCGCAGAAATGTTGGCTCGCTATCGCCTCACGCTGCGCCCCTGCGTAGATTACTCCGCACGGCACAAGGATGTGTTGATCTACCGTCGACAGTACATGCTCTCCCCAATGGACGAACTCTTTTTGGCCCAGCTTGCGCAGGTGCAGGAGGAGCTGGCGACGCTGCTGTAGTGCAACCATGTCGTTTTTTATACCGTATTTGCCATTGATCACCGTCCAGCATAAACGACACATGTCCTGCGCGCCTTTCCTGACAAGGGTTTTGTTTGCTTTGCTTCTATTGTTAATTTATTCACATATCAATGGTGATATGACCCCATACGGAAGTCGGCTTGCAATGCAGTCCCAATAATGTTAATTTATTAACGAACCAGAAAGGGGAGGGGAAACCATGAGTGAAGCTCGCAAACCCGTAGACAGTGTGGAACGCCTTGAAGAGGCCATCGCCGAAGTGCGCGCCGCACAGAAACGTTTTTCGACGTATACACAGGAACAGGTAGATAAGATTTTCTTCGCCGCCGCCATGGCCGCCAACCGCGAGCGCATCCCGCTCGCCAAGCTGGCCGTAGCCGAGACCGGCATGGGTGTTGTGGAAGACAAGGTGATCAAGAACCACTACGCTGCCGAATACATCTATAACGCCTACCGCGATACCAAGACCTGCGGTGTGGTCGAGCGCGACGCGGCTTACGGCATCACCAAGATCGCCGAGCCCATCGGCGTGATCGCCGCGGTCATCCCCACCACCAACCCCACCTCCACCGCGATCTTCAAAACGCTGATCGCGCTCAAGACCCGCAACGGGATCATCATCACGCCTCACCCGCGCGCGAAGGATTGCACCATCGCCGCCGCGAAAGTCGTGCTGGAGGCCGCCGTCAAGGCAGGCGCGCCGGCGGGCATTATCAGCTGGGTGGATGTGCCCAGCCTGGACATGACCAACCTGGTCATGAAGGAGTGCGACCTGATCCTGGCCACCGGCGGCCCGGGCATGGTACGCTCCGCCTATTCCAGCGGCAAACCCGCCCTCGGCGTGGGCGCGGGCAACGTGCCCGCCATCATCGACGACAGTGCCGACGTGCTGCTCTCCGTCAGCTCCATCATCCATTCCAAGACGTTTGACAATGGCATGATCTGCGCTTCCGAGCAGGCGGTGATCGTGCTGGATGCCGTCTACGCCAAGGTGCGTGCGGAGTTTGCCGCCCGCGGTTGCTACTTCCTCAAAGGTGACGAACTGGACAAGGTACGCAGGACCATCCTGATCAACGGCGCGCTGAACGCCAAGATCGTAGGCCAGCCTGCCGCGAAGATCGCCGCGCTGGCCGGTGTTACCGTGCCGGAAACCACCAAGATCCTCATCGGCGAGGTGGAGCGCGTGGACATGGGCGAGGAGTTCGCCCACGAAAAGCTCAGCCCCGTGCTGGCCATGTACAAAGCCAAGGACTTTGACGACGCCATGGCCAAAGCCGAACGCCTGATC
>CAZOZO010000007.1:70155-73217 GCA_964584315.1 uncultured Oscillospiraceae bacterium
TGATCGAGGACGGCGGCCACGGCCATACCGCCAGCGTCTACCTGAACCCCCTTAAGGAAAAAGAGAAGCTGGCCCGCTTTGCCGAGCGGATGGAGACCTGCCGTATCATCGTGAACACTCCGTCTTCGCACGGCGGCATCGGCGACCTGTACAATTTCAAGCTGGCGCCGTCGCTCACGCTGGGCTGCGGCAGCTGGGGCGGCAACTCGGTGGGCGAGAACGTGGGCGTGAAGCACCTGCTCAACATCAAGACCGTCGCCGAGAGGAGGGAGAACATGCTCTGGTTCCACACGCCCCAGAAGATCTACCTCAAGAAGGGTTGCCTGCCCGTGGCCCTGCAAGAGCTCAAGGATGTGCTGGACAAGAAAAAGGTCTTCATCGTGACCGACAGCTTCCTGTTCCAGAACGGCTACACCAAGGCCGTGACCGACCGGCTGGATGAGATGGGTATCCAGCACGCGACTTTCTTCGACGTCGCGCCCGACCCCACGCTCGCCTGCGCACGCGAGGGTGTGAAGGCCATGGCGGCCTTCCAGCCGGATTGCATTATCGCACTGGGCGGCGGCAGCGCCATGGACGCAGCCAAGATCATGTGGGTGCTGTATGAGCACCCTGAGGCGGACTTCATGGACATGGCGATGCGCTTCGCCGATATCCGCAAGCGCGTGTATCCCTTCCCCAAGATGGGCCAGAAGGCCTACTTCATCGCCATCCCCACCACGGCGGGCACCGGCAGCGAAGTGACTCCCTTCACCATCATCACGGATGAGACCAGCGGCGTCAAGTACGCGCTGGCGGACTATGAACTGTTGCCCCACATGGCCATCGTGGATGCGGACATGATGATGGACGCGCCCAAGGGCCTGACTGCCGCCAGCGGCATCGACGCTGTCACGCACGATCTGGAAGCCATCGCCAGCATGTTGGCCACCGACTATACCGACGGCCTCGCGCTGCAGAGCCTCAAGATCATCTTCGAGTACCTGCCCCGCGCCTATGACAACGGCCCCAATGACCCCTTGGCCCGCGAGAAGATGGCCAACGCCGCCACCATTGCCGGCATGGCGTTTGCCAACGCTTTCCTGGGCGTGTGCCACAGCATGGCGCACAAGCTGGGCGCGTTCCACCACCTGCCCCACGGCGTGGCCAACGCGCTGTTGATCGACGAAGTGCTGCGCTATAACGCCGTCGAGGCTCCCGTCAAGATGGGCTCCTTCCCGCAGTATGACCACCCGCACACCCTTGCCCGCTACGCCATGGTGGCCGATGCGCTGGGCCTGGGCGGCAAGACCGACGCGCAGAAGCTGGACAACCTGATCGCCGCGCTGGATGAATTGAAGGCGAAGATCGGGCTCAAGAAGACCATCCGCGACTACGGTGTGGACGAGGCGGACTTCCTGGCACGGCTGGACGAGATGACCGAGCTGGCCTTCGACGACCAGTGCACGGGCGCAAACCCGCGCTACCCGCTGATGAAGGAAATCAAGCAGATGTACCTGAACGCCTACTACGGCGCTGCCAAATAAGGGGGCATGAGTGATGGAGCTGAATCAGGTGATCGCGGTGCGTGTGAACAAGACCGTCTACCGTGACGGAGACCTTGCCGTCAAGGTGTTCAGCGACGACTACAGCAAGGCGGATGTGCTCAACGAGGCGCTGAACCACGCCCGCGCGGAGGAAACGGCGCTGCGCGTGCCCACCCTGCGCGAGGTGACCAAGGTGGACGGCAAGTGGGCCATCGTGAGCGACTTCATTGAGGGTAAGACCCTCGCGCAGCTGATGGCGGAGCATCCCGAAAAGAAGGGCGAATACCTCTCGCTGTTCGTGGATCTGCAGCTTAAGGTGCACGCGCAGGCCTCGCCGCTGATGACCCTGCTGCGCGACAAGATGCAGCGCAAGATCAGCCAGAGCGGGTTGGACGCCACCGCCCGCTATGAGCTGCACACGCGGCTGGAGGGGATGCCCAAGCACCGCAAGCTGTGCCATGGCGATTTCAACCCCAAGAACATCATCATCGGTACCGATGGCGAAGCATGGATACTGGATTGGGCGCATGCCACGCAGGGCAATGCATCCGCCGACGCGGCGCGCACGTACCTGCTGTTCTGGCTGGAAGGCGACATCGCGAGCGCGGAAAGCTACCTGAGCCTCTTCTGCCAGAAAAGCGACACCGCCCGCCAGTATGTGGAGAAGTGGATCCCCATCGTGGCAGCCAGCCAGTTGGTCAAGGGCAAGCCGGAGGAGCGGGAGTTTCTGCTCCGCTGGGTGAACGTGGTCGATTACGAATAAGCCCTATTGCAAAACCCGCAAAGCGCATATGCCTCGGCCTCTCCGCCCCATGGGCGGGGAGGCCAGGCCATGGCGCGGCGCGGCGCTCAGGAGTGTATTGGCATGGTCAAGGTAACGGTTTGCATCGGTTCCAGCTGCCATTTGAAAGGTTCCCGCCTGATCGTGGAGGAGTTGCAGCGTCAGGTAACCGCTCATGGGTTGAAGGACAAGGTGGATCTCGCGGGCCAGTTTTGCATGGGCAACTGCCAGAACGGCGTATGCGTGACCCTTGGGGAAACGGCCTATTCCTTGCGGCCGGAGGATGTAGCGCGCTTCTTTGCCGAGCATGTGCTGCCCGCGGTAGGTTGACCCCGCGGCAATTTTTGGATGCGGGTATGGAACCGGTATCCCCTCATCCCGCCAGTGACATTTCTTTGGTGCAGCCCGCAACGGTGTTATAAGGGCTACTCCAGCAGTCTGAACAATCGCTTCGCCTTTCGGTTGGGTTACGATAAAGCTCGTGAGTCTGCGCACAGGCACAGTCTCTTGTTTCCTGATGCTTTGGCACGCTCCCCCGCAATGCAAAGGCATACTGCTCTGGATGTGTGCTTGGCCTGTTCCGGATCGGCTTGCGTTGCGTTACAGGGCTGGTGACCAACATCCGCTTCCTCACATCCCTCGCCTGCCAGCGTAGGCGCCTGTCGGTGCCCTTCACGGTACTGCTCATTGCCAATACTGCCATTCCTCGCAAAGGAGGCCCTTTCGATGCCGGATATTCTCAGCTTGAAGGAGAA
>CAZOZO010000007.1:73227-82169 GCA_964584315.1 uncultured Oscillospiraceae bacterium
TGCAAGGACTGCTACAAGTGCATCCGCACCTGCTCGGTCAAGGCCATCCGCTTTGCGGACAACATGGCCCATATCATCCCCGAGGAATGCATCCTCTGCGGCAGTTGCTTTGTGGCCTGCCCGCAAAAGGCAAAACAGGTGCGCGGCGATGCGGCGCAGGTCAAGGCGGCCATCGCTGCCGGCAAGCGCGTTGTGTGCAGCCTGGCCCCTTCCTTTATCGCGGACTTCGCCGCTTATGGCCTTGACGATATGGCCGAGGCGATCAGGGCACTGGGCTTTGCCGATGTGCAGGAGACCGCCGTGGGTGCACAGCTGGTGAGCGACGCCTACGCGGCGCTGATGCGTCAGGGTCGCCAAAGCGTGCTGATCACCAGCTGCTGCCCGTCCATCAACCTGCTGGTGCAGACGCATTACCCAACCATGCTGCCCTATCTGGCCAAGGTGCTCACCCCGGCGCAGGCCCACGCCAAACTGCTCAAGGAAGCAGACCCTGATTGCTATACGGTGTTCATTGGCCCGTGCATTGCCAAAAAGCACGAGGCAGACGTGAGCCCTTATATCGACGCGGCGTTGACCTATGACGAACTGCGCGACTGGATGGCCGAGCGCCATGTGGAGCTGCCCCGTGCCACCAGCGTGGCGGGCGGCGGTGCCCGCGCGCGCCTGTACCCCGCGACGGGGGGCATCCTGCGCGCCACCGAGGAGGTGCCCAGCTACCGTCGCGTGGCCATCGACGGGGTGGATAACTGTCGCGCCGTGCTGGACGAGCTGGAACGCGGCGCGATCCGCAATGTGTTTATCGAGATGAGCGCGTGCGAGGGCAGCTGCGTGAACGGCCCTTGCATCCGCGAACACCGCGGCAAACGTTTGAAGGGCGCGTTGCGCGTGGATACCTTCGCGGGCGAGGATCGCTACCCGGTGGAGCAGCCGCCCGAGGCGCTGGCCTGCACCCACGGCTTTTTGGGAGGCCATACCGTCCATGTGGGCGGCGAAGCCATTAACGCCATGCTGCGCAAGATGGGCAAGATCAGCCCGGAGAAGGAGCTCAACTGCGGCAGTTGCGGCTACCCCACCTGCCGCGACAAGGCCGCCGCCATTTTGCAGGGCAAGGCCGAGATGGAGATGTGCCTGCCCTTCCTGAAGGAAAAGGCAGAGAGCTTCAGCGACACCATCATCAGCAACACACCCAACGCTATTCTGGTGATGGACGAGGCGCTGTGCGTGCAGCAAATCAACCCTGCAGCGGTCAGGCTGTTCCACCTGACCGCTGCGGCGGATATCCTGCACGGGCATGTGGCGCGCATCATAAGTCCGGAACCGTATCAGGACGCGGTGGTGTCCGCGATGAATGCCGTGGGAGTATGTCGGTACCTGGCCGAGTATCAGCTCTACGTGGAGGAGACAATCCTGTACGACCGCCAGTACCATGTGGTGATTGCCATCCTGCGCGATGTGACCGAGCGCGAAGCCATGCGCCTGAAGGACGACCATCTGCGCCGCCAAACCGTCGAGACGGCCGACCGCGTGATCGACAAGCAGATGCGCGTGGTGCAGGAGATCGCCTCGCTGCTGGGCGAGACCACCGCCGAGACCAAGCTGGCGCTGTCCAGGCTGAAGGATGCGATGCGCCATGAATGACCTGTGGACGGAAGCGGGCTACGTGAGCCTGAACAAACGCGGCGAGACCCTGTGCGGCGACCGGGTGGAAATCGCAGGCGGCGGTGAGCGCGACATTACCCTGGTGCTGGCGGATGGACTTGGCAGCGGCGTAAAGGCGAACATCCTCGCAACGCTCACCAGCAAGATCGTGTGCACGCTTGCGGACGGGGGCATGCCCGTCGAGGAGTGGGTGAGCACTGTGGCCAGCACCCTGCCGGTATGCAGCGTGCGGCAGGTGGCCTACTCCACGTTCACGCTGGTGCGCATCGTGGACAACCGCATGGCGCACATCGTGCAGTTCGACAACCCCGCCACCATCGTGCTGCGCGAGGGCGAACCGCTGGCTTATCCTACCACTACGCGCACCGTGGCGGGCAAAACCATTTGGGAAAGCGCTTTTCCTGTCCAGTGCGGGGATGTGTTCATCTGCCTGAGCGACGGAGCGGAGTATGCGGGCACGGGGCGCGCGCTCAACTTCGGCTGGTCGCGCGAGGCCATCGCACAGTTTGCCAGCGCCAACTACCTGCCACAGAACGCAGCCAAATCTACCGCAGGGCTGATCGCCGACGAGTGCAACCGCCTCTACGGCGGCGAGCCGGGCGACGATACCACGGTGGCCGTGCTGCGCGTGCGAAAGCGGCATCCCGTCAATCTGGTGGTAGGCCCGCCGGCAGATGCCGCGCAGGATATGACCATGATGAACCTGTTTTTTGCCAAGGACGGTGCCAAGCTGGTCTGCGGCGGCACAACAAGCCGCCTTGCCGCCGACTATCTGGGCCAACCCCTCGTGCCTACGCTGGACTATCCTGACCCCGAGGTGCCGCCCGTGAGCACGATCGAGGGTGTCGATCTGGTCACGGAAGGGGTCGTGACCCTCTCCAAGGTGCTGGGGTATGCGCGCGATTATCTGGACAGCGCGCGGCTGGCACAAACATGGGCCGTGGGTTGCGACGGTGCCAGCCAGGTCGCGCGGGAGCTGTTTGAAAACGCCACGGATATCCACTTTTTCGTAGGCCGCGCCATCAATCCCGCGCACCAGAACCCTGACCTGCCCATCACCTTCGGCGTCAAGCAGCAGCTGATCCAAAGCCTTGCGGACTGTCTGGAGCGGATGGGCAAGCACATCCGCCTATCCTACTTCTAAGGGAGGTCATGCCCGTGCGGTTGTTCGATACCGACGTACAGAAGCTGAAATATGAGGTGCTGCGGGAAGTGGCGCGCCATGCGTATGACGGCCGCCTTGCCGACAACTACGTGGATATTCCCAAGCGCCTTGCGCCGGGCCCAAAGCCCACCATGCGCTGCTGCGTGTACAAGGAGCGCGCCATTTTGACCGAGCGGGTGCGCCTCGCCATGGGCGGCGATCGCGGCGACCCCAACGTGGTGGAGGTCATCGGCATCGCATGCGACGAGTGCCCCGTGAGCGGCTATCAGGTGGGGCAAGATTGCCGCGGTTGCATCGCCCACCGCTGCATGGCCGCCTGCCCCAAGGCCGCCATATCGCTGGACGCGAACCGCCGCGCCTGCATCGACCCTAAAAAGTGCGTAGGCTGCGGCAAGTGCGCCGCCGCCTGCCCATACAGCGCCATCGCCAACCACCGCCGCCCGTGCGAAAATGCCTGCAAGGTCAAGGCCATCCATATGGGCGAGGACAACTGCGCCAGCATCGAGGCGGGCAAGTGCATCGGTTGCGGCGCGTGCGCCTACCAGTGCCCCTTCGGCGCCATACAGGATAAATCGTACCTGCTGGAGGCCATCGATATCGTGCGCGGCAGCGAGGGCGGCAAGCAATACAAGGCCTATGCCATCGTGGCCCCCAGCATCAGCAGCCAGTTTGGCGGCGGCAGGCTCGGCCAGATGGTCACGGCCCTCAAGCGCCTTGGTTTTTTCAGCGTGGTAGAGGCCGCCCTCGGTGCGGACATGGTGGCCTGGCGTGAGGCAGTTGAGCTGACGCAGAAAGGATTCCTGACCACATCCTGCTGCCCCGCATTTGTCGATTATGTGCAAAACGCCTTCCCTGATCTCGCGCCGCACATCAGCCATAACCTTTCCCCCATGGCTGAGCTGGCGCGCTACCTGAAAAAGACTGACCCCACTGCCAAGACGGTGTTCATCGGCCCATGCACCGCCAAAAAGCAGGAGCGCAAACGGCCGGATGTGGCTCCGTTTGTGGATTGTGTGCTCACCTTTGAGGAACTGCAGGCATGGATCGACAGCCGCGACTTCGACCTGGCCGCCCTGCCGGAGGATGTGCTGGACAACGCATCCTTCTTTGGGCGGGTGTTCGCGCGCAGCGGCGGCGTGACCGACGCCGTCAAACAGGCCCTGATTGAGCAAGGCAACAACATTCTAGTCGTACCCGCTGTTTGCGACGGCATCGAGCAATGCCGCGTCGCACTGCTCAAGAAGAGCAAAGGTGTGCTCAAGGAGAACTTTATCGAAGGTATGGCATGCGTGGGCGGGTGCATCGGCGGCGCGGGCTGCCTGACCCATGGCGACAAGAACAAGAGCGACGTGGATGCGTATGGCAGGCTGGCCTACGAGAAGACCATCGGCGACGCGCTCGCACAATGCGGCTATCCCGAGGAACACGCCTAGGCGCCCTCGTGTGGCAAACACAGCAGCGGGCCGTGCGACATATGCCGCGCGGCCCGCATTTTTCGGTATCGGATCAAATCCGCCGCTTACCTTTTCAGCAGCACCTTGCCTGCCTGTTGCGACAGATACCGTCCATCATCCACGGCCAGCGCGCCGTTCACCATCACATAGCGGATGCCTTCGGGTGCAAAGTCCGGCTGGGCCAGGTTCACCCTGAGCGTCTCGGGGTCAAACACCGTCACGTCGGCAAAATTGCCCTCGGCAAGGAAGCCGCGCTCCCGCATGCCAAAGCGCTCCGCAATGCCACCCGTCATCTTGTGGATCACGCGCTCGGCGGGCACGCCCCACGCCCGTGCGTTCAGCAGGAAGTTCGGGTATCCCTGATAGGCGGCGGCGTTCTGCACCCCCTTGCCCTCCACCCATGCGTCGGTCATGCACAGGCTCAGGTCGTCCGCCATCAGGCGGCGCAGGATGGTCTCGTTGTAATACTTGCCCAGGTACACGCGGCCCTCGCCGCAGCTGAGGTCGATCAATTTGAGATACAGGTCCAGCGGGTCCATACCCTCCGTTTTGGCGATCTCCGCCACGGTGCGCCCCTCGTACTGGCGCGCGTCGTCCGCGATGTAGGCCACGGTGATGTCCTCGTACCCGATGCCCAGCGCCTTGCGCGTGATGTCGATGATGAGGCGCAGCTTCAGGCGACTGAGCGGCGTTCTTCGCTTTTCCGGCGACAGGGCCATGTACCACGGCGGACAAATGACCGTGATGACCGACGCGCCGTAGGTGGTGGAGTAATGGTCGTAGGCGATATCGAAGCCCGCCGCGCGCGCGGCGTAGAATTTACCGAGCATCGGCTCAAGGCACTTCCATGAGCTCTTCCCCACGAAAATCAGGTGGGAGTATTGCATTTTCACGCCGCTCTCGCGCATGATGCCGATCACCTCGTCCAGCGCCAGCTCGATATGAGGTTTGCTCAGTAGCGGATAGCCCAGCGCCACGCTGCTGTTGGCGCGCGGGTGCACCGTTACGATCCCGCCGTATTCCGCCACCTTTTTGGCAAAAGCCACCAGCTCGTCATGCGGGGCGTACATGCCCGGCTCGTACATGAAGCCGAAGCTGCCGCCGAACGCGCCGCCACGCATGGCTTCGTCCACCATGGCGAGCTCCGCTGCGAGTTCCTCCGGCGTAAGCTTGCGCGGCGCAAGCCCAGCCACCCCAATGCGCGCCGTGCCATGGCCGATGAGCGGCACAACGTTCACAGGCAGCCTGCCCTCTGCCCGCCGCCGAAACGCCGCAAAGCCGCCTGCCTCACGCGCGCGGAACAGCCCCGCGCCCACTTTGCCCGCGTGGGGCGAACCATCCGCCACGCCGAACACGGAAAAGCCGCAGTTGCCCGTTACCTGTGTTGTGATGCCTTGCCGCAGGAAGGGCTCGTAATATTTCTCTGCGTCGTCCCAATCATAAAAAAAATCGTTGTGGGAGTGTCCGTCGATCAAGCCGGGCGTTACGCACAGCCCCGTACAGTCGACCACGCGGTCGGCTTGGTCGGCAAGGCCTTCCCCCACCGCGGCGATGCGTTCGCCATCGACCAGCACATCCGCACGGCGTGGCGGGTTCAGCGTTCCGTCATACACCAGGCCGTTTTTCAGCAACGTTTTCATGGGCGACCCTCGCTTTCATGCCCGGCCGGGCGGGGCAAACACTTGCCCTTGCACGGCTCAATCTCTGCCTGTATTATACCCGGCGGCGCAGCCCACCGCAATGCGGTAAACGGCCAAAAACGCGGTCGCCGTCCGTCACTGGACAGCTTGGCTCGCAAATATCCCGTGCAAAAATCCATCGGATGGGATATACTATGCCAAGAGCGCCAGAACGGCAAACCCATATCGCAGCGCATGGAGGGGATGCCCGCATGTACGACCCAAGCGCACCCGCCGCGGTGGTGGCAGGGCATATCTGCCTGGACATCACGCCTGCATTTGACGGCGGCAGGCTCCTGCCCATCCATAAACTCATCAGCCCGGGCCGCGTGACCCGCGTGGGTGCGGCGGACGTGCATACCGGCGGTTGTGTGTCCAACACAGGCCTTGCCCTGCACCGTATGGGCGTGCCCACTCGCCTGATCGCTAAGGTGGGCGCGGATGCCTTCGGCGGACTGATAGAGGAACTGCTGGCCACCGAGGGCGCAGACGCGCAGCTCTCCGTCGACAGCGGCGTATCCACCTCCTACAGCGTAGTGCTGGCCCCGCCGGGCATCGACCGCATGTTTTTGCACAACGCGGGCGCAAACGAAACCTTTGGCGAGGCCGATGTGCCCGATGCGCTGCTCCTGGGCGCAAAGCTGTTCCACTTCGGCTATCCGCCGATGATGTTGCGTCTGCTCCGGGATGGCGGCGCGGAGCTCGTGCGCCTGTTTGCACGCGCTCGCGCGCTGGGCCTTGCTACCTCGCTGGACATGGCGGCGTTCGACCCCGCCTCGGAGGCGAGCAGCGTGGATTGGCCCGCGCTGTTTGAAAGTCTGCTGCCACTGGTGGATTTCTTTCTTCCCAGCGCGGAGGAGCTGTGCCTCATGTTGGATCCACCCCGCTACGAGGCGTGGCTGGCGCGCGCCGGCGAGCGAGACGTGACCGATATCCTGGATATGGCCGGCGATATCGCCCCACTGGCGGACAGGCTGCTGGCCATGGGCACCAGGGTCGCCTTCGTCAAATGCGGCGCGCGGGGCCTGTATTATGCCGTCGCCGGAGCGGAAGCCATCCGTGGCATCCCCTTGCCGCTTGACGCCGTCTCTTGGGCGGGCGCAAGGGGTTTTGTGCCCAGCTTCCGACCCAGCAGGGTGGTTTCGGCCACCGGCGCGGGCGACACATGCATCGCGGCATACCTCGCCTCGGTGCTGGAGGGGCTTGATCCCCTGCGCTGTGCGGAGCGCGCGGCGGCCACCGGCGCGTGCTGCGTGGAGGCCTATGACGCGCTGAGCGGCCTTATCCCTCTTGACGAGATCGACAGGCGCATCGCGTCCGGCTGGGCGCGCAACGAATAGGAGGGTCTTTATGCTCGCAAACCTGAACGACGTGCTCATCCCCGCACGGAAGGGCGGCTATGCCGTGGGTCTGTTCAACACCGTTAACCTAGAAATGGCGCGAGGCGTGCTGGAAGCCGCCGAGGCGCTGCGCTCGCCGGTGATCATCGGCACTGCCGAGGTGCTTTTGCCCTATGGCTCACTGCGCGAGCTGGCCGATCTGCTGCGCCCCATGGCGGAACGCGCCACAGTGCCCGTGGTGCTGCACTACGACCATGGCCTCACGTTTGCAAACAGCATGCTGGCGCTCAAGTACGGCTTTACTTCGCTGATGTACGACTGCTCCACCTGCGCCTACGAGGAGAACGCCGCGCGCGTTGCAGAGCTTGCAAAAGTGGCGCACGCCTTTGGCGCCAGCGTGGAGGCGGAGCTGGGCCACGTAGGCAACGCCGAGGGCGGTGCAGAGGAAGAAGCCCCGCACGACCCCTCCGCCTTCTATACCGACCCCGCGCAGGCCGCCGACTACATTGCCCGCACGGGAGCCGACGCGCTCGCCATTGCGGTGGGCACGGCACACGGCGCCTACAAGCTGCCGCCCAAGCTCGATTTTGAGCGCATCACCGAGATCGCGGCAGCCATCCCCACATCGCTGGTGCTGCACGGCGGCAGCGGCCTGAGCGATGCGGATTTCCGCCGCGCTATCGCATGCGGCATCAGCAAGGTGAATATCTTCACCGATATCAACAACGCAGGCGTGTTGGGCATGCAGATGGGGCTGGCCGCGGGCAAGCGTTCCGTGACCGACCTGATCCCCTATCAGGTGCGCGCCATCCGCGAGGCCACCGAGGTCAAGCTGCGGCTGTTCGGCTCCGAGGGCAAGGCGTAAGGCACGCCGCAATCGGTTTGCTTTATAGCCCGGCACAAAGCTTAACCCTTCGCGCGGCACCCGCGAGCGGTGCCGCAGGTTACAGTTACCTACCCTTTAAATGAGGTGATGTTCCCATGCCTATCGTATCTGTGCGGCGTGTGGCCGCATACGACCCCGAAGCCCTCTACCGCGCGGTGTGCGATCACTTTGAAGCCCTTGGGGTGGCGCGCGACCTTACGCCCGACACGCGCGTGCTGCTCAAGCCCAACCTGCTGGCGGGTCGCGACCCGTCGTTGGCCGTGACCACCCACCCCGCCGTGCTCTACGCGATTGCAAGGCGGCTGCGCGAGCTGGGCGTCAGGCACATCATACTGGCGGACAGCCCCGGCGGTGTGTATACGGCAGCGAACCTGCGCAAGGTCTACTCCGCGTGCAAGCTCACGTCGCTCAGCGAGGTGCTCACCCTGAACGAGGATACCGCCTCCGGCGACAAAGGCAGCTTTTCGATCATCCGGCCCGTGCTGGAGGCGGATTTTATCATCAACTGCCCCAAGCTCAAAACACACGGCCTCACCACCATGAGCGCAGGGGTCAAAAACCTGTTCGGTTGCATCCCCGGGCTCAAAAAGCCGGAATACCACTGCGTAAGGCCCACCATCGAATCCTTTACCGAAATGCTGCTTGACCTGTGCGAGACGGTCAAACCTCACCTGACCTTCATGGACGCGATCGACTGCATGGAGGGCAACGGCCCCGGCGGCGGCAAGGTGCGGCCCATGGGCTACACGCTTTGCAGCC
>CAZOZO010000008.1:0-80897 GCA_964584315.1 uncultured Oscillospiraceae bacterium
TCCGCGAGCCGAGGTTCCTGCTGCTGCTGGTGGCAGCCGTCATCTATTTCATTCTGGGTGAACCGCGCGACGGGGCGATCATGCTGGTGTTTGTGATCGGCATCATCTCCATCGATGTGGTACAGGAGTGGAAAACCGATAAGACGCTAAGCGCACTGCGCGACCTTTCCGCGCCGCATGTGCGCGTCATCCGTGACGGTGTAGAGCAGGAGATCGCCAGTGTCGAGCTAGTGCCTGGTGATTTGATGTTGATTCAGGAAGGCGTTAAAATCCCTGCCGATGGGAAGATCGTCTCGTGCAATGACCTTTGTGTGGATGAAAGTTCCTTGACGGGCGAAGCCGAGGGCGTATGGAAAACCGCCACGGCGGATATCACGGCGGATTACTGGCATAAGGATCAGTGCTACGCGGGCACGCTGGTCACGCAGGGCAACGCAACGGTGCAGGTGATGCAAACCGGCACCCGCACCGAATACGGGAAGATCGGAATGAACGTAGCCTCCGCCCCCGAGGAGCCGACCCCATTGCAAAAGCAGACGGGCAGCCTCGTCAAGCTTTGCGCGGGAATCGCGGCTGTATTGTTCGCGCTGGTCGGCGTGGTTACGTATATCAATATCCCCGATCACATGCTTGGCGCGCGCCTGATTGAAAGCGTTCTGTCCGGCATCACGCTGGCGATGGCGATGATCCCCGAGGAATTCCCCGTTATTCTGACGGTATTCCTTTCCATGGGCGCATGGCGGTTGGCGAAGAAGAACTCCCTGGTGCGCAGGCTGCCTGCAGTGGAAACGCTTGGCGCTGTCTCGGTTCTGTGCGTAGATAAAACGGGAACCATCACCATGAACCAAATGACGGTGCAGGATACCTGGTCCACACAGGATGACGATGACCATCTGCTGGTGGAAACGATGGGTCTTGCCTGTGAAACGGACGCGTACGACCCCATGGAAAAAGCGATGCTCACGTATTGCGACAGCATGGGAATCACGAAGGAGCATCTGTTCTCGGGCGAACTAATCAGCGAATACGCCTTCACCAACGCGCTGAAAATGATGGGGCACGTGTGGCGCAGAAACGAGCAGATCATCGTGGCCGCAAAAGGCTCTCCCGAGCGTATCCTTACGCTCTGCTCCATGACGGATGAGCAGCGCGAGCTTACCCAGCATGAGCTTCTCAAAATGAGCAAGCAGGGGCTGCGCGTGATTGCCGTGGGCAAAATGGGCGTTGCCTCTGTTGCGGATATCCCCCCTGCGATCACCGACTGCACGTTGACGCTATGCGGTCTGGTGGGCTTGGCCGATCCGCCCCGCGAAACCGTGAAACAGGACATTGAACACTGTAACCGCGCCGGCATCCGCGTGGTCATGATCACAGGAGACAACGGCGTCACCGCCTCGTCCATCGCGCAAAAGATCGGTATGCTGAACTGTGAGAACATCATTACCGGCGACATGCTGGAAAGCATGAGCGATGAGCAGCTGCGCGAGCATGTGAAGAGTGTCAGTATTTTCAGCCGCGTCATCCCAGAGCATAAGATGCGAATCGTGAAAGCGTTCAAGCAGAATGGCGAAATTGTCGCCATGACGGGCGACGGCGTGAACGATGCGCCGGCGCTCAAGTACGCCGATATTGGCGTGGCGATGGGCAAGCGTGGCAGCGAGGTCAGTCGCGAAGCTGCCGACCTTATTTTGCTGGACGATAATTTTTCCACCATCGTGGATACCATCAAGGACGGCCGCCGCATCTATGATAACATTCGAAAAGCTGTCGGCTATGTTTTTGCCATCCACATCCCCATTGCGCTTTCCTCTTTGCTTGCGCCCATGCTGGGCATTGCGCCGACCGGCCTTTTCCTGCTGCCGCTGCATGTGGTGCTATTGGAGCTGATTATCGACCCCACCTGCTCCATCGTGCTGGAACGCCAGCCTGCGGAAGAAAACATCATGGAGCGAAAGCCCCGCGACCCAAAGGACAAGATACTCACCGCAGGCGTGCTTTTCAAGAGCGTACTGCAGGGGCTGATGATTTTCGCAGCCTCGTTTGGCATCTACCTGGTCACCATGGCGGGAAACGAGCAGAATGCGCCCGTCGCCCGGGCTATGGGGCTGGCGGTTATCATGCTGGCAAACCTGCTGCTTGTCCAAGTTAACAGCTCCGAAAGCGACTATATGCTGCATTCCCTGCGGCGGTTGGCGCGGGATAAGGTCATGTGGCTGGCAAACCTCGCGATCCTTGCGGGCCTTTCCCTGATCCTTTATTCCCCGCTGAACCATTTCCTCAAGCTCGCGCCCCTGACAGGCGCGCAATTGCTGACGGTGCTATGCGTTGCCTGTGTGTCGGTGCTTTGGTACGAGGTTGTAAAGCTGATCAAGAAACTGCGGAGGAAATCCTTATGAGCAAACTGCTGTATCGTATTGCCATGCTCCGTGGCCGCAACTATTTCATACAACGCTACGGTCAGGATTTTTGGAACCGATTCAAGGCGGGCAGCAATGCCCGCCTCGCCGAGATTCTGCCCAAAGTGCCCAACATCGGGAAAAGCGTGTTTTCCTTCAACTATGTTTTCGCGCCGTTTTACATCGCGTGGTATCAAACGCTGCTCTCGCTTGGCAACACGCCGCGCGAAGCAGACGTGAACCTGTGGGTGATGAACGAGCGCATGGCGCGCACCCTGCCCGACCCCCTGCTGAAGATCGTCGGCCGACTCTATCTGGGCGGCTTCAGCCGAAAGGCAGAAGGTCACGAAGCCCGCCAAAAGGAAGGCAAACTCCACCCCTACGATTGGAAAATTGCATATCGTCCTATTGACGCGAATACCTACGAAATCGACATATTGGAATGCGCTTATGTGAAACTGACAAACGACCTTGGCGCGCGTGGCATGCTGCCTGGAGTCTGCCGGATGGACTACCTGTTTTCCCATCTGATGGGTAACGGTTTCATCCGCACCAAGACGCTTGCGGACGGCGATGAGTGCTGCAACTGCCGCTATCAGCTGACGGGGACCTGTGAGTGGTCCCCCGAGAAAGGTTTTACCGACCGAAAATGACCCCCTGTGTTTCGGATCGCCGTTACAAGCAGCGAATCATCGATTTCGTGCGCATTATCCTTGTTTAACCATATCCCGCGTCGGTTTAACATGTCATCAGCATCGCGGCGACATATACCATACATGGAAGGAGCTACCAATGAACAAGCGTAAGTATGAAGAGCGTTCTGCCCGCAGCTACCAGAAAATTGCCGACCATTATGACGATTCGCCAGAGGGCAGGTATACGCTTGACTTTAAGAACCTGTTGTTGAAAACTGTGCAAATTCCCGATGGAGGGCAAGTTCTTGATGTTGCCTGCGGAAATGGACGGCTGCTTGAGATGCTGTCTCGAAAGTCTCGCTTTTTCGGATTTGGCGTAGATTTGTCCGGCAAAATGGTTGAGAACGCCGCACGTTTGAACCCAGGCATGTTATTCCGGCAGGCAGGCTGTGATACGCTTCCGTTTGAAAATGAGCGTTTTGATGTTCTGACCGTCTGCGCCGCCTATCACCATTTCCCCGATGTGGCTGCTTTTGCCAAAGAGGCCTTTCGTGTGATAAAGCCGAAAGGAAAGCTATATATCGCGGAAGTATACTACACCCGCTTGCTACGGATACTATGCAACCCTTTGATCCGGCTTTCTCCATCCGGCGATGTAAAGCTGTACGGGCCGGAAGAGATCATCGGTGTTTTGGAGAACGTTGGATTCAAGCAATATAGTGAGCATTTTCAAGGGCACATTCAAATCATCAGCGTTCAAAAATAAGCGTGCTCATCTTACTTAAATACCGGTGCATGGCATGCAGATCAAAGAGATCCCGGCTATACTCGTGCGCTATGGATATCGACGGATCCATGTGCTGCTCAAAGTGGACAGCGGGCCTAAGCGATAGTGACAAGATAAGCTTGCAAAATCGAGGTACTCCGCCCATGAATTAGGCCGCTTGGGGCAACAATGAACGAATGGATTTTTCGCTGAGATAGGCTCTTGAAACCGACCCATCTTCCGCATATTCCTTGAGAAACGTTGTGACCATGCGCAGGGAGGCGTTTGGGTTAGGGAAGATTCCAACGACCCTTGACAGTATCGCCTTTGTGTTATGGCATTTCCCACCTTGCATTCCCCGTTATTCTACTACGACCTCATTCTTCCAGTACGATTTAGCGTACGACTAGCCGTCTTGTCTAACATCAAGAGGATATCGTAAACTGATGGTAGACAAGACTGCAGGTCGTACAGCTCATACTTCATCACCAGTCAAGCTATGCAATCAGATGGCGCGCGTTGCCGACGCATCCCTTTAAGTCCCCACCTCTCACCCAAAAATCTCCCTGAGCTTCTCCACAGGCACCTTCAGCGTTCGTTTGATGTCCGCCAAGCCGTTAATCTCCTGCGCCACATCGGTAAACTGCGTATAGCAGAACCCCTGTATGCCCGCATGAGCCCGCACGTATTTCGTGAGCTCCGTAAGCCGCCGGAGGAATGCCTCTTCGGTTTGTTCCGTGCCGCAGTAGCCCCAGTCCTTGTCGCTCAGGACCGTTTTGTAGGCGATGCCGCCGTATTCGGACAGGAAGAGCGGCTGCCCCTGATAGCGGCAGCGGTCAGCGTAGATCATGCGCTCGTTGGCGGAAGAGTTGACCAGCGCGTTCACGTCGTCCCACTTTTCGGAGAGGGCGTCCGCGTTGGGCGCATAGTCGTGTATGGCACACAGGTCGGAGGCGACCTGCTCCCAGCCGTCGTTGGTGGATATCAGCCTAGAGGGGTCCAGCGCCTTGACCAGATGGTATACGCCCAGCGCAAACTGCTGCTGCGTGGGGTTGTCGTAGATGTTGCGCAGCCCCCACGATTCGTTGAACGGCACCCAGCAGACGATTGAGGGGTGGTTGTAGTCGCGGGCGATAAAGGCCTGCATCAGCTGCACGGAGCGCTCCATCGCCACGGTGTTAAACTCGTAACAGCTGGGCAGCTCGCCCCATACCACCAGGCCCAGTTTATCCGCCCAGTAGTACAAAAGGGGATCCTCAATCTTCTGGTGCATACGGATGCCGTTGAAGCCCATGCGTTTTATCAGCTGCAAGTCAAGGCGGTAGTCGTCGTCATCCGCCGCGGTCAGCAGTCCGCCGTCGTAATACCCCTGATGCAGCAGCAGCCGCTGGTAAAACGCACGGTTGTTCAGCAGTATCTTGCCGTTTTCCACCTTGATGCTGCGCAGGCCAAAGTAGGTGCGCACCACGTCCTGCTCCCCGCTAGCGCGGTAGGTCAGGGTCACGTCGTAGAGGTTCGGGTTCTCGGGTGTCCAGTAATGCAGCTCGTCCACATAGTCCTCTTCGCGGATGGGCACGGTAAACGCGGTGTGCGCCTGGTTGATCTCCAGCTGCATCAGTGCCGTGCGCCTGCCCTGAAACAGCACCTCCACGTCCAGCATACCGGCCTGTTTGGGTTTTTGGTTCAGCGTGAGCACGCAGTGCGCCGCGGAGTTTGCCAAATCCGGCGTGATGGTAAACGCCTCGATGTGCTCCGCGGGCACGCACTCAAGCCATACGGATTGCCAAATGCCGGAGCAGGGCGTATACCAGCATCGGTCGGGCTCCTCCTGCCAGGATTGCTTGCCGCGCGGCTGGTCGCAGCGGGTGGAATCGACCACCCGCAGGGTCACAAGCTGCTTTTGATCGCGCGCGTTAAGGCTGTTTGTGATATCCACCGAAAACGGCGTATAGCCGCCATCGTGCGCGCACACATGCGCCCCGTTCACCCATACGTCGCAGGTCCAGTCCACGGCGCCAAAGCGGAGCATCACCCGCCCGCCCGCGCGCAGCGCGGCGGGTAGCGTAAACTCCTTCGCATACCACAGGATTTCATGGTGCGCCGTGATGTGCACGCCGGAGCGCTCGCTCTGGTAGGGGAAGGGCACCTCGATCTCCCGCTCCAGCCCGCGCGCGTCTTTAGCCCAGCCTTCGGCAAGGCCCGTATCGTTATCGTCAAAGGCGAAGCGCCAAGCGCCGTTCAGCCCCGTCCAGTTTGTGCGTTCAAAATCCGGCCGCGGATAGCAGGTCCTCATATTCATCTTCCCATCTCGTCAATGATTTTACGGTACAGGCCCACGCACGCGTTGGGCACGCGCTGCTGGTCGTAAAAGCCGAAGCAAGCCTTGAAGTTTTCCTTGGGGCCCTCCTGCGTGCGGTAGTCCCAGTCATACATGTCGATAATGGGAAACCAGAAGAAGCCATGCACCGGCACACCCTGCCGGTACAGGGCAAACACGGCGCGGGCGGCTTCATTAAGCCAGCGCTGTTTCATGCCCAGGTCGTCGCGCACGCTGGTCTCGGTAATCATCATGGGGCAATGGTAGCGGGCGTAGCGCTCTTGAATCTTGGCGACCAGCTCGCCCGTCCACTGGTGGTGGTTGGTGCGCGCTATGCCGCCGTCCTCCGCCCTGTCGATATCCTGATAGGAGAACTGGGGGTAGAAGTTGATGCCCATCACGTCGATGGTGCAGGCGTTGTCGCGGAAGGCCGTCAGGTCCGCCTGGGTCAGGCCGTAGCTTTCGAACAGGGCAAAGTGCTTCTCCAGCCCTGCAAAATCGCCCGTCAGGCAGTTGAAGAACATCTCCTGCTGCACGCGCTCCAGCTCCGCCGTGGCTTCCAAATCCGTATGTTTTGCGTACGAGCCGCCGGAACACTCCACCTGCACGCAGGCGATGCCGTGCTTTTGCAGCAGCTTGGTCTGCCGCTGCGTGCCCTTTACCACGCCCTTCAAAACGCTGAAATACCCCTCGTAGCCCGAAAGGTAGGGCGGCCAAACGCCCTGCCGCCCGCAAAACTCACAGGCCGTGTGGGGCTCGTTAAAGGGCGTTGCATATTGCAGATACTTGCCGTAGCGCTCCACCACGCGCTGGGTGTATTCCTCCACATAGGCGGGGTAGTCCGGGTGGATAAACGCCTTGTCCATCCACGTGGGCACGCCGTAGTGCATCAAATCCAGCACGAGGGTCAGCTTTTTTTCATCCGCGATGTAGGGGATTACCTGATCCGCAAACGACCAGTCCCACATGTTTTTGGCGGGCTGGATGCGGTACCACGGGATGCCCCAGCGAACGGAATCCGCGCCGATCGCGTCTATGCTGTCAAAATCGCTCTTCCACAGGCGGTAGTGCTCGGTCAGCTCATACTCGTCCAGTATTTTGCCGGTCGCCGCATACGGGTCGCCAATAAAGGTATCCTCAATGCCAAAACCCCAATGAAACGTATCCGTTTTCATCCGCTTTCCCCCTCATTCTCAGCCTTTGAGCCCGCCAAGGGCTATGCCCTTGATAAAGGTTTTTTGCGCCAATATAAATGCCAGCAATATGGGCAGCACTGACAGCACCGCGCCCGCGAACATCGGCCCGTGCTCCATCACGTGCTCGCCTTGGAACAGCGCCAGCCCCACGGGCAGCGTTTGCATCTCCTGCGTGTTGGTCATCAGCATGGGCCAGAGAAAATCGTTCCAGTTGGCCATGAAGTGGAACACCCCCAGCGTGGATAGCGACGACATGTTCACCGGCAGAACGATCTTGCCGAAGATGCCAAACTCCCCCAGCCCGTCCATGCGCCCCGCGTCAATCAGCTCGCCGGGGATGCCCAGAAATGCCTGCCGCATAAAGTAGATGCCAAACGCGTTGGTCATGCGGGGGATCATCAAACCCGCAAAGGTGTTCAGGATGCGCATGTCGTTGAGCAGCAGGTAGGTGGGGATCAGCGTCACCTGAAAGGGAATCATCATGGACACCAGCACGACCACAAACAGCACTTTCGAGCCGGGGAAGCGCAGCTTGGCAAACGCATAGCCCGCCATGGAGTCCAAACAGAGCATCGACAGGGTTACCCCGCCCGCGAATATGAAGGAGTTAGCCAAAAACCGCCCGAAGGGTATCTTGGTCAGCAGGCTGGTATAGCCCGTCAGCGTCCACTCATCGGGGATCAGCCGCTCCGGCCGCCCCATGATCAGCCCCTCAGGCTTGAACGAGGAAAGCAGCATCCACACCAGCGGCAGCAGAAACACGATGCCGATCAGTGCAAACAAAATGGCAAAGGCCGCGCTCCAGCCCTTGGTAAGCTTGTTGACCACGGCTCACACCCCCAAATTCGACTCGGTGTTTTTGAAGCTCTTGAGCTGGAAGAGCGTGAAAACGAAAATCATGCAAAACAGCAGGAACGCGACGGCGGACGCGTAGCCCATGTTGTAAACCGTAAAGCCCTGATAGTAGATGTAATATACCAGCACCTCGGTGCGGAACATGGGGCCGCCCTTGGTCATTACATACACCTGATCGTACACCTGAAAAGAGCTGATGATGTTGGTAATCAGCGTAAAGCTGATCGAGGGCATGATCAGCGGCAGGGTAACGGAGAAAAACTGCTTGACCTTGCCAGCGCCGTCGATCTCGGCGGCCTCGTAGAGGCTGTCCGGTATGGCGTTCATGCCGGCCAGCAAAATCATCATATTAAAGCCGATCCATCGCCACAGGCTGGTAAAAATGACCGCGCCCATCGCGGTGGATTCGTCGCGCAAAAAATCGGGCACGGCGACGCCCGCCGCGCGGAGCCACAGCGAGATCAGGCCAATGTCTCCATCCAATATATACCGGAAGATAATGGCGATAATCGCCATGGACGTTACAGCGGGCACAAACAGCAGGCTCTTGTAAAAACCGGCGCCCTTGAACTTGAGGTTGATCAGCGCCGCAAAGAGGATGGAGAGCAGCATCAAAAGGGGCACGTAGATGATCGTATACTCAATGGTGTTTTGCAGGGCGTTCAGGAAGCGCTCGTCGCCCATGGCCTTGATATAGTTGGCAAAGCCTACGGTGCTGCGCGTGTTTTTGAGGATGTTCCAGTTGGTAAAGCTCATGATGAGCGACTGCACGATGGGGTAAATGGTGAAGACGGCGATAATCACCATCGAGGGGATGACCATCCGGATACCGGCGCTGGCGATTTTGCGCTCGATGCCGGATCTTCTTGCTTTCATCATTTGTGTTGCCTTTCCTAACAATGCTGCCGATATCCGTTGAACGCAGCGCGCGTTGGCCTTGCGGCGAGGCCGCGTGGGGCGCGGCCCCGCCGCAAGGCGGCTGTTCGGATGGTCATCATCGCATCCGGTAGAACAAAAGTTACGGAGGTCACGAGGGCCTCCGTAACCTTGCTCAAAAGTAGGGGGCTTTTACTCGGCCAGCAGCGCGTCCAGCTGATCGGAAGCCTTCTTGAGCGCGTCCGCGGGCGTCGCGGTGCCACGGGTGACCGCCTCATACAGCGGCACCAGAATCTCCTCGTCGATGCGGCCGCTCAGCGGCTGATCCGCCATGAAGATGTCGGCATAGGTGGAGGCTTTCATGAAGATGGAGATATCCGGGTTGCCCGTGAGCAGCGCTTGATTCTCCGCCATGTCAAGGCGCGTGGGGATGAAGCCTACGCCCAGCGACCACTTGGTCTGCGCTTCGGTATTGTTGAAGTATTCGATGAACGACCAGGCCGCGTCCTTCACCTTGGAATCAGCGCTCATGCACAGGATGGTGTCGCCGCCCCAGGTCTTGTGGCCGCCCTTGCCGGAGGGCACTTCCGCGATGCCCAAGTCGATGCCCGCGCCACGGAAGCCGGGAATGGCCCACTGGCCGTTAAACTCAATGGCCGCCTTCTGCGCGGCAAACAGGTTGTCCGCTTCCTGACCGGTCAGGCCCACGGGGGATACGCCCTCCGCAAAGGCGTTGGCCAGCAGGGTCATGGCTTCCACGGCCTCGGGCGTGTTCAGCGCGCTCTTGCCGTCCTTGATGTACTCCGCGCCGTTGGCCCACATGAACACCGGCACCATGGGCACGGTGGCCTTCACGCCAATCGCCTGCGCATACTGGGTCACGTTGCCGCTCTCGTCCTTCTTGATCAGCTTAGCCCACGCGGCGGTCAGCTCATCCATGGTCGTGGGCGGGTTTTCGGGATCCAGCCCCGCGTCGCGGAACAGGGCCTTGTTGTAGTACATGACCATCGCGGCGCACGCCATGGGGATGGCATACTGCGTGCCGTCGTACTTGCCGGCGTTGAACAGCCCGGGCACCAGATTGTCCTTGGTAATCACGGCGGACTTTTCGATGTAGCTGTCCAGCGCTTCCAGCTTGCCGGCCATGGCGTATTCGCTGTAGCGGGTAACGGAGATGGCGACCACGTCCGGCGCGTTACCGGCGATCATTGCCGGCATCAGCTTTTGGTACAGCGTGTCCCAGGGCATGATCTCCATCTTGATCTCCACCTGATCCTGAGACGCGTTGAAGTCGTTCACGATCTGCTCCAACACGGGCTGGTCGGGGCCGGTGTAGCCGTTCCAAAAAACCACCTGAACCTTGCCTTCCGCCTGCGCAACGGCGGCGAATGAAAACAGCATGGTCATGCAAAGCAGCAGGGCGATCCACCTTTTGGTCATATGGGTTCCTCCTCATTTGTCCTCTGAAACCGTCAGCATTTCAGAAAAGTACGTAGGTGGCCACCTAGGAGCTCGTGCTTTTCTTTCTGTGGGAAGGATAGCATAGTAACAATATTTATGTCAATAATTCTAGGATTTCTTTGATTTTCGGCATATTTGAGATGATTTGTCCATAAACTGTGTTATAATAGAGCCACATTGATACGTCCAAGGAGGATAAAGCCATGGCAAAGGCGTTGGATCTCAGCCTGGAGGACGAGGAGCAGCTGTGCAACCTTGGCGCCGCGCTCAGCAGCCCCGCACGTCTGCAAATCCTCAAGCTTCTGTACTTCAACAGCTACAGCGTCAGCGAGATTGCGGAAAAGCTGCGCATCCCCAACTCCAGCGCCGCGCTGTACGTCAACTCGCTGGAGAAGGCGGGGCTCATCAACACCAAGGTGCTGGCGGGCACCCGCGGGTCCATGAAGATATGCAGCCGCAAGAACGACAGCATCTCCATCCGCCTGAAGATGGACGACCAGAACGTGGATAAGGTGCGCAGCATCTCCATGCCCGTGGGGTGCTACACGGATTGTCGCATCACGGCCAGCTGCGGCATCGCGTCCGAGAAGGGCTACCTGGTGCCGGACGACCGGCCGGAAACGTTCTACCTGCCGGTGCGCGTGGGCGCGCAGATCATCTGGAGCACCAGCGGATATGTGGAGTACCAGTACCCCTGCATGGTGCCCAAGGGCGCGCAGGTCACACGCGCCGCCCTTTCCTTTGAGGTGTGCTCCGAAACCTACAACTACAATGAGGATTGGCCCAGCGACATTACCGTATGGATTGACGGGCATGAGTGCTGCACGTGGCGCTGCCCGGGCGACTACGGCGCGCGACGCGGGCGGCTGAACCCCGAGTGGTGGAGCAGCGGTTGCACCCAGTACGGCAAGCTGATGATTGTGGAAATCACGGAAACGGGCTGTATGCTCAACTCCGCCCTTTCATGTGAATTGAACATCAACAGTTTCACCTTTGACGATTCCAAGCCGATAGTTGTTCGGATAGGGAACAAACAGGATGCCGAATATGTAGGGGGCTTCAACCTGTTTGGAAAAAAGATGGGGGATTATGAGCAAGATATAGTCTTGTCTCTGTTTTACCATACCGCATAAATGAGCGCTGATATGAATTTCAAACGACTTGTAAAAAGCGTCCAACGTACATGAGCAGAACCGAGGTCTTGTGCATCATCAATTTTTTATAAGAAAACGATGTCGGTTTTAGTCCATATCGGAGTATGAACACTGATGCGTTCAGCCGGTGAAAGGTAAACCTAAGCATAATCGGCCTGCATTCATGGTTTCAGTCATATCATGTACCAAATACAGCCTCTACTTCTTCAAGAACAAAAAAAGCGCTCAGGTACCAGCTTCATTCGTCGGCGCGAATGTACAGTTGATATACTTCCGCACCCAGATTTCGTCAGGGTATGAACCATACTCAGTCATCTGGCAATCATGATACAGATCATCCGCGATTTCAAGAATGACGTTCTTCAACTCAAGATGTTCAATATACTTCGCCGGTATCGCATCCATGCCCAAATAGGTCCCGAGGATATTGCCCGTCACGGCGCCGGTGGAATCACTGTCCCCATCGTGATTGACGGCAGCAACCAGGGCTTTGTCAAAATCATTGGCGTGTTTAATCGCGCAGTATATTGCTATCGCAAGCGTCTCCTCCGCCACCCATCCCGCCCCCAACTCGCGTATGGCATCTATATCCGGCTGTTGGGTCGATGCCATGTCGATTGCTTTTTGCATCAAAGCAAGCAGTATATCAAGATTCTTGGCATTAGCGAACTGTTCGCCAAGCGCCGCTATTGCATTCTCTATCACAATCTGCAAGGGAATATCGTCATTGCGCACCAATACGCTGATAATATGCACAAGTGCAGCTGCTGGCAAATATCCCAGTTCGTGACCGTGGGTAATCGCCGCTACCTCCGCACCAATGCGGTCAATCTGCTGTTGCGTATGGGTTTGCTTGTTTCCAAAGTATAGGCCAACAGGCGCTACCCGCATGATACCACCGCAACCCTTGCTTTGATTGATTGGATGTTCAATGGTACCATTACCGCCCGCATGAAGGGCTGAAAGGCATGTGTTGCCTGGCGCACGCCGGGCAAAAAGCGCTGGTACGTTAGTAAGCCAAGAGTAATGATACTCGTCCTGGCTTGGCAACGCTCCACTTTGCGTTCGCAACCAATCCTGATAACAACAGGCCACGTAATCACGATACTCGCCCATGATGCCCCGCATCATACCGCGGGTCGCACCCAACAGCAGCCCGTTTGCTGTAAAGAGGGTCATCTGTGTATCATCAGAAATCTGTGCGATCCCATGTTCAAGCTCATAGGCCGTAATACCCGATGCCCCGTACTTCCTGACGATTTGATCGGTACTGAGAAACTCGACGGCATAACCAAGCGCGTCGCCTGCAGCACCGCCAATCAGGCAACCGCGAAACTTGTCGATTCTGTTCATGCCATGCCTCCTGGATCCTGCGGTGGTCGCATCGACGGCATAGGAAGCGCAAAGTACTCGTGAACGATGTTGTCGAGTTGACACGCGATTCCGGAAAAATCTTGATTTAAGTCCAGTGTGCGCACCGTGATCTTGTTACCGCTCATCCGGTAGGTATGGTCAGGGTGATGCACCTCATCCGTTTTGGCATAGAGCAGCATGCCCGCCACCTCGTGTGGGGTACCGCGCAGCTGCACTTCCCTGTTCTTGACATAGGTGAATATCTGGTACAGATTGCCGGAATGGAGGGACGTTGTCCCAAACTGCTGCTGGGTCGTGTGTTCGTAGTACTTTGCGTCAATGACGAGGGTTTTCTCGCCATATGTCAGCATGATATCCGTTTGCATCACAGGTAGCATGTCGTTTACATCGTCGTCCAACTGCCATGGAATCTGTGATGCTGTGGCCGATATGGCTTTGTGCTCGCGCCGATAGTATGCAAGGATAAACTTCTCATAGAGCCGACACATCCGCTTCTCGTCCAAAAAGTCCATCACGCGCGTTGAACCGTCCGTGTTGCTTTGGAGCAGCCCTTTCACGATCAGGTAGCAGATGGAAATGAGCATCTGATATGTCTGGTTGTTCCGGCAATACTGTATGCTCCAGTTGATTGTATGGATGTCAAGCGGCGACACATCGACAAAATATTCTAGCATTTTACGAATTGCTTTTCCCCTTGTTTTGGATATGTTCGCACGCAGTAGTAGAAGCAGCGCTGTTTTGATGATGCGATTCATGTAGGAATCGAACGAAAACTCATCATAAATACAGCAGAGTTGCTTCCAGCTGATAGCACGTGACTTTATCGAGCCAGAGATGTCCAACTTCCCGCGCGGCGAAGAAAGTACATCCGTCCGTGCAATATACTCTCGGCTCAAACCGCGCTTTAACTGCAGCTCAACGCCCCTTGAGAGGATCGCGGCGCAAAGCTCGGCTGTATTGGCAAACGGCTCTGCAAGGATACGCCGGTAGCCTTGCTCATTGAGGATGCCAAAGGCATACGACAGCATGTAATACACATTTCGAACCGGAATCACTTGATTGCGCTCCTTAACGTCTGCGCCCAACTTTTCACCTTCTGCGGTTCGTCAAACCAGTATTCCCGCAGCAGCGGGATGATTTCAAACTCCACGATGTGCCGCAGGATACCGTCGTTCACGTCCGTCAAACCGCAGAAATAACTGTGACCGATGCAGAAGTGCTCCCCCAGCGATTCATCGACGGCAATTTCCTCATTCAGCGCTTCGATACGCTCCATCAGCCTGTCGAAAATGGTGCTTGCCAGTGCCTTGCGATATTGCCGAAAGCCTTCGCTCGCAAAGCTGGGTTGCATTTCAAAGAACGCAAAGCGTCTGCGCAGCGCATAATCGAGCATTGCAAGGCTTCTGTCGGCAGTGTTCATCATGCCGATGATGTACACATTCTCAGGAATGGAAAACACTTCATCTGCGTAAAGTAGCTGAAGGCCGATGCCGCGCTTGTCGCTCTCGATCAGCATGAACAGCTCGCCGAATATCTTGCTTAGGTTGCCGCGGTTGATCTCGTCGATGATGAAAAAGTAGGCGTTATCGCTATCGACCTCCGCCTTTTTGCAAAAGTGATAGAACGCGCCTTTCTTCAGCTCAAAACCGGTTTCCGTTGGCCTGAATCCCATGATAAAATCCTCATAGGTGTAGCTTTGATGGAACTGGATCATCATCACCCGTTCCGGGTCTTTCACACCCATCATGGAATAGGCCAGCCGCTTGGCAGTGAAGGTTTTCCCGACGCCAGGCGCGCCTTGCAAAATCAGGTTCTTCTTTCTTTTAAGCAGATCGACTAGCGTATCGTACGCGGTCTCGTCCATGTAAACATCCCGAAGGAATTCATCCTTTGTATAGATAGGAACACTTTGCGCGAGCGGCGAAGGGGTGGGCTCGACCTCGTCACTGAAGTAGGCGTTCAGTTTTTCGACATAACTGGTATAGGGCGTAACGTCGGTCAGTGTTTTGGTTACGGCATCACCGGGGTGCGGCCATTCACCGCGATGTGTCCAGTTGACATTTCGGATGTGGGGATACTCCCCGCGAGTTTCGTCATACTCATAATCCGATGTCACAACACCACGGCCAACAACCAGATACTTACCCTTCTTGGCGAAGACCACATCGCCCGGCTTCATTTCATTGGCGAACTGCCAGGTGGCGTGCGCGGACATGCTGAATGAAAATTCGCTGTTCTCATATTCCTGCATCTTCCTTCGCATGTCGGATTTACTGGCATAAGCGCGCAGATCGCCAAGATAGTCCCAGCCAATTGCCATGATGCCATCGTGATAAAATTCGTCCCATTTCACCGCGCCGCTGCCTGGGGCGTAAAGCCAGTAGCGCACCTGTTCAATGTTCTCGTCTGCAAGTGCCGCCCCTGTAATGGGACGTAGCTGTCCATCATCGTCAGCTTTCTTTAATCCGCTTTGTTTGGATTCTTTCCAGGCATAATAAGATAGCTCCGGGAAACTGGTATACGGATAATTGTCGCTGTTAAGCGCCGCTGCAACCATGTCACAGATCGAAAGGTAGGCTGCTCCTGTGGGTAAGGCACTTAACCCTTTGATGGCGGTAACGCAATTCTCTGTAATGTTCTTTGGGTTTTCCAAGAACCATCGATTGCGCGAATCTAGGTTGAGGTAGGCTAGCGGTCTTGCCCAGTACAGACCCATTGTGAGTTTCCAGCGGATGCCCTTTAGGTCTTTCACTTTATCAAACGCAGTAATAAAGGCGTTTCTATGATCAGGAGTCTGATCATCGGCATATTGGAGTGCTGCAGTAAAAAGCGCCCACAAGTTGTCGATGTCGTGAACGCCATTCTCCGGATCGTTGGACAACCAAACAAACGAGGCATTCATATTGTTTAGCACTGGAATACCGTCGAAATGATCTGGTATCTTTGACGTAACACCAAACGCTTTTGCAAAGCCACTCAAAATAACGATTCGGTTTGAATCGCTGATTCCTTTGTTAAATAACCCGAAAACGGTAAATGGGTCAATGTCGGCAAGGGCTTCTCCACCATCAAGCTTCGGCATTTTGATGTGGATCGATTCATAAACTCTTTGGATTTTGTCGACCAGCATTCTCCGATCGGTAGAGTATGCCTGAAGCATGTTGGCCAGTTCAGTATAGAACTCCACCCAAATCAGGTAATCCTTACTATCCATGGAAGTGCCTCGCTTTCACATCAAGTGCTCAAGCCTATTGATCGATTCAATGTCGCTATACTAACGGTATGAAGGGATTTCACACGAAACCCTGTCAAGTATACCGCCTTCCGCCCTTTAGCCTCTGATATAGCACCCCGCCCACCGCCTGCATCACCTGCCGCATCATCTCCTGATCGGAGAACAGCTTCACAAAGAAATCCTCGTTCTTCTCATACCGAGCGGCAGCCATGTTGGGGAAGTCCTTCTCAAACAGAAGCATGAAAGTCTGCCGGGCGAACTGATCGTCCGACAGGGTGTTCGCGTCCTTGATGTAATCGGCCTCGTGCCCTTTGATGAGCATATCCGCCTTGCAGATGGCAAATGTCTGGTCGTTGATCTCCTGCCCGAAGGGGATCAGCTTGGCCGACGCATTCAGCGCTTTGAGGTACTCATCCGCCACGGAGAGCATACCGCCTGTGCCGCAGGCGGGGTCGTAAATGGTCTTGACCACATCGGTGCCGGACAGGATGGCGCTGTCATCGCTGAAGAGGATGTTCACCATCAGCTCGATCACCTCGCGGGGGGTGTAGTGCTGGCCCGCGTCCTCGTTATGCGATTCCGAAAAGCGGCGAATGATCTCCTCGAAGATGTAACCCATCTCCAAATTGCTGATGTGGCTGGGGTGCAGGTTGGCCTTGGGTGTTGTGAACTCCTTTACCACGATGTACAGAATGCCCTTGCCCGCCATGGTGGCGATGTGCCTTTCAAACTGGAACTTCTCCAGAATATCGCGCACATTGGCACTGAAGCCGCTTAAGTACAGGCGGAAGTTTGCCTCGATGTTGTCCGGCTCGTCCAGCAGCTTTTCAAAGGTGTAGGGGCTGGTGTTGTAGAAGGGCTGGCCGGATGCGCGGGTGAGCAGCGCGTCCTGCATGGCAACTTCCTTCACTTTTTCATAGCGTGCAAGCACCGCCTGCTTGGTGGCGGCAAGGATGCAGTCAAAGCGGCGGATCACCGTCATCGGTAAAATGACCTCGCCGTACTCATGGGGCTTGTATACCCCGGTCAGCTTGTCCGCGATGGCCCAGATCAGGTTGGCTTTCTCTTGTATGTTGCTTGTGAGGCTCATGGTATGGCTCCGTTCATGATGGCATTGTGAAGATCATCCGATAGACGCTGGATATGGCTGCCTGATTATACCATAGGAAGCCAGCGCCATGAAAGCCCCAATCCGCAGTTCATCATGTCGGAAGCGGGCACCAATATCATGCCATTTGTGCTCTTTATCAATTTCCCCCCTTTTCTAAAAATCGCTCTTGGAGGGAAGAGGCGACCCTTGCCGGTCGGTGAGAGCCTCCAAAGCCAAACGGCATAAGGGGGGGACCCCTTTTCAAATGCTGCGATCGGCATTTGAAAGAGGTCCCCTCAGTGTGTACTTTTTCATGAGCATTTGGCGCCTGTCCTCCCGCTGGAACACCAACGCCTCGGTGGATGAAACCCAAGTGCTGCGGTAGTTTGCGACGCCGACATGCCGGTGCCAGTCGGTGGTTCTGTCCAGCCGCTGCTCGGTGGTCAGCGCACGCAGGTTTCTGTCCAAAAACAGGGCTTTTTGCGCCTTTCTTCGGGTGTAAAGAGCAGCGTTGAAAGGGACGCCGCAGGCCATCGCCACATCGCGAAGGGAGCGCCCCTGCAGGTCGCACAGGCGTACCAGCGAGCGCTGCTCCTCCGGCAAGCGGTCGACTGCCGCGCGCACGGCCTGCACCAGTTCTTTCCGCAGTGCGTCGGCCTCGATGTCCATATCAGCGGCCACCACGTCGCCCAATGGGCTCTTCACTGTCCGCAAGCGGCGCGTCCAGCGATAGCGCTAGCATCCTGACTCGCGGCAGCTTCCGCTGCAAGGACAGCATCAGCCGTATCTCGTGCCGGATATAGTAAGCTGCCCAGTTGGCAAAGCTGCCCTTGCTTTCGTCGTGAGAGGTGGCCGCCTGCATCAGCCCGATGTACCCGGTCTGCATCAAGTCGTCTATGCCGATCACCGGATCATGCCCGCACGCGCCCAGGTACCTGCGTGCAATCGTATATACCAGTCCGCGGTTCTGCTCGCAGACCTACGTCCGGTTGACCATTGGTCGCGCCTCCTGTACAAAGCGAAATATGAAAGCACTGCTTTCTCACCTGTACAAGCGCGCAGTAGCGCAACAGGAAGTATTCACCAACCTTGCGGAATACATCGTGCTGCCGGAATCGGCGGAGGAAGAAACGGTTCCTTTCGATAAAAACGAGGTGCTCACACTGTGGCGCGTATACAGCGAAGGAGATGTGTTCGCCGGATACATCCTCCTGATGCTCTATACCGGCATGCGCCCGGGCGAGCTTTTCAAATTGAAAAAGGACATGATCAGCTGGGATAAAAACCGTATCCTTGGCTGTGGTACGAAAACGAAAAAGGGCAAAGAGACGCCTATCGTTTATCCTGACTTCATCGTGCCGGTACTTCACGCGCTCTGCGATCAATCACAAAGCAAGGTCGGTAAGGTGTTGTGCATGAACGAAGATAATTTCTACAAGTAGTTCAAGCTGCTAAAAGAACGCTGTGGCATCCGACCGGAAGTGCGGCCTTACTCTAGCCGCCATTATACCGGCACGGCACTCGCTCTTCAGAACATATCGCCCTCGATCATTATGGACATCATGCGCCATACGGACTACGCCACAACACTCAATTACTACACCCACATACCCACGCAAACCATGGTCGATTCCGTTAATCAACTGCCTTCTTACGCTGCCAAACCCGCGAAAAGCGAGTAGTAACACGAGTAGTAACAGACGCGATTTTGCGCGAATTTTCAGCTACTTTTCATAACGGATTTTGAGCATAAGAAAAGCCTTGCAAGTGTTATCTTGCAAGGCTTTGGCGGAGAAGGAGAGATTTGAACTCTCGCGCCGGTTAACCCAGCCTACTCCCTTAGCAGGGGAGCCCCTTCGGCCACTTGGGTACTTCTCCAAATTGCTGAATGAAATATTGACTTTGGCGGAGAGAGAGGGATTCGAACCCCCGGTGCCTTTCGGCATCACTGGTTTTCAAGACCAGCGCCATCAACCGCTCGGCCATCTCTCCATCAAAGAACCAGCGGAAATCAGTATACCAGAGCATCGAACCAAAGTCAACGGGAAAAATGGCCCTATGAAGCATTTTATGAAGGGCGTAGGCCCGCAAAGCGTCGTGCAAACATCCGAACAGCTTTGCAAATGGTTATCAGCCATAACAGGCTGAGACCCTGTCAGAGACCCACAGCCGGCCGGTCACCGTGACCGCCTGGCTGTGGGTCTCTGACAGAATGTCCCGGTTGTATCTGGCGAGGGCTCAGTGGTGATGGTGGTGCTCGTGTTTATGCTTGTGTTTGTGCTCGTGATGCCCATGTTCGTCACACTCATGCTTGCCATGCCCACAGTGGTGGCGGTGCATGTCGCGGCCCTGCGCGGTCCAGTCCGCGCCCAGTTTTTCAAGCAAGGCCACCAGCTGGGCCTGCTCGTCGCCACTCAAGCTGCCAAACAGGCCTGTGCGGTTTTCGTCGATACGCCGCTCCTCGGCAATGGCGGCTTCCATGCCTGCATCGGTCAGCGCGATATCAACGCGGCGGCGATCCACCTCGTTTTGCATCCGCAGGATATAGCCGCTCTCCTCCAGCTTGCCCAGCACTTCGCTCAGTGAGCCGCTGCGCACGTCCACCAGCTCCATCAGCTCGTGCTGCGACAGGCCGCCGCTCTTGCGCAGCAGCAGCAAAATACGCCCCTGCCCGCCGCGGCTCTCCGCCCCGTGCCGCAGCGCGTGGGCCAGGCGGTGCAGGTTGTTGATCAGCCTTTCCTCCATGGTGAGCGGCCCGGCCTGCGCATCGCCCTCCTCCGCCACACCGTGGCGACAAATATGCTCGCCATCGTGGTGGTGATGGTGACCATGGCGGCAACCATCTCCGTCCATCTCGCCGTGGTGGTGATGCTTGTGCTTGCAACGGTTTTCGTCAAGGGGCAGCGTGCCCGTTTTGGCAAACGCCTCGCCAGTGGAGCACTGGGGGGCGGTCAGGTCGCAATGCTTGCCGCAGCCGGGGCAATGCCTGCTTTGATTTTCCATTGGTTTCACTCCTAAAAATTATCGTTAGGTACCATGCGATAATTGTAGCATGAAGAGGATTTAATGTAAAGGTACCTTGATAAAAATTTCAAATTGAAGTATATAATGCAGCAAAGGGCAGACACACAAGAGAAGGGGTAGAGGCGCGGTATTCCCGCACAACCAAAACAGGCCCTATCGGCGCTGACAGCGGATGCGCCGATAGGGCCTGCGACTCGCGTTTGGCCTTGATTCCCGTCCGTCAAAAAGCTGCTGTGCCGCTGCTACTTTGCGACGCGCGTGCAGGGCACCGTATAGCTGAACTCGCGCCCGTTGCGGAACGTGGTGCGGATGTCCAGCGTCAGCACCCCGTCCGCGTACTGGTAGGTGCCCTCGCAGGATACGATGCCCAGCTGGTTGTCCTCGGGGATGGTCACGGAGAAGGTGTCCGCGCCCGCCTTCATGGTAAAGTCATAGCTCTCGGAGTAGCCGCTCTGCTCGAAGGCGTAGCTGCCCGTGCCGTCGGGGTTCACGGTGAAGGCGAGGTTGATGTTGCCCGAGGCGCCCTGCCAATCGCCCACATATTCGTCCGGCATGGCGGCTGTCGCGGCGGCAGCCTCCGTCAGCTGGAAGGCGAGCGCATCCGCATCCACGCCCTTGGGCAGCGCAAACACAAAGGTGAGCTTGTTTTCCATGCTCAACAGCGCACCCGGAGCGTAGGCCGCACCGTCTGCGCCGACCAGCCTCGCCTGCGCGTACAGCGCGTCGCACAGCGCAGCGTCGCTCACCACTTCCGTCGGTGCTTCAACGGATACGGCCAGTGCGTGCTCGTCCGCCTTCATATCGCCGGGGGCGAACATAGGCTTGGTGTCGACGCCGATCAGGGTGAGGGTGAAGGTTTGCCAGGCATACTCACCCTCGTCGATGGCAAGCGCGCTCGGCAAGGCAAACAGGATCAGGCACAGGGAAACGGCGAGGGAGAACAGTTTTTTCATGGGGATGCCTCCTTGTTTGTTTGATGGGGCTTGGGTTTAGTCAGTGTGGCTGGCGGGCGCCTGTGCCTCCGATGCCCGTTTGTCGGCAACGGTAGGCCTTATGCTCCGCCGACGAGGTCGCCCAGATCCACGTCGTGGATGGGGATACCGTCTTCGATATCCGAGCGCGGCTGCAATGTGAGGGTGTAGATGTAGGAGTTGGAGGGAACGTCGCAATACTCGGTACGGCTGTAGCCCGCGCCCTCGCCAAACAGGTGCTCCGGCCCGTACCACACGTCGCCCTCGCCGATCATCAGATAATACTGCCCCTGCGGCAGGTGCACGGTGGTCTTCTCGCCCGCGCGGATGTAGCAGGTCAGGGCCTTTTCATCGTCGGCGGTGCGGAATTCCACATAGCGGGCGAGGCCGTCGTCGGGGATGCGCAGCACCACCTGCGTGCCGCCTCGGGAGCCGGTCAGCCGGCCGGTCTTGGGCTCGTCCACGGGCGGGTAATCCGGCAGTTGGGTGATTTGCGTCATTACTGACTCGGATGCCGCCCCAAAAGCGTCCATGAACTCTGTCCGGTACCCATCCGATGCCGCGTACCAGTTCTCGGGCGTGTTGAGGGAGTCCAGCGGCAGGGTGAAGGAAGTGGCGATGCTGGCCGCGTTCTTGTCGCTGCGATAGGCGAGCACCGCCTGCGCGAGCCCATCCAGCAGGAATCCCTCCGCCTGCTCCTCCGTGCAGGCGCGCGGGTCTGCCAGCTGCCGTATGGCTTGCATGGCCAGCGTGGTCGCCTGCCGCATCAATGCGTCCAGGTCCTCCGGCGTGTCCGCGGTCAGCGTAAACCCACCGTCAAAGCCGACGCCCACATTTTTGAGCGAGAGCGCTGCGCAGGCAATGGCGCGCGGCGCGTACCCGCTGGGTTCGCCTTCGGCAAAGCGCATGAACAGCGGGGTAAAGGCGGCTTCGTCGATGGCCTTGGTCTTGGCCGATACCGGCATGGGCAAGGGCAGCACCAGATCGAGCAGCGCAGCTTCTACGTCTGGGTCATTCAAACCTTTGCGCGCGGCTGTAGCCGCCTTGCCCACCGCGGAGCGAAGGGTGGAGCGATCTTTATCGGATAAACCAAAGCCATTCTCGCCGTACTGTGCCGTGACCATGACCTTCACATCATATTCGCCGATGGCGGCGACCAACTGAGGCCAGTACGTGAAAGGATCCTGCCCGTATGCGGGCAGGCTGCCGCCCAGCGGGTTCAGGCTGCGCAGGAAGAACGTCGCCTTCACGGGCTTCAGCGTGCGCGGGTCGTAGGCGGTATCGACGGTCAGGCCGGATACGCCGCCCGCGCAGATGGCGCGCTGCATCCCGTCGTCCGTCTCCGCGCCAAGGGTCTCCAGCTCGCCGTTTACGGTGTCGGTCAGTTCGGTGCAGAACTCCTTCCAGTAATCCATGGGCGCGCCGGTCTCCTGCACGCGGTCATGCAGGCGGCTCAGGGCATCTTTGCGGGCCTGCGCGAAGATGTCCAGATAGCCCGTCAGATCCTCGGAGGGGGCGAGGGCGTCCATGGCGAACGGCGACCCAAAATCGGCCGCGCGGATGGAGTAGGTCTCTAGCCCTCCCACGCTGCGGTAATCGAGCACGCGAGCACACATCGCCTTATCCAGCAACGCTTCCAGCTGCTGGGCGGTCAGCGTCGCGGCCTCTTCGGCGGTCAGGCCCGCGGCGGCGGCCTCCACCACAGGGTCAAAAAACTCATACAGGTCCCCCGGCGCCTGATAGAAGAACGATACCGCCTCCGGCCCTTCCTCCAGGTACATTTCGGGTGCCGTCAGCGTAAGCATGGCACAGGCGGCGGTCAGCGGTGTGGTATCGACGCCGCTTGCCGCCACGAACTGCGTGAACGCGGGGCTAAACTCGCCTTTGGCAAGGCGGGCTTCCTTCCCCGCGGGCAAGGGCGCGGGCGCGACCACTTCCGCCAGCGCTCCCATCAGCCCTTGGCTCCGGAAGGCGTCGCGCGTGGTGCCGCTCGCCTGCTTGAAGGCGGCGGCATACGCCTCCTCGCCGCCCTCTGCCCAGCTGATGTCAAATGGGCCGGTCTCGCCGTAGGCGGTCACCTGCAGCGGCACGGCGGCCTCCGCAGTGGCGGCGTTGGCGTGCTCGCTGGCGGCCTTCAGGTAGGCGGATGCATCTGCCTGCCCGCCTGTCACGGTGGGGTCAAACGAGGAGAAACGGAAATGCACCGTGAGCGGGCCGCCATCCGCGGCGATAAACTCGGCGGGCCAGGTCACGTCGGTCACGTCGCTGGCGGCCATCGCCCGCATCCATGGGTCGAGCGGCGCGATGAAGTCCTCTCCCTGCCGCCACAGAAAATCCTCCAGCGCGGCGCGCAGCTTGTAGGCGTTTTCATCGCTCGCGTGGGGGTCGGCAGCGGGTGTTTCGGTGGCGGGCACAGGGGTGGGCAGGTTCTCCATCGCGGCGGAAAAATCGGTGGCCTGCGGTGCATAGGTCGCAAGCGCCGCTGCCTGCGCCTTATCAGGCTTTTGGATGGCCGCCTGCTGCTCCGGCGGCACGTACACATCCGCGAGGGGGTAGCTGCCCTCCGCCTTGTCGGACTCGAAGCGCAGCGTACAGTCGAAGATGGACAGGCCCTTGGGCAGCTCAAAGCCGATGTAGAAGTAGGTGGAGTTGTCGCTGCTGGCCTGTTGCATGCGGTAGGGGCGGCCGTCTGGCCCGCGCAGCCAAGCCGCGCTCAGGAACAGCTGATAGTCCTCGCTCACCTTTTCCTCGGCTCCAAAGCCCTGCAGGCAGCGGAAAAACAGCTCGCCATAGCCGCTGCCGGGGTCGATCAGGTCGTCCGACACCTCAGAGAGGTAATAATCATAATGCGTGCCGGGCAGGATGATGGTCGGCTGCACCGCCCACCCGCCCGCCTGCGCCTGCACGGCAATCAGGCAGAGCAGCAGCGCGGCGCACAGGCACCACGCTCGCCGGATGGGGCGGCCCCCTTTGGGCGATGTGCCGGTTGTGGCGGGGGTTCGCTGTGGGCGGGTCTTCATGCGGATCATTCCTTTCGTTTGTCACTGCGGATGGATGCGCAAAACAGGCGCAATGAAGGTGCACGCTTGGAGTATGGATTTGCGTTACAAAGGCGTGGAAGGGGGCGGATACGGGAGCCGGCGAAAACGGACACGCGACGACTTGGAAACGCTGCCATTGACCTGACACCATCCTACCATCGCAATATGCGGTGTGGCAAGGTGTTCGGGCGCTTTGTCAATGCCATGTCATTGACAAATGATGGAACGGATAATTGACGGCCGGTCACGCGAGGCGCATGATGGTTCCCTCCGCACGGCAGACGAAAACAGCCCGCGCGTCGCGCGGGCTGCAAGGAGAGTAACGATACGGCTTTACGGCTGGGGCGTGCCGCGCATGCACAGGTAGCTCAGCGGCAGGCTCACCACGGCGGTGACCAGCTGGATCGCAGGCCACTGGTGTTCCACAAAGTTAACGATATCCATCGCGTACTTCATCCAGCGCACACCCAGCAGCATCATCTGCTGGTCGTTGGCGTGCTGAGCCATGTCGGCAGCCTGCCGCACGGCGGGGAACAGCGTGAGCATGAGCACCAGCAGCGGCAGGCCGATCACCACGGTCAGCGTGAGGCCCGGCCGCCTGCGCAGGCAGGTGCCGAAAAAGTAGAAGATCACCGTCCACTCCACCAGATACAGCAGGTTCTGCGGCAGCGACGCGAGCGCCTCCGCAAGCGTGCGGTTGAACAGCGCGGGGCCGCTGATATCAACGAACAGAGGCTTGATGGCGAAGCTCTGGGGCAGGGCGGAGGAAAGCAGCAGCACCAGCCCGCCCAGCAGCATGCTCAGCAGCAGCGTGCCCAGCAGCAGCGCCACCATGCCTGCCCACAGGCCGACGAGGTTGCCCATCCATACCGAGAGACGCGACGTGCCAAACCGAAGCAGGAAGCGCGTGGAGCGCCCCGCCACCACGCATGCGCACACCAGCGCGATGATCATCGTGATGCTCTGGTCCGCAAACACGCCCATATAGGGGTAGGGGTTGCCCGTGACCAGCGGAAAGCCCAGCGAAAGCAGCTGCGAGCCCAGCAAAATGGCCAGCACGAGCAGCACGGTCTTGCCCAGGGTCTTGTAATGGTAGCGCAGCACGCCGCCAAAGCGGGCGCTGCGGAAAAAGCCGGTGTCAAGCGTTGGCTGCATGGCGCTGGGCCTCCTTTTCTTCGGTCAGGAACACGAACAGGCGCTGCAGGCTGACCGGCGCGGTGCGCACGCGGGGGTCCGCGGCGATGCGCGCGCCATCCTGCTCGCTTTCAAGCTTCACATGTCGTACGAGGGTGCCCGCCAGCTCCTCTTCCTTGAGGGCGGTCAGGCCACCGGTCAGCTCGTGCACATCCTCCGCCGCGCCAGAAACGGAGAGGTATCCCTGCTGCAGCTGTGCCACGGTGCCCGCGCACAGCAGGTGCCCCGCGTCGATGAGCACGGCGAAATCCAGCACGCGCGCCACCTCGTCGATCAGGTGGGTGGAGAGCAGAAACGTGCGCTCGGGGTGCCTGCGCTTCTCTTCCAGCAGCAGGTCATAAAAGCGCTCGCGCATGACCGCGTCAAGGCCCAGGCTGGGCTCGTCAAACACGGTCAGCGCAGCGCCGCTGGCAAGGCCCACGCACAGCAGCAGCGCGGTTTGCATGCCGCGGCTGAAGGTGCGCATCCGGCGCTTCATGGGCAGGTCGAAACGCTCCATCAACTCGAGGGCATACGCCTGATCCCACGCGGGGAACAGCCCGCCGCACACGAAAAACAAATCGCCCGCTTTGCTCAGGTGGCCAAAATCGGGCGTATCACCGATCATGCACAGCTTGCCCAGCGCGCGGGCGTTATCGTACACGGCGTCGCCGGTGAGGGTCACCTCGCCTGCATTGGGCCTTAGCATACCGCCCACGATGCGCAGAAGCGTGCTCTTCCCCGCGCCGTTGCGGCCCAGTAGGCCCACGATCTCCCCCGCGGGAACCGTAAGGCTCAGGTCGCTCAAAGCCTGTGTGGCGCGAAAGCGCCTGCTTACGCCGCTTACGCGGAGGATGGGCGCGCCGCCCTGCGCGGCGGTCTTTTCGACATTCGCTTGCATAATGGCTCCTTTATCAATGATGGAAAGTTCCGTTATCGGACATTTTGCATTATACGGCGGGGCGCGGGATTTGAAAAGTGGACGTGCCTCAAACCCGCCCCCGCGCCGCCCAAACCCGCCGAAGCGGCGCTCAAGGGCGGCGGGAGAGCAGGCAAGGGCGATGCATTGAACGAGAGAGGGTCAAACGATGGAGAAGCGGGCGAGACGCGACCAATACCTGCCGCTTAGGCACGGAAACGTTGGCTGCTTGCAGCCGACGGCGGTTGGTTGCGTGCAGGCTGTTGTGACATGCGAAGCGCCGGACGGCGAGCATACCGTCCGGCGCTTTGGGCAAGGGTTACGGGGCTTCATATGCTCATACGCTTCGGTGGAGCGGCGGTGTCAAAGGAAAGCCGCGGCCGCTGTACGCGCATCCGCTCGATCAAACTGGGAAAGCAAAATACCGCTGCGCATTGCCGTAGCTCACGTCCCGCACGATCTCCGTGAGGGTGTCCATATCGGCGGGGTACTGCCCCTCCTCCACCCACTGGCCCAGCACGCGGCACAGGATGCGGCGGAAATATTCGTGCCGCGGATAGCTCAAAAAGCTGCGGCTGTCGGTCAGCATGCCCACGAAGCCCGCGAGGTAGCCAAGGCTACTCAGGCTCACCAGATGGTCGGTCATGCCCTGCAAATGATCGTTGAACCACCATGCCGAGCCGTGCTGCACGCGGCCTACCGCCTCGCCGCTCTGGAAGCAACCGCACACGCTGTCGATGGCCGCGTCATCGGCGGGGTTCAGGCTGTAGAGCACCGTTTTGGGGAGGCCGCCCTCTGCCTCCATCGTGCCCAGCAGTGCCGCCAGTTGCGCGGAAGGCGTTTGGTTGTCGATGCAATCGTACCCCGTATCCGGCCCCAGCAGGTCGAACATCAGGGTGTTATTGTCGCGGCGGCAACCATAGTGCAGCTGCATGGCCCAGCCCATGCGCCTGTACTCGCCCGCCATGAACAGCATGAACGCGGTCTTGAAACGCAGTTCATCCGCCTCGGATGTGGGCTTACCCGCGAGGCAATCCGCAAAGATGCGGGCCACCACCTCCTCGGGAGCGGGCACATACATGGCGTAGCGCAGGGCGTGGTCGCTCAGGCGGCAGCGGTTCTCGTGGAAGTATGCGAGGCGAACCTTGAGCGCGGCTTTCAGATCTGCCCATGTGCGGATGTGCTGGCCGCTCACGCGGGAGAGCTCCGCGAGGTAGTCGAGGTAATTCGGCTTTTCGAGGTTCATGGCTTTGTCCGGTCGCCACGCGGGCAGCACGGCGGTTTCAAACGTCTTGTCCGCGGCGAGCTTTTGGTGCCACTCGAGGCTGTCCACGGGGTCATCGGTGGTGCAGATGAGCTTTACGTTGCTCCGGCGGATCAGGCCGCGCACACTGAAACCCTCGCCTTGCAGCTTCATATTCACATGGTTCCACACAGCCTCAGCGGTACGCTCGTTCAAAAGCCCCTCGTAATCGAAAAAGCGGCGCAGCTCCATATGACTCCAGTGATACAGGGGGTTGCCCACAGCCTTGCCCAGCACGCGCGCCCACGCCTGAAATTTTTCAAAATCGCCCGCGTCACCGGTGATGTATTTTTCCGGAACGCCCGCGCAGCGCATCAGGCGCCACTTGTAGTGGTCGCCGCCCAGCCACACCTGCGTCAGGTTTTCGTAGCGGCGATCCTCATAAATCTCACGGGGGTTGATGTGGCAGTGATAGTCCATGATGGGGCAGGCGGCGGCCGCCTCATGGTAGAGGTGCCTGGCGGTATCGGTCGAGAGCAGAAAATCCCTGTCCATAAAGGCCTGCATGTGCATCGTCTCCCTTTTGGCGGCTGCGCGGCGCAAGCGGCCCCCATTGCAATGACGTGGCCGAATATGTAAATGCTTACGCAACCTTCCTACGCCTATTATAGCGATTTTCGGGCAAAAAGCAACCGACAAACGGGCAATGGGTTAGAATTTCTTTGCGCCGCCTTGAAGCGGCAGCATTGACGAAACGTCGTTTACGCGGTAAGATAGACGCATAAACGTGTAATCATTTACATGGATGACCCGCATGGGCGGCAAGTGGGAGGCACCATGAAACAAGCGATCCGTATCCACCCGGACGATACCGTCGCCGTGGCCCTGATGGCGCTGCCCGCCGGAACACCGGTAGACGTTGAAGGGGAGACTGTCGTGCTCACGGGCGACGTGCCCGCGGGGCACAAGTTTGCGCTGCGTGCCATGGCGGCGGGCGAGGCTGTGCTCAAGTACGGCCAACCCATCGGTGCGGCGAAGGAAGCCATTGCGGCCGGGGCGCACGTGCACACGCACAACCTGCGCACGCTGCTTTCCGGCGAGCTTGACTACGCCTACCGGCCTACGGGTGCGGCGCTGCCCGCGGCTACGCCGCGCACCTTCATGGGATACCCGCGGCATCAGGGCAGGGCGGGCGTGCGTAACGAGCTGTGGATCATCCCCACGGTGGGCTGCGTGAACGACGTGGCCACGGAGCTGGAGCACCGCGCCGGCGTGCTGCTGGGCGGCGCGGTGGAGCGTGTACGCGCGTTTCCGCACCCATACGGTTGCTCGCAGATGGGCGCCGATCAGGAGCACACCCGCGATATTCTGGCCCACCTGGCCACCCACCCCAACGCGGGCGGCGTGCTGGTGCTGGGGCTGGGCTGCGAGAACAGCGGCGTACAGGAGATCGAGCGGCACATGGGGGATTATGACCGCGCACGCGTGCGCTTTTTGGTCGCGCAGGACGTAGCGGACGAGCTGGCCACGGGTATGGCGCTGCTGAATGAGCTGGCCGCGCGCATGCATCAGGACAGCCGCGTAAGCCTGCCCGCCAGCGAGCTGATCATCGGCATGAAATGCGGCGGCTCGGACGGCTTTTCCGGCCTGACGGCCAACCCCGTGATCGGGCGCTTTTCAGACAAGCTGATCGCCATGGGCGGCGGCAGCATTCTGACCGAAGTGCCGGAGATGTTCGGCGCGGAAACGCTGCTGATGGCGCGCTGCGAAAGCGAAGCTGTGTTTCAGGACACGGTCTCGCTCATCAACGATTTCAAGCGCTATTTTGAAGATCATGGGCAGACCATCTATGACAACCCCTCCCCCGGTAACAAGGCGGGCGGCATCTCTACCCTGGAGGACAAAGCCCTTGGTTGCACGCAAAAGAGCGGCGGCGCGCCTGTGGCGGCGGTCATCCCCTACACGGGGCGCGTGACCCGCGCGGGGCTCACGCTGCAAAGCGCACCGGGCAACGACCTGGTGGCGACCACGGCGGTCGCGGCGGCAGGGGCGCAGCTCGTGCTGTTTTCCACCGGCCGCGGCACGCCCTTCGGCGGGCCGGTGCCCACGCTGAAGATCGCCAGCAACACCGCCCTTGCACAAAAAAAGCAGGGCTGGATCGATTTTGACGCGGGGCGCCTTTTGGAGGGGAACACGCTGGACGGCATGGCGGACGAACTGATGGAGCTGGTGCTGGCGACCGCGAGCGGGCAGCCTGCGAAAAATGAGCAGAACGGCTATCAGGGCATTGCCATCTTCAAGACCGGGGTCACGCTGTAGCGCGTACCAGCGCCTTTTACATGCCGCTTTCAGCACAGCTGAAAAACCGCCCCGCGCCCATGTTCCGGGCTGCGGGGCGGTTTTGCGATGCTATGGCTCCAGCGGATAATCCGCCATGTAAGCGTCGTGCAGACCGCACTCGTCGATCAGCTTGAAAAGGGTGTAGCGGGTGCGGTAATCCTTGGCGCAGTGCATCGACAGGTTCAGCAGGCGGTCGTCCACGCCCACTTCGGCGGGGGTCAGCGGCGCGCCCAGCTCCGCCATTGCGCTGCGGATGGCCTCAAACGGCGGCAGCGAGGCGATCACGCGGCGGATATCCGTTTGCCGCGCCTGCGCGGCACGGATGCGGCGTTCCTGCTCCGGCCAGTCCAAAAAGTCCTCCGGATTGTCGTGCATGATGCTGCTTGCAGCCTCGGGCTCGAAGGCGCGCAGCATCCACGCACGGCGCTGCTCGTGCGTCATGCGTCGCCGCCGGATGGCCGCAAGGTCCAGGCGGGAAAGATCCTCCTGCGCAAAGCGCGTATAGAGCGGCCAGCACAAAAGCGTTGCCACGCCGACGGACGCGCCGTGCGCGGGCGGGTGGTTGCCATGCAGCAGCTGCATCATCTCCCAGTAGTGGGCGATGTTGTGCTCCACCGAGGCCACCGCGCGCGTGTGCCCCACGATCATGATGGTGACGCCTGCCAGCAGCAGCGCCTCGATCAGGATGCGAATGCCCTTCTCGCTGCGCGCGCGGATCTCGGGGATGTTTTGCAGCAGCTTTTCCACGGCGTCGGTCACGATCTGCCCGCAAAGGTCGCAGTAGGTTTCGTCGTTTATGATGCTGCCGATCATCCAGTCCGCCTTGGCGATGTACTTGCCCAGCACGTCGCCCACGCCGGAGCATACCATGGCAAGCGGTGCGGTGCGCAATACATCCGTGTCGCAGACAATGATCTCCGGGCATACGCCCGCGCGGTGTATCTTGACCCCGCGCAGCAGTAGCGGCGCGATCACCGAGGTGTAGCCGTCCATCGAGGGCGCGGTGCCTATGCTCACGAACGGCAGCTTGCAGCGCGTGGCGTTCACGCGCACCGTATCGGTGATGCTGCCGCTGCCTACCGCCACCAGAAATTCGGTTTCCGGCTGGATGGACAGCAGCACTTCGCCACAGGCGCGCTCATCCGGGTCCAGTACCCCCTCGCGGCGGATCACGCAGCGCACGACGGAGAAGCCCGCTGCGAGCAGCGCGGCCTCCACCTTTTCGCCCGCGAGCGGCCAGGTGTTTTGATCCGCGACCAGCACGCAGCGCGTGCCCAGCCCGCGCGCGGCAATATAGGCGGGCACGCGGCCCAGCAAGCCGCTGCCCACGTAGATATCCTGCGTGGGCAGGCGGTGCGTAAGGCCGCAATCGCAGGCGATGCCGCCGATGGTCAGCCGCCCGTTCGCGTCGTAGGATACGGTCGCGCCCATGGAAGCGCCCCCTTCACTTGACAAAATCCTCCCGCATGGGGGTGAATACGTCGATCAGCACACCCGCCTCACGGCAGATGCAGCCGTGAGGCTCGTTGGGTGCAAAGGCGAGCGTGTCGCCCTTGCGCACGGTAAAGTCGCGCCCGCCAACGGTAAAGGTGAACGCCCCGCTGCACACATAGGTGCACTGGGTGTGCGGATGGCTGTGCACCGCGCCGATTCCGTTCACCTCAAAGCGCACCTCTACCACCATTTGCTGGGGCAGGTGCGCAAGCACCTTGCGCGCAACGCCGCCGCCCAAATCGTCAAGAGCAACATCTGCATTGAAAACCACCTTGGATTCCATGGGGTCGCCTCCGTTTCGTCAGGGGTCGCAGGCGGTTGCCTGCAAGGGACTTGCTGCGCGCGGGCCGCGCAGGTAGTTGACCGTGCTGAGGGCAAGCAGCGCCACCATACCGGCGAGGATGGCCCCCATGCCGCCGGTAAAGCCGTAGGCATCCGCCACGGCCCCCACCAGCGCGGGCATCAGGATGGCGCCTACCGAGCCGATCGCTAGGATGCCGCTCACGCCCAGCGGATAGCGGTTGGTGATGGAACTCGCATCGGAGTAGATCATGGGGCAAATGCCGGAGAAGCACAGCCCCAGCCCCGCCACCGCGGCGGTGATGGGCACGGCCGTGCCGCTCGCGAGCAGCAGAACGAAGAAGCCCAGCGCCCCCGCGCTGCCGACCAGCATCATCAGCTTTTGCGATATCCGTCGGGAAAGCGCGGCGCTGAGCAGCCGCCCTGCGAGGATCACCACCCACAAAAGCGTCGCCATGGCCTGCGAGTAGGTCTCCAGCGCGGCGCGGCCACCGCCGCCCTGGGCGGTGAACTGCGTAAGCAGCGCAGGCCTGCTTTGCAGGTAGGTCACCAGCCAGCCGTTCACGCTGTACTCCGCGCACAGGTAGAAAAACATCATGCCGCCAAAGAGCAGGTAGGCGGGGTCGCGCAGGAAAGCAAGGCTCTGCTGGCTTTGACCGGCATCGGCAGGGCGCTCATCCGCGGTTGGCAGGCGCGTGAAGGCCAGCGACACAAGCAGGCCAAGCGCCGCCGTGGCGATGGCCGCGGCCCGCCAGCCCGCCACCAGGCTGAGCAGCAGGAAGAACAGCGGCGCGCTGATGGCCCCAAAGGCAAAAAAGCTGTGCAGCAGGTTGCTGGCCGAAGGGCTGCCATCCGTAACACGGGTCACGGTGCCGTTGTTGAAGTTCGATATGCTGCCACGCCCCACGCCGCTCAGCGCGAACGCGGCGATCAGCCACGCAGGGTTGCCGGAGACAGGCAACATGCCGTAGCCTACGGCGGTAAACAGGCTCAGCAGGGTAATGGCCCTGCGGCGGCCCAGCTTCAGCTGCACCAGCCCGCCAAACAGGCAGGCGATCAGGTTGCCCGCGGAGTGCCCCGCCAGCATCAGCCCGCCCTGCGTATCCGTAAGCCCGTAAGCCGCCTTCATATCCGGCAGTACCGAGCCCATCATCATCGTCATCAGGCCGTTGAAGAAAAAAGCGGAAAAACAGATGACCAGCGTGCGGCGTACATCCGCGCTGAACCGACCCGTGGGGTTTTGCATGACAAACGTCTCCTTGATGCGATCTCCGTGGAGGCGGGCGCGCCTTGCGGCAACATGCCCGCAACGCCCACCATACCGCGTGCGGCGATATTTGGCAAGCGAAAGTTGGCGCTGCCCCGCTATACCTTAGGCATCGCCGGTCCCGTTCTGCAAAAATACCCCCGACCCTTGCAAAGGCCGGGGGTCTTGCTCTGGCAAGGTCACACCATGCCCAGCACGGTTGGCAACCACATGGAGATGGCGGGGATGTAGGTGACCAGCATCAGCCCGATGACCATCACGCCGTACATGGGCAGCATGTGGAAGCTGGTGCGCTCGATGGGCGTTTTGCCCACGGCGCAGCCCACATACAGCGCCGAGCCGACCGGCGGCGTGCACAGGCCGATGGCGAGGTTGAAGATCATGATGATGCCGAAGTGTACGGGACTCAAACCGATGGCGGGGCCGGTGACCACCGGCAGCAGGATGGGCGTCATGATCATGATGAGGGGGGCCATGTCCATGAAGCACCCAAGCACCAGCAGCAACAGGTTGATGATGAGAAGCAGAACGTACTTGTTGTTGGAAATGCTGACCAGCGCGGAGGTGAGCATATCCGGCACACGCAGTTCCACCATCATGTAGGCGAAAGCCTTGGCTACGGCGATCAGCGTGAGCACGATGGCCAGCGTCTTAAGCGTGCGCTTGAGCACCTGCCCAATGTTGCGCAGCTTGGCGCTGCGGAACACGAAGTACGTGAGGATGAACGCATAAACGCAGGCGATGGCAGCGCTCTCCGTAGCGGTGAAAACGCCCATGGCTACGCCGCCCATGATGATGACGATGGTAAACAGCGGCAGGATGGCGTTCAGGATGATCCTGCCCCACTTTTCGCGAGGGGTGCGCACGCCCATGGGGAAGTTGTAGTGCTTGCGCATCAGGAAGCAGAAGAGGAGCATTGCAAAACCCAGGAGGAAGCCGGGCAACGCGCCCGCCATGAATAGGCTGCCGATGGTAACGCCGCCGCCCGCGGCCAGCGCATAGATTACCATGTTGTGGCTGGGCGGGATCAGCAGCCCCTGACAGGCGGTGGTCACTGTCAGACCGACCGAGAAATCGGGCGTGTAGCCCTGCTTGACCATCATGGGCACTACGACCGAGCCCAGCGAGCTTACGTCCGCCACGGCGGAGCCGGAGATGCCGCCGAAGAACATGCTGTCGATGCAGTTGACGTAGGCGAACCCACCGCGGAACCGGCCTACGGCCAGTGTGGCGAAATCGACGATCTTCTCGGATATGCCGCCCTCGCTCATAAACTCGCCCATCAGTATGAAGAAGGGGATCGCCAGCAGCGAGAAGTTGTTGACGCCGCTGATCATCTGCTGTACGAGCACGGTCAGGCTGGTGTTCATGATCAGCGCGGCGCAGATGGTGGAGATGAGCATGGCAAAGGAAATGGGCACGCGGACCATCAGCAGCAGGAAGAAGCCGCCGACCAGAACGATGATGGCGAGTGTCGAGGTGTCCATCACTTGTCACCATCCTTTCGCTCGGTTTGCATTGTCGTTTCGGCCTTCGGCATTTCGCCGCCTGCCAGCCTGCAGGCCTCCGTGGCGATCGCCTCGTCCAGCACGGCACCGTCCGACACGGCGGCTTCCTCCGCGAGGGAGTCGCAGTAGATTTCGGAAGCATCCTTGTCCGGCTCGGCAAAAAGCGTATCGCCGGGCTTCAGCACGCCGGTCAGGTACAGGATGCTGTCAAACGTGATCAAAAAACCGGCGAGCGGTATGGGCAGGAACTGCCACCATGTCTTGAGCCCCGTCATGGGCAGCGTTCCGGTCAGCCCCATCATTTTCAGGCATCTCGCGCCGCCGTAGTACAGCATGAACAGGCCGCACAGCAGCACGCACACGTCGCCGAACACCTCGAGGAACTTGCGGCCGAAGCCGTCCTTGCGGAAGCGGTTGTAAATGATACCCACACACATATGGGTTTTATCGCGCACGCCCATGGCGCAGGCCAGGAACGTAAACAGCGTGACCAAAAGGCGCGGTACTTCTTCCGCCCAGCCGATGCCGGTGTTGAAGAAGTAGCGCAGGATGACCGTCATGGTGACCACGACGATCATCGCGGCGAGCGAGACTTCGCCGACGACCAGAAAAATACGATGAGTCCAGCGGTTGATGGTACGCAGGGCACTAGCCATGGTGACCCTCCTTTTTGCAAAACGGGGGAGGAACGCGGCGTTCCTCCCCCGCGGGGTTTCCCCATTTTGGAAGGGTTTTTAGAAATCCTTGCCCATGTCCTTGATGGCGGTGATGATGTCCTTGTAGTCCGCGCCGAAGGTGTCGTACAGGCTGCTCATGCGGGATTCGAACTCCGCGCGGGCTTCGGGCGTCAGCTCGATGATGGTGGTGCCGGCGTCACGCACGATCTTCTCGGAGGAGGCTTCCTTCTCGGCCCACTTCTGGATCTCGAACTCCTGCGTGGCCTTGGCGCACTCGACGATGATGGCCCAGTCCGCGGGGTCGATGGAATCCTTCACGGCCTTGGAAGCAAGCAGGATCTCCGGCACGCGGGTGTGCTGGTCAAGGATGTAGAACTTGGCGGCCTCGTAGTCGCCCATGTTCTGGTAGGTGGGCCAGTTGTTCTCGGCGCCGTCGATCACCTTCTGGGTGATGTTGGCATACACGTCGTTGGGGCCGATGCCGGTCACGCCCGTCGCGCCGAGGGCCTCGACCATGGCGACCATCATGGGGTTGTTCTGCACGCGGATCTTCAGGCCCGCCATGTCGGCCACGGTGTGCACTTCCTTGGTCAGGTAGAAGCTGCGGCTGCCCGCGTCGTAGTAGCACAGGCCGACCAGCCCGCTGGGCACGCCGTCCTTATTGACGCCGGTCTCGATGTCGGCAAGCAGCTTCTGGCCGATCTCGCCGTTCAACACCGCCCACATGTGCGCGGCGCTCTTGTAGAGGTAAGGCATCTGGATGGCGTTGATGGAGGGCACATAGCTGCCCACCGGCGAAGCGGACACGCGCGCGAACGCGAGGTCGCCCAGCTGCAGGGCTTCGATGGCTTCGCTCTCCTGACCGTAGAGGGTGCCGCCCAGGAACACGTCGATCTTGATGCGGCCTTCGGTCTTTTCGGCGACGAGGCGGGCGAACTCGGCATCCGCCAGCGCGGTGGGGTAGCCCTCAGCGTGCACTTCGCTGAGTTTGAGGACGGTCTCGGCAACCGCCATCGTGGAGAGGGCGAAAACCATCACAAGGGCAAGCACCAATGACAGAACCTTTTTCATTTGGGTATTCCTCCTCAGACATTGTTTGACAGGCCGGACGGTACGCGATCATCCCGACCGCGTAAGAGCTTACATCCATTATATCGGCAGAATTTTGGAATTACAAGTGCTTTATGGTCGATTAACTTCCATACAAGCACGAAAACGAGTGAAATATAGACTGCATAACAAAAATTGAGAAAAAATACTGTGGAACGAATGTGGAACGTAAGAAAGCGTTTACATGAAACGATTCAGAAAACGGTTCCACAGCTTGTTTTTCAAATTGCATGAGAGATCAAAAGCATAAAAAACATGCCAAAAATGACATGCCATTGTGCTGGAAAGAGAGCGTATCATGTGCACAAAGCACGCAGACAGGCTATTGGCAGCGCTTTGCGGACAAGCTGCGCGAAACGGGCGCGTTATGCCCGGCATGGGGAAAGCGGGATGTTCCCCGGCGAAAATTGCCGCAGATGCACGAACTGATGTGGAACACATATCGCGAAAGCTGGAACCGCGAAACGGACGAAAGCCTTTTGCTACTTACATTTGAGCGCAAAGACCTGACTTGACGCTGGTTGCAAAAGCCCGCGCGAGGCGGCGCGGGCAAGTGGGAAACGGGAACCGAGCCCCCATTCGTTTCATCCACTAACAACAGACTTGGCACGAGCCTGCCTAAGTGATCGAGCGGCAACGAAACCGCATATGGCAACGCTGGCAAACTACCTGACAGGCCTACTTGAGGCTGCGGGCCAGGATATCAGCGATACGCTCGCTGGCGTGGCCGTCGCCGTAAGGGTTTACGGAGCCCTCCATCTCGCGGTACTTGGCGGGGTCGTGTAAAAGCTCCATCACCGCATCGTAGATGGGCTGCTCAGCGGTGCCCACCAGCCGCAGGGTTCCTGCGTCCAGCCCTTCGGGGCGCTCGGTGGTGTCGCGCATCACCAGCACGGGCTTGCCAAGCGACGGGGCCTCCTCCTGGATGCCGCCGCTGTCGGTCATGATGAGGTAAGCGCGGGCCATCACGTTATGGAAATCCAGCACGTCCAGCGGTTCGATCATGCGGATGCGATCCTGTCCGGAGAAGCACCGCCGCGCCGTGTCGCGCACGCTGGGGTTCATGTGCATGGGATAAATCAGTTTTACGTCCGGCGTTTCGTCCACTACGCGGCGGATGGCCGTGAACATGTGGCGCATGGGCGTGCCGAGGTTTTCGCGCCGGTGCGCCGTCAAAAGGATCAGTCGGCTGCCCTTGGCCCATTCGATCTCCGGGTGGGTGTAATCCGCCCGCACGGTGGTGGCGAGGGCGTCGATCACGGTATTGCCCGTCACGTGGATGGCCCCCTCCGGCTTGCCCTCGCGGATCAGGTTGTCGCGGCTCATGGCCGTGGGCGCGAAATAGAATTTGGCGATCAGGTCGACCGCCTGCCGGTTGAACTCCTCAGGGAAGGGGCTGTGCAGGTTATAGGTGCGCAGGCCCGCTTCCACATGGCCCACGGGTATTTGCAGGTAAAAGCAGGCCAGCGAGGTCACAAACGCGGTGGAGGTATCGCCGTGCACCAGCACCACGTCCGGCTTTTCGGCCTCCAGTATCTCGCGGATGCGCTGCAGGATGTTCACCGTTACGTCAAAGAGGGTCTGCTTCGCCTGCATGATGCACAGATCATACTTTGGCACGACTTGAAAAGCAGATAAAATCTGATCCAGCATCTGCCGGTGCTGGCCGGTCACGCACACGACGGTCTCAAAGGCGGGGTGGCGCGAGAGCACATGCACCAGCGGGCACATTTTGATCGCCTCGGGTCTGGTGCCAAAGATGAGCATCACTTTTTTCATGTGCAAACCAACCTCACCCGCAAAACGCGGTGTATTTCCGTCGCTGCCATTGTACCGTACCATGGAGGGGATTGCAACCTCACGGCGCATCCGCCAGCGCGCGCAGGAACCACGCGCGCATCCGCTGCGGGATGGACGGATCCGCCGCTGTGCTCAAAAACTGCGGTTCATGCACGGGTGCGCCGCTGCCAAGCAATCCGCCCTCGGCGAGCCGTGCCTGCAACTGCCGCGCGGTGCCCAGGTTGCCATCCACCAGCACCACATCGGTCGGCAGCAGGTTTGCCAGCGCGCGGCGCAAAAAAACATAATGCGTGCAGCCCAGCACCACAGCCTTGACGGGTCTGGTCAGGTGCGGGCCCAAAAGCTCGGTAAGCTTTGCTTCAATGCGGGGGCCGTCGGTCTCGCCCGCCTCAATCAGCTCCACGAGGCCGGGGCAGGGCACGGGCACTGCGTTTTGGCCGTAGCGGGCCATCAGGCTGTGGAACTTGTCCAGCGTAAGGGTCATGGCGGTGGCCATGACCAGTACGGCGCCGCTGCGGGGCAAAAGCGACGCGGGCTTGAGCGCGGGCTCCATGCCGATGATGGGCAGCGGCAGTTCATGCCGTAGCGCGTCTGCGGCGGCGCTGGTGGCCGTGTTGCAGGCGATCACCACGGCTTTGCAGCCAAGATCGATCAGGCGGCTTACACCCTGGCGGGTAAAATCGAGCACCTCGCCCGGCGTGCGGTCGCCGTAAGGTGCGTTCAGGTTGTCGCCTAAAAATAGAAAGTTTTCCGCCGGCAACAGCCGCACGGCCTCGGCAAGCACGCTGACCCCGCCAAAACCGCTGTCGAACACGCCAATGGGCCGGTCGTCCAATGCGATACACCTCCGGTCAGATACTTGTATTATAACGTCCGCACGGCGCTTTGGCAAGGCGAAGCGCCGCAGCGCGCGAAAAAACAGCACGGCTTTCGCCGCGCCGCAATGGGTACACAAACAACGGGTCAGGAGTAATGGGTCTGGCGAGGCCGACATGGTTCGCGTGGCCTCAGCTGCGGCGTATCTCCGGCAAGCAGCCAGTCGTGGATAAGCGCTACAATGGACGTTTTCTGCCTGTCCTGTCAGCCGCCACTCGCGCCGATCAGCGCGTTCGTCTGTACGCTGAGCGCCTCGATGCTCTGGGTGAGCGACGTCAGGCTGTCGCTCACCTTCTGGCCGCTGGAGAGCTTCGCGTCGTACGCGTCGATCACGGTGTAGATGTTGTCAAAAACCGATTGCTGGTACAGGCGGCCCACCTCGCCGAACATGCTCACGTTCAGGTCGTTGATGATCTCGATGCCGTGCACGTACTGGCGTATCTTGCCCAGCACGTTGCTGGTGGTGGTCGCGCCAAGGCGGCTTAAGGTGTTGGTCTGGCTCACGGCGTGCTGGATCTCGCTGCGCAGCTTTGCGTTACGCTGGTTTTCGAAGTTGGCCTCGTTCAGCCCGCCCACGCCGATCAGCTTGAGCAGGATGAAGGCCGCCACGATGATCGCCAGGATCACCAGGATCGGCTGGTAGCGGTTGGAGCGCATGATGGCGTTGAAGCGGCTCCGGCTGGAATAACGGTACAAGGGCGTTCCTCCTTTAGTGCATGCGGGGTCATATGTAGAAAACGGCCTGCTGCCGGATGCGAGCTCAAGTTTTCAGTATTATAACATAGGTTTTGCGCGGGGTAAATACGGCGCGCGGCGCGCCGGTTGCCCCGCAGCGCGGCTCGTGGTATGATGGCGGCATAGAAATACGGGGCGGGAGGGGAAACACCATGCCTGCGCGCGAGGTACCAAAGCCCACCAGAGCCGAGTTTACCCAGATGGTAACGATCTTGACCGACGCTTTCTGGCGCACGCCGATGTTCACTGGCTACCTGTTCCGCGGACGCAAGGCGCTGGCCCGCACGTTCATGGCCATGCTGCTGCGCTATGGCCTAAAAGCGGGGCGCGTGTTCGCCTTGGATGGCGAGGGTGGCATCACGGCCTGCGCGACGTGGTCCACGCCCGCTTCGCCGGAGATGGGCCTTGCCACCTATCTGCGGCTGGGGCTGTGGCTGCACATGCTTTGGATCGGCCTGCGCAGCCCCGCGGCGCTGCCCCGCATCGCGGAGCTGTTCCGCATGCTGGAGCATTTTGCGCCTGACATACCCTGTGCCACGCTGGAGTTTTTGGCTTCGCGCAAGAAAGGCGCGGGCGCGCAGGTCGCGCGGGAGAGCATGGCCGCCTTCGACGGGCAGACGCTCTATGTGGAGAGCATCGTCAGCAAGGACGACCACGCCTTCTACCGGCGGCTGGGGTTCGTGCCCTTCGCGCGCACGGATTTCCACGGCACGGACTATGCGTTCATGCTCATCCGCCCCACGGACGGCAGGGCCGCCTGATTGCACTGTTTTTTCTGTATCCAAACCCTTGACAAAGCCCCCGCCCTCCGCTATAATCAACCCAATTTCCAACGCGATGAACGGGCGCGACAAGCGCGGTATGCCTTTCAGAGAAGCGCCGGTGGTGCGAGGCGCAAAGGCGGGCGCAGGTCCCCTCCCCCGTGAGCGGCCCTCGGGAACGGCAGTACCGACGGACGGGCAGGCCCGATAAAGCCTTTTGAGCGGGAGCATTGGCTCCAAGCGAAGTGGTACCGCGGATGCGACAGCCTCCGTCTTCGATGGTTTTCGAAGGCGGGGGCGTTTTGTTTGCAAAGTAGAGGAGGGCGCAGCATGGCATTTGTACCGACACTCGAGCTTCACGATTACACGATCCCCGGGCTGCTTCGGAGGAACGCGGAGCGACTGCCGGACAACGACTGCGTCGTTGCGCCTGAGTTTGACGTGCGCTGGAGCTGGAAGGAGTTTGACCGCCTGACCGACGTGGTGGCGCGGGGTTTCTACGCCATGGGCGTGCGCAAAGGCGACCATGTGGCCATCTGGGCTACCAACGTACCGGAGTGGATGCTCACGATGTTTGCCACGGCCAAGCTGGGCGCCATTCTGGTTACGGTCAACACCAACTACAAGCAGTTTGAGCTCAACTACCTGCTCACCCAGAGCGACGCCAAGATGCTGGTGATGATCCCCGAGGTGCGCGGCAACGACTACATCGACCACATCACGGGGCTGATGCCCAGCCTGCTGACCGACGCGCCGGAGGCCATCGGCGAGGCGAAGCTGCCGCACCTCAAGCATGTCGTGCTCATTGGGCAAAGCGACAAAAAAGCCAGAGGCATGAGGGGCTTTGACGAATTGTACACGCTGGCGGAGACCGTGCCCCAGTCCGTGGTGGAGGAGCACATTGCGGGCCTTGCCACGCATGAAGTGATCAACATGCAGTACACCAGCGGCACCACGGGCTTTCCCAAGGGCGTGATGCTCACGCACCACAACATTACCAACAACGGCCAGTTCATGGGCGATTGCATGAAGTTTACCGGCGACGACAGGCTTTTGATCGTGGTGCCTCTGTTCCACTGCTTTGGCTGCGTACTGGGCGTGATGAGCTGCCTGACCCACGCCAGCACCATGGTGCTGATGAGCCGCTATAACCCGGAGCAGGAGATGGAACTGCTGGTGCGCGAGCGCTGCACCGCCGTGCACGGCGTGCCTACGATGTTCATCGGCATGCTGGAGCACCCCAGCTTCGACCGCTTCGACTTTTCACACCTGCGCACGGGCATCATGGCGGGCAGCCCCTGCCCCATCAAGACCATGCGCGACGTGACCGGCAAGATGCACCTTTCGGAGCTGACCATCACCTATGGGCAGACGGAGTGCAGCCCGGGCATGACCATGAGCCGCACGGACGACCCGCTGGAGCTGCGCGTGAGCACGGTGGGCAAGCTGTTGCCCTTCGCCGAGGGCAAGATCATCAGCCCTGAGACAGGGCTGGAAGTGCCACGCGGCACGCCGGGCGAGATCATCACCCGCGGCTACCATGTCATGAAGGGTTACTACAAAATGCCCGAGGCGACCAAAGCCGCTGTGGATGAGAACGGCTGGCTCCACACCGGCGATATCGGCACCATGGACGAGGACGGCAACTTCCGTATCACGGGCAGGCTCAAGGATATGATCATCCGCGGCGGCGAGAACATCTACCCCCGCGAGATCGAGGAGTTCATGTACACCCACCCCGCCATCCGCGACGTGCAGGTGGTGGGCGTGCCGGACGAGAAGTACGGCGAAGAGGTGTGCGCCTGCGTGATCCTCAAGGACGGGCAGGAAGCGACCGACGCGGAGCTGATCGACTTTGTTAAAAACGGCCTGAGCCGGTACAAGTCCCCGCGCTACATCCTGCGCCTCAGCGAGTTTCCCATGACGGCCAGCGGTAAGATACAGAAGTACAAGCTGCGCGAGATGGGTGTGGAAAAGCTGAACCTGCAGGCTGCCGCGAACATCGAAACGGCCTGACGGAGCGGGTATAAGCAATAGCAACGGGGGCGTGCCCACATGGGCGCGCCCCCGCTATTTGCCTTGGCGGCTGCGTATCATTTGGAAGGAAACCCACGCGGCATGGCAGGGTCGAAGCAAGATTCTTGCAAGTGTTACGCCTTCCCTAAACGTAACAAACGCGCCCGACCCCACGCCCGTACCCGCCGCATATGGTATACTGAGGCAGGCAAGCGGTGCGCCACGCCGTGCCAAAAGCCCGCAAACCCTTTCTGCGCTTGACGAACGCTGCAAAGCGTGATACATTGAGACAGAAGTTGACCACCTTGAATATGAGGTGCCTTGATGAGCGACTACAAACCATATGACGGCTACGAGCCTAACGAGCCGGTGGGGGACGCTCCCGACGGCCTGGGTACTAGGCCGCTCGCGCCCGCCGGTGCTTTTGGCGCGCGGCCCGGCGGCCCGGCGGAGCGGACTCCCGCCTCCCTGAATTGGGAGGAGGCAGGATATACCCCCAACGAGCCGGACGGCGAACCGGCCTATACCCGGCAGAATGCCCCTGCGACCCATGCCGAAAACCGCTATACCCGCCCCACTTGGGACGAGGCGACCTACGAGCCCGAGCCCGCCGCACCGCGCAGGCGGCGCACCCGCGCGGCCGCTTACGACGCGCCGGAAGAAGCCCCCGTGGCAGATGAGGAAGCGATTGCGGATACCGCCTATCCTACCTATCAGCGCCCGCAGGCCGAGGCGGAGGACGCCATGGCAATGAGTGCCCGCTTTGCGCCGCCGCTTAAGTTTGAGCTGCCGCCCCAGCGCCATGCCGAACCGGCGGAAGGGGACTTTTACGCCGCCCCCGCCACGCCCTTGCTGTACCAGACGCGCAAACCCGCCGCGCCCAGTGGGTACGGCACGGGCTTCGACCCCGCCTCCCCCGCGGACGACTATCGCGTGGAAGCCGAGGGCTACGGTGGGCGAAGGGCACGAAGGGGCCGCGGTCTCAGACGCTTCCTTGTTGTGTTGTGCGTGCTGGCGGTGCTGGGCAGCGCGGCGTATTTTGGCCGCGACTACATCCTGCAACAGGTGAGCAACCTTTTTGGCACCGAGGCCGCGGAGTCGGTCAATCAGGCGGTCAATCAGGCCATCGGCGGCGGGGCGCAGCAGCCCACCGCCGCCTACGACCCTGCGCCCGCCGTGCAGGTGAGCGACAGGGCGCGGCAGGGCATCGCCGCCGTGGCTGGCGGCGTGGACCTGGCCCCCTACGCCGTTACCGCGCGCAATGTGGTGGCCCGCAGGCAGACAGCGGACGGCCTGTACGAGTACTACCTTTTCGCCGCCGCGGACGGGCGGCTGCTGGGCTACTACGAGGGCTTGGGCGAGAATGACTTCCTCATCTGCGCGGACGATATCTACTACGTGCCGCAGCCGCCCTACCTGATCGACGCGGAGGGCCTGCCGCTGATCGACGCGTCGCGCTACCAGCAGGCGGCGGGCGCGGACGCGGTGCTGGGCCCCATGACCGGCGGATGGGCCACCATCCGGAACGCGGCGGGAACCGCCAGCAACTATATCAAGGGGGATGGCACGCTGCTCAGCGCCCTGTGGTTCGCCAAGGCGTGGCCCTTTACCGCCGGGCAGACGCTTGCGTGGGTGGATACCGGCAATGTGACCGAGCCCGAGGAACGCTATGCGCTTTACACCCTGACGCGCGGGGGCGAGATGAAGCTGTGGAAACACGCCGCAGACATGGACGGCGTGCTGGGCTGCGCGGCGGGCGTGGCGGTGATGGCGGGCGGCGAGGTGGTGCGCCTGGATGCGGCGCATACATCGCTGTGCGTGACCGACGATGCCGCCGTGTATGCGGATTGCGGCGCGCTGGTGGTGCGCGACCCCGCGACCGGCAAGTATGCCCTGTTCGTGGGCGGCGAGCAGCATTACGATTTTGCGTATGACCGCATCGCGCCCGTGCCATCGGATATCCAGTGGGCGGAGAGCGCAAACGGCCTCTACCGCGTGCTGACGGTGACCGGTATGGCTTACCCGCTGCCGCTTTCGCACTACTTCGCGCTGGAGAAGGATGGGGCCAAGGAGATGGTGGCCCTGTCCACAGGCTCGGTTTATCCGCTCCGGCTGCAATAGACCTTCGGGAGGGATGCTTATGAAACGCTTTCTTGCGCTGATGATGGCGCTTTGCCTGTCCGTGGGTTCCGCCGCTGCGGAGGCGCCGGACGGCGACCGAACCGTGGAGCTGACGGGGAACGGCCTGACCGTGTACCGCGTCAAGGCAACAGGGGAGGATGACACGCTCCAGTACAAGCTGGATTACCCGGCCTTCGAGAGCGAGGACGCCTCGCTGGCCGAGTACCTGACCGGCGCGGTGACCGGGCCGCTGCTGGCGCTGCGGCGTGCGGCCCCCATGGCGGGCGCGGCTGCGGGCGCGAAGGACTACATCCGCATGATGTTCTACGCCTCGATGGACTTTCCGGGCATCCTTTCGCTGGAGGCGACGGTGCTCAACCGCTCGGCGGATCAGTCCATCAACGAGATGCTGTTCTTTTACCGCATCATCGATCTGAACGGGAGGCGGGAGCTGAGTGTGTACGACCTGTTCACCGAGCCGCGGGAGCAGGTGGATACGGCCATCCGCAGCGCGGTGCTCAGCACGCTTTCCGGGCAGGAGGGCGTGATCGTGACCGAAGCGGCGCAGGTGCCCGCGCCCAACTCCATCAAGCTGACGACGGACGTGTTCCAGTGCCTGTATGCCGCACGCACCGTGACCGAAAAGGCGACCACCGTGAACGTGCCGTGGGCGCAGCTGGGCCTGACGCCCTCGCCGCTGCTCACGGGCGAGGCAGCCCCCGCGGATGGAGAAGCGACCGAAACCCCTGCCCAGCCCGACGCCATGCAAAATGAGACCCCTGCCGGCGAGACGCCCGCCGATGCGGCGGCCATGACCGCCCTCACCGGCGACGCGCTGCTCGCCCGCCTGACGGAGAGCGACTGGCAAACCATGGACTCCACGCTGCGCTTTATGCAGGACGGCACCGTGACCGACCCGACTGGCGGCGAGTCGCTCTTTACAGCTTACAGCCTGACTGCGCAGGGCCTGAGCCTGACCACCGTCGAGCGCCCCGACCAGAGCGCCGTGGTGACCGAGGAAGCGGACGGCCTGTTGCTCACCTTCGATACCGAGACCAGCGATTTTGAAACCCTGCTGCTCACGCCGCTTTCTGCGGCGGAAGGGGAACCCGCCGCCCAGGCGGATACCCCCACGCCCATGCCGCAGATGGATATGAGCGTTTCCGTGCAGCCGATGGATGTGGCCACACCCACCCCCATGCCCGTGACCGGCGAGGATGCGGATGTGGTGGCGTTCCTCTCCCAGGGGCTGTGGAAAAAGCTTGGCACCGATGGGGACACCTACTACCAGTTCCTGCCTGACGGGCGTATGCTGACCATACAGGTTACGCCCTATACCGTGGCGGGCGGCGAACTGAGTGGTGGTGAGCTCTCCGGCACGGTGCAGGCGGGCGGCACTGCCTTTACGCTGGTGCAGGCGGACGGCGGACAGGTTGGCTTTGTGCTCAACCGCGCCGCAACGGCGGTACAGGCGGAGTCATTCGTGACGGCTTCGCCCACGCCCACGCCGTCGCCTACCCCCACACCGTCGGCTACGCCCACGGCCACGCCCGCGCCCACCCCCAGCCCCACGCCCTCGCCCACCTTGTCGCCCTTCGAGCAGGCGCAGAGCAGCGCCCCCACGCTGGCGGCCTTGGGCGACGCGAGCTTTGCAAAACGACAGACCTTCAAGGTATACAGCGCGCCGGACGAGAGCAGCTTCCGCGACAGCAAAGCGCAGGTGACCACCGATGAGACGGTGCAGATCTTCGGCGTAACGGGCGAGTGGGTGCTGGTGAGTTACCCGATCGGCAACGGCTCGCGCGGGCGTATCGGCTACATCACAAGCAGCACCCTGGCCGACCCGGACAACGTGGCGCAGATCGCCTTCGCCGATGTGAAGGTGAAGCTGGTCAAGAAGGCCAACGCCACGGACGACCCGCTGCGCGGCAAGACCAAGCTGTTTGAGATCAAGAAGGACGCGGAGGTCACGTTGCTGGCGTTCCTGGGCACGGACTGGGCCTATGTGGAGACCACGTACAAGGACAAGCCCTGCCGTGCGTTTATCCCCAAATCGGCGTTGGCGGCGGAGTAAACAGAGGCGGATGGCAAGACGCGACGTCTGGCAAAGCGCGCGGATCGCGCCCGCACCGTCCACCAAGCACATTGGCTCTGGAACAACCTTAAAACCGCCCGCCATATCAAGGGGCATACGCCCCGCATGACAGCAAGAAAAACGCGGCCGCCTCAGCAAACGAGGCGGCCGCTTCCCGTATATCAGCTTGGAAAGGAGCAGGGGTACTTCTGCCCCGCACAACGCCAAAATCGAACGGCGAATTACACCGTCCGAAAATAGTGCCGCGATGCGCGGGGCCAGCCCGTGTGCCCGTTACTGGGCGGCGGGCGTAAAGGTGGGGGCGAAGCCGCTGGCCACGATCAGGTCGTACACCTTCTGGGTGTAGATGACCTGCTGCAGCGCCTTGACCCACGGGGCTTCGGCGTTCTCCGCGCGCACGGCGATCAGGTTCACGTAGCCCTTGGCGGCGAGGCTGTCCGGCCCCTCGGCGTACAGGCCGTCACGGTAGGGGATCAGTTCCGCCAGCACGGCGTTGTTGCCGTTGATCACTGCATAGGCCACGTCGCTGCGCAGGCCGGGGATCAGCTCGGCATTGGCCTCGATGATCTCCAGGTTGTGCGGGTTGGTCACGATATCTTCCTTGGTGTTGGTGCTCTCCAGCGTGGTGCCCTCCGGCAGGGTGATGAGGCCCGCATCCTGCAAGAGCAGCAGCGCGCGGTTCAGGTTGGTGGGGTCGTTGGGGATGGCGATCTTGTCGCCATCGGCGATCTCATCCAGGCTGGCCTTGGTGCCCGCATAGATGGCCAGCGGCTCGAAGTGAGTGAACACCACGCCCACCAGCTTGTTGGCATCATCCACGGTCTCGTTGTAGCTGGCAAGGTAGGGGATGTGCTGGAAGAAGTTCGCCTGCACGGAGCCGTCCGAGGTGGCGGGGTTTTCCACCACGTAGTCGGATACCACGGTCAGGTCAAGGTCGTAGCCGAGGGACGCCAGGTCTTCCTTGACGAGCTCAAGGATCTGCGCGTGGGGATTCTCCGTGGCGATGATGGACAGCTTTTCGCCCGCCAGCGCGGTGGTCAGGCTCAGGGCAAGGGCAAGGGTCAGGATGATGGCTACCAGCTTTTTCATGGGGTTTGCTCCTTTCGAATTTAGCGTCGTTTATGGTCCAAGCTCCGCATCAGGCGGGTGCCTAAAACGGTGATGATCTGCACCAGCGCCACCAGAAGCAGGCTGGCGGAGTACATGACGTCGAACTTGCGAATGTTCAGGCCCTTGATGATGGCCAGCGCCCCCAGCCCGCCGCCGCCCGCCGCGCTGGCCAGCGCCGTGTAGGCGAGGATGGTGGTCACGCTGATGGCCGCGCCGTTCACCAGCGAGGGCACGGCCTCCGGCAGGAGCACCTTGCGGATGATCTGCCAGTTGCTGGAGCCCATCGACTGCGCGGCCTCGATCACGCCCCTGTCCACCTCGCTGAGCGAACCTTCCACCATGCGCGCGATGTAGGGGAAGGCGCTGACCACCAGCGGGAAGATGACCGACGTGGTGCCGATGGCCGAGCCCATGACCGCGCGGGTGACGGGGAAGAGCATCGCCAGCATGATGATGAAGGGGATGGAGCGCAGGAAGTTGATGGCCGTGCCCAGCGCCGCGTTGAGCGCGGGTTTGGGCAGGATATGGTCGCGGCGGGTCACCACCAGCAAAATGCCCAGCGGCAGGCCGATCAGGTAGGCGATCAGGCTGGCCCAGAAGGTCATGTACACGGTCTCGGCAGCGCCGGTCAGCAGCATGGGCCACAGTTTGTCCCAAGTCATGCGGGGTGCACCTCCTCGACCGTCAGGCCTAGCTTTTCAAGGTAGTCCGTCAGCAGCTTGCGCTCGACGGGGTCTTTGGGCAGCGATACTAGCATTTGGCCGTACGCCTTCTGGTTCAGTTGCCGGATATCCGCGGACAGGATGTTGACCGTCGCGCCGCTCTCCTTCACCATACGGCTGATGATGGGCTGCTCCGCGGATTCGCCGTCAAACACGATGCGCAGCGCCGCCTCCTGCGGCTGGGGCTCGGTCTCGCCGGGCAGGATGCCGAACAGGCGCTTGCCTGCCGCGGACTTTGTGTGCAAAAACACTTCATCCACCGTGCCCTGCTCGGCCAGCTTGCCGCCGTCTAAAATGGCGACCTTGTTGCACACCTGCCGGATCACGGCCATCTCGTGGGTGATCAGCACCACGGTGATGCCCAGCGTGCGGTTGATGCGCTGCAGCAGCTCCAAAATGCTCTGCGTGGTCATGGGGTCCAGCGCGCTGGTGGCTTCGTCGCACAGCAGCATCTCGGGGTCGCCCGCCAGCGCCCGCGCGATGGCTACGCGCTGCTTTTGACCGCCGCTGAGCTGGCTGGGGTAGGCGGCTGCCTTTTCCGCGAGCCCGACGACCTCGAGCAGCTCGCGCACGCGGGCGTCCGCCTGCTTCTTGGGCACGCCCGCGATCTCCAGCGGGTAGCGCACGTTGCGCGCGACCGTCTTTTGCGACAACAGGTTGAACTGCTGGAAGATCATCGCCATGCGCCGACGGGTATGGCGCAGCGCCGCGGGAGCCATGGTCAGCACGTTCTGCCCGTCGATCAGCACCTGCCCGCCTGAGGGGGTGTCCAGCCGGTTCAGGCAGCGGATCAGCGTGCTTTTGCCCGCGCCGCTCATGCCGATGATGCCGTAGATATCGCCCTTTTCGATCGTCAGGCTGATACCGTCCAGCGCCTTCAGCTCTCCGTCCGGCGTCTGGTACACCTTGGTCAGGCCACGAATCTCGATCTGCGGCGCATTTCCCTGTTCCATACAGGGGGCCTGCGCCTCCGCGCTTTTCTCCACGCTGTTTCACACTCCTTGTTCAAGCAAAAAGCCCGCCTCACGCAGTGCGAGGCGGGCTTATGGGCTTCAATGGGCCATCAAGCGACGCAACACAAACAGCGCGGGCTGAAATCGCACGCACACATCATGCACATCGACATGGCACATAGTGTCGTCACGTGGACTCCTCCCTTCCTGGCGCTGCCGCCTTGATGATGGGTTTACGATAGCATAGCGAAAAAGCCTTGTCAACCCGAATTGGCCACTTTTTTCTGGATACAGCAAATAAAGTTTAAAAGCCCATGGGAATAGTGGGGTTAGCCGTGCAGGTACTTTTCCTGCGCAGGGGTGAGCGTATCCACTGCAACACCCAGTGCCGCAAGCTTGCGCAGCGCCACGTCACGGTCGATATCCTGCGGCACGGCCAGCACCTCGTGGGGGAGCGACGTGCCTTGCTCGGCCACGCGGCGCGCGCACAGCGCCTGCAAGGCAAAGCTCATGTCCATGATCTCGGCTGGGTGGCCGTCGCCCGCGGCAAGGTTCACCAGCCGCCCCTCGGCGATCAGGTACACCGTTCTGCCGTTGGGCAGCACGTAGCCCACGATGTTCCTGCGCGCCTCAAAGTGGCTCACCGCCAGCGCGCGCAGGCCTTGCGCGTCCACCTCCACGTCGAAGTGGCCCGCGTTGCACAGGATGGCCCCTTCCTTCATGGCCAGCATATGCGCGGGCGTAACCACGCCGTGGCAGCCTGTCACGGTCACGAACACGTCGCCCAGCGGCGCTGCCTCCGCCATGGGCATGACCGCGAAGCCGTCCATCACGGCCTCGATGGCCTTTACAGGGTCTACCTCTGTCACGATCACCTGTGCGCCAAGGCCCTTGGCGCGCATGGCGACGCCCTTGCCGCACCAGCCGTAGCCCGCGACCACCGCCGTGGTGCCCGCCACCACCAGGTTGGTAGTGCGCATGATGCCGTCCCACACACTCTGGCCGGTGCCGTAACGGTTGTCGAACAGGTGCTTGCAATCCGCGTCGTTGATGTTGAACATTGGGAAGCGAAGCTTGCCCGCCCGCGCGCGGGCCTGCAGGCGCAGGATGCCGGTGGTGGTCTCCTCGTTGCCGCCGCGCAGGTTTGCGGCCCACTCGGGGTGCTCCTCATGCAGGATGTGCACAAGGTCGCCGCCGTCGTCCACCATCACGTCCGGCAGGGTGGAAAGCGCCAGACACTCGTAACCGTGGATCTCCTCCGGCGTGCAGGCGTGGGTGGCCAGCACGGTCACACCACTCTCCGCCAGCGCGGCGCACACATCGTCCTGCGTGCTGAGCGGGTTGCTGCCCGTGGCATATACCTCCGCGCCGCCTGTGTGCAGCACCTGTGCCAAATAAGCCGTTTTCGCCTCCATATGCACGCACGTGACCACGCGCAGCCCCTTGAAAGGCTGGTCGCGCCTGAACTCCTCCTCGATGCTCCGTAAAACCGGCATATGCCGTCGCACCCATTCGATCTTCTGCCTGCCCTGCGGCGCGAGCGACGCGTCGCGGATGATCGATTCCATATCTACGCCTCCGATTCATACGCTGTCCTGCTGCCATTATAGCAAACAAACCGGCGCGCGCCAACCGTGTTCTTTCGTTGCACGGCAAAGCCCGGCCGCAACAAAAGGGCCGGGCTTCAAAACAGCTGCCGTATGAGTTACCCTGACTGCCTCCCTTGCGGGGGCAAGCGAGGTTCAGCCGATCATCTTGCGGATGGCATCCTTGCCGCGGGCACCCACCGCCTGCTGGGCTACCTTACCGTCCTTGAGCACGATCAGGGTCGGAATGCTCATGACGCCGTAGCGGGCGGCCAGCTCGGGGTACTCGTCCACGTTCACCTTGCCTACCTTGTAGGCATCGCTCTCTTCGGCCAGTTCGTCCACCAGCGGGCTCACCATCTTGCAAGGGCCGCACCAGTCGGCGTAAAAATCGATCAGCACGGGCTTGGTGCTGTTCAGCGCCTCAGTTTCAAAGTTCTGGCTGGTAAATTTGATCACTGCCATGTTTTTATTTCCTCCTTCCAATTTGGGAACGGGCATATTATACCCGACCCATGGGGGGATGAAACACACACCCTACTGATCCAAATCCCCTGCCGCACCGGCTGCGACGATGCGCTCCATGGCAGAAAGGCGCGCGGCGCTCTTCTGGCGGTCACTCTCCATCTGGCGCTTCATGGTGTTCATGTTGCTGCTCAGCGGCCCGATGCGGTAGCTGAACATCACGTTGCTGTTGGGGAACTTCTGGTAGAAGAAACGCTTGATGCGCTCCATGACCATGCGGCCGCTGTCCATGTTGACGGTAGGCAGCAGCAGCGCGTACTGCGACGGGCTAAAGTGCGTGATGGTATCGCCCTTGCGCAGGTGGGCCTTGAGCACCTCGCTCAGGCCCTTCATGATATCGTCCAGCTTGAGGGGGGCGAGGGGTTCGCCGTCCATGCTGGTGATCATGATCATCGCGATGTACATGCTGGAGCCAAGGCGCTCGAGGTTTCGCATCTGCATGTTGTATATCTCGCGGAACACCGCGTACTCGCACTCGAACGCGCCGTGCACGTCGCCAAACTCCGCCAGCTCGTCGCGGATGGTATCGATGTTCATATCCAGCGTGTCGCCCGCCTGAATGATCTGCTTGTAAAACTCCTGAATACCCTCCGGGGGTTTTACACCCAGGTAGCGAAAGTGCATGTTGGTCACGTGCTTGTACTGCATCAGGGCTTCGTTGTTGCGGCTGGTTTTCACGAGCGCCTGCATCAGCTCCAGATGCAGCCGCTCGTCGAAGGGGTCGGTCTCCAGCGCGAAGCGGCAGTTCTGGATGATCTCCTCATACCGCTCCGCCTTTTTGAGCAGCGTCAGGTAAGCGTATACGATCTTGATGTACTGGCTGTGCAGGTTCACGCTGCGGCTGATGGCCCAATCGTCCTGGTCGTTGCCGGCCAGCAGGTCGCCGGTGTAGAGGGTGAGCACCTTCTGGTAGAGCTCGTTGGTTTCATCGGTAAGCTCCGTACGGCCCTCCAGCTTGTCCGCAAGGGCCTCGAACTCGAACATGTCCACGGTCATGTTGGGCAGCAGCTGGAAGCGATAGCCGCCGCGGCTGGCTGCGATGCAGTTGCCCAGCCCCTCGCTGCAGCTGTTCAAAATGGCGCGAAAGCGGCTGATGAGGGTCTTGAGCGCGTTTTCGGGGTTAGTGCTCTCCTCGTTGGGCCAGAGCACCTCGATGAGCTTATAATTCAAAATGACCGCATCCTCCTTGAGGATGAGGTATTGCAACAGTGACATGCCCTTTTTCGATTTTGCGATCACCTGATCGAAGCACTCGTTGTTCACAAACAAGCTGAACCCGCCGAACATGCGTATGCGAATTTGATCGGACATAAGCACTCCTTGTTTACAGCCGCGCGCGGCGGCGTTGGTTACATGCAGAATCAGTATAACAACTCTTTTACAAAAGTTCAAGTGCGCGCTTTGGAAATCGAAACATATTCTTACAAAACGAGCGACAGCACCGTGCGCGCGGTCCTGACAGGCAAAAAACAGTGGCATTTTCAGTGGCGATGAAGTATACTATTTTATGGGAATCGATACCTAAGGAGGTGCAGGCGTATGCAACAGCCCAACCCGAACGGCTATCCGCAGCAGGATCAAAGGCAGTTCGCGCCCCCGCGCGAGAAGCGGCACGGCCGTGCGGCGCGCATCGTGCGCGGCTATCTGATGATCGCGGGAGGGGTCGCCACGGTGGTGGGCCTCACGCTGCTCATCGTGAGCCTGTTTGTGAAAATACAGGACTGGCTGTGACCCTCAGGCGACAGGAGGTTACGTGCACATGAACGGCTATCCCCAAAACGCACCGGCGGACACGCAACCGCCCCGCAAGCGCAGGCACGGGCTCAGGCGTTTTTTTCGCCTGCTGACGCTCTTGATCGTCTGTCTGGCTATCGGCTTCGTGGCCGTGCGTTTCGGCCCCAATTTATACCACAGGCTCTTTGGGAATGGCAACACCACATGGATCAGTGAGCGATTTGGCGAGGAGCTGAAGGCGCAAAACGAGATGGTGGTGTTCGAGGCCACCCTGACCGGGCAGGACACCGCCCAGAAGGACGCATGGCTGATCGGCAAGGTGCAGGAGGTGCTGGTGCCCTACAGCTTCAGCATCAGCTTTGTGGTGGATTTGAGCCGTGCCAGCGTGACCGTGAGCGACGCGGGCGACGCGATCATCGTGCGGCTGCCCTCGCCCACGGCCAAATACCCCAAGCTGACCGTGGATGAGACCAACATGAAGAAGTATGACCTGCTTTACCCGCTGACCCCCGAACGCTATGCCGAGATCAAGACCGAGATTGAGAACAAGCTGATCGCCGAATGCACTGCCAAGCAGGAGTATCTGGATGCGGCTTGGGACAGCGCGGTCAAGAATATGGAAGCCCTGTTCAAGAGCATCGCCGAGCGCAGCGCGCAGGGCGTGACCTGCGAGATACAAGTGATGCGCGACGACCGCCTCTCCGCACCGGACACGGCGGAGACGGCCGCACCGGCGGCGTAAAACGGCGCTGTCCGCGCCTTTGGCATCGCAGGCAAGTGTGCGGCCGGTGGCCGCTTCGCCGAAGGTGAAAACAAGCCGGAGATGGCCTGTTTGACAAGCGTGGGGCGCGACGGCGCCCTGCGCGCCGATCAAACAGGCTGGACAAGGGGATTGAGATCCCCTTCCCAACCATCCCCTTGGGGGGTGTGGCAGGCTGGTGTCTGAGAGTATTGTATTGCAAAAGCTCGTGCGATCGCGCGAGCTTCTGTCATTTCTGTTCTTGAACGCAACGCGACATCCTGACTGCATGATTTGCGGAGTTTGTCTGAAGGTACAGGCAGCCGTGCGGATTTTCGCTGTGAGGTGCTCGTTTGCCACGCGCAAGGCCCGCGCCGGACAGCGCGGGCCTTGCGGGGATGCGATCATTTGGCGAGGGTGTAGATATCGATAAAATCCTGCCGGTAGAGCTTGATATACTCGCCGACGGCGCTCTGCTCGGTGGGCAGGGCGCGGGCGGCGAGGGCTGCGAAATCGGCATTTTCCAGCCCCACGTCGGACAGGCGGGTGGGCATGCCCAGCGATACGTTGAAGGCCTCCAGGCGGCGGATGCCCTCCAGCGCCACGGCGGTCTCGTCGCCAAAGGATGCGGGCACATCGAAGATATCGGTGGCGAACTGCGCAAGCTTCGCGGGGTACTGCTTGAGGGCGTGCTTCATCCATGCGGGGAACACGATGGCAAGACCAGCGCCGTGCGCGATGTCAAAGCTTGCGCTCAGCTCGTGCTCCAGCTTGTGGCTGCCCCAGTCGCCGATGCGGCCCGTTTGCAAAAGCGTGTTGTGGGCCAGTGTGCCCGTCCACATTATTTCGGCGCGTGCGTCGTAATCATCGGGCTTTGCCATCACGATGGGGGCGTTGCGCAGGATGGTCTTCATGCCTGCGGCAATCAGGCGGTCGGTCAACTCCACGTGTTCCACGCGGGTGAAGTAGCGTTCCATCATGTGCGCCATGATATCCACGCAGCCGCTGGCCGTCTGGTACGGCGGCAGGGAGAACGACCACTCCGGGTTGAGGATGGAGAAGGTGGGCACGTGGGTCACGGAGTTATAACCGCGCTTGAGCATCCCATCCTCGTTGGTGATCACGCAAGAGTAGCTCATTTCGCTGCCCGCGGAGGGGATGGTCAAAATGGTGCCCAGCGGTAAAGCCGTTTTGGGCGTTGCCCTGCCCGCGTAAAAATCCCACACGTCGCCTTCGTAGGGCACGCCGTTGACGATGGCCTTGGCCGTATCGATGGCGCTGCCGCCGCCCAGCGCCAGCACCAGCCCAATGCCCTCACGGCGACAGATGGCGATGCCCTCGCGCACAGGCCCAAGGCGGGGGTTGGGCACGATGCCGCCCAGTTCCCACACACGGATGCCGTTCCCGGTAAGGATGGCCATAACCTGGTCGAACAGGCCGATGCGCTTGACGCTGCCGCCGCCATAGACCAGCAGGGCCTTGTCGCCATGGCGGCGGGCTTCCTCGCCGAGGTGGCTCAGTGCATTGCGGCCGAAGATGATTTTCGCAGGGTTGTGGAACACAAAATCGATCATGGAGACACTCCTTTGCTAAAACGGGAATAGGCACGCGCCTATTATACAGGAACAGGGCGGGCGCGTAAAGGCAAAGGGGAGATACGCCCACCGGCAAACAGGGGGCGATGGGCGAATGCGACCGGAATGGCGGGGAGCCGGAGCGCGTGAAAGGGCGGGCCGCCGAGGCGACCCGCCCTTGATTTTTTAGTTACGCTTCCACTTCGGTCAGGATCATCACCTGCACGCCCGGCAGCAGTTGCGAGAGCGATTCCGCGATGCCCCCCGCCTGCTCGCCCCCGCCCATGACGATCTGCCGCACGCCTTGCTGGCTGGCAAACTCCGCTATCGCGGTCAGGGGCACTTCGGCGGTCAGCACGGTCATCTGCGCACCGGCCTCGCCGCACAGGGCGTAGAGGTAATCCAGCGTCTGCGCGTCCAGCATCGCCTCAGGCCCGGCGGTATCGTCGCTCACCACCACATGCAGCACGTGCAGCGGGCAGTGCTGGCCCAGCGCCATATCCGCCCCGCGGCGGATGAGCCTTGCGCAGGCCCTTTGCAGCGTTACCAGCACCAGGATGGGGGGCTTGCCTTCCATTGCTCAGGTCGCCTCCCGGGCACGCTCCACGCCAGCCACCTTGCCGTCGTTGCTGTACACCCGCACCTGCTCGCCAGCGGCGAAAGGGGGCGGGCCCTTGAGCGCGTCGTAGTAGAAGAGTCGGTCGTCCTTGGGGTCGCCCGCCGTGCCGATGTTCACGGTAAAGGCGTAGAAGTCGAGCCCGTCCTTATCCTGCGGGGTCTGCTCCACACGCGATACCATGCCCGCGGCCTCGCGGCGCTGCCCATCCAGCATGTAGCCTACATGCTTCAGGTACAGGCTTGCGGGGCGCAGCCAGGTCTCGCCGAAGAACAGCCCATACGCACCGCCCGCCACCGTGAGCAAGGCGCACCATACCCAGCCGCTTGCGTCACGGTGCAGGCGAAACCACACGAACAGTGCCACCGCCATCAGAAACAGCAGCAGCGCAGGACCCAGCGAAAGCACGAGGCGCTTTTGGCGCTCGCTTGCCGCAGCCGCGCGGTCGGTTTCGTTGTAGAGCATGTGCTCAGTCATTCGCGCTTTCCTTCTTGCCAAAGCCCTGCATCAGCTTGATGGCGAAGAAGAACAGCAGCAGCACGAGGAACACGCCTACAAGGCCCATGACGGTGGTCAGCAGCCCCTTGTCGAGCGTGGAGAGCGAGGTGAGCGAATTCTGCTTATAAACATGGGCCGCAGTCGTGGCGGCGGCGTCGGTCAGGGTAGAGAGCCAAGCGCCAAACATAAGCTACCTTCTTTCTAACGTCTAGGTTCGATTACCAGCCGATCACCATGCCGACCAGCGTGATCACCAGACCGCCCGCAACGATGGAACCGAGCTGGCCGGACACGTTCGCGCTGATGGACTGCATGAGGATGAAGTTGTAGGGGTCGTCCGCCTTGGCCATCTTCTGCACGACGCGCGCGCTCATGGGGAACGCGCTGATGCCGGCCGCGCCGATCATGGGGTTGATCTTGTTCTTGCGGAAGAGGTTGAGGAACTTGGCAAACAGCACGCCGCCCGCGGTGTCAAACACAAAGGCGAACAGGCCCAGGCCCATGATCAGCAGCGTATCCCAGCGCAGGAAGTTGGCGGCGACCATCGTGGAGCCGATCGCCAGACCCAGCATCATGGTGACGAGGTTTGCCAGCTCGTTCTGCGCGGTTTTGCTCAGGCGTTCAAGCACGCCGCACTCGCGCAGCAGGTTGCCAAACATCAGGCTGCCTACCAGCGGCACGCTCATGGGCACGATGATGCCCGCCAGCGTCGTAACCACGATGGGGAACAGAATCAGCGCTACGCGCGGGGCGCGCTGCGCGCTGTAGGTCATGTGAATCATGCGCTCCTTCTTGGTGGTGAGCGCCTTGATGACCGGCGGCTGGATGACGGGCACCAGCGACATGTAGCTGTACGCCGCCACCGAGATGGGGGCCATGTACTTCTGAAGCTCGAAATGGTTGGCCACATACAGCGTGGTAGGCCCGTCCGCCGCGCCGATGATGCCGATGGCCGAGGCCAGCCGCATGATCTCGCTGTGCTTGAGGGTGGGGTCGGTAATGGCCGCTACGTCCGGCAGCACGAGGGGGATCAGGAACATCGCGGCAAGGAACGTGGCAAAGATGCCGAACTGCGCCGCCGCGCCGAAGAAGATCATCGAGGGGTCTTTCATCAGCGGGGAGAAGTCGATCATCGCGCCCACGGCAATGAAGATGAGGATGGGGAAGAGTTCATTCTGGATACCGGCGTTAAAGAGCACGGTCAGAAAGCCTTCCTTGCCCAGCACGCTGGCTGCCGCGCCGCCGACCTGGTCGAAGACCGGGGGCAGGTTGGCCAGAATGGCGCCAAAGCCGATGGGCAGGAGAAGGGCGGGTTCGTAATCCTTGCTGATTGCCAGATAGATGAGCACGCCGGAAATGATGATCATGATGAGTGTCTTGAGGCCTTCCAGCGTGCCCATATAGACCACACCGGAAAATAGCTCCTTGAGCAGAGCCGTCACGTCCACGAGTGTTCCCCCTTACATGGTTTGTGGATTTCTGTCGTGCATTATACCATTAGTGCCCTGCCCTGTCAAAGCGTTTGGAGGAGGTAAGCAGCTTCTCGCGAACGGAAAAATGATCGCCAAACAGCGAGGCGCGGCACACCTCCTGATATCCCGCGGAGGCAAACAGCGCAATGCCCGCGGTGTTGCGCACGTCGCACAGGATGTGCAGGCCGCCCGCGCCAAGGCGCCTTGCCTGCGCTTCGGCGAGCCCTAGCAGCGCACCGCCAAGGCCCTTCCGCCACAGCGCGGGCTCGATGCAGATGCGCGTGAGCATGACCGCAGGCCCGCAGGGCTCGAAGGGATAGCCCTGCTTTTCGATGATGTCCGCGGGCGGCAGTGACACGCTGCCCACCACGCGCCCATCCTGCCGGAAGGCATACAGCCAGCCGTGTGCAAGGTCGTCGGCCATGTCGGCGGGGGTGGGGTAGGCATCCTCCCAGCAGGTATCGGGGTGCTGGGCGCAGGCGTGCCACACGGCCCATATCGCCTCGCGGCTCTCCTCGGTAGCAAGGGCAAGCGTCAGGTTCTCCATGGCGTGACCTCCTTTGCCGGTATCGGCAGCCGTGCAAGCGCGTGCGTATCGGCGGCTGTGCTGCTGGTGGTTCACATGGGGCTTTGTTCTTTTGCTGTCTTTTTCATCGCGGGCAGTCACATGGGCGCGCGGCGGCTGGCTTCCCTGCGCGCCTGCCCGATGTGGTACTCGGCGCGCTCCTCGTCGGTCGTGAGCGTCAGCGCGGGCACAGGCGCGGGCTGTTTGTCCGCGCCGAGTGCCACCATGGTCACATAGGCGCGGTTCACATGCTTGCGGGTTACGCTGTGGCACTCGGAATCCTCCACATGGGTATCTACGCACACCAGCATGCTGGTGCGGCCCACATACACCAGTCGCCCCGTGAGCACCACGATATCGTTGAGCTTGGCGGGGGCCAAAAACTCCAGCCGGTCGATGGCGGCGGTGATCACCTCGCAGCCGGAGTGACGGCGCGCCACCACAGCGGCCACGATGTCCACCCACTCCATCAGCCGGCCGCCAAACAGGCGGAAGCTCTGGTTGCAATCTACGGGCATCACGATATGCACCTGCTCCGCGCGGCTGTAGGGTACTGTGCGGCTGAGCGTCTGAGGCGCGGGGCAAGGGTCAGGCATACAGGTCCCTCTCTTTCGGCGGCGGCGCGCTGGGCGGCACGCGGATGGGTTTCGGCTGGTTCTGGAGCAGGTGCCGCACGGGCGCGCACAACAGCGACGGGTCAAGGCAGCTTAAAAACAGCAGCTCCCGCGCGGGCATGGGGTGTAGGGTAAATAGATCGGGGTACTTGTCCACCAGGTGCCGCAGCAGCGTTCGCTCACTCAGGTCGCGCTGGCCGTCCGCGTCGAACTGGGTGCGCGCCTGCACCTCGCGGCACAGCGGCGCGAGCAACCGCACGGGCACCACCAGCATGGACGCGTCCGGCTCGCCATCCACCCAGGCGATATGCACGCGGTCGTCCGTCAGGTGGGCGAAGGTGAGGGGCGCATCCGCGCACACGGGGTGGGGCAGCGCGTCGATATCCAGCCACATCAGGTGCTCGTAGGCGGGGTAGGCCCGCTGGGCGCGCTGCAATAGCAGCAGCTTGCTACGGCGCATCAGTTCTGTCAGGGTCATGCCCTGCGAGAGCAGCGTGCGCGGCAGCAGCGTGTTGTCAGGGTAGGCGAGGGTGTTGGCAAAGCGGCTGCGCAGGTGGCGCTCCATCTCGCCGCCCGCGTACAGCGTGAGCGGCAGGCCATGCAGGCGCATGAGCGCGTCAAAGCGCAGCATGTAGGTCTGCGGCGGGCGTGCCGCGTCCGGCAGGTCGATGTAAGCCGTCACGGTGAGCGGCGCGGGCGCTTCTTTACGGCGCAAAAGGCGGCGGCGGAGGCGAGCAGCTTTCGTTTTCAAAAGCAGCGGCAGCGGCAGGCGTTGGGCGTAGCCGTCCTCCACGCCGAACAGCCCCTGCGTCGCCTTGATGATAGCGGCGCGCCGTGCGAACGAGAAGCCCGCCAGCCGCTCAAAGCGACTGAGCAAGGGCGGGGGCAGCACTTCCGGTGTAGGCATTACCAGCGCCTGCGCACACCCGTCCGGCGAGAGCGGCCACAGTGGCACCGCGTCCAGCGCGTACACGGCGTAGCCCGCCGCGTAGGCCGCGATGGAGAGGGAATCCTCCACCGCGTCCGCGGTCTGTAAAAAGTCGCGCCGCCCCAGCAGGCACGCGGGGTGGATGAGCAGCGTCTTGACCGGCGCGGCGGCGCACACCAGCGGCAGACCCGCGCCGATGGTCGCGGTATGATCGTCGGTAAAGCAGCGGATGGAGGGCAGGTGTGCCTGCGCGCCGCCATCCCCGTTCACGACGGAGGCAGTCAGCACGGCGCGCGTCTCGGGCACTTTGGCGAAGCGGCCCAGCAGCACCGCGTCCCAACGGTCGGCAAAGCCGTGCTCACCGCGCAGGTATAAAAAATGCGTCTCATCGGTCATCAGGGGCAAAAGTCCTTTGAGCCCCGCCGCCTCGTCAAAAAACTTCACATCGCCCGCGCCCAGCGCGCCTGCGGGCAGGCCCGCCTCCGCAAAGGCGTCCGCAAAGCCCGCGGCCACGGCAAAGCGCAGGCCGTAAGGCCTGCGGGCATGCGCAACCGCGGCAAGCGCCATATCCAGCGCCGCCTCAGCATTGGGCAGATCAGCAAGCATGACCAGCATACGGGGGTTCAGCATGGGCGATTCCTCCGGGGGCGCGAATCGACGCCCCTTCCCTTTGCACCCATCATACGATGGGAAAGGCAGGTGCGTCAAGGGCGTCGGCTCTGTCTCCTGTGGCATCGGAGGAGAGCGTGCGGCCTGTGGTCGCTTCGCCGCAGGCGAAAGCGAACCGGAGATGGCCAGTTTGACAAGCACTGGGCGCGGCAGCGCCATGTGCGCCGATCAAACTGGCGGGACGCTGGGGCGCTGTCCCCTCCCAACCGCCCCCTGGGAACGACGGGTAGAGGCCGTTCAGCGCAAACTAATCTCACAGGAGTCCCATGAGCGCCGCAGGCATTCATGGGACTCCTGTGGCAGTATACGGTTCGGGAAGGGTTTTGCTGCGCCGACGGCTCATTGTGGCAAGACGTTGTATGTGAAAGAACGTTTCGTGTACGACGTGTCTTGCGCGGTCAGTCGTCGACGGGCACTACGGCGCAGTAGCACAGCGGTGCGTTCTCACCGGGCACGGCGGCGGCCAGCACGCGCACCCGCAGGGGCTTGCCGTCCGGCGTGAGCAGCGTCATCGGCTCGTCAAACTCACTGCGCCCCTGCGCGAACGCCTCGCGGATACGGGCAAGCGCGTCTGCGCCCAAGGCGGGCACAGGCCCAGTACCGCCGGACGTGAGCGCGGCCATGCGGCGTGTCTCAAAGCGCACGCGAGGCGCTTCGCCCAGCTCGTACAGGGCCACGGCGGCAGGCAAGTGCTCGGCAATGCCGCGCACCTCGGCCTGCAGCGTGCGAAGCTCGGTGATGTCCTGAATGACGGCGAAGATGCGGGCATGGCCCGGCTCCGCACCCGCGTACACGGTGTTGCGCGAGCGCATCCAAAGCATGCGTCCGTCCTTGTGGTACACGCGGTATTCGATGGTGTAGGGCTCGCCCGTGCGTAGCATTTCACGCGTGCTCTGCTCAAAGCGCGGGATGTCCTCGGGGTGCACGCCCAGGAAGGAGTGCGCGTCGTCGTAGAGCGGCTCCGTCTCGTCATAGCCCACGATGCTGCGGTAGCCATTGCTCAGGAAGAGGATGCGCTGCCGCTCGCCCGCCACCTCGAACACGCCCAGCCCCACCAGAAAGTTGTCCGCGAAGGCCTGAAAGCGCGTCTGCTCATCCAGGTAGTTTTCGCGTATCTTCATCTGCTCGTCGATGCGGTCGATGGCGGCTACAATGCGTTCGGCGCGGCCTTGCGGGTCTGTTACCAGCGTGCACAGCACGCGGCACCACAAGGGCTCGCCCGCGCGGCTCAGGAGGCGCAGGGTCACGGCGGCGTTGCCGTGGGCGATCACATCATTCACGAACATGCGGAACACGTTCAAGTCCTTGCCGTACACATAGGGCTCCAGATCCTTGTGCGAGGTGAGGCTTGGGAAATCAAAGGCGCAAATGGCGAAGCGGTCGAACCCGCTGGAGGCGCTCACGCGGCCCGTGTGCACCTCCCACTCCATGAGCGACGTTCCCAAATGCTCCATCAGGCTCTGATAATGCGCCTGCTCCGCCTGCTTCAGCTGCAGCCACTGGTTTTCATGCAGCAGGCTGTCCGCCCGCTTGCGGCTGTCCACATCGGCCACGCACATCAGGTACGCCTCCGAACCGTCGTCCGTGGGCACGCGGATGAACGTGAACGAGGCCCAGCTGCCCTCCCGCCCGTCGCCGCACACGCGGCGCTCCAACAGGTAATAGCCGCTGGCGCTCTCGCGCACGCGCTGGCTCAGGTAGCCGGGCGTGAGGATCGCGTGGGTCAGCTCTTCATCCGCCTCGAGCAGGAAATGGCTCAGCCATTGCCCAAGCGTGTCCAGCGGCTGCTCAAAGTCGGGCGTGGCGGCCTGGTCTCCCGCGATATACACGGCGCGCGCAGCACCGCGAGTCATGTTCAGCTCAAACACGCTGCTGTACACATTGCGCAGCACCATGGCGTAGTTCCTGAGCGTGCGCGTCTGCTCAAACTCCTTTTGCTCCGTCACGTCGGTAAACGAGAAGGCGAACACATCGTTGGCGCCCGCCCTGCCCAGGTGGCGGATGCGCGCCTCCAGCCACGGCTGCCTGCCGTCGCGCGAGAGCACATGGCGGCACACCAGGCGCTCCACGCGCCCCCCTTCGGCGGCTTTACGGCACGCCTGCATCAGGGCCGGCCGATCGTCCGGGTGCACGGTAAACAACGCCTCGCGCGCGCCCTCGAATACCTGCCGCGGCGAGCAGCCGAACAGCTCGTAATAGCCGTCGTTCACGCGGCGCACCTCCAGCACGCCGCCAACGAGCTCATAGATGCCCATCGCGCCGATCATACCGTTGAACAGCGTGTCCGCCTGCGGGCTGCCGTCCCACAGGCAGCTGAGGTCCACCGAATTGCGGGTGACGGGCAGGTCGGTCTCAAAGGGTGCGGCGCTCGCCGCGATGTACTGGGCCGCGTATTCCGCCTGCGGCAACGGACGGGCGAACAGGTAGCCCTGCACATGGTCGCAGCCGATGGAGCGCAGGAAGCTCAGCTGCTCCCACGTCTCCACACCCTCGGCTACCACGGGCATGTGCAGCCACTTGGCCATGCGCACCACGCTGGTCAGGATGCTGGCCGCGCGCGGGTTCACGTTCAGCTGGGCCAGAAAGCGCATGTCCAGCTTGAGCGCGTCCACGGGCATATCCATGAGCACGTTCAGGCTGCTGTAGCCGCTGCCAAAATCGTCCATCAGGATGGCAAAGCCCGCCGCACGCAGGCGGTTGATAGCCGTTACCAGTTCCGCGGGGTCCTTGGAGTAGGCGCTCTCGGTCAGCTCCAGCCGCAGCTGGGAGGGGCTCACGCCATAGCGCGCGAGCAGCGCGGTCAGCTGCTCGGTCAGGTATGGGCTGTAAAGGTCGATGCGGCTGAGGTTGACCGACACCGGCAGCGGGTAGCCCTGCGCCTGCCAGCCAGCGAGCATGCTGCATGTCTCCTCGATGATGTGCAGGTCAAGCTTGGTAATGAAACCATTACGCTCGAACAGGGGAATGAAGCGGCTGGGCGGAATCAGCCCTTTCACGGGGTGCTGCCAGCGCACCAGCACCTCGGCGCTCACCGGCTGGCGGGATTCCACCGAGAAGATGGGTTGCAAATACAGTTGAAACTGCCGCTGCGCAAGCGCCTCGTACATCTCGTCGAGGATCTCGTTCTCGTCCAGCAATGCAAGGCGCAGCTGCTCGTCGTAATAGGCATAGTGCCGCACCGCGTTGCCCTTGATGGTTTTCAGGGCCATCATGGCGCGGTCGCACATCTGGTGCACAGGCACGCTGATGTCGCCGATGCGGTAGATGCCAAAGCTCATCTGGATGTGATACTCCAGATTCTGCCGCTTCAGGCCCATGTCCACCAGCCGCATGATGCGGTCGATATCCAGCAGATGCTGGGGAAAGCAAGCCACGAAATGATCCGAGTCCATGCGGGCGCAGGTGCCGATGGGCGCGAGCAGGTGTTCCATCCCCTGGCCGATGGCGATCAGGATGCGGTCGCCCACCTCTTTGCCAAACATATCGTTGACCACGCGGAAGCGGTCGATATCCATCATGAGGATCACATGCTCGGTACCAAGGCGGCGCTTGAGCAACTCGGCCGTTTTGCGGTAGAAGCCCTCACGGTTGGTGATGCCGGTGAGCGGGTCGTGCTCGGCGGCATGGTATAACTCGCGCAGCACTTGCTCGGTGCGCTCTTCGTTCTCCTTTTCGCGCGTCACATCGATGTAAACGGCGCTGCAGAGCATCTCCTGCCCGATGGGCGCGGTGTTCACACGCATCCAGCGCACAGAGCCGTCCTTGGCAAGCGCGCGGAAAAACGCCTCCTGCGGCTGTCGGTTCTTACGAAAATCCGCGATCAGCGCATCCATCAGTGCGCGGTCGCGCGGGTCGATCAGCAGGTGGAAGTTCTCCGTCATCAGACGGTCGTATTCCTCGGCGGTGTAGCCGGTCATATTGCGCAACACGTCGTTATAGTAGAGCAGGCGCGGCTGCGCCGTAAGGTCGTACAGGGCGATGCCGCCCGGCACGGCGTTCATCAGCGAGGTCAGTTTCAGGTTGCTGTCCGTCAGCGCGCGCTCGGCGGTGTACTGGCGGGTCACGTCGATCAGATGCGCCAGATACACCGGCGTATCATGCCCCTCATACTGGATGGGCAAGGCGCGCAACCGCAGGGCCGTACCCTGCTCCCCTGCGGCGGGGATCTGAAAGAGCAAGTCGATGGGCGCGCCGTTGCGCCGGTTATCCTCCATGGCGGCAAGCACCGCCGCCGCTTCGCGCTGTGGCAGCATGGCCAGCGCATCCGTCGCGCGATCGCCTTTGTCGCTTATCAAAAGGCGCGCGCTCTGCAGGAATGCATCGTTCACATACAGCGCTCGCACCTTTTCGTTTCCATATTCAAAGATACCAACGCCGGTGGTAAGGCCATCGATCACGGCATGAAGCTGATTGGCGCGCGTGCGCGCGGCGGGCAGGTCGCACCCTTTGCGCATTCGCACCAGTTTGGTCAGTTGTATCCTGTGTACGGAAGCGGGCACCTGCCGCAGAATGATCTCGTCCGCGCCCGCTTCACACAGGGGCATGATGTCGTCGGTTTCACTCTCGTCGATCATGATGCCCACGACCGTGTCCATGCCACGGGCACGTATCTGCTTGAGCAGCGCGATACGGGCGCTTTCGGGGCCGTTCAGGTTGATCAGGGCAATGGCGATATCGCTGCGCGACCAAAGCAACGCTTCGCCCTCGGTCGCGTTGGTCGCGCGGAGCAGCTCAAACTCGGGCTCAAAGGGAGAGGTGTCGCCAAACTGACCGGCATCGTCAATGATCAGCACGCACTGCCTATCGCTCATGGCCGCTCCCTTCCCATGACCTGCAAGCCTACCGCCTGTGCCCATGTCGTTCGTCTGGATTGGTTAGGAGGAGCAAAACTTGTGGTTATTGTAGCAGAACCAAACCCCGCTTACAAGCTGATTTTCTTTTTGAAAATAGGACGTGGAATGAAAGTAATTTCCATCGAAGCGCGTTGTAACGCTTGGCCGCGCAGGCTTGCATGTTTGGGGATATCTGTTATAATACAAAGGTTGTGATGAACAGGGCGCTTTTGAGGCGCGCGGCGAGTTTGGAAAGGATGATACACGTGGCCAATCCGGTGTTTGAGATCGTTATGCAAAACGGCGGCGTCATGAAAGGCGAGCTGTACCCCGATATCGCACCCCAGTCGGTGGGCAATTTCATTGCGCTGGCCAACAGCGGCTTCTATGACGGGCTCATCTTCCACCGGTGCATCCCGGGGTTCATGATCCAGGGCGGCTGCCCCAAGGGGCAGGGCACTGGCGGGCCGGGCTACGCGATCCGCGGCGAGTTCGCCAAAAACGGCGTGAAGAACCCGCTCAAGCACACCGTAGGGGTGTTGAGCATGGCGCGCAGCATGATGATGGACAGCGCCGGCTCCCAGTTTTTTGTGATGACGAGCGACAGCCCCCACCTTGACGGCTCCTACGCGGGCTTTGGCAAGGTGCTCACGGGCATGGATGTTGCCGAGGCGATCGTGAACGCGCCGACCGACCGAAACGACAGGCCCACTGTGCCGCAGGTGATCCAGTCCATCCGTGTGGAAACGGACGGGCAGGTGTACCCGTTCGATCAGATCTGACGCACCGTTTGCGCTCCGCCCTCGGGGAAAGGCGCGGCCACGCCGCGCATATGGGCGATGGAGCATCAACCGATGGAACTGCTCGCTCCGGCGGGCGATGAGGCGGCGCTGCGCGCGGCGGTCTGCGCCGGCGCGGATGCCGTATACCTGGGTCTGACGAGCTTTGGGGCCCGCGCCGCCGCGGCCAATTTCGACCCCGAAGCCTTTGAAAAAGCGGTCGCCTACGCACACCTGCACCATGTGCGGGTGTATGTGGCGGTCAATACGCTGGTGCGGCAGGCCGAGCTTGCGGCTGTGTTTGGCGCGCTGCAAACCGTGGCCGCCTGCCGCGCGGACGCGGCCATCGTGCAGGACATGGGCGTGCTTCGCATGGCGCGGGAAGCTTTTCCCGCGCTTCCTTTGCATGCCAGCACGCAGATGGCCCTGCACACCGCGGACGGCGTGCGCTGGGCGGCAACGCGCGGCATATGCCGCGTGGTGCTGGCGCGCGAATGCCCGCTTTCCGCCGTGCGAGAGGCGGTGCAGACCGGTGTGGAGGTGGAGGTGTTCACCCACGGCGCGCTGTGCGCGTCTGTCAGCGGGCAATGCCTCCTGTCCAGCATGGCGGGCGGGCGCAGCGGCAACCGCGGGCGCTGTGCACAGCCGTGCAGGCAGGCCGTGGCCTTCGGCGGCGAGAGCGCCGCGTTTTTGTCCATGAGGGACCTGTGCCTGCGCGACCACCTGCCCGCGCTTGCGGAGGCAGGCGTGACGGCCCTCAAGATCGAGGGGCGTCTCAAACGCCCGGAATATGTGGCCGTGGTGACCAGCATCTACCGAAACGCGCTGGATGCGCTGGCGCGCGGAGCGTTCAAGCCTGCTGACATCAAGGAGAAAAATGCGCTGCTCCAGATTTTTCAGCGGGGCGGCTTCACCAAAGGACACCTGATGGGTGCGGAGGATGCCGACCTGTGCGCCACGGCGCGCGTGGGGCACGGCGGGCTGGCCGTGGGTCGCGTGGCCGCCGTGCGCGGCGGGCTTGCCACCGTGAGCCTGACCCTGCCCCTGAACGATGGCGACAGCCTGCGCGTGGAGAGCGCCGCGGATGTGGAGCTGCGTTACGCGGGCCATGCCGAGGCGAGCACCGCAATCCTGCGCCTGCGCCCCGGCGAGGCCGTGCGCGCTGGCGACGCAGTGTACCGTACTGCAGACGCGCTGCAGCTTGCCGCAGCGCAGACGCTTGCCGAAAAACCCATCCCCGTTGCGATGCGGGCCGTGCTGCGCGCGGACGAGCCCATGCGCCTGACCGCAGGCGATGGGTGCATGAGCGTAACGGCAACCGGCGAAACGGCCCAAACACCGAAGAACCGGCCCCTGAGCGCGGAAGATATCGCCCGCCAGCTGGGCAAGCTGGGCGATACGCCCTTTGTACTGAAAGACGTGGTACAGGTGGATGCGGGCGAGGTGTTCGCGCCCGTGTCGGCGCTGAACGCGCTTCGCCGCGACGTGCTGGACAGGCTGGCCGAGGCCCGCCGGGCAGCATTCTACGGGGAGGCACGCGAACGCGCTCGTGTTGCCGCATTGGTAACACACCCGCAGACCTATGATGCATACACCGCCGCGCAGCCGCCGATACCCAACGCTGGCGCGCGGGACGCGAACGCCCAAGCGGCCGAAGCACTGCCGCAATACCTTGTCAAAACCCTCGCGGCGCGCTTTTCCGACCCCATCATGGGGCAGGATTTGCTTGGCGCGGGCGCGAACCTTCTTCTATATGCCCCCGCCGATATCCGCGCGACGGCGCTGGCGGAGGCGTTGCCCCGCCTGCCGGATGGCGCATGGCTTGCCCTGCCCCCGCAGGTAAGCGAGGCAGCCTTTCAGGATATCCGTCCGCTGCTGGCGGCTTCGGACTGCCGCCTTGGCGGCGTGGCGCTGGGCAGCGTGGGGCAACTGGGGTTTGATATTCCGCTGCCCGTGTCGTTGGGCGAGGGCGTGCCCATCCTGAACCGCGAGGCGGCGCGCGAGCTGCTCACGCCCGGCATCGCCTTCAGCGTGCTGTGGCCGGAGCTGAGCCGAGAGGATATGGATGCGCTGGCCCCGCAAGGCTGGCCCACGCTGTTGCCCGTGTATGGGCGCGAGCGCGTGATGTTACTGAACCACTGCCCCGAGCGCGTGCGGCTCGGGCTGAACCGCGGACGCTCCGCCTGCGCGCTGTGCGGTCCGGATGACCGCGCCTGCGCCGCCCCCGATGCGGCACTGACCGACCGCATCGGCTATCGCTTCCCCATGACGCGGATGCGCGCGCCGGAGGGGTGCGTGGTGGAAGTGCACAACGCCCTGCCAACCGACCTGGCCCGGCACGACGCGCGCCGCAGGGAGCTTGGCGCAGGCATGCTGCTTCGCTTTACTGTTGAAACGGCGGCGGAAGCAGTGGCCGTTACGGCGCGGTTCGCGCGACTGATGGCATCGGGCGTATGCGAACCGGCCGAAGGGCAGGCCACCGCAGGGCATTTCCTGCGCGGAGTGGAGTAAAGGGGCATGAGGCGCAACTGTCGCCTAAGGCTGCTGCAATAAGGGCATCGTAGCCCACAGGTACAGGGCGCGGAGCGTCAGGAAGCCTACAAGGCCCATCGCCGCCATATCCCGCCTTGCTTGGGCAAGGCGATTGAACGAAGATACCGCCGGAAACGGCTTTTGATCGTGCGCGCCGCCCATCGCAGAAGATGGCAAGGCGGCCCATCACCGAAGGAGGAACATCCCCATGGAGCTGAACCGCGAGTTGCGGGTGCTGGAGTTTACCAAGATACGTGACCGGCTGGCGGACTACTGCGTGACCCCGATGGGCGCGGAGCTTTGCCAGCGCCTGATCCCATACCATGACCTGAGCGAAGTGACCCGCGCGCTGGACGAGACCGAGGAAGCCGTTACCCTGATCGCCTACATGGGCGGGCAGCCGCTCAGCTGGTTTGGCGACGTGCGCGAGCAGCTGTTGCTGGCGGAGAAGGGCGCGAGCCTTTCCCCGCGCGCGCTTTTGGATGTGTCAGCCTGCCTGCGCGCCGCGCGCACGGCCCGCGCCTCGCTGGTCAAGGACAGGGAGGATACCCCCATCCTGACCGGCCTTGCCTCGCGGCTGACCGCCCTGCCTTCCGTGGAGCAGGAGATCACCGAAGCCATCCTCAGCGAAGAGGAAATTGCCGACCGCGCCTCGGCGGAGCTCGCGCAGATCAGGCGGCAGATCCGTTCCGCCAACGAGCGCATGCGCGACAAGCTGAACCAGATGATCCGCTCTTCCAGCTTCTCCAAGTATTTGCAGGACAGCATCATCACCATGCGGGGCGACCGCTACTGCATCCCCGTCAAGGCGGAGTGCCGCGCGAACGTGCCCGGCCTGGTGCACGACCAGAGCGCCACGGGCGCCACGCTGTTTGTGGAGCCCATCGCCGTGGTGGAGATGGGCAACGACCTTAAGCAGCTGCACGCGCGCGAGCAGCAGGAGATCGCCCGTATCCTTGCGGCGCTCTCGGCGCAGATCGCGCCGCACGCGCCGGAACTGCGTAACAACATCGACATCCTCAGCCACCTTGATTTCGCCTTCGCCAAGGGCATGTTGGCGCGCGAGATGCGCGCCGCGCTGCCCAAGCTGAACGCGCGCGGCTATATCAAGATCATCCGGGGGCGGCATCCGCTGATCGACCCGGAAACCGTGGTGCCCAGCAACCTTTGGCTGGGCGACGAGTTCACCACGCTGATCATCACCGGCCCCAACACCGGCGGCAAAACCGTGACGCTCAAGACCGTGGGGCTGCTCACGCTGATGGCGCAGGCGGGCCTGCACGTGCCCGCGGAGCTGGGCACCGAGATTGCGGTGTTTGAGCATATCTATGCCGATATTGGCGACGAGCAGTCCATCGAGCAGTCGCTCTCCACCTTCTCCAGCCACATGAAAAACATTGTGGATATCATGGGCCGCGTGACGGGCCGCGACCTGGCGCTCTTTGACGAGCTGGGCGCGGGCACCGACCCCACCGAGGGTGCTGCGCTGGCGCAGACAATCCTGACCGAGCTGCTGGCGCGCGGCGTGCGCACCATGGCCACCACGCACTACAGCGAGCTTAAGGCTTTTGCCCTTTCCACCCGCGGTGTGGAAAACGCGAGCGTGGAATTTGACGTGCAAACGCTGCGGCCCACGTTCCGCCTGTCCATCGGCATCCCCGGCAAGAGCAACGCCTTTGAGATCAGCCGCAAGCTGGGCCTGTCGGAAGCGCTGATCGACGGGGCGCGGCAGCTGCTCTCGCAAAACGACGTGCGCTTTGAGGACGTGATCGCCAACGCGGAGTACCACCGCCAGATCGCCGAGCGCGAGCGCAAGATGGCGGAGGAGACGCATCAGGAGACGGTTCGCCTGCGCGACGAGGCCGAGAAGCTGCGTCGCGAGATGGAGCAGAGCCGTGAAAAGAACTTAAAGAAGGCCAAGGAGGACGCCAAGCGCGTGATGGAAAACGCGCGGCGCGAGGCCGAGGCGATCATCGGCGAGCTCAAGGCCATCAAAAAACAGGCGCAGACTCCCGAGCATGAGGTGCAGGCGCTCAGGAAGCGCATGGAGAAGGGTATCGACGAGCTGAGCGAGGGCCTTTCCATGCCCAGCGAGGCGCACTTTACGCCCCCCAAGACCGTGCGCCTGGGCGAGCAGGTGGAGATCGTGAACCTGAAAACCCGTGGCACCGTGCTCACCCTGCCGGACGGCAAGGGCGAGGTGCAGATACAGGCGGGCATCATGAAGCTGAAAGCGCACCTGTCGCAGCTGCGCATCGTGGAAGCGCCGCAGGAGAAGAAGAGCACCGTGCTTGCCAAGACGGGCGCGGCCAGCCGCAACGTGCCCATGGAGCTGGACGTGCGCGGCATGGCGCAGGACGAGGCGCTGCCCGAGGTGGACAGGTATCTGGACGAGGCGACGCTCGCGGGCCTGCACGAGGTGAGCATCATACACGGCAAGGGTACGGGCGTACTCCGCACAGGCATCCACCGCCACCTGAAGGGCCATATGGATGTAAAGAGCTTCCGCCTTGGCATATACGGCGAAGGTGAGGACGGCGTAACCGTCGTGACCCTGAAATAGCGCCTCACCGCAGGGCGGCTATGAGACTCAATTTTGCTTATCCACGGTCCTGTGCCCCGCATGCCGCGGGGCGGCCCTGCTACCCATGAATCGCACATCCGCCGCGCGGCGGCCAACGACTAACGCGGGAGGGAATCATTGTGTCCGACAAACAGAGAATCCTGCTGGTGGACGACGACCGCAACATCAGCCACCTGATCCGGCTGTATCTGGAAAAAGAAGGTTTCGAGGTGTGCGAGGCCGCGCGCGGCGACGAGGGGCTGGCCGCCTTCAAGCGGCAGGCGCCCTCGCTGGTGCTGCTGGACGTGATGCTGCCCGGCGTGGACGGGCTGGAGGTGCTGCGCGAGATTCGCAAGACCAGCAAGACCCCCGTCATCATGCTCACCGCGAAGGACGAGACGTTTGATAAGGTGCTGGGGCTAGAGCTGGGCGCGGACGACTATATCACCAAGCCCTTTGAAAACAAGGAGCTGGTGGCCCGCGTGAAGGCGGTGCTGCGCCGCGTAAACGTCGAGCAGGCCCCGGAGGGCGCGGACGATATGCTCACATTCCCGGAGCTGTCGGTCAGCCTCGCGCGCTATGAGGTGACTTACGAGGGCAAGCCCGTGGAGATGCCGCCCAAGGAGCTGGAGGTGCTCTACTTCCTCGCCTCGCACCCGAACATGGTGTTCACCCGCGAGCAGCTGCTGGAGCGCGTGTGGGGGTTTGACTTCTTCGGCGATAGCCGCACGGTGGATGTGCACATCAAGCGCCTGCGCGAGAAGCTGGTCGGCTGCGAGCAGCACGGCTGGGAGATCCACACCGTGTGGCGCGTCGGCTATAAATTCGAGACGCGGCAGTAATTAGAGGGTAAAAATGTTTCACAGCATGTTTTCGCGCCTGTTTATGATCCTGCTGCTCATCATCCTTGTGGTGGTGTTCGTAGGCGCGGGCTTTTCGATTCTCACCATCCGCAGCAACATGATCCAGAGCCGGATGGAGAGCCTGCTCGTGCAGGCGCGCGAGATCGCCTTTCTCGCCAGCCAGGTGGACGATTCCACCCTCGCGGGCTATCTGGGCATCTCCACGCCCACGGAAACCTACCTGCAATGGAAGGCGGGCAAGGTGTTTGAGGACTACGGCGCCTATATCCTGATTGTGGACCGCAACGGCGTGGTCAAGGATAACATGATCAACGCGATCAAGAGCATCCCGGACACGGTGGAGAGCCTTTCAACCACCGACGTGACGGACGCGCTGCGCGAGGTGCTCGCCGGCAAGGAAATACAGGCGCGCATCACCAACGCGGCCAAGGGCACGGTGTTTACCGTTGCGGTGCCGTGGGTGCAAAACGGCGACGTGCTGGGCGCGGTGTTCATCCACACCAGCGCGCAGATCATCGAGGCGGAGTACCGCGGGGTCGTATTGCAGATTGTGGCGGGTTTCTCCATCGCGGCGCTGGTATCGGCGGCGTGCGCGCTGCTCTACACCCGCAGCATCGTAAAGCCCATCACGGTCATCACCCGCGCGGCGGAGGACATGAGCCGCGGGCGGTTTGCCGCGCGCGCGGCGGTGATGGGCGTCAGCGAGGTGCGGCAGCTGGCCGGGGCGTTTAACGTCATGGCGGATAAGCTCGCCCAGGTGGAGGAAAACCGCCGCGAGTTTGTCGCCAACGTGAGCCACGAGCTGCGCTCGCCCGTGACCAGCATCCACGGCTTTGTGGAGGGGATGCTGGACGGCACCATTCCCGAAACGGAGCGCGGCCACTATTTGCAGGTGGTCAGCGACGAAACCAACCGCCTGAAAAAGCTCATCAACGACCTGTTGGAGCTGAGCCGCATGGAGAAGGGCGCGGTACCGCTGCATGTGACGACGTTTGACATCAACGAATCCATCCGCCGCGTGATCATCGGGCGCATGAACGATATCGACGCGCGCGGCATTCAGCTGCACCTGGAGTTTGAGACGGAGCCCTGCCCCGTGCGCGCGGATCAGGACCGCATCGCGCAGGTGGTATACAACCTGACCGACAACGCGCTTAAATTTATTAATGACCGGGGGAACTTGACAATCCGCACCCGTTTGGTGCATGATAAGGTATCGGTGTCTGTGGCAAATGACGGAGCTCCCATCCTCCCGGAGGATCGTCCGCATATATTTGAACGGTTTTATAAGGCGGATAAGGCGCATACCGTCGGCAAGGGCTCGGGCACCGGCCTTGGGCTGAGTATTTGTATGCGCATCCTTGAGCAGCACGGCCAGACCATCCGCCTGCTGCCGACAGAGGTCGGCGCGGCGTTTGAGTTCACGCTGGAATCGGGCAGCAGGGCGATGCCGCTTGGCGAGGGCGACGGCAGGCGAGAGCAGCGCGCGGCGGAAAGGGAGTAGAGCGGCACATGGAGCGGCATATCTTTCTGGTGGGGATGCCCGGCAGCGGCAAGAGCGCTTTGGGGCGACGCGTGGCGCTCAAGTTGCAGACACCCTACCTGGATACGGACGCATACCTGACCGAGATCACCGGGTTAAACACCGCACAGATTTATGAAATCTATGGAGAAACGGCTTTCCGCGACGGCGAGACCCGTCTGCTGCGCGAATTGATCAGCGCGACGCCGGGCATCATCTCCACCGGCGGGGGCACGGCGCTGCGGGAGGAGAACCGCAGGCTGATGCGCACGCACGGCTATGTGGTGCTGATTGACCGGCCCATCGACGATATTTTGATGGACATCCGCGCGGAGAAGCGCCCGCTGCTGGCGCAGAAGGGCCGCGAGGAGATCGAGCGCATCTATGAGGAGCGCATGCCCATCTACCGCGGCGTGGCGGATTATGTGCTGGATAACGGCAACGGCTTCCATAACGGGCTGGCGGCGCTGGAGCAGATCGCGAGGCGGCTGGGGGCCAAGGGATAAAGAGACCACAAGAAACCAATAGCGGATTGCAAAGACAGATACAAAACCAAACAAATCACAAAGCCCCCGAAGGTGAACCTTCGGGGGCTTCGCTTTGCAGGTATCCATGCGCCGCTATGTTGCGCTTTACTGTGTCACAAACTCCAACCCGCGCTCCGCCTTCACATCCAGTGAAATAAGCCGGAGCTGCAGATACGGCGCGCCATCCTCCTCGTACTGCTCCAGCACGCCCACGGCGCGCACCCAGTCGTTCAGCGCAGGGTAGACGGCGGCGGGGTCGTCCCAAACGACCTCCAGCCCGGTGTAGCCGTCGTTGCCGCAGCAGCCGGGCGATTTGCGATATACCGTGCGGTACACGGCACCGGTGGCCTCGTCGGTGTAGATGTCAAACATCCCTTCCAGCGCGATGGTCTTGCCCAGGTAATCCGGCGTGTTGATGAAAAGCTCGGTCAACTGGGTCAGGAACATCTTCTCACGCACATCCAGGTCGATGTTCACATCGCCGCCCTCGGCGAGGGCGGCCGTGCCTGACAGGCACAGCGCGAGGGAAAGCAGGGCAGCCATAAGCCGTTTCATGCAAGACGCCTCCTTTTTTGCAGTGCGCCGAACGCGCTGAAGGTGAGGAATACGATCAGGTTCACCGCCACGATGCTCGCGCCCGTCGCCAGCGAGAACGCGTAGGACAAGCCCATGCCCACCGCGAAGCAGAATATAGACAGGATGGCCGAAACGATGACCACCGAGCGAAAGCGCCTGCACACGCGCATGGCCGTGAGCGCGGGGAAGATGATGAGGCTGGAAATGAGCATGGCGCCCATCAGCCGCATGCCCAGCACCACGGTGACGGCCGTGAGCATGGACAGCAACAGGTTGTACAGCCCTGCGTTCAGCCCGGTGGCGCGCGCGAACGTCTCGTCGAACGTAACGGCGAACAGCCGGTGGTAGAAGAAGATAAACAGGATCAGCACCACCGCGCCCAGCACCAGGGACAGCCGCACGTCCGTCGTACTCATGGCCAGGATGGAGCCGAACATGTAGTTGCACACATCGGTGGTCATGCCCTTTTTGAGCGTGATGGCCAGCACGCCGATGGCCAGCGAACTGGTGGAGATGATCGCTACCGCCGCGTCGCCCTTGATTTTGCCCGATTCGCTGAGCCGCAGCAGCAGGAAGGCTGCCAGCATCACCACGGGGATGGAGACCGACAGCGGCGCGAGGCCCATCGCCATGGCGACTGCCAGCGAGCCAAAGCCCACGTGCGAGAGGCCGTCGCCGATCATCGAATACCGCTTGAGCACGAGGTTCACGCCCAGCAGCGCCGCACACAGCGACACCAGCCCGCCCACGACCAGCGCGCGCACGATAAAGTTATAGGACAGGAGCTCCGCAAGCCAGTCAAGCATGGGCGCTCACCCCCAGATACAGGCGGCCGACGTCGCTCTTGCGATAGGCCGCGGTGTCGCCGTAAAACAGCGGCTCCGTGCGCAGGTGCAGGACGTGGCTGGCGTTTTGCACGGCGGCGTTCACGTCGTGCGACACCATGACGACCGTGATGCCATCCTGCCTGTTCAGTTCCCCGATGGTCTGGTACAGCTCCGCCGTGGCGAGGGGGTCAAGCCCCGCCCCCGGCTCGTCCAGCAACAGCAGGCGCTGTGTGGCGCACAGGGCGCGTGCCAGCAGCACGCGCTGCTGCTGCCCGCCCGAAAGCGCATGGTAGCTGCGGTTTTGCAGGGGAATGATGCCTAGGCGCTCCATGGCGGCCGCGGCGCGTCGCTTTTCGGCAGCGAGGTATACGGGGCGCAGGCCCATCCGGTTCAGGCAGCCGGAGAGCACAACCTCGCGAACGCTGGCGGGAAAGTCACGCTGCACGGCGGTCTGCTGCGGAAGGTAGCCGATCTGTGCGGGCTTGAGCCCATCGCCGTAGCGAACGGAGCCCGCCGACAGGGGGTGCAGGCGCAGCAGCGCCTTGATAAGCGTGGATTTGCCGGAGCCGTTTTCCCCCACGATGCAAAGATACTCGCCAGCCTCCACGGAAAAGTCCAGCCCCTGTACTGCCACGGTGCGATCGTACCTGAGGGTCAAGCCCTCGCAGTCGATCAGCGCCATGTCAGTTCAGCGCCTCCCTGAGGGTGGCCAGGTTGTCGGTCATGAAGTCCACATAGGTCTTGCCCGCGGCAAACTCATCGGCGGTCAGGTTGTGGCAGGCATAGAACACGCGGCTGGGCACGCCCGTCTCCTCGCTGATGACATCCGCCACACGGTGGGCGGAGAGCTCCGGGTAGAGCACCACTGGCACCTGATCCTGCTTGACCTTGTTCATGAGGAAGGCGATGGTCTGCGCGCTGGGCTCGCTCTCGCCGGAGCAGCCGGGGAAAGCCGCGTAGTATGTGAGGCCGTAGGCATGGGTGAAGTAGCGCATCGCAAAGCGGTCGCCAAAGATCAGTTCCGTGCGCTTGGCACTTTTGACCACGTCGCGGAAGGCCGCGTCCAGCGCGGTCAGCCTGGCCACATAGGCGGTGGCGTTGGCAGCGTAGGCATCCGCGTGGGCGGGGTCGAGGGCGGCCATTTCGGCGGCGATGCCCTGCACCATGGCGGCGGCGTTCAGCGGGGCCGTCCACACATGCTCATCCAGCTCGACCTCGGTCGCGCCGTTCGCGACGGGTGCTTCGGCCTGCATGCCCTCCACCACTTCCTCGTCCAGGGTGGGCACCATGTCGGTCAGCTTCAAAGAATTGACGCTGCCGTCGGGCATGGAGCTCAAGATCTCCTCCACCCACACGTCACTCTCGCCGCCCACGTAGATGAACAGGTCGGCGTTCTGGATGGCGATGATGTCCTGCGGCGTGGGCTCGTAGGCGTGCATCTCGGCGCCCGGGCGCAGCAGCATGCTCAGGTGGACCGCGCCGGTATCGCCGGCTACGGCGCGCACAAAATCGTACTGTGGGAAGACAGTGGCGACCACGTTGAGCGTGGGCGCGACTTGAGCCACGGCGGGGGCGGCGGCCAGCAGAAGCATGAGGGCTGCGAGCAGCGATATGATCTTTTTCATGGATATACCTCCGTTACTATGGTGGATGGGGGCAGGGGGATCTATGGCAAGCGCGGAGGCGGCGCTCAATCGTTCATGCGGGTGCAAAGGGCGACAAGCGTTCGCGGGGGCAGGCGGCGTAAAAGCCTCGCGGCCGTGCGGCGGTACAGCGTACCCGCATGCCCCGCCCCGCGCAGCAGCGCAAACAGCGCGGCCAGCTGCAAAAGCAGCGCGTGCAGCGACAGAATGGTTTTACACACGACGCAGTCGAGGCCCGGGCAAAAGTGTCCCGTCTCGGCAAACATCGCGCCGATGGAAAACAGCAGCATGAGCGCGAACAGCGAGGCCATCAGCAGCGCGCGCCGCTCGCGGGCACGATCGACGGCCATTCGCATACGCTTATCCCCCGCTTTCCTCAACGTCAGTGCAAACCCTTAATTGGAAATGACTTTCGATTTCAAATTATAACGGTTCGCGCGCAAACTGTCAAGCGCGGCTTCAAGCGTTATATATGCGCGCTTTGCGCCTTTACAGAACGTGGTGATTATGGTAGCATGACGGCATAAGTCCATGAGAGATACCGCACCCCGTTCCCGTCGCCCGAACGTCCGACAGGGGAGGCAGCCGTCTTGATGCGCAGGCTGAACAAATGGATCTGGTTGCCGCTGATCGTGCTGACGGTCGCGGCATCGGTGCTGCTGGCCCGCAGCCTTGATTTTCTGAAGGAATCGCCCTTCACTTTGACGCGCGTGTGGCAAACGCCCTCGGCCGTGGCGGTCGCGCCGGATGGCAGCATGGCCGTGGTGGAGAACAGCAAGATGCTCGTGACCATCACCGATGGGGCGGGCCGCCTTCGCGCGCGCATCCGCGGCGGGTCGACGGATACGGACGCATTCTACTACGCGGAGCACGTGGTCACCGATGGACAGAGCGTTGTGATCGCCGAGGTGCGTCATGCCCAGAGCAGTACCTTTGTGCAGAGCGAGCGCATCATCCGCTATGACATGGAGGGCATGCGGCAGGAGGTGCTCTATACCGCCGAGTACGCGCAGGGCGACCAGCCGCGCCAGCTGGGCCGCATCCGCAGCCTCCGCCTGCTAGATGGGCAAATAGCGTTCACATGGGTGCAGAGCACGGCGGTGGGCGTGTCCGTATGCGAAAATGGCGCGGCGCGGGAACTATTCCATCTGCGCCTGACGGGCGACGATGCAGTGCACGCGGCCTATGAGCCGGTCACGGGCACGCTTTGCTTTACCACCAAGAAGGGGCTCATTGGCACTGCGCGGGGGGGTGGCATGGTGGCATGGCTTCCCTATGGCGACGGTGTGCGCGTGCCCTGGGGCGTGGATATGGCCGCGGACGGCACGGTGCTTGCCAGCGACCTGATCGGCGGCCAGGTGGACAGGATCGCCGGCGGCGAGGTGCAAACGCTGTGGAAGGGTGGGCTCACGTATGACGTGGCCGCTGTGGATGGGGGCGCGGCCTTTGCCGACGGCGCGGCCGTGATCCGCATCGGCGCGAATGGCGAGGTGCTGCAAAGCTCGCCACAGGTCACGCTCTCGCCCCTGTTTGCCCTGCGGCTGGTGCTCACATGGGCGGCGACCGTCTACCTTTCACTGGCATTGCTGTGGCTGGTCATATGGCTTGTTAAGCTCCTGCGCAGGCAGCCGTTCTCCGAGGCAAAGCGGCGGATGCTGATCGCATCGGCCAGCGTGCTGGTCACGGTGGTCGTGGTCATGGGCTTCTTGCTGTCGTTCGTGCAACGGCAGATGCAAACGCAAACACTGGGCACCCTTTCGCAGCTGGCGGAGTCGATATCCGCCACGTCGGGTACGGTGTTTGGCGATAAACTGGCGCGCATCCAAAAGTTGAGCGACTACCGCGGCGACGATTACATGGCCGTGCGCGGTTATATGGACGCGTTCTGCGACGCCAGCTACCGCAGCGGTTCCAACCTCTATTACATCCTGTACCGCTTTGGGGGCGACATGCTCTACGGCGTGATGGACTATGAGAACACGACCGGCGTGCGCTACCCGTATTGCCCGCTTTCGGGCACGGTATACGGCGAGGTAGCGGTCACCCGCAAAACGCAGCGGGTCGAAGGTGAAGCCGATATCTACGGCATGTGGAGCTACGCCGTCGCCCCGGTATACGGTTCCAAGGGCGACGTGGTAGGGTTGCTGGAGGTGGGCACCAACCAATACGGCGAGGTGGTGGCGCGCAATGCGCTGATCCGCGGCGTGCTTACGGGCGTGCTGGTCGCGCTGATGATGGCGATGCTGGCCTTCAACGAACTGACGGCGTTCAGCGACCATCTGGCGCGTCGCAGGGTGCTTCGCCTCGCGGGGGGCAGGCGCATCGCGCTGGGCTTCATCCGTCCGCTCATCTTTTTGGTGTTCATGGCGGATAATATGGACGCGGCCTACATCCCGCAGCTCTCGGCGCAGCTGGGGGCGGCTTCGGCAGGTTTTCTGCCGCTGGCGCTGGCCAGCGCGCTGCCCATGAGCTTGCAGCTGTTGACCATCGGCCTTTCCGCGCTGGTGGCGGGGCGCGTGCTGGACAGGAGCCACCCGCGCGCGGTGCTGCTGGGCGGCTTTGCGCTGCAATGCGTGGGCGCGTTTACGGCCATCGGCGCCATCGTGAGCGGGCAATACTGGCTGCTTCTGTTGGCCAAGGCTGTGGGCGGCGTGGGCACCGGCGCCTCCGTGGTCACATGCAACGCCATGCCTGCCCGCACCGAGGAGCCCACCGAACAGCAATCGTTGATCGCAGGGCTCAACGTGGGTGTGATCACGGGCGTGGTGCTGGGCTCGTCCGCGGGCGGCTATGTGGCCCAGTATCTGGGCTACCCCGCGGCGTACCTCGCCTCGGTCGTGTGCGTGCTCACGGCGGCTGGGCTGGCGCTGCACAGCCTGCGAGGCTCGGAAACGCTCACCGCCACGGTTGAGGAGAAGGCAGGCACGCGGGGCGATACACTGCGCTTCCTCAAAAACCCGCGGGTGTTCAGCTTTCTGCTGTTCGTCATGCTGCCGTACATGCTCATGATGTATTTCAAGGATTACCTGTTCCCGCTGTTCGCGTCCGGGCTGGGCAAGACGGAGTCGGTCATCGGCAGCGTGATGCTGCTGGGCGGCGCGC
>CAZOZO010000009.1:0-52235 GCA_964584315.1 uncultured Oscillospiraceae bacterium
TGAAGATACAGGACGAGGGCCGCGCCAAGCGCATCGAGGCCGAAAAGCAGCTGGCGGTCATGGAAGGCCAGCTCAAGGCAAAGCTGCTGGAACTCCGCCACTGACCCCTGCAGCACAGGCGACACGCTCCCGCCTGCGCGGGAGCGTGCTTTTTGTAGGCTGATACCCCCCTCCCACATAGAAAGGAACCGCTATGAAACCCAAGCTTTCCATCGGCGCATCGATCCTGATCTCGCTGGTGCTGGTCATCTTCGGCCTTTTGTACGGCAACGTGAGCGGCTACGCGGGCGAGCGCGCGCAGGTGGCCGCGCTGCTCAGCGGCGAGAACGGCGTGGGCGCGGCGCTTGCATACCGCGCCAGCGACGGCCTGAACCTGTGCGTGGTGGCGGACCGCCACATCGCGGGCGACCCCGGCGTGGCCGCCCTGCGCGGCGCGGCGCTGGCCGTGCGCGGCGTAGGCCAAAGCCCCACCCCCTCGCTGCTCAAGGAGAAGGATCAGGCCCTTGCCGCGGCCTTCGCCGCCACCGCCCAGACGCTTGGGCAGAGCGAGAGCCTCGCGGCCAGCGCGCGCGACACGCGCTACCTGGCTATGCTGACCGACGATTTTGCCCAGTACGGGCAGAGCGCCATCTACACCGCCTACAACAAGGCGGCCACGGAATATAACCAGAAGCTGCAAATGCCCGTTCTGGGCGATGTGGCGCGGTTCTTCGGCGTCAAACCCTGCGAGCTGTACTGATCCACCGGCCCCTGACGGACCATCCGCCCATGTTGGCGCATAAGGAGTACTATGAAAACGACGCTTTGGAAGACCCTTGCCGCGCTCACGCTCACGGTCATGCTGCTGTGCTCCGCCTCGGCGCTGGCGCTGGCGCGCTACCCCGCGCATACCGGCACCCTGACCGACGACGCGAACGTGCTCAGCACCGCCGTGGCCGCCGATATCGCCGCCTATGCCGAAAAGGCGAAGGCGCAGACCGGCGTGACCGTGAACGTGGCGCTGGTGCAGTTTTTGGATGGCGAGCCTGTGCAGGCTTATGCGGATACCTTGTTCACCCGCTGGGAGCTGGGTGAAAACGACGTGCTGCTGCTGGGCGCGGCGGCGGAGGATACCTTCGCCGTAACGGCGGGCACGGCGGCGGCGCAAAAGCTGAGCGCGGCCAGCCTCAAAAGCCTGCTGTATGACAGCGGTTTTGCGCAGGCCTTTGCGACGCAGCGCTACGACGAGGCGATGGGCGGCTTCTTTACGGGCTTTAACGCGCTGCTGAGCAAGCAGTATGGCGCGAAGGTCGATATGGGCAGGCTGTTTGCGGACTACCAGCAGGCGCAGGTCCAGCCGCAGCAGGCGCAGGCCACGGCGCAGGGCGCGGGCACAGACACCGGCGCGAGCAGCGTGGGCCAGACGGTTGGCAACGCCGTGGACGGGGCGCTCAACGCCGTGGACGGCGCGGTGCAGGGCATGGTGGCGGCCACCTCGTCGGTGTGGGGCAGCGCAGTGAACGCGATCACCGACACGGTGAACAACTTTAACCAGAAGCTGGACAAGCAGGATGAGAACGGCGGCGGCCTGACGCCCGGCGGCTGGGTGGTGCTGGTGATCATCGTGCTGATCGTGACGGGGCAGGGCAGGCGCGCGCAGCGGAGCCGCAGGCGCTATGCGGATGCCGCGCGGGAAGCGCGCGACGCGGCCCGTGACGCAGCGGCCCAGGCGCGCGCAACGGCAGACAGGGCGCGTGACGCGGCCCGTGCCACCGCCGGCCAGACGCGCGACAGCGCGCGGGATATCGCCAATGAGGTTCGTAACGCCGCGCGGGAAGCCGCAAGGGAAGCCAAGCGCGCCTGGCGTGAGCACAACGGCCGCTGGTAAGAGATAATATGGGGGTCAAGGGCCAATGGCCCTTGCGGGGTTTGGGGCGGCGCCCCAAGGCCCTCGCCGCAGCGAAAAACCCAAAGCGAGCGGTCAGCCGCGCAGCGGCTGCGATGCGAGCGACGCGTGCCGCCAACTTTAGTAAGCGAGGCCAGCCCTCCCACTTTGCATCCGATGCCGCCAAGGCAGAAACGACGCCACGCTGCGATGCGAGCGACGCTTGCCGCCAACGACCGACACAACCCAAAGGCCGCGCCAAGGGGCGCGGCCTTTCGCTTGCGCGGCCGCCAACGCCCGTTTTCCCCCTCCACACTCCGTCCCTCATCGCATCCTCCGCTTGCACACACCCTTGCTTTCGTGGTATAACAGCTTTCGGCTGACAAAACCAAAACACGATCCGCGGGCCTACCGCCCGCTTGGGAGGCGCTGCCCTTGACAGACTATCTCCGCGGCCTCAAACACGGCCTGCCCATCGCGCTGGGCTATATCGGCGTAGCGTTCGCGTTTGGCATTCAGGCCAGCGCGGCGGGCCTTGCCACATGGCAGGCGGCGGCCATATCGCTACTGAACGTGACCAGCGCGGGCCAGCTGGCGGGCCTGCAACTGATGGCGGCGGGCGGCGGCCTGGCCGAAATGGCGCTGACGCAGCTGACCATCAACCTGCGCTATGCGCTGATGAGCCTTGCGCTGGGGCAAAAGCTGGACGGCAGCATGACCACGTCGCACCGCCTGCTGCTGAGCTTTTGCAATACCGACGAGGTGTTTCTGGTGGCCTCGTCGCAGCCGGGGCTGCTGGGCAAGGCCTACCTGTACGGGCTGACCAACGGGCCCTACGTCGGCTGGGCGCTGGGCACGGTGCTGGGCGCGGCGGCGGGCGAGCTGCTGCCCGCGGCGCTGCGCGACGCGCTGGGCATGGCCATCTACGGCATGTTTCTGGCCATCGTGATGCCGCCCTTCCGGCAGTGCCGCGAAATTCGAGCGGTGGTGCTGGTGTCGGCGGCGCTCAGCTGCCTGATCGCCTTTTTGCCGATGCTGCACTTCATCACGGGGGGCTTCCGCATCATCGTGTGCGCGGTGGCCGCGTCCGCGCTGGCGGCGTGGCTGTGGCCCGCCCCCGCGCGTGATTTGACCGCGCAGGAGGAGGCCGAGGTGCTGGGGGGCGATACCTGCCCCTCGCAGGTCGGCAAAGAGGAGGGGAACCGCTGATGGACGGTGCGCAGTTTTGGCCCTATGTGCTCACGATGGCGGGGGTCACGTACCTGATCCGCATGCTGCCGCTGGCGGCGATCCGCGGGCGCATCCGCAGCCCGTTTTTGCAGGCGTTTTTACGCTACATGCCCTACGCCGTGCTGGGCGCGATGACCTTTCCCGCCGTGTTCACATGCGCGGGCAGCGTGCCCGCCTCGCTGGCGGGGCTTTTGGTGGGGCTGCTGCTGGCCTACCTGCGCAGGAGTTTGCTGACCGTGGCCTTCGCCGCGTGCGCGGCAGCCTACGCCGTGGGCATGCTGCTGTAACGAAAAGGGCGGCGGGCGTGTTTGCCCCCTGCCTGCAAAACCATGGATAAACGCAAAAAAGCAGGCCGTTCACGGCCTGTTTTTCACATGCTGTCGCGCGCCTATTCCGCCTTCAAGTTCCCCCGTACCATTCCACCCTCGGGCTGGCGCCGCAGCACGCCGTTCTTCACGCCGGCCAAAACCGACTTTCCGTGCCCCAAGCCGCGGGTTTTGCGCCGGAGGCCCTTGCATCGCGGCGCATGTTGCGCTATGCTCCCATCAGGCTCATGGCTATTTCGGACGGGCAGCCGCCCGCCCATCGACAGGAGACGCTTCATGCAGCATACCGACACCCCCGCGGCCACGCAGACCCCCGCGCATACGGCAGCCACGCCCCCCGCGCAGATCGCTCCCCTCGGCCTTACCGAAGCCGAGGCGCAGGCGCGCGCTGCGCGCGGGCTTGGCAACCGCATGCCCAAGAGCGGCGAGCACGGCGTGCCCGCCATCGTGCGCCGCAACCTGTTTACGCTGTTTAACCTATTGAACCTCGTGCTGGCGGCTCTGCTTTTGTGGATCGGCAGCTACCGCAACCTGCTTTTCATGGGCGTGGTGGTGTCCAACGCGGTCATCGGGCTTGTGCAGGAGCTGCGCGCCAAGCGCACGCACGACCGCCTGCTGCTGCTGGCGGAGGGCCGCGTGCGCACCCTGCGCGGCGGCGCGGAAACCCCACTGCCCCCCTCCGCGCTGGTGCAGGGCGACGTGGTGCGCCTGACCCGCGGCGATCAAGCCCCAGCGGATGCGCGCGTGGTTTCGGGCGAAGCCGAGGTGAACGAATCGCTGCTGACGGGCGAGAGCGAGCCCATCCCCAAGCGCGCGGGCGATACGCTGCTCTCCGGCAGCTACCTGACCGAGGGCGAGCTGACCGCAGAGCTGACTAAGGTGGGCGCGGCCAGCTTCGCGGGGCAGCTGCAGCAGAGTGCCCGCCGTGTCAAGCGCCCGCAAAGCGCGCTGATGGCGTCGCTCAACGCGATCATCCGCGTGGTCAGCATCACGCTGGTGCCCATCGGCATCGCGCTGTACCTGCGGCAAACGCTGGGGCTGGGTATGCCCCTGAACGAGGCCGTGACCAAGACGGTCGCCGCCACGCTGGGCATGATCCCCGAAGGGCTCATTTTGCTCACGTCGGTGGCGCTGGCCGTGGGCGTGGTGCGGCTGGGCGGGCGCGGCGCGCTGGTAAACGAGCTGTACGGCATCGAGAACCTCGCCCGCGTGGACGTGCTGTGCCTGGACAAGACGGGCACGCTGACCAGCGGCCAGATGCGCGTGACCGGCCTGATCCCCCTTGCGGGCATGGCCGAGGCGGACGCCGCGGCTGCCCTTTGCGCCTTTACCGCCGCGCTCTCCGCCGAGGAGGGCCCCACCTTTCAGGCGCTGCGCGCGGCCTACCCGCCCGCGGCCATCGAAACGCCCGCGGCCACCGTGCCCTTCAGTAGCGGGCGCAAGTGGAGCGCCGCGCAGGTAGCGGAGCATGGCACGCTGGTGCTGGGCGCGCCGGAGCGCGTGGCCGCGGATTGCCCGGACGTGCTGCAAGCCGCGCGCGGCCACGCCGCGCAGGGCGTGCGCGTGCTGGCCCTGTGCCGCGCGGATGCGCCCCTTGCGGGCAAAACCCTGCCGGGGTGCCTTGTGCCCCTCGCGCTGGTGCTGGTGGGGGACACCCTGCGCCCCGACGCGAAGGATACGCTTGCCTACTTCCGCGAGCAGGGCGTGCAGCTGAAAATCATCAGTGGAGACAGTGCGCTGACCGTGTCCCGCATCGCCACGGAGGCGGGCCTGGATGGCGCGGAGCGCGCGGTGGACCTTTCCGCGCTTCCGGGCGTGCCGGACTACGACGCGCTGGCGCGGGACTATGCCGTGTTTGGCCGCGTATCGCCGGAGGACAAGCGCCAGCTGGTCGCGGCCCTGAAACGGCAGGGGCGCACCGTGGCCATGGTGGGCGACGGGGTGAACGACATCCCCGCGCTGAAGGCGGCGGACTGCTCCATCGCCATGGCGGGCGGCAGCGACGCGGCGGCCCGCGTGGCGCAGATCACCCTGCTCAACGCGGATTTTGCGGTCGTGCCCCACATCGTGCTGGAAGGGCGGCGCGTGATCAACAACATCACGCGCGCTTCGGCGCTGTTTCTGGTCAAAAACCTGTTCAGCTTCCTGCTGGCGGCGCTGCTGCTGGTGCTGCCGCTGGCCTACCCCTTCGCGCCCATCCAGCTCACGCTCATCTCCTCGCTTACCATCGGCTTTCCGTCGTTCGTGCTGGCCTTGCAGCCCAACCGCGAGCGCGTCAAGGGCAGCTTTCTCAAAAACGTGCTGTTGCGCGCGGTGCCGGGCGGGCTGGCGGTCACGTTCGTGTGCCTCGCCGTCATGCTGGCCGCAGGCCCGCTGGGCATGGGCGGCGAGCAGGTGAGCACCATCTGCACGCTGGCGGCGGGCTTTGCGGGGCTTTTCGTGCTGGCGCTCACCAGCCTGCCGTTTGATGCGCTGCGCGCCGCGCTGGTGGCCGCCATGGCGGCGGCCATGGCGTTGGCCGTGGCGGTGATCCCGAAGGTGTTCTACCTGGTGCCGCTGACGGGCATGGGCCTGTGGGTGCTGCTGGGCGCCATGGGCCTTGCGGTGCTGGTGGTGCTGGGCATCACGTGGGCCATGCCCAAGGAGCGCGCGGCGCTTGACGAAAAGCATGCCTGACAAACGACGGGCCTTGCCCCTGCACCCTACAAGGGCTTCGGCTTGACCCTTTGCCGCTGCGGCGGGGGGCAGTTTAAGGCGCGGCAAAAGCCGCGCCTTTTGCCTGCGCGCGGCTAAAAGCGCCCAATCCTTCCATTCCACCGCGCAGAAAAACCGCGAAAAAACCGCTCGCATCCAACCGACCCTTTCTAACCCGCCCTTCTCGTGGTAGAATACGGCATACCCCCGCGCACTCCCAGCACCCGCCGCGCCATCCCCCCGCCAAGGCGCACGCCGCAAAAGGAGGCCCCCTATGCTCGCGCAGGAATTGCTCGGTTTTTTTGAGGAGAACGACGTCAAGTTTGTCCGTCTCGCCTTTTTGGATCTGTTTGGCCGCCTGAAAAACGTGGCCGTGCAGCCCGACCTGTTCGCGCAGGCGTTTGAGACGGGCATCCCCTTCGACGCGACGGCCATCGACGGCTTTGAGGGCGCCACCGACGGCGACCTGCTGCTGCGCCCCGACCCCAACACCCTGTGCATACTGCCGTGGCGGCCGCAGGCCAGCCGCGTGTGCCGCCTGCTGTGCGATGTTTTGACGCCGGACGGCAAGCCCTACCCCGCCGACCCGCGCGGCATTTTGAAGCAGGCCACCGCGCAGGCCGAGGCGGCGGGCCTCAGCGTGCGCATCGGCTCGGAGTGTGAGTTTTACCTCTTCGAGGCGGACGAGCAGGGCGGCATCACCAGCCGCCCGCACGATCACGCGGGCTACCTGGACGTATCGCCCCTGGACCGCGGGGAGGACGTGCGCCGCGAGATCAGCCTGACGCTGGCAAGCATGAACATCCAGCCCGAAAGCAGCCACCACGAGCGCGGCCCCGGGCAAAACGAGATCGACTTCCACCGTGCCGATCCGCTGACCAGCGCGGATCATCAGGCCGCGTTCCATAACGCGGTGCGCACCATCGCCTCCCGCTACGGCCTGCGCGCCTCCTTCATGCCCAAGCCGCTGGCGGACACGTATGGCAACGCATTCCACATCAACCTGTCGCTCTACCGCGACCGGGTGAACCTCTTCCGCATGGAGAACGGGCAGCTATCCACCGAGGCCCGGCATGCGCTGGCCGGCGTACTGCGCCGCCTGCCGGAGATGACTCTGTTTACCAACCCCCTGCCCAACAGCTACGACCGCCTGACCGACGACGAATCGCCCAACCGCGTGTGCTGGTCGCACAGCCGCGGGCGCAACGCCCTGCGCGTGCCCCTGCCGCAGAACCGCTTCGCGCGCATGCAGGTCGCCAGCCCGGACCCCACCTGCAACGCCTATCTGGTGTATGCGCTGGTGATACGCGCCGCGCTCAAGGGCATCGAAAACCGCGAGGCGCTGCCGCCCTCGGTGGGCCGCGACTGGCAAAGCGCCCCCGTGCTGCCCGAGAGCCTGACCGAGGCCATCGCACTGGCGAAAAGCAGCGCCTTCATCAACGAGAGCCTTCCCCCCGAGGTGGTTTCCGCCTTCCTGCGCGGCGGCGAGGAGCTGCTGCGCCTGGACCGACTGGACAAGCAAAGCCTTTTCCAAAAGCAGTTTGAGCGCTTTTAGGCGCATGCGGGTGGAAAGGGGGCGATCCTTTGTCGGGTGATAAGGCGTTGCTCGTTGCCGCGCAGGGGCAGGACAAACTCAGGCAGATGCTCGCCGGCACGCCGTGCGGCGAGGTGGTGTTTGCGCAAAGCGCCACCGAGGCGCGCCGCATCCTGAGCGGCGATTATACCTTGGCCCTGATCAACGCCCCGCTGCAGGACGAGACGGGGCTGGAGCTGGCCATCGACCTGGCGCGGCGCACCAGTGCCGCGGTGATTCTGCTGGTCAAGGCGGAGCTGGCCCCCATGATCAACGACGCGGCCACCGAGGCGGGCGTGCTGGTGGTGGCCAAGCCGGTGGTGCCCCAGCTGTTTGAGCAGGCGGTGCGCGTGGGGCTGGCCTGCCGCAACCGCATGCTGCAGTACAAGAGCGAGAACGAGAAGCTGCAAAAGAAGTATGAGGAGCTCAAGATCATCGACCGCGCGAAATGCCTGCTGATCGAGCACCTGCGCATCACCGAGGAAGAGGCGCACCGGGTGCTGGAGAAAGAGGCCATGGACTCGCGCATGCCCCGCGTGCGCGTGGCCAAGCAGGTGCTGGCACGGTTTGAGCTGTAGCGGCAGGGACGGAAACACGGCGGTTATTGCATGAGCCATGCGCGCGGGCGGCGGAATGCCGCCCGCGCTTTGCGTCGTCGCAAGAGGAGAGCGGCCAAGGCACATCGCATCGGTTTGGCATCAACAGGCGCGGGTCGGCACGCTTCGCACTGCGGTGCCAGGCATGCCGGGCGGCATTCCACGGCAAAGAAGCGCTCCTCGCCGCCTTACTTGCGCAACCACCCTAAACAGGGTATGATAGAAAGAACCCCTACCCCGAAGGAGGACCCCTGATGATCCTGCACGATTCCCACGCGCCCGCCTATCGCGACCCCATCGGCCCCGTCAAGGCGGGCGGGCGGCTCACGGTGCGCATCGCCTGCGACGAGAGCGACCGCGTCACCCTGCGCACGTGGGACGGTACCGAGCAAACCACCCCCATGCGGCTCCTTGGCAAGCACCTTTTTGAGGCCACGGTGGCCGTGCCCCAAACGCCGATGCTCTTCTGGTACGATTTTATCATCCACGCCGCGGGCGGCGACATCCGCTACGGCAACGCATGGGACGAGCTGGGCGGCGAGGGCGCGCTGATGTATGGCGCGCCGCGCAGCTATCAGGTGACCGTGTACGACCCTGCGTTTGAGACTCCGCGCTACCTGCGGGAGGGCGTGATCTACCAGCTGTTCCCGGATCGCTTCCATCGCGGCGCGACGCCCGTAGCGCCCGAGCGGCAGGCACGCATCGCCGCCGCGCACCCGGAGGCCGCCTTTCACGCGGACTGGGGCGAGCCGCCCACGCTGGACACCGACCCTGAGAACGGCGACAACCGCGCGCTGGATTTTTTTGGCGGCACGCTGGAAGGCATCGCGGAAAAGCTGGACTATTTGCAGGCGCTGGGCGTGAGCGTTTTGTACCTCAACCCCGTCGTGCGCGCCCGCACCAACCACCGCTATGACACCGGCGACTACCATGCCGTAGACCCCATCCTGGGCGACGAGGCGGATTTTGACGCCCTTGCCGCGCTGGCGAAGGCACGGGGCATCCGCGTGCTGCTGGACGGGGTTTTCAGCCATACGGGCGCGGACAGCCGCTACTTCAACCGCTACGGCCGCTATGATACGCTGGGCGCTTACCAGAGCAAGCGGTCCCCCTACTACCCGTGGTACCGCTTTTTTGAGTACCCTGACCACTACAACGCGTGGTGGGGCTTTTACACCCTGCCCGCCGTGGATAAGGATCACCCCGCCTACCGCGACTTTCTGCTGCGGCCCGAGGGCGGCGTGCTGCCCGCATGGATGAAGCGCGGCGCGTGCGGCTGGCGGCTGGACGTGGCGGACGAGCTGCCTGTGTCCCTTTTGCAGGGGATGCGCGCCGCCGTCAAGCGGCAGGATGCGGAGGGCACTTTGCTGGGCGAGGTGTGGGAGGACGCCAGCAATAAGGTGACCTACGGCCAGCCCCGCAGCTATTGCCTGGGCGACACCCTCGACAGTGTGATGAACTACCCCCTGCGCCGCGCGGTGATCGACTTTTTTACCCACCGTACGGACGCGCGCGGCCTCAAGCGGCTGATCGACCACCAGCGGGAGGTGTACCCTGCGCCCTTCCGCTACGCGGCCATGAACCTGCTGGGCAGCCACGACCGCGTGCGCGCCCTGAACGCCTTTGCGGGCTATGACCGCGACGGCATCATCCAGATGCCGCGGGAGGACGCGCGCCGCGTGCGCCTGACCCCGCGGGAGCTGGCCGTGGCCAAGGAGCGGTATCTGGAGGCCCTGCGCCTGCTCTGCGCGCTGCCCGGCGCGCCCGCCGTTTACTATGGCGACGAGATGGGTATGCAGGGTATGGCCGACCCGTGGAACCGCGCGCCCATGGACTGGGACGGTGGCGACGCGGTGCTGTGGAACAGCGTGTGCGCGCTGCTGAACCACCGCCGCCTGCACCCCGTGCTGCAAACCGGCTTTGCCGATGTCGATGCGCCGGACGCGGACACGCTGGTCATTCGCCGCTACGCCGCGGACGGGCTGGACGCTTTTGGCGAGCCGCTTTCGGAGCCGCCCGTGACCGTGACCATCACCCGCAACGTGGAGGCGCGCGCCGATGCGCCCGGCGGCACGGCTGCGCCGGGCTGACGCGCCTACGCGCTAGCCGCCTACGCGCATTTGCGCACACGCGGCGTCTTTCGTAAACCGCATGCCGTGGCGTTTGCTTCCGCTTCCTGCGTTGGATTTGTACGTACTCCGCCGCGGGCTGCATTCGGCTTGGCGCATTGCCGAGCCGTCCGCTTCCGGCCCCGTACCCCTGTGCGCTTTTCCTTCTCTCCCACTCCGCAATCCCCTGCGAAAGGCTGGTAACCTTATGGACTGGCTGAACCTGCCCGGCCTGATGGCGATGGTGGCGCTGCTGGTGCCCAACATCCTGTATGCCGCGCGGCACCCCAACGCTAAAAAGCTGTGCACCAACCGGCTGCTGCTCGTTTTGGAGCAGATCGGCCGCTACGGCTGCATGGCGCTGATGTGCGTGCGGCTGCCGTTTCTCACCTATACGCAGGGCGCGCCTGTGTGGAACATCGTGTGGCTGTCGCTGGTCACGCCGCTTTTGTTCGTCTACTGGGCGGTGTGGATGGCCTACTTCCGCCGTGAAAGCGTTGGCGCGGCCACCGCGCTGGCCGTGGCACCCTCGCTGGTGTTTTTCGTCAGCGGCCTCCTGTGGCTCAACGTGCCGCTGATGGCGCTGTCCGTCGTGTTCGGCGTTTCGCACATCATCATCACCCGCCAAAACTGCGGCCCCGAGGCCTGAGCGAAAGGGGGCGCGGCGATTGTATTTTTCCGCCCTGCGGCTGGCAAACTTCCGCAATTACGAGGCGCTGTCGCTTGCGCCCGTCAAAGGCACCACCGTGCTATTCGGCGCGAACGGCTCCGGCAAGACCAACCTTCTGGAGGCCATGCACCTTTTGTCGGTCGGGCGCAGCCACCGCACCGCCGTCGACAAAGAGATGATCGCCGAAGGCGCGGAGGCCGCCTTCGTGCACGGCGAAACGCGGCGCTTAGACGGACGGCATGACCTGGAGGTGCGCCTGTACCCGCAGATCAAGCCGCAAAAGCGCGTGCTGCTCTACGGCAAGCCTGCCGAGCGCATCACCGACATGATGGGCCACGCCACCACCGTGATGTTCGGGCCGGAGGACTTGCGCATCGTGCGCGACGGGCCCGCCGCGCGGCGGCGCTTCATCGACATGCAGTTGAGCCAGATACGCCCCGCCTACCTCAAATGCCTCAAGCGTTACCTGAGCGCGCTGGAGAGCCGCAACGCGCTGCTGAAGGCCTGCCGGTGCGACGGCGGCGCGGGCACGGATGCGCAGCTGGACGCGTGGGACGAGCAACTGGCCGCTGCGGCCGTGCCCGTGGTGGAGGCGCGCCGCTGGTTCCTTGCGGAGCTGGCGGTAAACGCCACGGCGCAGTACGCCGCCATCGCGGAGGATGCCGCCGAGACGTTCGCGCTGCGCTACGTGGGGCCGCTCGCCACCGCGGACGACCCCGCCCGCCAGATGCTGGCAAGCCTGAAGCGCACCCGCGCGGAGGACAAGATGCGCCTGTTTACCGGCTACGGCCCCCACCGGGACGATTTGGCCCTGCTGCTGTGCGGCAAGGAGCTGCGCGCCTTCGGCAGCCAGGGGCAGCTGCGCACCGCCGTGCTGAGCATGAAGCTGGGGGAGATCGCCCTGATCGAAAACGAGATGGGCGAAACGCCCACCCTGCTCTTGGATGATGTGTTCAGCGAGCTGGACGCGCGCCGCCGCAACGCCCTGCTCAAGAGCGCGGAGGGCGTGCAGACCTTTTTGACATGCACGGACAAGGCCGACGCCGCAGGCGCCCACGCGGATGCGTTCTATCAGGTGAAGACCTCGCCGGAGGGGAAGGCAACGCTAGCGGCGTGCTAGGAGCACGCCTTTGGGAAAGGGACTTTCGTCCCCTTCCCAACCATCCCCTCGGGAGCCGCGTCTGCGGGCGCGGGGCGGGGGTACGACGGGGTTAGCGCAGTTGACGGCCCAATCTTGCGTTTTTCTTGGCGGCATCATAAAAGATTGCGCATACACGCGCATCGATCATTTTGTATTGCGTGGCATCAGTGAAAAGCACAAACGAGCCCTTCTGCGGGAAGGAAGCGTTTGTGCTTTGTTTATGTTCGCATGGAAGCGCTTTGCCATGGATGGAGGAAAGGTGAAGTTTCGTTCAAACTGGCGGGACAATGAAATCCTGAAACGACCAGCCAAGTTGGGTGGCCATTTTCGGTTTTAGCCTTATATCAAGGGGGGTAGGCATGTTAATTCTTCGCCACTATTATGTGAGGGAGATAGATTTGTTTTGCATGACACCAAGCGGGACAGGCATTTTCGCCCATCGCCTGAATACAGCAAGGCGGGGAAGCGCGGGGTCGCACGCAGGCGGACAGGCTTGTCGGCCGGCGCTGCCGCGCACGGAGCTCGGAGGAAAACGCATGTGCGATGTTGCGCGGCGGCGACGTACGACTATCCTGTACGTCAAGGGCGACTTCGCGCTTAAGCCCGCCGCCTAAGAGGGCGACCCGAAGGGTGCAGGGGCGAGCGGAAAGCCCCTGCCCGCCCTCGCAAGGGCGGCCCCTCCGCCCCCAGCGCCCGCTGGCGCACCCTGAACAAGTAGGCATAGAAAAAGCCCCCATCCAAGGGGGCTCGACCAAAGGCGCGGTCGTAAGGGCGTCGCTCACGCCCTTACCATACGATATTCCCGGTGGTCAGTTCCCTGACGGACAAAAACATCGCATACATGCGGCTCTCCAGCGGCGCGTCCATGTGCAGGTGGCCAAAGTACCACCGCTTGTAGGTCACGTTGTCCATCATCCACTGCAAAAAATCATTGAGCTCGCGCTCGCCCTCGTGGTCGCCGAAGATCTGCTTCATCACCTTTTCGGGCGCGGCATGGGTGATCACAAAGTCCACATCGTGGTCGCAGCGCACAAGGTTCTTTCGGGCGATGGCATACTCGTCCGGCGAGGGCATCTCCTGCCGCCACCAATCCACGCCCTCGTAGCGGCGCGCCTGATCGATGGAGTAACCGCCGCCGAAGGTGAACAGCGTGTGCCCCTCCATCTCGAACACCTGCCCGCGCATCAGGTGGTACACGTTGCGGCGGATGCGCCGCGCCATGCCGCCGCGCCACTCCACGGGCGGGTAGGCCGCCAGCAGGTCGAAATTCTCATGGTTGCCGTCGATAAAGGCGATGTTGTAGGGGCGGAAGCTCAGCTCACGCAGGGCCAGCTCCTCCTTGGGGCCGCCGGTGAACAGGTAGCCAAAATCCCCGCAGACGATCAGCGTGTCGCGCTTGGTCCACCGATCCGCAAATGGCATGGTCTCGCGGCTCAGCCGCGCCGCGCTGCCGTGCGTATCGCCCGTAATATAGATCATGTCGATCCTCCTAAGCCGTGATATGCGCGCGGGATGCCGCGCCCGCTATGCCGGAATGGCGGAACCCAGCGCGGCGGCGGTGCTTTGCCGCACCACCAGATCGGCGCGCTGGTCAAAGGGCGTTTCAGTCAGGTTGATGAGCGCGAGCCTGGCCTCGCGGCGGTAGCCCAGCAGCCCCGCCGCCGGGTACACGCTCAGCGACGTGCCGCCTACGATCAAAAGGTCGCATTTCATGACGGCGCGGATGGACGCATCCATCACGACGCTGCTCAGCGGCTCGCCGTAAAAAACGATATCGGGCCGCAGCAAACCGCCGCAGGTGCAGTGCGGCGCGCCCGGCGCGGCCAGCACGTAAGCAAGGTCATACACGCTGCCGCAGGCAAGGCAGCGGTTGCGGTGCACGGTGCCGTGCAGCTCATGCACCACGCGGCTGCCCGCCGCCTGGTGCAACCCGTCGATGTTCTGGGTCACCACGGCCTTGAGCCTGCCCTGCGCCTCCAGCCGCGCCAGCGCATAGTGCCCCGCGTTGGGCTTGGCGGTCGGGTGCAGCATCACGCCCTTGTAAAAGGCCCAGAACGCCGCGGGCTGGTTTAGGAAGTAGCGGATGGAGAGCATCTCCTCGTAGCTTTTGCCCTCCGCGCCGCCGTAGAGGCCGTGCGCGCCGCGAAAATCCGGGATGCCGCTCTCCGTGCTCATGCCCGCGCCGCCGAAGAAAACGATGTTGCGGCTTTTGTCGATCAGCTGCCGGAGGGCTTCCGCCGCGGGCGCTGGGGTGCTCATGGTTTTCCTCCTCTGCGGCAGTTGCGGAAAATCCTTCTGTTGCGCGGACACATAACAGGCATAGGTTTTTTTCGACAAGCGTTTCGGAAAATCCTATGCGCATGTGGGCTTTTTATCAAAGAAATGGAAATGCTTTCCACGCCGCGCGGCGCGCAAAACGCGCTTGACACTTGGGGCGGGGCGTGCTATCCTACACCCATCATCGGATGACGCGGAACGCGCCGCCGTGAGGGGCCGCCACAGAGACCGCCGCCTTGGCTGCAAGCGGCGGGCAGCGCCCACGAGCAGGACACCACCCGCCGACGGTGCGCGTGCGCGCGATACAGCGCCTTGCCAAATGAGTGGGAGCGGCTTGCCGCTGCCAAGCAGGGTGGAACCACGAACGAGTTAACATCGTCCGTCCCCGCAGAACCAATGCGTTGGGGCGGATTTTTCTGTCCCCCGAAAAACAGAGAGGATGGTAACCATGGAACTGACCCTGCTTGGCAAAGCCTACGACGTGGCGGAGGGCAGCTCGGCGGGCGACCTGCTCAAGACCGTATCCCCGGACGACCTGAAGAAGTACTATGCCGTGCGCCTTGCGGACGGCTCCCTCAAGGACGTGTTCGCGCCCATCACCGCGGGCGGCGCGGTGGAGCCCCTGACCTTCGCGGACGAGGATGGCCGCAAGGTGCTCCGGCACAGCTGCTCGCACCTGCTGGCCATGGCGGTTAAGAGCCTGTACCCCGAGGCAAAGCTGGCCATCGGCCCCGCTATCGAAAACGGCTTCTACTATGATTTTGACCTGCCCGCCCCCTTCTCGCCGGACGACCTGCCCAAGATCGAAAAGCAGATGGACAAGATCGCCCGCCAGTCCATCCGCCCGCGCCGCTACACCCTGCCCCGCCCCGAGGCCATCGCCCTGATGGAGAAGCGCGGCGAGCCCTACAAGGTGCAGCTGATCCTCGACCTGCCGGAAGATGAAACGCTCAGCTTTTACGAGATGGGCGATTTTGTGGACCTGTGCGTAGGCCCGCACCTGCCCAACCTCTCCTACCTCAAGGCTTTCAAGCTCACGCAGATCGCCGGGGCCTACTGGCGCGGCGACGAGCACAACAAGATGCTCTGCCGCGTATACGGCACCTGCTTCCCCACCCGCGACGAGCTGGACGAGTACGTGCGCCAGCTGGAAGAGGCCAAGAAACGCGACCACCGCAGGCTGGGCCGCGAGCTGGACCTGTTCGACATCCGCGACGAAGGCCCGGGCTTCCCGTTCTTCTACCCCAAGGGCATGGTGCTGCGCAACATTCTGGAGGATTACTGGCGCGACATTCACAGGAAGGCCGGGTATGAGGAGATCAAGACCCCCATTATGCTCAACCGCGCCCTGTGGGAGCGTAGCGGCCACTGGGCCAAGTACCGCGAGAACATGTACACCACCAAGATTGACGATATCGACTTTGCCATCAAGCCCATGAACTGCCCCGGCGGCATTCTGGTGTACGAGCGCAGGCTTTGGAGCTACCGCGACCTGCCCTGCCGCAGCGGCGAGTTGGGGCTGGTGCACCGCCACGAGAAAAGCGGCGCGCTGCACGGGTTGATGCGCGTGCGCTGCTTCACGCAGGACGACGCGCACATCTTCATGACCCCCGAGCAGATCCGCGACGAAATCAAGGGCGTGTACCACCTGATCGACAAGGTATACACCCAGTTTGGCTTCCCCTACACCGTGGAGCTTTCCACCCGGCCGGAAAACAGCATCGGCACCGATGAGATGTGGGCGCTGGCTACCGAGGGTTTGCAGGGCGCGCTGGACGATCTGGGCGTCAAGTACACGATCAACGAGGGCGACGGCGCGTTCTACGGCCCCAAGATCGACTTCCACCTGCGCGACTGCATCGGGCGCACATGGCAGTGCGGCACCATCCAGCTGGATATGAACCTGCCGGAGCGCTTCGAGCTTACCTACACCGGCGCGGACGGCGAGAAGCACCGCCCCGTGATGATCCACCGCGTGGTGTTCGGCTCCATGGAGCGGTTCATCGGCATTTTGACCGAGCAGTTCGGCGGCGCGTTCCCCACCTGGCTTGCGCCTGTGCAGGTGAAGATCATGACCATTACCGACCGCAGCGACGACGCGGCCAAGGAACTGCGTGACCTGCTGCTGGCCGAGGAACTGCGTCCGGAGCTGGACCTGCGCAATGAGAAGATCGGCTTCAAGGTGCGTGAAGCGCAGATGCAGAAGATACCCTACATGTTTGTGCTGGGCGACCGCGAGGCTGCTGAGAAGACCGTGACCATCCGCAACCGCAAGGGCGACAACGTGGGCACCTTCCCCTTCGCCGAGGCGGTGGAGATGATCCGCAAGCTGAACGCGGAGCGCACGCTGGACTGAGCAACGGATACCGAGGAACGCCGGAGGGGCGCGAGGGGGGAAAGGGCCGCGCAGGCCGCCCCGCGCCGCTTTGCGGCGGCTCGGGTTTGCCCGCCACCCCGCACGGGCCGCGCAGGCGGTACCGGCGGGGTTTGCTTTGGTTATACACGCGCGAAACCGGTTTTGAATCAAGACGGAGCCATTTTGCACACGAATTGGGAATTTGCCCAAAAGCAATTAGGGCGCCTTGGCAAACCGTCGCGGGTGTGGTATCATCACAGGCCGCGGCGCAAAGGGGCGCGCCTGCAAAGCGCCGCCACCCCGCGCGCCCTCGCATGTTTGCCTGCAATCAGGAAAGGAGCCGCCTATGCCCGCCGCCGACCTCACCCTCCTGCCCGCCACCCCGCTGGATTATGATACGCTCGCCCGCATCGGGCACGATGCCTTCCACCCGGATAAGCTGCGCTTTGGGCAGGGCCCGCGCGTTTATGAGGAGCCGCAGTTCCTGCTGCCGCTGCTCACAGGCAACGTGGATACCGTGCATAAGCTGGTCGTGCAGGGGCAGACCATCGGCTTTACGCTCAGCTTCCCGCGCGAGGCGGGCTACCGCTGGCTGGGCTGCCTGGCCATCGCGCCCGCGTGTCAAAGCCGCGGCTACGGCGCGCAGGCCATCGCGCTGCTGGAGGCTGCCTTTCCGCAGGTGCACCGCTGGGGGCTGGACACGCCCCTTGCCAAGGAGGAAAACCGCCGCTTCTACGAGCGCGCGGGCTATGTGCCCATTGGGCGGAGCGAGCCGTTCGCGGGGTTCACGCTGGTCGTGTTTGAAAAGCGGCTGCACGGGGCGCAGGGCCAGTCAGGGGCTGTGCCGGAGGCGTGAGCCCTCGCTCCTGCCCTTTCCCTGCAAAACTTGGCATGGCACAGGGGGCGAGGCTCACACGCTGCGCTGCGCAACGCACCCTCCCGCCTTGACGCGCCCCCGCCCCCCGCGCTATACTGGGCGCAGAAACGGAGGGGAAGCCATGCAACTGAACATCAAACCGCTCACGCCCGAAACCGTGGAGGATTTCTTCACCTTCTTTGACAAGGTGGCCTTTGCCGACCACCCCGAGTGGGGCTGCGGCTGCTACTGCTGCATGTTCCACGCGCCGGATGCTGAGGCTTGGGCGGACAACACGCCCGAGACGAACGCGCTGCTGGCGCGGGAGATGATCCTGCGCGGCGAGATGCGCGGCCTGCTCGCCTACGACGGGGAAAAGCCCATCGGCTGGTGCCACTGCGATCTGGTAGACAACATCCCCATCGTGCGCACATACTACCCCGAGGTTGCTTCGCGGGAGGATGGGGTGGGCGCGGTGGTGTGCTTTACCATCGCGCAGGGCTACCGCGGGCAGGGCGTAGCGACCCGCCTGCTTGCCGCAGCGGTCGACGCGCTGCGCGCGCAGGGCGCGACGGCGGCGGAGGCTTACCCTGTGCTGACCGCGCAGGACGACGAGCACCACTACCACGGCCCCCTGTCCCTGTATGAGAAGGCAGGCTTCGCGCTGGTGCGCGAGCACGAGGGCATGGGGCTGGTGCGCCGGGCGCTGTAAGGCGGCGAACCGCGCCCGTCATGCTTACCATGAAAATAAGATACAAGCCGCGCGGCGTGCGAGGGTTTTCCCGCACCACGCGCGGCTTTGCCATCGGCACGGGGCGCACGGACATCGCCGATATGCGAGCGTAGGTGGTCCACCGCCTGTTTTTTTGCCATGTAAGAGGGTTGCGCCCGCTTACACGGGAATCCTTACCGTATGGACAAGGGCGGCACTGCGCGCCCGCATAGAGGAGGTACAGGCCATGCTGCACATCCCGTTTGAAACCGTACAGGACGAGCTTCGCGCGCTGCTGCTCAGCCGGGGCTGCCCCGCGGAGAGCGCCGCCCTCACCGCGCGGGAGATCGCCCGCAACTCGCTGGAAGGGGTATATACGCACGGCATCAACCGCTTTCCCCGGCTGATGCGTAACATCGACGACGGGCTGGTGCGCGTTGCCGCGCAGGCCGAGCGGGTGGCGGGCTTCGGCGCGCTGGAGCGGTGGGACGGCGGCCTGGGGCTGGGGGTGGTGAACGCCACCCGCGCCATGGAGCGCGCCATCGCGCTGGCCCGCGAGCACGGCATGGGGCTGGTGGCCCTGCGCAACACCAACCACTGGATGCGCGCCGCCACCTACGGCTATCAGGCGTGCGACGCGGGCATGGCTGCGCTTTGCTTTACCAACACCATGCCCAACATGCCCGCGTGGGGCGCGGTGGACGCGCGGCTGGGCAACAACCCGCTGGTGCTGGCGCTGCCGCGCGTGGGCGGCCATGTGGTGCTGGATATGGCCACGTCGCAGTTTTCCTACGGCGCGCTCGAGCTGGCAAGGCTCAGCGGGCGGCAGATGCCCATCGACGCGGGTTTTGACACGCAGGGGCGGCTCACGCGCGACCCTGCGGAGATCATCCAAAGCAAGCGCATTTTGCCTGCGGGGTACTGGAAGGGCGCGGGGCTGTCGCTGCTGCTGGACCTGTTCGCGGGGTGCCTGTCGCTGGGCAACACGACCCTTGGCGTGGGCAGGCAGGCAGGCGACGAGCACGGCCTGTCGCAGGTGTTCGTCGCCATCCATTACACAGCCATGGTCGACGCGGAGGAGGCAAACGCCATCATGGCCGATACGCTCGCGTGGGTGGCCGCCTCCACGCCGGATGAGACAGGCAAACCCATCCGCTGGCCGGGCAGCCGCGTGCCCGCCGTGCGCGAGGCAAACCTTGCGGAGGGCATCCCCGTGGATGAGCGCGTGTGGGCGGAGATACAGGGCTTCCGGCGCGCGCCGTGACGCGGAGGGCGCAGCGGAGGGAAAGCTACCTGCGTGGGTCGCCGTGAAGCGGGACGCCGCCCGCCCGCCGTTCGTTGACAGTATTCTCCTTCAATGCTATCATGTGGGTGGCATCATCCCGTTTAACATCCACAACCGAAGGAGGGCGACAGTATGGAGGGTATCGTGGGCATCCTGATCCAGTTGGTCAGCGGCGGCCTCGGTGGGCTGGGCGCGGGCAAAGTAATGCCCAAGCTATCGCTGGGCAAGGTGGGCGACATCATCGCGGGCATCGTGGGCGGCATCGGCGGCGGGCAGCTGCTGTCGCTGCTGGGCATCGGCGCATCCACCGGCAGCCTCGACCTTACCAGCATCCTGACCAACGTGTTGGGCGGCGGCGTGGGCGGCGGCGTGCTGATGGCCATCGTGGCGCTGGTCAAAAAGCTGCTGGTCAAGAAGTCGTAAGCAAGCACAGGCAACGCACAAGGATTGATGGCAGAGGGGCGCCCGCGCGGCGTTCCTCTTTTCGCATGGGAGAGGAAAGCGACCCTCCTTGGCTTTTCAGGCGCAGCGGTACCACCGCCCCGCAAACGGTTGCCATTTCTGCGCTCCGCCTTGACAACCCCTGCCGCCTGTGCTACGTTGCTTGCGGCGCTTTTTTCGCCGCATCCATGCCGGGGCCGCCGCGTGCGCCTTCCGGCCCAAACGGGGGACGTACCCATGCGAAAAGGTCTGGCTTTGCTCCTTTCCCTGCTGATACTCTGCCCGCTGACCGCGGCTCTCGCGGAGGGCGCTTCGCCGTCTCCCGCCGCATCTTCCTCTCCCGTCGTTTCGCCTGCCCCCGGTTCATCGGCCGCCCCTGCTCCCTCGCCTGCACCCGTCGCTACCCTTACCCCCACCGCCGACTGGACGCCGCCGGATCTGTCCGCCCTGACGGCGGACAGTGCGCCCCAGCTGCTGCTGCTCAAGGTGGCGCAGGGGGAGGTAGGCTATGTGGAAGGCCCCCTGCCGGACGAGAGCAAGTACGGCGAGTGGTTTTCGCACAGCCGCTGCGCGTGGTGCGCGGAGTTCCTCACCTGGTGCGTGGATCAGGTGGATCAGCGCTACGGCCAGCACCTGATGGAGAACGTCTACCCCCGCTACGGCGGCCCCTCGACCGGCGCGCCGTTCTTTATCGACAAGGGGCGCTTCATCAGCGATAACGGCAAGCTGCCCACCAAGGAGAAGCAGTGGCTCATCGGCAGCGACCACTACCTGGGCGCGAATGAGTACATCCCCCATGTGGGCGACTACATCTGGTTTTACTATTACAACCGCACCGTGGGCACCGATCACGTTGCCATCGTGGAGGGCGTGAGCGTGGAGCCGAACGGGGCGGTGACCGTGCATGTGATCGAGGGCAACAACCCCGACCGCGTGCAGCGCGCCGTGTACGATTTGAACGACACCCGCATCTACGGCTTTGGCACGCCCGTCAAGCGGGCCTACAGCAACCTGCGCCTGTATAACCAGAGCGACGACGTGCTGGCCCTGCAGCAAGCGTTGGTAGAGGCAGGGTACTATACCATGGAGGCTGGCCGCAAGGGCTACTTTACCGAAGCGCTGGCCGAGGCTATCAAGCAGGCGCAGCGCGACCTGGGGCTAAAGGGCACGGGCATCGTGGACAGGGAGACGCGTCAGGCCATGGAGGATGCCGACCTGCTGCCCGTTTTGACCCTGCAGGACTAACGGGCAGGCGCATATGCAAAGAGGCCGCGAACGCGGCCTCTTTGCGTGGGGGCATGGGTTGGCGAGCGCTGGATCGGCTGGCGGTAAGGTGGCTGTCGCTTCGTTTGGCGAGCCGTACGGGAAAACAAGCCCGCGCGCCGCGTGCCGCGGCGAAGGCCCTGTGCGGTAATGGCGGCTGGGCCCCTGCCGACCGTCGCTGCGCAAGTGCTTGCCTAGCAAGGGCTTGATGGCTGTGCGTCGCATTCAATGCCAAAGCGCGCCCCTTGTTTTCGGGCAAAACCTATGGTATACATGGGATGAAATGGATGCGGAGGCGTTACCGCATCCGCTGCGCCCGACGGATGAAAATGCTCATACGACCGTGCTTTGGGACGTACGGAGGGTATCGGCCATGAAAAACAGGATAGGGAAACCCTTGCTGGCAACGGCGCTGTGCGCGGCGTTGCTGTTTGGTTGCCTGCCCGCCGCAGCGGCGGGCAAACCGGCACAGCCGACCTGGACGCTGGTCGAACAGATCGGCGGGGCCAGCCGCGCGCTGCTGCTGGACGGGTCAACGCTGTACGTGGGCGTTGGGCGGCATGTGTTGGTGATGGATGTTACCGACCCTGCGCACATTCAGGTGGTGGGGCAAAGCCCGCTGCTGCCGCAGATCGTGGAGGCGCTGCAACGGGACGGGCAGGGGCGGCTGCTGGTCTGCTGCGGCGATGCGGGGCTGGTGCTGCTGGACATGGCGCAGCCAGCCGCACTGCCTGTGCTGGGGCGGCTCAAGACGCGCGGCCTGTGCGAGAACGTGACGATGTACGGCGCCTTCGCGCTGATTGCCGACGGCCCGCAGGGGCTTCTGTTGGCGGATATCCGCGACCCTGCCGCGCCCGCGCTGGTGGCGCAGGCATACCCGCTGGCCTACGCGTATGACGTGGCCGTGGCGGGCAGCACCGCCTACCTGGCGGCGGGTGGCAGCGGCATCCTCGCGGTGGATCTGACCGACCCTCTCGCCCCGCGGGAACTGGGGCTGACTACGGTGGCGGGCTTCCAGTATGATGTGGCGGTCAAGGAAAACCGCCTGTACGCCGCCTCGGCATGGGGCGGGGTGAACGCCTTTACCCTTGCCGACCCCGCGGCCCCGGAACCTGTGTTGGCAGTGGCGACCCCCGGCTGGGCCTTCGCGCTGGCTCCGTGGGGCGATGAGTGGCTGGTGATGGACGGTGGCAACGGCGCGCTGCTCTATGATCTGGACAACAACCACACCGAGCCGCGCGCGTCGCTGCTGACCGGCGGCATCGTGGTGGCGGGCGCAGCGGGCACAGATACGGCCTTCACGCTGGACAACGCGCTGGGGCTAGTGGCGTTTTCGCACCCAAAGCCCGCGCTGCTACAGTTCATTGCAAGCTGGTCGCCCCTGTTTGACGCGCAGGACGCGCTGCTGGACGGCGATGCACTGTACGTGGCGGGCGGCCAGTCCGGTATGCACACATACGATATCCGTGACCTGAATGCCATACGGGAGACCGCGTGCTTTGACCCCCGCAACGGCGCGTATGCCACGGATGTTAGCGACCTGTACGGCGACCTGTACGTGGGGGAGACGGCCGGTTCGGATTACTGGGGCTATTGCCTGAGTACGGCCGATCCGCTTGCGCCGGTGGTGCTCAGTCCCTTACGCCCGATGTCGGAAGCGCCTGCGATCAAAACGGACGGCCCGCGCCGTTATGCCTACCGCTACGAGACGGCGCTGAAGATGCTCGACATTACCGACCCCGCCAATATCTACGAGGTTGCCAGCTTCGATTTTTCCTATCTGCACAGCTTTGCGGCGCGCGACAGCCTGCTGGCCGTAAACGCCAAAGACAAACTGTCCCTTTACACAACCGACGATCAGCCGCATCTGCGGCAGCTGGGCGAAATACAGGTAAGCGGGATGGCCAGCTTCCTCGCCTTTGTGGACGACCATACGCTGCTGACAAACGTCGGCGACGGCCTGATGGTATATGACATCTCCCATCCGGAAACGCCGGTGAACATTGGCAAGCTAAAGCTGAACGGCGCGTTGACGGATGCGTATATCGACGGCGAAACGGCGTATGTAAGCGCCGTTGGCTACGGAGTTTATGAGGTGGATGTTGGAGACCCCTACAACCCCCGACGGATCGATACCGTACCAACCGACTTTGAATCCAATGCCTGCGCGGCGCAGGGGGATTTGCTGGCGGTGGCGGATACGTTTGGCGGGCTGGCGCTGTACCAACGCGGAGGTGGCGCGCTGGCCATGGCGGGCGGGGGATTTGCGCCATACCCGCTGCTGATGAACCATACCAAGCCGCAGGTGGATAAGTTTACCGCGCCGCTTGATTATACCAGAGCGACCGACGGCCCTCGGGTCACGGTGACCAGCGCGGCGGACAGCGGGGCAGGAACCCTGCGCGCAGCCCTGACGCGCGTGCGGAAGGATACGACCATCACATTTGACCCCGCCGTATTTCCGCCGGATGCGCCCCAGCGCATTCTGCTGCAAACGCCGCTGCCGGAAGTGGAGTGCCACGGGCTGACCCTTGATGCCAGCAACGCGGGGGTGGTGCTGGATGGTAGCGCCCTTGCGGAGGGCGACGGCCTGTACCTGCGCGGGTCGGGCAATACGGTGATGGGGCTACAGATACTGTCGTTCCCCCGCGACGGTTTGCACATGGAAGGCGAGTGCAACCGCGTGGGCGGCAACCGCAACGTGGGCGAAGGGCCTGTGGGGCAGGGCAATGTATGCAGCGGCAACGCACGCTACGGCGTCTTTTTGACGGGCGGCGGATTTACCGTTTCCGGCAACATCGTGGGTGCGGATGTGACCGGTACCTCGGCCATGGGGAACGGGGATATCGGGCTGCTGATGGATTGCCCCTACTCGACGGTGGGCGGGGTCGAGCCGGGGGAGGGCAACCTCCTCTGCGCTAACGACCCCAACATGCAGGGCGCAGGCCAGTACACCCGCATCATCGGCAACATATTTGGCCTGGACATCACGGGCACCAGGCCAATCGGCATCGACCAGTGGGTCAATCTGGAGCTGGTGAACGGCGACATGAACGTGACCGTCGGCGGAACGACGTTTGCGGAGCGCAACATCATTGCAGGCTCGACCATCGGGGTCGAGATGCGGGGGTCGCTCACGTGCCAGAATGCCGTGATCGGCAATTACATTGGCACCGACATCACGGGGAATGTCGCGCTCAGTTCCAGCAACGACTGGATCAACGGCATCCATGTCGAAAGCGCGAATTTTAACCGCATCGGCGGGCAGGCGGCGGGCGAGGGCAACCTGATCAGCGGGCACGGCAGAGGCATCTGCCTGGATGGCTATGGGGATGACGATAACCTGATTTTGGGCAATCGGTTGGGCGTAAACGCCGGAGGCACCAGTTTGCTGCCCAACCGCACAGGCATTGACTGCGCCAGCGGCTTGCACCGCGGGGTGATCGGCGGCTGGACGGCGGCGGAGGGCAACCTGATCGCGGGGGGCACAAATGCCATCCGCGCGTCCGAGCTGGGCATCATGAACTTCTATATCGCGGGCAATACCATCCGCAGGGGCGACGGCAACGGCATCTATATGGCGCGGCGCGCCAGCGGCAACTTTATCCAGTGCAACGCGTTCGACTCGGCCCGCAACCAGATCGTGCGCATCGACAGCGGCAACGGCAACCAGATTCGCGCAAACATTTTTACCGGCTCGCCCGGGGAGCAGATTTTCCTGAACAGGCAGGGCAACGGCAACATCTCGCCGCCCAAGGGGGTCAAGGCAAAGGGAGATACCGTGACGGGCAAGACCTACCCCAACGCCGTGGTGGAGGTGTACCGCTACGAGGCGGCGGGCAAGGCGCTGACGCCGCTTGGCACAGCGTTTGCGGATGCGAAGGGCGCGTTTGCCTACGTATCGCCGCAACTGCTCAAGGGCATGACCATCGCGCTGCTGACGACCGACACGGCAGGCAACACCAGCGAGTTCGGCAGGCTGGTTAAAGTCCGGTAATCTGTCTGTGGCGTACACAGCGGGCGGGCATGCCCCTATGGCATGCCCGCCCGTATTTTTGCATTTGTTTTGGAGGACAGGCGCGGCCGCCGCCTGCGCTGTTCACGCGGCTGCCTCGAACGCCCAAATGGCTTGCCCGGCGGCGCAGACAGGCCGACTGGCCTGGACGGCGGCCGCACAGCGGGTGGATACGGCATATGGCTTCGCCGCCGGAATCGCGGCAGGGGATACGCGCCGCGGTCAGGCTCGCTTCACGCCGCCGATCAGCTTGTACAGCAAGTCCACGCCGCTCTCCGGCAGCAGCTCCAAAAGGCTCAGCAGCAATCCGGAACCCTTGCGGTAGCGCGCCCGCGGGTGTTTTGCCTCCAGCGCGCGCACCACGACGCGGGCCAGCTGCGCGGGGTCGCCGGAGCGGCGCAGGGTTTGCGCCATCAGGGGCTTCATGCGGGTGAGGGGCACGCGGAAGCGCGTTTCGCCCGCCAGCACCCGGTCGTAGGCGCGGGAGACCTCGTCGGTGATGTGCGTGCGGTAGCTGCCGGGCTGCAGCTTGACCACAGGGATGCCGATGAAGCCCAGCTCCCGCCGCAGGCTGTCGCTGTAGGCCTCGATGGCGCGCTTGCTGAGCACATACGGCCCCGCGAAGGGTTGCGCGGTCATCCACCCTGCGGAGGACGAGCAATTGACGATGCGCCCGCGCCCCGCCTCCACCAGGTCGAAAAAGACGGCGTTGGTGCGCACCGTGCCCATCACGTTGATGTCCAGCAGCTTTTGGCAGATGGCGACGGCGTCGCCCTCCACAAGGGGGGTGAACGCCGTAATGCCCGCGAAGTTGACCACCGCGTCCAGCCGGTCGGTATGTGCGCGCACTACCGAGTAGGCTGCGCGCAGGCTGGCTTCGTCGGTCACGTCCACGCGCACGGGCACCACGCCCGGCAGGGCCGCGAGCGCCGCAAGCCTTGCCTCGTTGGTGCCGCCCGCGAACACGCGCCACCCGCGAGCCGCAAGCGCCTGCACGCATACCTCGCCAAGGCCGCCGGTCGCGCCGGTAAAAAACACCTGCTTCATGGTGCACGCTCCTGTCATGGCTTTGGGGGAAGGGTGTTACTGACCGCATTATATACAGACGGCGATGATTTGTACAGATAGTGCGTGGGTATGCAATGGAGGGAAACGGGATGTAGCGAGGGAATGGGCGAACCGATCCGGCACAGGACAGGGGGCTGCGCGTACCGCTGTGGTGTGAGGGTGCCGGGGGTTCTCCGTCTGGCACGGGCGGACATGCGGCGGCATGAAGTGGAGGCTGGCAGGGGAAAGGCAAGGGTGTGGCCGGGGCGTGCGGGGCATGGTATGCGGTTACCCTTGCGGTGCATGCTGCCGGGTTGCCCATCAGGCGCAGGCGGATGCGACCCCCGCCCCAACCGCAGCGCAGGCGCGGTACACTTTTCAGCGTGCGCGGCGGCCCGCGATGTGCTATAATCCATGCATCACGATACCGCGCGGGCAGCCCCATTACGCGACAGAAAAGGTGCGGTGCCATTTGAAACTGCCACATTTCAAAACCCATCCGGGCAGCAAGATCGCCAGTTTTCTCAAATACGTGGGGCCGGGCCTGCTCATCACGGTCGGGTTTATCGACCCGGGCAACTGGGCGTCCAACATTGCCGCGGGCTCGCAGTACGGCTACACGCTGCTGTGGATGGTCACGCTGTCCACCGTCATGCTGATCCTGTTGCAGCACAACGCGGCGCACCTTGGCATCGTGACGGGCAAGTGCCTGTCGGAAGCCGCGACGGAGTACATGCGGCCCTGGCTGAAAAACACCGTGCTGCTGACCGCTATGGGCGCGTCCGTATCCACCGCGCTGGCGGAGATCCTGGGCGCGGCCATCGCCCTGAACATGCTGTTTCACCTGCCGCTCAAGATCGGCGCGCTGCTGGTGCTGGCGGTGGTGCTGGCGCTGCAGTTTACCAACTCCTACCGCAAGATCGAGAAGATCATCATCGGGTTCGTATCGCTCATCGGGCTGTCGTTCCTGTTTGAGATCTGCATCATCCACACCGATTGGGGCGCGGCGGCGGCCGGTTGGGTGACCCCTGCGTTCCCCAAAGGCTCGATGGTCGTGATCATGAGCGTGCTGGGCGCGGTGGTCATGCCGCACAACCTGTTTCTGCACTCCGAGATCATCCAGAGCCGCCAGTGGAACCTGCAGGATGAAAAGGTGATCCGCCAGCAGCTGAAGTTCGAGTTTGCGGACACGCTGTTTTCGATGGTCATCGGCTGGGCCATCAACAGCGCGATGATCCTGATGGCCGCCGCGACCTTTTTTGCCAGCGGCACCGTGGTGACCGACCTGGCGCAGGCCGAGGCGATGCTGACCCCGCTGCTGGGCAATGCCGCCAGCCTGGTGTTTGCCCTCGCCCTGCTGTTTGCGGGACTGTCCTCCAGCATCACGGCGGGCATGGCGGGCGGCAGCATTTTCGCGGGCATCTTCGCGGAGCCCTACAACATTGCGGACAGCCACTCCAAGGCGGGCGTGCTGTTTACCATGTTGCCCGCCACGCTGATCATCTTCCTGATCGCCTCGCCGTTTGACGGGCTGGTCTACTCCCAAATGCTGCTGAGCGTGCAGCTGCCCATCACGATCTTCACGCTCATTTACCTGACGTCCTCCAAAAAGGTGATGGGCAAGTACGCCAACACCCCGCTTGGCAAAGTGCTGCTGTGGGGCATTGGCCTGATCGTGACGTTTTTGAACGTGGCGCTGCTGGTGAGCTATCTGTAAAGAGGCAATTGACGATAGGACGCAAACGCCCCGCCGAGCAGGCGGGGTGTTTGCGGTGGGGGTTGGTGTCAAAATGGCTCTTGCCGGGTAAAAGACAAACACGCCGTGACAAGAAAGGAACCCCGCAAGCCTTACGCCTTGCGGGGTTCCTTTTGGAGCTGATGACCAGAATCGAACTGGTGACCTCATCCTTACCAAGGATGTGCTCTACCGGCTGAGCTACATCAGCATCGTAATTTGGGCAACGACGATATGATACACGAACGCGGGGCAAAATGCAATAGCAATTCTCAAATTTTAGGGAGAAAATGAGGTGATGCGGGGCTTTGCGAAGCGGGCGTTCCTAAGCATGGCTCCGCAAGACCATGATGGAGCATATCTTTTCTGCGCGGGGGCGCCATTCGGCAGGGTACGGTTCGCGGCCTGCGCGCATGTGGCTGATCCGGTGCGGCCTGCCGTGTCGGCTTGCTTAGTGCCTGTTTGTCTCGCTCCCGTCCCGGGGCCCTGCATGCACTGAGCTACCGAAGCAGCTCCGCCAGCGACATTCCCGTTACGCGACCATCCTCGCCCAGCACCTCGCAGGGGAGCCGCACGGGGGCCAGCTTGCCGGATGCCAGCTGCTCCACGGGCGCGATCAGCCCGATGGGCGCCCTGCCGCGCACGCGGGCGGCAAAGTCCAGCTCGTTAGCAAGGGGGGCTTCAAACGATATGCCGGACATCGTAGGCCAGGGCAGGTAGTGGATGTCGCTGCCCGCCAGCATCGATAGGCCCAGGTTTTTGGCGTAGCGGTAGGCCTGCACGTTCACCCCCATGGGGTTGGCGGCGTTGAAAACCTCCACGCCGTCCACGCCGGCGGTATTGAGATGGATGCGCCGGATGTAGCTGCGGTCGCGGAAAGGATGCGCCTGCACCACGCAGCCGCCCGCCCGCGATACCGCGGCGTACTGCTCCGCGCGCAACCAGCCCTTGACCTCCGGGTGGTCCAGCAGCCATGCCTTGTCCAAGCCGTACACAAGGTATTCGTCGCCGTCGTAGGCCTGCTCCCACCCGAACAGCACTTGAAACCCGCGGCGCTGGCCTTCGGCCCACGCGGCCTCATAGCCCGCGCAGAAGGCGTGCACCTGCTCGCGCCAAGGCAACCGCTGGCTTACCGCCGTGTTGCCGCCAAAAAAATGGTCGGTCACGAAAATGCCGTGGTACCCCAGGTCCTGATAGTATGGGATATACTCGTGCGCGGCGGTCACGCCGCAGGCGCTGGACTGGCTGGTGTGCAGGTGGGTCTCGTAGCGGTATGGCATGGCGCAAGTCCTTTCGCGGGGCGGAGGGGAAGTGGTGGCTGTCGAAGGGGCGGCCCGCGTCGGGCGGCGTGCACAGCGGGAGACCCCGGATGCGCGGCCTGCTCGCCTCTGATGGGGAGATACCCCCGCCGCGCACGGGTGAACCACCCATTGCGGCGCCGCCCAGGCGCTGTGGAGCTCACCCGGCGCATGAAACAGCGCCAAGGGCTTAGTGGCCACGAGAACCGGGCGGCATGCGGTCGGTATCCTGCTTGAGTTCGTTATTTTGTGGGTTGCGGCGTTATTTTCGCGGCTTGCCCGGCCCGTGCGGGTCTGCGCCGTGCTTGCGGTCTGCGCCGCGCAGGGCGTGTGCATCCTGCTGCGGCCTGCGCGGCTCCTGCGCCTGTGCGGGCTTATGCTGCGGCTGCGTACTGCGCGCGTCCGGCTGGGGCCTGAGGGGCGGCGTGGTAGCATGCGCCGCGCCTGCTGCCTGCGCGGGGCTGCGCGGCGGTTGCGCGCCGTTCGCCCCCTGCGCTGCGCTATGGTGGGGCTGTGCGCCGCCGGTTCCCTGCGCTGGGCGGGGCGATGGCGTGCCGCTTGCGATCTGCGCGGGGCGGGGCGGCTGCGCACTGCCTGCGCCCTGCGCGGGGCCGCGGGTTGCTTGCACAGGGGCGGGTCTGCCGTTTGGCGTATCCTGCATCGCTTTGCCGTTATGCTGCGATGCCTTGTCGCCGCTTTGCGCGGGCTTGCCGTTACCCTGCGTCGCCTTGCCATTGCCCTGCGCGGCATGGTTGCCGCCTGTCGCGGCTTTTTCCACGGGGGGTGGCGGCGCGTGCGGCGCGGTTTGCGGGCTGCCGTTCCCCTTGGGGGCGGGCGAGCCGCTTTGGCCTGCGGCGGCGGGGTTGCGGCTGTAGGCAGCCGGGTTTGCCTTGCCCTTGGGCTTGGGCGGGCTAAAGGTGGGGCCCTGCGGCGGCTTGTCGTGCGGGGCGGGTGTATCCATCCCGCGGTAGAAGCGCGGGTCAAACGCTGCCGCCAGCAGGAAGCGCAGCCTGCGCAGCAGGTGCGAGCCCTTGAAAACGAGGCGGTAGGTATCGCGCGCGCGGGTCACATGCTCCTGCGTAAGCTCCATGCGGCTGTAGTTGCTCAGCGCCAGCAGCCGCCACAGCGGGGCGATGGGCGTGGGGAACACGCGCACGCTGTCTACCCTGCGAGCGAAGGCCAGCGGCGTCTCGCCGTTTTGCGGCGCGCGGCGCGCGTATTGCAGCAGGCGCTGCACTGCCGCGCCATAGATGAAGATCTTCGCCTGCTGGGTGGGTTGCCGCCTTGCCATGTGCTCCGGCGAGCGGGAGGCGATGCGCGCGGTCAACGCAGCCACGGCCAGCGCCAGTGCGATCCACAGCCACGGGATGTCCGGCGGGGCGTCGGGCTCGGTATCAGGGGTCTGATCCTCCGGGGGCTGATCCGGCTCCTCGCTGGGCTGGGGCTCGGGCGTGGGCTCGTCGGGCGGGGTATCAGGGTTGGGGCTGGGCGTGGGCTGGTCCTCCGGCGATGGCGAGGGCGAGGGGCTGGGCTCATCCTGCGGGGGATTGTTGGCGTTTGACTGCTGGATGGGCGTGGGGTCGAACGGCACCCAGCCGAAGCCCTCGAAGTAGACCTCCGTCCAGGCATGCGCGTCCTTGCCGGTCACGTAGGCGAAGCCGTCCGCCTCCGGCATGGCCAGAAAGCCCTCCACGTAGCGCGAGGGCAGGCCCGCCATGCGGCACATCACCGTCATGGCGGCGGCGTAGTAGGTGCAGTAGCCCTCCTTGCCCACATAGAGGAAGTAGGTCACAAAATCCTTGTTGTCGGGCGGGGTATCGGGGGTCAGGGTGTAGCGGTAGTACTTTTGCAGGTGGCGCATGATGGCCAGCGCCTTGCCGTAAGGGGTGGTCTCCCCGCGCACGATGTTGGCCACGTCGTCGTACACCTTTTTTTCAAGGTGGCTGGGCAGCGGGGTATAGGCGGCGGTGATGGCCTGAAAACTGTCGTCGGTCTTGGCGGCGGCGTTCACCAGCGCGTCCAGCCCCGCCTGCCCGCCCTCCACGATGGGCGCATACACAGTGTAGCGGTCGTCGCGCTTCAGGTCGCGGGTGATGAACAGCTCACTGGCGTCGTTGAAGTAGGGCACCATATCGCCCGTCATGTTCAGGCTGCGCAAAAACAGCGGCGTAAACACCGTGGAGGCTGCGCTGTTTTGCATCTGCACGCTCACGGCCTTCTCGTCCAGCAGGTGGCTGGCCTTGCGGATGGCCTCGCCGGGCAGCAGCTCCGTAAAGGCGCGATGGCGCTGCGCCTGCCAGCGGGGGTTGATGTACAGGTAGCGCCGCGCGCTGGAGGTGTCGATAAAGCTGCGGCCGGTGTAGCTGTCCTTGACCACGGCGCGCAGCAGCGTCTTTTGGCTGGTTTTGACCGTCATGACCGGAAACTCGCTGGGCTCGGCTTCGCCGCCCAGTTGGTTGTTGCCCAGGGGGTAGTAGCCATACGTGCCCAGCGTGAACACATTGCGCGGCTCGGTAAAAAACAGATAGTCGCTGATCATCTGCTTGAGGCTGCGCGCCGCGCTGGCCAGCGGCTCCACCGTGAGCCTGCCCGCGGGCAGAATCAGGAACGCCAGCAGCACCGCCACCACGGCCATGGGCAGCACATGCAAAATGTTGATCTTCTCATGCGCGGCCTGCGACATCTGAAGCAGCAGCGCCACCAGCGCGGGCGCGGCATACCAGAACAGGTTCGCCTTGCCTAGGCTCCACAGGCCGAACAGCATCAGCACCACGATGATGGCCGCGGGCAGGAAGCCCACCCCGCGCTTGGCAAACACATAGCTCATGACCGCCGTGAAGCAAACGATCAGCCCCGCGACATGGCCGCCGAACAGCGGCAGCGCCACCGCGTAGCCGCTGAAGTACAGGGCCAGCGCCTTGGCGCCCTCCAGCCAGCCGCCCAGCACGCCCATGCCGGGCAAAAAAAACTGCACCAGCAGGAACACCGCCAGCGCCGCCCACAGGATGCGGCGCGACTGGCGCGTGGCGTTCAGCACCGTGAGGGCGACCAGCACGACCGTGCCCAAAATGAGCGAAAGCGGCAGCTGCGCCCCCAGATCCATCGCCAAAAGCAGCGGCAGCGTAACGCCTACCGTCAGCAGGAAGGCCACGCCAAGGCGGCTGAGCGGCTCCTTTTGCAAAAATGCCAGCTTACGCATGTATGACCCTCCTGCGGCGCTGGCACGCCTTTGGGAAAGGGATTGCGATCCCCTTCCCAACCTTCCCCTTTGGGATGGTCGGCGTGGCTGCGCGAAATTTGGCAAGATAACAACGTCGGCTCTGCGGCGTCGGCTCTGCCTCCTTTGGGAGGGGGACTTCGTCCCCCTGTCCCGTCAGTTTGATCGGCGCGCGGCGCGCTGTCGCGCCCCACGCTTGTCAAACTTCCCATCTTCGGGTCGCTCGCCGCTTTGCGGCGTTGCCCACTGGGCAAACGCTTCCCTACGATGCCAACCGCCCCCTGAGGACGGCAGGCTTGGCTTCATATTTATTGCGGATTCTTATTCGGCCCGCATCATGGCCGCTTCGCGGCTGTTGGAAGCTTGTGGGAACGCTATCCCCAATATCTTCCCTCTACTCTGGTCTTGCCTTCGAAAACCAGATCGAACCTCGTCGCTCCCTCGTCCGCGCCCGCAGGCGCGGCTGGGGAAAGGTTGGGGAAGGGAACGCCCTTCCCCAAAGGGAGCGCCAGCGACCGCGCGGCTGGGGAAAGGTTGGGGAGGGGAACGCCCCTCCCCAAAGGGAGCGTCAGCGACCGCGCGGCTGGGGAAAGGTTGGGGAAGGGAACGCCCTTCCCCAAAGGGAGCGAACGCGACCGCTCGCCCCTCCCCAAAGCGAGCCTTGGCGAGCGTTATCCTTGCGGCGCCACGAAGTTCACTTCCACGCCCTGCTGCTGCAGGCGGCCCACCAAGCCTTGCAGCGCGCTGTCCTTGGGGCGGAAGGTAACCAGGTAGAGCCGCACGTTCGGGCCCATGCGCTTCATGCGGCCGATCAGGTCTACCAGCACGCTGGTCAGGCGCGTGGTCACGATCACCACCGCGCCGGTCTTGCGCAGGTCGTTCATCTGCATCAGGATGACGCGCTCAAACTGCTCGCTCTCGTTAAATGTGCAGCGCGCCAGCTCCTCCAGCAGGATCGGCAGGCCCATAGTGCCGTGGTACTCCATCGGCCGGTCGCCCACCAGCGGCAGGCGCACGGGGTTGTCATGCTTGATCTGCGTGTTCACCACCGAGGCCGCCGTTTCCAGCACCGCGTCCTGCAAATAGCCAACCTTGGCGGCGTCGATGTCCGGCGGCAGGTAGGGGGGCGAGGTGTCCATCAGCACCAGCGCGTCGGGCAGGGCGGGCTCCTCAAATTGACGGATGATGACCTCGCGCTTGCGGGCGCTCATCTTCCAGTGGATGCGCTTCAGGGGGTCGCCCGGCTGGTAGCCGCGAAAGTCGCTGGGGCTGCTGGGGTCCTCCATGGCGCGCTTCATGGTTTCCACGCCCATGTCGCCCGCCGCGAAGGTGAGCGGCTCCACATCAAAAGGCACGGGCAGCACGAGCAGCTCGTTCCCCGCGCTTTCGGGCTTATGCTCCTTTTTAAACAGGCCGAATACATCGCTGACGGTGAAGCTCTCCACACCCGGGAACATCGAGCCCACATGCTCCGCCATGAAACGGTAGGCCACCTTCTGCGTGCGGCGGCCCAGCTCGGTCAGGTGGATGGTGCCCGCGGGCGTGTTGCTGGTGGCGCGCATGCGCAGGCTCACCGGCGCGATGGGCAGCACGCTTTTGTGGCTGACCGACACTTCCATGTTCACGCTGTCGCCGCGGTTCACCTTCATGGCGGAGAGGCCGTGCTCCACCTTGACGCTCTTTTCCGCCGTGCGCACGCTCACATACGCCAGCGCCCACGCGATGGCGATGATCAGCGATAGAAGCAGGTACATCCGGTTGCCCATGGACAGGGCGCTCAGCAGCAGAAAACCGAAGCTGACGCCCAAGGTAATCAGGGTGGATTTCATGGCATCGTCCTTTGTCCCGGCCGGCCGCTACGAGAGGCGGATGGGCACGGGCACGTTCTCCATCACGGCGACCAGAATACGCTCCGCGGTGATGCCCTTCATTTTGGCTTCCGGGCCAACCAGCACGCGGTGCGCCAGCACCGGCAGCGCCATGCGCTGTACGTCCTCGGGCAGGATATAGTCGCGGTCGTTGAGCAGCGCGCACGCCTGCGCACCGCGAATCAGCGCGATGGCGCCGCGCGTGGATACGCCCAGCTGAAGCGAGGGGTGCGTGCGCGTCATGGCGGCGATGTTGGCGATGTAGTGGCGCACTTCCTTGCTGCAATACACCGTGCCGATCATGTTTTGCATCTCCACCACGTCGCTGGCGGAGCATACGGCGGTCAGGTTGGACTGGGGTTTCACCGTGCCGCTGAAACGCTCCAGCACGGCCATTTCCTCTTCCATGGTGGGGTAGCCCATCGAGATGCGCAGGAAAAAGCGGTCCATCTGCGCCTCGGGCAGGGGATAGGTGCCCACGAACTCGCCGGGGTTCTGCGTAGCCAGCACCATGAAGGGCTTGGGCAGCGGGTGCGTTACGCCGTCCACCGTCACCTGATACTCCTCCATGATCTCCAGTAGCGAGCTCTGCGTTTTGGGCGAGGTACGGTTGATTTCGTCCGCCAGCACGATCTGGCACATCACCGCGCCCGCGTGGAACTCCAACTCGCCGGTTTTAAAATTGACCATCGTGAAGCCCGTCACGTCGCTGGGCACCACGTCCGGGGTGAACTGGATGCGGTTGAAGCTGCAATCCAGCGATTTGGCAAGGGCGCTGACCATGGTGGTTTTGCCGGTACCGGGCACATCCTCGATCAGCACATGGCCTTTGCACAGCATGGCGATGAGCGCCAGCTCGATCACCTCGTCCTTGCCGACGATCACCTTGGCGATATTCTGCTTGAGCGCGCCGATCACGCGGCGGGGGTTGAGCATAGGAAAGGCTCCTTTATCAAGCATTTGATACGCTTACCGCATACAAAACCAGTATAACGGATACCCATTGATTTTACAAGACTGTGACGAATGTTTTACGGATGGAGGAACGCTTTCAAATGCCCGCCGGATGGACATACTATTGCTGTGGCGCGCCGCCGCATAGGAAAATGGGCATCGCGCGCCGAACCCTACTAAGGTACATGTCTGTCCATGGCGGAAAGGAGCCCCGGATGCAACCAAACCCCTCAAACCCGCTCGACGCGCCCACCTCCGGCGTCCCGGCGGAGGCCGCCCCCATGCCGGGCGAGCCGCAGAGCTGGCTGCGCCGCACAGCGCTGTTTCTGGTGGCGCAAAACCTCTCGCTGTTCGGCTCGTCGGTAGTGTCCTTCGCCATCATCTGGCATATCACGCTGACCACCTCCTCCGGCGTATGGATGATGCTCTCCACCCTCAGCGCCATGGTGCCGCAGGTGCTGGTGTCGCTCTTTGGCGGCGTGCTTGCCGACCGCTATAACCGCAAGACGCTCATCATGCTGTCGGACGGGTTTATCGCCACGGCGACGCTGGGGCTTGCCATCGCGTTTTTGAACGGCTATACGCGGCTGGAGCTGCTGCTGGTGGTCACGGCCGTGCGCTCGGTGGGCGCGGGCATCCAGACCCCCGCCGTCAGCGCAATCTTCCCCCAGCTGGTGCCGCAGGACAAGCTCACCAAGGTGCAGGGCATCAACCAGACCATCGGCTCGGTGCTGATGCTGGCGGCCCCGCCCGCCGCGGGCGTGCTGCTGGGCTCGCTGGGGCTGGTGGCCAGCTTCTTTACGGATGTGATCACCGCCGCGCTGGCCATTGCCGTTACCAGCCTGATCCGTGTGGAGAAGGTCGCCCGCAAGGACGCGCCCCTGTCCATCTGGGCGGACATGCACGCGGGCCTGCGATACACCCTGTGCCACCCCAAGCTGCGCCGCGTGATCCTGTGCTTCGGGTTTACGATGTTTTTGATCACGCCCGCCGCGATCCTGAGCCCGCTGATGGTGCAGCGCACCTTCGGCCCCGAGGTATGGAAGCTGACCGCCAACGAGGTGAGCTGGACGGTGGGCAACCTGCTGGGCGGCATCTATGTTGCGGTCAAGGGTGAATTTAAGAACAAGGTGCTCACCGTAGCGGTGTGCCTGCTGGCCTTCGGCGTGGTGTTTGCCCTTTTGGGCGCGGCGTGGGATATCGTCAGCTACCTCGCGTTCATGGTCATCGGCGGGCTGTTCCTGCCGTCCATCTCCACCGCGCAGACCGTGTACATCCAGGAGATCACCGAGCCGGACGTGCTGGGCCGCGTGTTTTCCATCGTGCAGATCATGGCGGCCAGCGCCATGCCGGTCGCCATCCTGCTGTTTGGCCCCTTGGCCGATGTGGTGAGCGTGCAGCTGCTCATGATCATCAGCGGCGTGCTGCTGGCGGCGGTGGGCGTGTGGTACGCGCTGACCGGCAACCGCGAATCCACGCGCGGCTTTTTGAGCGGCAGCGCGTGTGAGATCAAACCCCCGCAGGCGTGAGCCTGCCGACACATTTCCGCCAAGGTGCGACTCCCAAGCGCCCATGCTTGGGCCCGTCCCGCGCTCTGCCGCAACGGACGCGCGCCTTGTACCCCGATGACCCGCCCGACCGTCGCCCGCCACCTGCGGGCAGGAGGATAACCCCATGCAACGCGCACCCGTACTCTTTGTAGGCCATGGTTCGCCCATGAACGCCATCGAAAACAATGCTTATACCCGCGAGTGGGAGCGGCTGGGGCAGGCCCTGCCGCGGCCCGCTGCAATCCTGTCGGTATCCGCCCACTGGTTCACGGGGGGTACGCAGGTGTCCAACGTGCAGCAGAACCGCACCATCCACGACATGTACGGCTTTCCGGACGCGCTGTACCGCGTGCGTTACGACGCGGCGGGCGCGCCGGAGGTGGCCGCGCGCGTGCAGGCGCTGCTGGGCGCGGCTGCACGGCCCAGCGGCGAGTGGGGGCTGGATCACGGCACCTGGTCGGTGCTGTGCCGCATGTACCCCAAGGCGGATATCCCCGTGTTGCAGCTGAGCGTGAACCGAGACCTCTCCCCCGCGGAGCACTACCGGCTGGGGCAGGCGCTTGCCCCCCTGCGCGAGGAGAACGTGATGGTGTTTGCCAGCGGCAACGTGGTGCACAACCTTGGCATGGTGGGCTGGGACATGGCGGGCGGCTTCCCGTGGGCGGACGCGTTCGACCAGTACATCAAGGAGGCGGTCACGCAGGGCGATTTGGCCCGTGCCGTCGACTACCGTGCCGCGGGGCAGCCCGCGCGGCTGGCCGTGCCCACGATGAATCACTTCGCCCCGCTTTTGTACGCGCTGGGCGCGGCGGAGGGCGGCGGCGCCCCCGAGGTGTTCAATGACGCGCGCGTGATGGGCTCCCTGTCGATGACCAGCTACCTGTTTGCCTGACGCGCGGCCAAAGCCCGCGTGCAGGGAAGTCCGCGGCGCGGGCGGAGGACCCCCTGTGCCGAACACACCTCATTTTGACTTGCACGTATCCGACCTCTGGAAAGGAGTTGTGCCCCATGGCGGAAAAAGCGGTAACGCAGACGGTGCGCGGCATGCGCACCATGGACGGCGCGGGCGTGCGCCTGACGCGGGTGCTCAGCCAGCGGGAGACCAAGGCCTTTGACCCGTTCCTGATGCTCGACTCGTTCGATTCCACCGACCCAAACGACTATCTGGCGGGCTTCCCCATGCACCCGCACCGCGGCATCGAGACCGTCACCTACCTGATCGAGGGCCGCATCGAGCATGAGGACAGCCTTGGCAATAAGGGCGAGATCATCGCCGGGGAAAGCCAGTGGATGAGCGCGGGCAGCGGCATATTGCATCAGGAGATGCCCAAGGCTGCCGAGCGGATGCTGGGCTTTCAGCTGTGGCTGAACCTGCCCGCCGCCGAAAAGATGAGCGAGCCCATGTACCTGAGCATCACCAAGGCGATGATCCCCGTGGTGCAGGCGGGCGGGGCGACCGTGCGGGTTTTGAGCGGCGCGTTTGGCGGAGCCAAAGGCGTTACGCCCCGGCACATCCCCGCGCGCATCCTGGACATCGAGCTGCCCGCGGGCGGGCAGGTGTCCGTGCCCTTCGCGCCGGGGGAGACGGGGTTTGTGTTCTTCATCCTGGGCGAGGGCCGCGTGGGCGAAACGCCCATATCGGAAAAGACCGCCGCGCTGCTGGGCGAGGGCGACACGGCCACCATCGCCGCGGACGGGCGGGGCGCGCGCGTGATCCTTTGCAGCGGCAGGCCCCTTCACGAGCCCATCGCGTGGGGCGGCCCCATCGTGATGAACACCCAGCGCGAGCTGGAGTTTGCCTTTGAGGAGCTGCGGCGCGGCACGTTCATCAAGCACGGCTGACGGGTACCGCGCGGGCAAAAACCTGTGTCACCCGCCGCGTCGGGCGGGTAATGGAAGCATGGGGGAGGCACGCCTCCCCCGCCAATGTTTGAAAGAAGATGACATCAATGGAAAAACCGAACATCCTCGCCATCGTGGGCTCGCTCCGCCAAAACTCGTTCAACCGCCAGCTGGCCGCCTTCGCCAAGGATACTGTGGGCGAGCGCGCGAACTTTACCGTGCTCGACTTTGCGGACGTGCCTTTGCTCAACCAGGATTTTGAATACCCCGCGCCCGATGCCGTGCGCCGCGTGCGCGAGGCTGTCAAGGCCGCGGACGGGCTGTGGTTCTTCTCGCCGGAGTACAACCACGGCGTGCCCGGCGTGCTCAAAAACCTGATCGACTGGCTCAGCCGACCCGTCAGCGAGACGGAAAAGCAGGTATTGAGCCGCAAGCCCGCCGCCATCAGCGGTATTTCCACCAGCATGGCGGGCACCATCCCCGGGCAGGATCAGCTGGTGATGCTGCTGAGCCTTTTGAACATGCGCATCATGAACGCCCCGCGCCTGACCATCCCCAATGCGCGCAAGATGCTCGACGCACAGGGCAGGCTGGTGCTGGGCGAGAGCCAGCCGTTCCTTGACCAGCAGGCGGATGCCTACCTGCGTTTTTTGCAGCGCGTGGCGGTCATGAACGCGCCGGTGTGACCAAACGTTGACATATCAACGCGCGGCTTGCCCGCGCGAATGGAATCGAGGTGCCGGAATATGTACCAGCCCAACCCCGACCGTTACCGCGACATGCCCTATGTGCGCCTTGGCGCAAGCGGCGTGCGCATCGCCCCCATCGCGCTGGGCCTGTGGCAGAACTTTGGCGAGGACGCGCGCTACGACGTGAGCCGCGAGACCATCCTGACCGCGTTTGACGCGGGCGTGAACCACATCGACCTGGCCAACAACTACGGCAAACCCGCCGGTTCTGCGGAAAAGACGTTTGGCCGTGTGCTGCGTGAGGAGCTTCAGGCCCACCGCGACGAGCTGTTCATCTCCACCAAGGCGGGCTACACGATGTGGCCCGGCCCCTTCGGCGACCGCGGCAGCAAGAAGTACCTGATAGCAAGCCTTGACCAGAGCCTCTCGCGCATGGGGCTGGAGTATGTGGACCTGTTCTACCACCACCGGCCCGACCCCGAAACCCCCATCGAGGAGACGGCGGAGGCGCTGGAGCAGGTGGTGCGGCAGGGCAAGGCGCTGTACGTGGGCCTTTCCAACTACAATGCGGAGCAGACGCACGCGATGCTTCACGAGCTGGAGTCGCGCGGGCTGCACTGCCTTTTGCACCAGATGCGCTACTCCATGTTCGCGCGCGAGCCGGAGCACGGCCTGTTTCAGGAGCTCAAGGCGCACGGGGTGGCGAGCATCGCGTTCTCGCCGCTGGCGCAGGGGCTGTTGACCAACAAGTACCTGGGCGGCGTGCCGGAGGGCAGCCGCATGGTGGAGGGGCATACCTCCCTCAAGGCGGCGGACCTGACCGAGGAGCGCCTCAGTCAGCTCAGGCTGCTGAGCGAGATCGCCGCGGCGCGCGGGCAGAGCCTCGCGCAGCTGGCGCTGTCATGGGCGCTGCGCATCGGCGGCGCGGACACGCTAATCGTGGGCGCGCGAAGCGCCGAGCAGCTGAGGGATAGCCTTGGGGCCATCGGTCATGTGCGCATGACCGAGGAGGAGTACCGGGCCATCGAGGGGATACTGGGGGCGTAAACGGTGCCAGTGGGTCGCAAACGGACGGCCTGCGCAAAGCCGCCTGCTCACCCGTGCACCCGCCGGACCGTGAAGCGTGAATGAACGGGCGCAGGATACCCCGCCGCCTTTCCAAAGCATGAAAAGACGAGGCAGGAGCAATGATCGCTCCTGCCTCGTTTCGATCCCGCCCGACCAACGCGCCGGGCGGAGGTGCTGTCCGCTTATACTATTTCAAAACCTTAACGCTTCTATCTCGCGGCGCTTTTGCCCTCTGGCTTCGTCGTGAAAGCTCGACGTAGCCCCGCTACGCCTTCGCTTCCACTCCTCGCCATAGAACAAAATCGCTCGCGAGCTATGACGCATTAAGGATTTGAAATCGTATTATCCGCTCACTGCGCTCCACCGGCCAGCGCAAACCGGTAGTACAACAACTCCCCGTTCCGGCCTGCCTCCACGGCTTGCACCGGCTCGCCTACCGCGTTGCTCAGGTATGCGCACATATCGGCCAGCTCGCCCTCGTCCACGGTCACCAGCACGATGTTGTCCCGCAGCCAGTCCGCGGCGGAAAAATTATGCCCGTCAAAGCCCAGCAGCGCCATTTGCGCATACCAGCTGGGGGTATGGCACGTCCAGTCGCCCCAGATGGCTGTGTTGGGCGGGATGCCCTCCGCGGTGTAGGGGGTAAGGCTGGTATCGCGGTACAGGTTGGGGCTGCGCAGCACGTACCAGTCCGGGTGAGTGAGGCCGATCTGCGTGAACAGCCGGGCGCGCTCCATGCTTTGCACATCCTGCGCGCGGGTCACGGCGCGGTAGGTCAGGCGCAGGGAAAGGCCGCCCGCGGCCAGCGCCAGCGCGCACAGCAGCACCGCGGCCCCGCGCCGCGCGGGCGCACCCGCAAGCGGGTTCACGCGCAGGGTGAGCAGCAGCCCGCACAAAAACGCTGCGCAGGGAATGAGCACCGCGTCGGCGGCACGGGCGGGCATGCGGCCCGTGAGCATCAGGTAGCTGAGGATCAGCACCGCGCCCAGTAGCCCAAGCCCCGCCGCCGTGCGGGCAAGGCGGGGGCCGCCGCGCCGCGCGATCAGGCACAGGCCAAGCAGCAACACGGGCAGCAGCGCCATGCACAGGGTGCGTACATCACCGGTCAGGTAGTCGCGCCACGCGGCCATAAGGCTCATGCTCTCACGCGGATAGGCTGCGGCCATGGCGCGCAGCGCACCGGTGGTGATGGCGCTGTCCATAAAGTACCAGCGGCTCGCCATGGTCATAAGCGGCGCGGGCAGGCCCGCGGCGCTCTGCGCGGCCACCTGCGGCGCCGCCTCGAAAGCGGTGTAGTCCATCAGGGCGATGCGGGCGGTGTGCCAGGCGACATCCGCGGTAAGCCCGCGCGCTGCAAGCTCGATGGCGCGCACGGCATACAGCGCCCCCACCACGGCCACCAGCGCGGCCAGCGCCCACGCGGCGGCGCGGCGCTGCGCATGGGCTTCGGGCGCGGCCTTCGGGCGGGCGGCAAAGCGCCACACAAATGTGAGCGCGAGGTAGGCCGCGGCGGGTAGCGCCCCCTGCGCGCGCAGGCAGTAGGCCGCCGCCATCAGCACAAGCGACAGCGCAAGCCCGCGCGCCGCGCCCTTGCCGGAAAGCGGCGTGGCCATGCCCTGCAGAACGGCTGCCGTGCCCGTGAGCGCGGCGGTGGTGGTAAAGTTGAGGCGGCAGCACGCAAAAGCCGCAAACACGCCCAGGTACAGCAACGCGACCAGCCCGCCCGCCATGCGCGGGCGTGCGTAGCCCGTCGCCAGCTGCAAAAAGCATTTGCCGATCACCACACAGCTCAGGGCGCACAGCCCCAGCTGGATCAGGCTGAACCACGGCACCGCGGGCGCGAGCGTGCCCAAAAGCCGCAGAAGCCCTGCCGTAAGCGTGTGCACATCCGGCGAGAAGCTGGCGGCCGCGCCGCCCTCAAAGCCCATGTAGGCGCGCAGGATCAGCCCGTCGTCGCTGTTTTCAAAGCGGAAGTTGCTCACCAGCATCAGCGCGGCAAACAGCGCGGCGGCCATGCCCGCGGCCAGCAGCCAGTGGTTCAGGGTGCGGCGTTTCTCCATGGCGGTGTTCTCCTTTGCGGCGCGCGCCGCAGGCCCTTCGGAGGTCTTGGGCGCGCGCGAGGGATAAAGCTTGGCCACGGGCGATGGCCCGTGCAGAAAACGTGCGGTCAAAAACCCGAAACCACGGTAGCACAGGCGGCACGGCGTGTCAAGCGGGCGGGCGGGCACAGGCGGCCGCGGGTGCGCCTGCGCGCAATGCGGGCTGCTCGCCGCGTTTGGGATGCTGCACGAAGGCTTTCCGCGCCGCGCGCCAGCATAGGGCCTCTGCGCGCATGGCGCTCGCGTAGCCCTCTTTGCGCCCCTACGCCATACTTGGCAACCGCCCCGCGCGCGTGCTATACTGTGTTGCGAGCGCGGCTTGCGCGCGCCAAACACCGCCTACCGCTTCCGAAGGGACTGCGCCTGATGCAACACACTTACGCCCTGTTCGATTTTGACGGCACGCTGATCCGCGGGGATTCCGTGACCCTGCTGTGCGCCTATGCCCGCAGGAAGGGGCTGATCGGCACGCGCTACCTGCTGGGGGTCGCGTGGGCGGCCCTGCGCTATGTGCTCAAATTGCTGCCGCCGGAGCGCGCCAAGGAGCGCGCGCTGCGCTTTTTTGCAGGCAGGCCCAAGGCCGAGGTGGACGCCATCGTTGCCGATTTTTATCAAACGGTGCTGGCCCCGCGCCTGCGGCCCGAGGGGATCAGCGCCGTGCGCGCCCATGTGGCGGCGGGGCACCGCACGCTGCTGGTGAGCGCGTCCTCCGCGTTCTACCTGGAGCCGGTCAGGGCGGCGCTGGGCTTTGCCGACGTGATCGCCACCCGCTGGGACGCGGACGACACGGGCGCATTGACTGGCCATGTGTGCGGCGACAACTGCCGCGGCGTACAAAAAGCCCTTCGACTGGCCGAATACCTGGCCGCCAAGGGCGACCGGCTGGACTACGAAACCTCCACCGCTTATGGCGACAGCTACGGCGACCTGCCCATGCTGCGCCTGTGCCGCAGCCGCGTGGCCGTGAACCCCGCGGGCAAGCTGTGGCGCGCCCTGCGCGGCGACGCGGGCGCAACGCGCGTGCACTGGCGCGAGCCGGAAAAAGCTGTGCCTGCCCCCAAAGTCTGAGAACGGCGATGCGAGGCAGCACAGTCAGGCCATAGGCCGCCGCCTTGCCCGCGGCGGGCCGTTTGCGACGGCTGCTCAGGCGGCCATGCCAGCCCTGCCAACGATTCTTCCTTTGACCGACCGGAGGTGACCGACGCATGAATTTCTCCCGCGCGGATGAGATGATGCAAAAGGCCGTGGCGGCGCGCGCCTTTCCCGCCGCTACGCTGCTGGTGGGGCGGGGCGAGAAGGTGCTGTTCCGCCGTGCCTATGGGCGCCTGGGGCCGGACGAGGGCGAACCCGCCACCACCGAGCAGACGCGCTTTGACATAGCCTCGCTCACCAAGCCGCTGGTGGTGGGCATGCTCACGCTGCGCGCCATCGAGAGCGGCCGCCTCTGCCTGTGGGACAAGCTGGACACCTTCGTGGACGCGCCGGACGATAAGAAGGATATCACCATCCGCCAGCTGCTCACGCACACGGCGGGTTTCCCCGGCGGGCTGCACCTGTGGCGCCTTGCGGACAGCCCCGCCCGCGCGACCGAGCTGCTGCTCAGCGCCCGCCTGCAATCGCCGCCCGGCACGCGCGTGCAATACTGCTGCGCGGGCTACCTGCTGCTGGGCATGCTGCTGGAAGCCGTCTACGGCCAAACCCTTGCGGAGCTGGCGGTCAGCGAGGTGTTCTGGCCCCTGCGTATGAGCCGCACGGGCTACCTGCCCACGGGCGGCAACATCGCCCCCACCGAGATGCAGGATGACGGTACGTTGCTGCGCGGCACCGTGCATGACGAGAACGCCCGCTTTTTGGGCGGCGTGGCGGGCAACGCGGGCGTGTTCTCCACCGCGGACGATCTGGCACTGTTCATGCAGATGCTGGCCGCCGAGGGGCAGCTACCGGACGGCACACGCTACCTTGCCGCACCCACGGTACGCCTTGCCCTGCGCAACCACACCGAGGGCTACGGGCAGGCGCGCGGGCTGGGCTTCTACCTGCCGTGGTTTGACGACGGCTACACGGGCGACCTGTTCCCGCGGGACACGGTGGGACACACGGGCTTCACGGGCGGCAGCTTCACGCTGGAACCGGCGGGCGGCCTGTATGTGGTGCTGCTGACCAACCGGGTGTGCCCCTCCCGCGACAACCCCGCCATCTACCGCGTGCGGCGGCTGATCCACAACGCGGTGTACGCCGCCGCGGCCGACTGAGCCGCGCAGGCGCGCGCCATAGGGGAGGAAATACGATGCAGATAGCCCTGATCGCCGATTTGCACGGCAACTGGCCCGCCACCTGCGCGCTGGAGAAGGATCTGGCGCGCCGCAAGGTGGACAGGCTCCTCTGCCTGGGCGATATCGTGGGCAAGGGCCCCTCCAGCGACAAGACGTTCGACTGGGCCGTGGCCAACTGCGAGCTCATCCTGGGCGGCAACTGGGATTATGGCGTAGGCTGCCGCCAATACCCGCCGGACAGCTACTACTGGACGCAGCTGGGCGAAAAGCGGCTGGCCCGCCTGCGCGCCCTGCCGCTGGAGACCACGCTGCACCTGAGCGGGCGGCGCATCCGGCTGTTCCACGGCAGGCCGGTGATGGATACGCTGGTCGTGGCCCAGCAGGACGCGGCGCTGATCGAGCCTTTCTTTACCGACGGCAGCGGCGTGCGCTGCGACGTGGTGGGCTATGCGGACGCGCACCGGCAGGCGATGCGCACGCTCAGCCCCGGGCTGTTTTTCAACTGTGGCAGCGTGGGCAACGCGCTGGGCACGCCGCTGTGCTGCTACGCCATTTTGGAGGGCGATGCGGAGGATGCGACCGCGGCGCTGGATATCCGGCTGATCACCCTGCCCTATGACCGCGAGGCGGCCCTGCGCGACGCGCGGGCGGCCACCGACGTACCGCGGATCGACACCTTCATCCATGAGGTGGAGACGGGGGTATACAGCCGGTAGGGGGTGGCGCGTGAGCCAATGGCCCATGCGGGGTGTGGCCCAGTACCCCAATGCCCCGCGCCGTGGCGGCATAAGTGCGCAAACAGCGCCCAAGCGCCATGGGGCGAGCGGCATCCGGCATCACTTTTCGAATAGAAGAAAGCGCCGCGACCAATCGGTCGCGGCGCTTTCATATCATGACGGCTACTTCTTTTCCGGCTTCTCCCGCATGGGCACGGCCTGAAAGCGGCCCGTACCGTCTGCGGGCGTGGGCCGCACCGTGGGTACGGGCTGGGCCTGCTGCTGCGGCTGGGCTTGGGGCGGCTGCCCCTCGTACCCGTTGTAGCCGCTTTGGCGCACCGGCGCGTAACGCTGGCTGGCGCTGAAATCCGCATAGCCCTGCTGGGGGGGCTGTTGGGGCTGCACCCTCGGCTGGGCGGTGTAGCCGTTGCCCTGCTGGTTATAGGCGGGCGGCTGCTGGGGGTAAGCGTTTTGCGCGGGCTGCATGCGCCCCTGCCGCGCGGCGCGGGGGGAGGGCTGCTGGGGCTGGCGGGGCTGCTGCGCGGGTTCCGGCTGGGCGGGGGCGGGCGGGTTCTTGGGCGGCAGGCCCTGCATCCGGCGCAGCAGGTCGTTGGTCTCGCCCGCCTCCTCGCGGATGCTCATTAGCAGCATCAGCAGTTCAAACAGCACCCGCAGGCCCAGCGGCGCGGCGATCATCATCAACAGGCCGCTGAGGAACGCGCCCGAGAACAGCTGGATGACCCCGTAGATGAACGCGGACAGCGTTGTGAACACGTAGAGGAACTTGAGGATAGACGATAACAGGTAATGATCGAAGTTGATGTGCTCGCTCACCTTGCGCCAAAAGCCACGGTAGGCTCCGCGCCGCTTGGGGCTGAGGAACAGGACGGCGGCGATGATCGCGCCCGCCAGCGCGAGGGCCTGCGCCACGGTCAGCAGCGTCGCCTGCTGGGTGAGGGCGGCGCTGTCCACGGCATAATTCAGGATATCCATCGGCGTACTTCCCTTCTATAGTCCGTCAAACAAACGGGAATGGTGTGGGTGGTTTGGGAAACCGCAGTAGCCCGCCTGAACGGGTCGCTTTTCTCCCTTATCTTACCATCGGGGCGGGGCGCTGTCAAACGGCGCGGACGGGCCATGTTCAGGTTTTGCAATGATGAACGGGCGCATAGCTTGCTCCGGAGGGATGTAAAAAGCCAGGGGACACATGCCCCTGACTTATGGTCGTGCTCGCAGTATGTCAGGCCCGCGCCGATCGGGCTTTGCCCCCGCGCGCGTGCGCAAGGCCGCGCGCCGCTGCCCGGCCTACGCCTGTATCCGCCGCCGGAATCGCCCGTATAGCCCAGCGATCCATGCGCAGGCCACCGCCGCCGCAGGCAGCGCCCACAGGGGCGCGTCGCCCCGCACCATCAGCGCCAGCCAGTAGCCCGGCAGCACGCCCGCCGCAAAGGCAAGTGGCTGCGCAACGAAGTATGCCGCGATGTAGCCCAGGAAGAAGAACCCGCTCAGCTTGACCAGCGCCATGCCCTCCACCTTGTTTTTGGCAAGGCCCACCACCAGCATCGCCACGCTGATGCTGACCAGCGCGTTCACCAGCGCGGCCAGCAGGTTCATCCCCAGCGCCATGCCGCTCAGGCTCAGCAGCGCAACCAGCACCACGTTGTAGGGCACCGAAATGACCGTGAGCAGGATGAGCCGTGAGGTCAGGTAGCCGCGCTTTTGCAGCGGGGTCACCATCAGGTACTTGGCGGTGCCGTCGTCCAACTCCTCCAGCACCACCATCACGCCGGCAAAGCAGAGCAGCAGCGGCGTCATCATCGACAGGAACAGGTCAAACAGCGCGTAGTACGGCGTGAGCGCCTGCGGCACGCCCCCGGCGCGCTCGATCACGCCCTCCAGCGCGGGCACGCCGAAGCGCAGCGCCACCGCCATGATGACGGGGCCGAACAGGCACGCCGCCAGCATCGCGTCCGCCCAGATGGCGCGCACGAACTGCCGGAACGCCGCAAGGATCGTTTTCATAGCTTGCCGCCTCCCAACCCCGTAAAGTAAGCCTTGACCGCGCGGCGGCACAGCAGGTATACGGCCGCGTCCCACACCGCAAGCGAGAGCACCGCGGGCAGCCACAGGCCTGTATCGGAGGCCAGCAGCACGATGGCCGCCACCCCGGGCGTCAGCAGCCACAGCGGCGACGTGAGGCCGTGAAACCAGTAGAACACCGCGGGCACGAACACGACGATCTCCACCGGTACAGACAGCAGCAAAAACTGATTGAGGCTCTTGCTCTGGCAGGCGACCATCATGCCCAGCATGGTAAACAGCAGCGACCCCAGCGCCACCGACAGGATCACCCCGAGGGTGGGGTTGCCTGCCACCGCGCCCACGACCAGCGCCACCGCAAGCCCCAGCCCGCACAGCGCCAGCGCCTTGGCGGCGATGTACTCGCCCGCGCGCACCGGCGACACGGCCAGCGCGCAGTTCACCCGCTGGCTCTTTTCCAGCAGCACCATTGCGCCCATGAAGAACAGGCCCATCGCCGCCGGGTCGGTCAGGATGATGACGCCGCCGGACAGGGGACGCGCCGCGGGGGCCGTGTAGTACAAAAGCACCAGATAGATGGCCGTGATGAGGCCGTACAGCGCGAGGATGCCGTATTTGGCCGCAAAGCGCAGCTCGCCCAGCGTGAGGGTCAGCAGCCTATGGCGCGCGGTGACGGCCTGTGTTTGCGCACTCATGCCAGCACCCTCCCCGTGATGTCCATGAACACATCGCCCAGCGTTTGCTCGCGCGAGTGGATGGTGGTCAGCCGGTTTTCGGCGATCAGGCGGCCCAGCAGCGCGTCCTCGCCGGTCTTGGCCAGCGGGCACACGCCGGTCTGCTCGCGGCCCGCTTCGGCGTAGGTATAGACCACCTCGTTCGCGCTCTTTTGGCGGATGAAGTTGTGCGGCGTGTCCAGCGCGCGCATCTCGCCATCCACGATAAAGGCCACGCGGTCGCACAGCTCTGCCGCGTCCTGCATGTTGTGCGTGGTCAGGATGACGGTTTTACCCTTCGCCTTTTCGGCCAGAATCATCTGCTTGATCACATGCGCGTTGGTGGGGTCAAGGCCGCTGGTGGGCTCGTCCAAAAACAGGAGGGCCGGGTCATGCAGCAGCGACTTGATAAAGTTGAGCCGCCCCTTCATGCCCTTGGAGTATTCGCCCGCGCGCTGGTCCGCGCTGGGCGCAAGGCCCACGGCTTCCAGCAGCGCGCCGATGTCGCGGGCGGGGCGTTGGTACAGCGAGGCAAAGAAGGCGAGGTTCTGCCTGCCGGTCAGCTTTTCGTACAGGGTGGGAAACTCAAACGCGATGCCGATCTGCTCGTAAAAGGCGCTGTTCGCGGCGCGCGCCTCACGCCCCAGCACGGTCACGCGCCCCTCGTAGCGGGGCAGCATGCCGATCAGGATCTTTTGCAGCGTGCTTTTGCCCGCGCCGGACGGGCCCAGAAAGCCGAGGATCTCGCCCTGCGGCACGGTAAAGGAGATGTTCTTGAGAAACGGGGTCTTGGTGTAGCCGAACGTAAGTCCCTCGACGGTAATCATGGGCTGTTGCCACCTCTGTTTGCAGCGTTGGGGTGCGGGGCGCGTTTTCGCCCGACGCATGCAGGATAGCGCACCCCGCGGCCCAGCGCAAGGGGGTAAGGGCCAAGGTGCACACGGGGCGGGTCAAGTTGCATGTTTTGGGCAACAAAAAGGCCGGAGCATCGCTCCGGCCACGCACACCGGGTAAAATTCCCCGCTGGATGGTTTGCACCCCGTCGCAGCGCCGCTGCGCGGCGTTGCCCACTGGACAAACGCTTCCCTTCCGTGCCCTTGACCCTTTTTCCTGTTCCCCTACAGCGGAAACGCCGTGCGTATCAGCACCATGTAGCACACGGTGCCCGCGAAGATGCTCAGCAGCGTGTTTTTTTTCCACAGCTGCATGCCCGCCACCAGCGCCACCGAGATCAGCTCCGGCGCGCCGTGCGGCGGCAGCGTGAAACCCGTGTGCCGCAGGCAGTAGACCACCAGAATGACCATGATGGCCGCGGGCAGCACCGCGCCAAGGTAATCCACCAGCGGCGGCGGGGCCTTGCGGCTGAACAGGATGTAGGGCAGGCCGCGCGTGATCCACGTCATCAGCGCGATGACGCCGATGATGGCGGCGGTGTTCAGCGTATCACTCATGCGGCACCTCCGAAGCACTCACGGGTATGCGGTTTTTGAGCAGCACCAGCGCCACCACGCTCATCGACAGGGCGGGCAAAATCAGCTGGTCCGGCCCCAGCACGAAGTAGAACAGCACCGCGCTGGCAAGCCCGATCACCGCGGGCAGGTGGGACTTGGCTTCGCGCCACTGGTTGACCACCACGGCCACGAACAGCGCCGTGGCGGAAAACTCGATGCCCGCCATGTCCACGGGCAGGGCACTGCCGATGGCCGCGCCCGCCGTGCAGCTGGCCACCCACAGCATGTGGCACATCAGGAGGATGGCAAACTCCACCTTGCCCCTGTCCAGCCCCTGCGGCACCCGCAGGGCGCACAGCACGGAGTAGGTTTCGTCCGTCATGGTCAGGGCCATGTAGGGATACTTCCAAAAGCTGCCCCGCCGCCGCCCGATGGCGCGAAACTCCTCAATAAAGCTGAGGCCGTAGAACACATGCCGCGCGTTGATGAACAGCGCGGTGGCCGCGATCAGCAGCAGCGGCACACCGCTGACCATCAGCGTGACCATGACGATCTGCATGGAGCCCGCGTAGATGAACAGCGCGGATAGAAACGCCCATACCGGCGCATAGCCTGCCTTTTGCAGCAGCAGGCCGCTGGCCAGCCCCACAAAGATGTAGGCGAACATGATGGGCACGACCTGCCTGAACGCGTACCTGATTTCTTTCACAATCAAGACCCCCTTCCGGCGCAGGCCCCGCGCCCCCGCCGTAATGGTTGCTATTATAGCGTGGGCGTGCCTGCCGCACAAGAGCGGGATACAGGTTTTGGGGCAAAAAACGGCCTTTGAGGGGTAAAATTGAACGAAGCGTCAGCTTCATAAATGAACAAACACTCATTTAACGCTTGCAATGGAGCGCAAACCATCGTATAATGCGCCCAGAGGTGTATGGCATGCAGAACGGAGAGCAGCGCAGCGTCAAAAAACGGCGCAACGGGATTGCCACCACGCGCCGCATATTGGACGCGGCGGCAGCGCTGTTCGCCCTTCGCGGGTTCGACGGCGTGCCCATGCGCGCGGTGGCGCAGGCCGCGGGCGTGCGTGAGAGCGCCCTATACAACCATTTCAGCGGTAAGCAGGCGCTGCTTTATGCCCTGTATGACGAGTTTGCCAGCCTTGCCCCTTTGGGCCGCCCGACCGAGGCCGAGCTTTCGCATCTGCTGCTGACGCTGTCGCCCGCGCAGGTGTTCAAGGCTGTGCTGTGCTATGGGGAGCACCCCGCGGGGGACACGCTCACCAACACGGCGCTGATCATCAGCCGCGAGAAGTACCGCAGCCCCCGCGCCGCCGAGGTGTACCGCCGCCATGTGGTGGAGGAGCCCGCCGCCTATTATGAGCGCCTGATCACGCAGATGGTCGCCTGCGGCATGGCGCGCCCGGTGGATGCGCGGCAGATCGCAGAGCACTACACCTACGTGACCATCATGCTGACGCACGAATACATCATGGCGCAGAACGGCCTGGGCGACACAGACGCCGTGGCGGCGAAACTGGCGGAGAACATCCGCTTTACCTGCGGGCTTTTACAGGGAGGTGCGGGCGGTGGCGACACATGCGGCAATGGATGAACAGCTCCTTACGGCGCGCTTTCCACCCTCGGAGCCGTGCGGGTGCGACACTTGCCGCGCCTATTGCGCCCGCCCTGGCTGGTGGACGGTGCGGCAGGCCGCGCAGGCGCTGGAAGCGGGCTACGGCGGCCGCATGATGCTGGAGATGGCGCCGGGCATGGCCTTTGGCGTGCTCGCGCCCGCATTTCGCGGTTGCGAGGGGCACTTTGCGCTGCAGCTGTTCGCGGGGCGCGGCTGCACCTTCCTGTGCGAAGATGGCTGCGCGCTGCACCACACGCCCCACCTGCCGCTGGAGTGCGCGTTTTGCCACCATGAGCGGCGCGGGCAGGGGCAAACCTGCCACGCCGCGCTGGAAGCGGACTGGCACACCCCCGAGGGCAGCGCGCTGGTGCGGCGCTGGGCGGCTGTGTACCTGAAAACATGGGCGCAGTTTGGCGCGGGCAGGGCATAAAGCGCAACGCCCCTTCCCCCGTGCACCCTCCCCGGCAGTCCCTATTGCTGATGCACTTGCCAGATTGGAAACCGAAGCGCAGCCCATGCCCGGCGGGCAGCGACACAAAGCGGCGCGCGACATGCCGCGTTCTGCCTGCAGTAAAACACGCTCACGGTTTACACAAGGTGCAGGCTAGCTCCCCAAGCTCCATACGTCGAAAAGCAAAA
>CAZOZO010000009.1:52245-80728 GCA_964584315.1 uncultured Oscillospiraceae bacterium
CATTTCGTGGGGGGCCGTCCCCCCCCCCCCCCCACCACTGCCGTCAGCGAGCGAACCGCCGCAACTCTCCTTTGTTGAAGCTACCATCGCTGCCCCCTTGGCACATGCTGGATACACATGCCAACTTGGCGACGAATGCCGCTCCGTTCAGAACACAACTGCGCCGTTCTTACCCCGCCGTCCCCCTTAGCACGGGATGGGCGTATAAACCAACTGAGCGGTCAAAGCCGCTCAGTACAATACATGCCTGTGATATTAAATCCTGGACAACGATAGACACTAGGCAGCACGTCGTTCCTACCTTGCTGTTCCCTTGGCATGGGTTAGGCGTATATGCCAACATGTCGGCATATGTCACACACTTCAGAACATACCTGCACCGTACTTACCCCGCCGTTCCCAGGCGGCGGTTGGGAGGGGGACAGAGTCCCCCTCCCAAAGGCCGCAGAGCGGCCGTTTATTGCTCTTCGAACTCGCTCTTGGCCGCGCCGCACAGCGGGCAGGCCCAATCCTCGGGCAGATCCGCCCACAGGGTGCCGGGGGCGATGCCATCGTCGGGCGCGCCGGTGGCCTCGTCATACACATAACCGCAAACCGAGCAGATGTACTGTTTCATTTGTTTTTCCTCCTGTCGCTTTCACGCGGTTTGTCCGCGCGGGGCTTGCTTACTGCTGTTCAAACTCGCTTTTGCTCGCGCCGCAAACGGGGCAGGCCCAGTCCGAGGGGAGCTTTGCAAAGGGGGTGCCGGCGGGGATGCCGTCCCCGGGGATGCCAGCGGCCTCGTCATAGATATACCCGCATACCGTGCATACATACTGACTCATCTGATCCGACCTCCTTATGTGATTGTGGGTAGTGTAACCAAAAACCGGAACCGGTGAAACATTGCCCCGCGCAGATGGGCCGTGCGGCGCGTTTGTGCCCGATGCTTCCATTATACAGGCGCGCGCGGGCTTGTCAATGGCAGGCATATTGCCCATGTGCGGCGGCAGGCGTATAATGGTGCAAAAGCATATCGCGTGCGCAAGGGAGGGGTCACCAACATGGAGGACCAGGACAGACTGACGCTGATCAATTCGATTTTGGAAGATGAGGAAGAAAAGACCCTCGAAGAAGAAGAGATCATTCACCTGCTGCTGGAACGCAAACTGGCGCGCAACACAAGCCTGCGTAACAAGGAAGAGCTTACCCTGGGGATGCGGATGTCCGACCGGATTGCCAAGTTTGTGGGCAGCTGGACGTTTATCCTGTTGTTCCTCGGCTGGCTGATCGCATGGATCATTTTTAACGTGCTGTTGGCGGTGCGCGCTTTCGATCCATACCCGTTCATCCTGCTCAACCTGATATTAAGCTGCGTGGCGGCCATCCAGGCCCCCGTGATCATGATGAGCCAGAACCGGCAGGAGGAAAAGGATCGCCTGCGCTCGCAAAACGACTACAAAACCAACTTAAAGAGCGAAATCATCGTGGAGGATCTGCACCAGAAGATCGAGCGGCTGGTGAACAACCAGGAGGAGATCATGCGCAGGCTGGACGCGCTGGCCGCGCCGCGCGGCGACGGGGCAGAGCCGCCCGCCGGCGCCGTTTCGTAAAATGTGTGTAAAGGAAACATAGCGACCATATCGGATAAAATCTCCTTTCATTTTTGGATGCAGCATGCTATAATGAGCCAAATTCCAATCGAGAAAAATGGAGGAGATCGTCATGTCCGAGACCAAGCCCAAGAATAACAGAACCCTGATCGTGCTCCTTTGCATCGTGCTCATTGCCGCTGTCGCGCTGGCGGTTTACGCCTTCATTGGCAAGACCAACGCCGATAAGCTCACCGCCGACCTGACCGGCAAGATCACGGCATTCAACCAGCAGATTTCCGACGCCACCGCCCAGCTGACCGAGAAGGATGCGGCCATCGCCACCAAGCAGACCGATCTGGAGACCGTCAAGACCGAGCTGGAGAGCGCCAAGGCGGCGGCCGCCACGGCGATGCAATCCCTCAAGGATGAGTTTGACGCCTATAAGAAGACCGCCGAAGCGAGCCTCGCCACGGCCCTCAAGGATGCCGAGGATTACAAGACCAAGGCGGAGGCCGATCTGGCGGCTGCCCAGGCCAAAGTGGACGACCTGACCAAGCAGGTGACCGACCTGACCAAGCAGGCGACCGACCTGACCGCGAAGGTGGCTGCGCTGGAAGCCGCCGCCAAGGCGACCCCGGCCCCCACCGCTACGCCCAAGCCCACCCCGAAGCCCACCGCTACGCCCACAGCAACGCCCAAGCCCACCGTATGATGATTGCCACGCGGCGCCGGTAAGCGCCGCATGACGCGATAACAGCCCAGCGCAAACACCGCCCGCCGTTGCGGGCGGTGTTTGCGTTATGCCCGGGCGGTCAAGGCTCCGCCCGCCTCGCGGGCAAGTGCATGGGCGAGCGTTACGCGGGCGCGGCATAGGCGCGCCCTTGGCCTTGCGGGTGTGTGCCCCTTGTGCGAAGGTGGATGGCCATAGCGGCGCTGGGGGCACGGGCGCTGTAGCCGCCCGCTTACGCGTGCGGAAAACGCATGGACAGGCGCGGATAAAGAAACCCGCCGTTCAGGCGAAACAGAACCGTAACGGAATTTCGTAAATTTAACGGGGACTGTACAAATTTCGTGCATTGTGCTATCATACCACCAAGCAAAATCGTACACAGGCGGAGGTCGGTAACGCTATGCCGGAACCAAGGCGCGTAACGCTCAGGCAGATTGCCGAGCGCGCAGGCACGTCCATCGGCACGGTAGACAGGGCGCTCAAGGATCGTGAAGGCGTGCGCGAATCCACCAAGGATCGCGTGCTTACCGTCGCGCGGGAGATGGGCTACATACCCAACCCGTTTGCCAACGCGCTGCGGCGCATGGCGAGCATACGCCTTGCCATGGTGTATCCGGAGCAGCCCGCGCCCTTTTACGCGCCCATGACCGCGGGCATCAGCGACGCGGTGAGCGACCTGATCGACTTTGGCGTGGAGGTAGACCTGATCCGCTATCCCCTGCAAAAGCAGGATATGGAGGAAGAGGCCCTGCGCCGCATCGACCCCGCGAAGTACCAGGGCGTGGCCATCAACTCGGCGGGGCCGCGCATCGCGCAGGCCGTCGCCCGCCTGATGGACGAGGGGCTGCCCGTGATCACCTTCAATACCGACTCGCCCAGCAGCAGGCGGCACTATTTTGTGGGCAATGACTCGGTGCAGAGCGGCCGGATCGGCGCGGCGCTGCTGGGGCGCTTTTTGGGCGGCAAGGGCACGGTCACGGTGCTGGGCAACTTTGCCCAGGCCACGCCGTTTTCTGAGCGTTTTGGCGGCTTTTGTGAAACCATCCACGAGGAGTTTCCCGATATGCTCATCTACCCCTGCGCGGAGTGTTTCGCGGAGCAGCGGCTGGCCTCGCAAAGCCTCATTTCGCTGCTGAAAACCGTGCCGCAGGTGAGCGGGGTTTTCTGCACCGGCTACACCAGCACCGTAGGCGCGATCAGCGCGCTCAAGCAGGCGGGCCGCAAGGATGTGGTGCTCATTGGCTACGACACCAGCGAGGAGCTGCTCTCCGCGCTGCGCGAGGGCTGGGCGGACGCGCTGCTCTACCAGGACCCGTACCGGCAGGGGTACGCCGCCGTACAGACGCTGGCGCAGTTTGTACTGGACGGCAAGATGCCGGATGTGCGCAAGATCAGCACCCAAACGACCATCGTGATCCGCCAGAACGCGGACAGCTACCGCTGAGCGCAGGGACGCGCGTGGTGCGACGACAGACCGAAAATACGTTTTTCGACGGCTTCCGTTACATGTAACGGAAGCCGTTTTGCGCTTTCTGGCTCGTATGGCGGCATAACGAACATTCTTACAGGCAAATATGGCGCAAGAACGACCGCTTCGCACCACGATCAGGGAGGGCCGCACGCGAATGTGAAAAAAACTTCAAGGATACCGTTAATTCGTATTGACACGTCGGAAATTTAACGGTACAATCTTGTCACAACGACGGGAGCGTCCGTTCAACAAAATCATAGGAGGAATAGACTCGATGAAGAAAATGCTGGGGCTCGTGCTTGCGCTCATGCTGGTGATGACCATGGCGACCGGCGCGCTGGCCGAGGAGAAGAAGGCCTCGCTTGACCTCAAGGGCACCGAACTGACCCTGATCTATGCCGACAACCACGCCGACGGCTATCCCACGGTAGAAGCCAGCAAGGCTATGGCGCAGGAAATCTTCGACAAGACCGCCGGGCGTATCGGCATGGCCGTGTACGGCAACGCCGTGCTGGGCAACGAGAACGACACCATCGAGCAGCTTACCTACGGCGCGGTGCAGCTGGTGCGCGCCAGCTGCGCGTCGTTTGCGGCGTATGGCAACAAGCTGAACGTGCTTTGCCTGCCCTACCTGTACGAGAACTATGACCACTACTGGAAGGTGCTGGGCAGCGAAATCGGCAACGATATGCTGATGGCGTGCAAGGATGCCGGCATCATCGGCCTGTGCTGGTACGACGGCGGCGCCCGCAACTTCTTCACCAAAGAGAAGATCACCGATCTGGCGGGCTTCAAGGGCAAGACCATCCGCATGCTGGGCTCGCTTACCGATATGCTGACCGCCATGGGCGGCAACCCCTCCACCATGGCCATGAGCGAAGTCTACGCCGCGGTGCAGACCGGCGTGGCCGACGGCGCGGAGAACAACTGGCCCACCTACTACGAGCAGACCTTCTACGAAGTGGCTCCCTACCTCATGCTGGACGAGCATGCCCGCCTGCCGGAATGGGTCGCCATCAACGCCGACGTATGGAACGGCCTGAGCGCGGATGACCAGGCCATCGTCAAGGCCGCCGCGGAGAACGCCTCCACCCTGGAGCGCCAGCTGTGGAACGAGTACGAGAGCAAAGCCCGTGAGGAGAGCATTGCCAAGGGCGCGCAGGAAGTGACCCTGACCCCCGAAGCGCTGGCCGAGATCAAGGCTGTGGCCGTGTCGGTCTACAGCAAGTACGCGGAGTTCAACGACATCATCGCCGCCATTCAGGCGATGGCCAAGTAAGGGCTTACGCTTTGCCGCCGCCAAACCATCCGCTGTGATGAAGGATTTGGCGGCGGCCTGATCGAAATGGATGTCTACAAAGGTATCGCCCCGGCCCGCAAAGGCCGCTCGGCGAGCATAAGCGCGGAGCGCGTGCGCCCTGCGCGACAATCACGCACGGTTGGGGCGGGTTGCCTTGGGAGCCTCCCATGGCGCCCGCCCCTTTCCCAAGGCTACGCAGGAGGTACCTATGACCAGTCAAACCCCCGCCCGCCACGGCGATTGGGTGTTAAAGCCCATCGCGGCCGTGGTCAACTTCATCTTTAAGGTATTGATCGCAGTGTTTCTGGTGCTCACGCTGGTGCTGGTGCTCATCGTGTGCACCGATGTGGTGCTGCGCTGGTTTGGCCACGGCATCATCTGGGCGGACGAGATGAGCCGGATGCTGATGATCTGGATGGCGTTCGTGGCCATGTCGCTGGGCGTGGAAGTGTGCAGCCATGTGGAGATCACCATGTTTTTTAAGTGGCTGCCCAAGGGCTTCCAAAAGGTGTGGATGGTGGTGAACCACCTGATCACCATGGCGATCGGCGTTTTTATCATGGTGTACGGCGTGCAGCTGATCGGCATCGGGGCCAAGGGCAAGCTGGAGATCGTGCGCGAGCTGTCCAAAAGCATGCTGTATATCACCATCCCCATCGGCGGGTTTTTCATTGCCTATTTTGCACTGATGCACCTTTTGAAGCGTGAGGACCTCATGCCCTCGGCCATCCGCAACTTCTACCCCTGCAAAAAGGAGGACTGCCACCTATGAGCTACGATGTAACGACGGGCATCATCCTGCTGCTCGGGTCTTTCTTCATTTTGATCATCCTGCGCCTGCCGGTGATTTTCGCCATGTGCGCATCCACCATACTCACCATGCTTTACACGGGCACCAACCTGATGACCATGATGCAGCGCATGGCCAGCTCCATCAACAGCTTCAGCCTGCTGGCGATCCCGTTTTTCCTGCTGGCGGGCGAAATCATGGGCGCGGGCGGCGTGAGCGACCAGCTGGTGGAGGTGAGCAACGCGCTGGTGGGGCGCTTCCGCGGCGGCCTGGGCCATGTGAACGTGCTGGCCTCGATGCTGTTTGGCGGCATGAGCGGCTCTTCCGCGGCGGATATCGCCTCGCTGGGCCCCATCGAAATGCGCCTGATGAACGACTCCGGCTATGACCCGGACTACTCCTGCGCGCTGACCATCACCTCCAGCTGCCAGGGCGTGCTGATCCCGCCCAGCCATAACATGATCATCTACTCGATGGCCGTGGGCGGCGTGTCGGTAGGCGGGCTGTTCATGGGCGGGTTGATCCCGGGCGTGCTGCTGGGCCTGCTGCTGATGATCGCCAACGGCGTCATCTCCTACCGCCGCCACTACCCCGTGGGCGAAAAGGTGCCGTTTGTGAAAACCCTGAAAATCATGTTGCGCAGCTTTCCCGCCATTTTGACCATCCTGATCATCCTGTGCGGCGTTTCGTTCGGGTTTTTCACGGCCACGGAGAGCGCCGCGGTGGCGTGCATCTGGGCGTTTTTCGTAGCGACGGTCATCTACCGCAAGCTGAGGCTGCGCGACGTGCCCAGCCTGCTGTTCAATGTGCTCAAGAGCCTCGCGGTGGTGTTCGGACTCATCGCCTCGGCAGGCGCGTTTGCCTACATGGTCAGCAAGCTGAACATCCCCACGCTGTTCGCCTCGGCGCTCATCGGCATTTCCAACAGCCCCATCGTGGTGCTGCTGCTCATCAACCTGATGCTGCTGATCCTCGGCTGCATCATGGACATGGCGCCCCTCATTCTGATCTGCTCGCCCATTCTGCTGCCGGTGTGCGTGAGCATCGGCATGAACCCCATCAGCTTTGGCATCATGCTGATTTTCAACCTGGCGATCGGCCTGTGCACGCCGCCGGTGGGCAATGCGCTGTTCATCGGTTGCGCGGTGGGCAAGCGGCGGCTGGAGGATGTGGTCAAGCAGATGCTGCCGCTGTATGCGGTGATGATCGTGGGCCTGATGCTGGTTACGTATGTGCCGTTCTTTACCACGTTCCTGCCGCGTCTGCTGGGGTACCTGAACTGACGGGCAAACATTGGGGTCAAGGGCCGTCGGCCGTTGCGTGGCTGGGGAAACCCCTCAATACCCTCGCCGCAGCGCGATGCCAAAGCGAGCGGTCCGCCGCGCACCGGCTGCGGTGCGAGCGACCGTAACGGCTTGCAACGCTGTAAGCAGAGCGCCCGTCCCCTTACAAACCACATAGGAGTGTATGCAATGAACCTGACCCTTTCCGGCCTTGCCGACCAGGGCGCGTGGGCGCGCGCGGGCATTGCCCTGCCTGCCTTCGATATTGCCAGCATGCGCGCGGCCACGGCGCAAAGCCCCGCGTGGGTGCACCTGGGCGCGGGCAACATCTTCCGCGGGTTTGTGGCGGTGCTGGCCCAGCGCCTGCTGGAGCAGGGCCTTTGCCAAACGGGCATCGTGGCCGCGGAAACGTTCGATTTTGACATCGTGACCCGCATCTACGAGCCGCACGACAACCTTTCGCTGGTGGTGGGCCTGCGCGCGGATGGCGGCATGGAAACCGGCGTGCTTGCCAGCGTGGCCGATGCGCTGCAAACCGCGGACCCCGGCCATCTTGCCCGCCTCAGGGCGCTTTTTGCCGCGCCTAGCCTGCAAATGGTCAGCTTTACCATCACGGAAAAGGGCTATGCCATCCGCGGCAGCGACGGGCAACTGCTGCCCGTGGTGGCGGAGGATATGGCCGCCGGGCCGGATAAGGCGCGCCATGCCATGAGCCTGACGGCCGCGCTGCTGTATGGCCGCTACCGCGCGGGCGCGTGGCCCGTCGCCATGGTCAGCATGGACAACTGCTCGCTGAATGGCGATAAACTAAAAGCCGCCGTGCTGGCCGTGGCCGAGGGCTGGGCACTGGGCGGGCTGGCGGAGCAAGGTTTTGTGGACTACCTGCGCGACCCGCACAAGGTGAGCTTTCCGCTGACGATGATCGACAAGATCACCCCCCGCCCCGCGGAGGAGGTGCGCGCGCGCCTGAGTGCGCTGGGCGTAAACGGCATGGAACCCGTCGTGACCAGCCGCGGCACCTACATCGCCCCGTTTGTCAATGCGGAGGTGCCGGAGTACCTCGTGGTGGAGGATGCCTTCCCCGCAGGCAGGCCGCCGCTTACCGCCGCGGGCGTGTACCTGACCGACCGCGATACCGTGAACCGCGTGGAGCGCATGAAGGTGACCACGTGCCTCAACCCCCTGCACACGGCGCTGGCGGTGCTGGGCTGCGTGCTGGGCTTTACCTCCATCGCCGCCGAGATGCGCGACCCTGAGCTTATCGCGCTGGTGCGGCGCATCGGCCTTGTAGAGGGTCTGCCCGTCGTGACCGACCCGGGCATCATTGACCCCAAAGCCTTCCTGAACGAAGTGCTGGCGGAGCGCCTGCCCAACCCCTTCATCCCCGATACGCCCCAGCGCATCGCCACCGACACCAGCCAGAAGATAGCCATCCGCTTTGGCGAGACCATCAAGGCCTACATGGCCTCGGATACGCTCAAAACCGCCGATCTGGTGGGCATCCCCCTTGCGCTGGCGGGGTGGTTGAGGTACCTGCTGGGCGTGACCGACGCGCTGGCCCCCTTCGAGCGCAGCGGCGACCCGCTGCTGGCGGAGCTGACCGCGGCGCTCGCGCCCGTGCATGTGGGCGAGCCGGAAACGGTGCACGACGCCATAGCGCCCATCTTGGCGAACCGCGCGCTGTTTGGCGTGAGCCTTGCGGAGGCGGGCCTCGCGGCCACCGTGGAGCAAATGCTGCGCGAGATGGTGGCTGGCCCCGGCGCCGTGCGCGCGACCCTGCAAAAATACCTGCGCTGAACCGGCGCAGCGGGAGGCTACAAAGCCATGAAGCCTTTTCTGGGGGAGGATTTCCTGCTTGGTACCGAAACGGCCAGGCACCTGTACCACCAGTATGCCGAGCCGTGCCCCATCTTCGACTATCACTGCCACCTGCCGGTATCCGAGATCGCGGAAAACAAGCGGTTTGACAACATCGGCCAGCTGCTGCTTTCCGAGGATCACTACAAGTGGCGCGGCATGAGCGCCTACGGGTATGACAACGAGTTCATCCGCACGGCGCATGATAAAGATCGCTTTTTAGCGTACGCCAAGGCCATGCCGATGATGATCGGCAACCCGCTCTACCACTGGACGCATCTGGAGCTGCGCCGCGTGTTCGGCATCGAGGAACCGCTGTGCGAGGCAACCGCCGAGAGCGTGTGGACGCGCGCCAACGCGCTGCTTCAGACCGACGGTTACCGTGCGCGCGGGCTGATCGAGCGGTTCCATGTTCGGGCCCTGTGCACCACCGACGACCCCGCCGATCCACTGGCCGAGCACGCGGCCATCGTCGCCGACAAAACGTTTGGCGTGCGTGTGCTGCCCGCTTTCCGGCCGGATAACGCCATCAAGGTGCGATCGTGGGGCCCGGACGCCTATCTGGACAAGCTGGCCGCCGCCAGCGGCGTTCGCATCCGCACGGTAGAGGATGTGCTCTGCGCGCTGGAGAAACGGGCGCAGCACTTCCACAGCCTTGGCTGCCGCATCGCCGACCATGGGCTGGACAGCCTGCCTGACGTAAGGCTGAACCGCCGCCGCGCGGAGGCGGCGCTGCGGCGCGGCCGGAGCGGCTGGCGCGTGAATGCGGAGGACGCGGAGCATTACAGGACGGCGCTCCTGCTGGGCCTGGGGCAGATATACCACCGCCTCGGCTGGGCGCAGCAGTACCATATCTCGGTGCAGCGCGATATCAACATGCGCGGGTGGCGTCTGTATGGCCCCAACGCCGGGTACGACGCGATATCGGACGAACCCTTTGCCAAAAAGCTCGCGTGCCTGCTCGACATGCAGGATGCGCGGGGCGTGCTGCCCAAAACCGTGCTCTATACCCTGAACCCGGCTGCCAATTACGCTGTGGCGACGGTGGCGGGCGCTTTTCAGGGCGACGTGCCGGGCAAGGTGCAGTTTGGCACCGCGTGGTGGTTTGCGGATCAGCTGGCTGGCATGCGCGACCAGATGACCACGCTGGCCTCGGTTGGGCTGCTGAGCACCTTCGTGGGCATGCTGACGGACAGCCGCTCGTTCGTGAGCTACCCGCGGCACGAATACTTCCGCCGCCTGCTGTGCGATATCCTCGGCGGCTGGGTGGAAAACGGCGAATACCCAAACGATGAGGAAACCCTGGGCCGTATCGTTCGCGGCATCTGCTTTGACAACGCGAAGGAATATTTCGGCGTTGAGATGTAGGCGCAGGCGACCCGCCCGCTTTGCTTTCCCCTGACCCCTCCCCTTCAAACCGCGCGCCGCGGGGGCGAACAGCCTCCCGCACCCGTGGCGCGCGGCGCGGGCGGGGCCGATACCCCCGTGATTTTCACGCCGCATGTGGCGCCCCGCGCCTGCCTCCCTTGGCGCGGGGTGCGCGGCATTACCCAAGCCGGAAGCATGAGCCCCTTCCGGCTTTTTACCTGCCCGCTATGGTAAATGCGACTGGGAAGATGGCGATGCGCGCGGAATTCGATTTGCACCCTTGACGCACAGAAAAGCCGGAGAGGCATGCTCTCCGGCTTTTATATCACGGCATAGCTTTGGCGCTACTGCGTCAGCTGCTGTATATATTCCTCCAGCGTCAGGCCCAGGTCGCGCATGGCGGTGGAATGCTGCACGCCCACGTAGCGGATGTGCCAATCCTCCGATTCAAAACCGGTGATATCTTCCTTGCCCTCCGGGTAGCGCACGATAAAGCCGTAATCCCAGCAGTTTTTGTGCAGCCACACCTGCTGCTTGGTGCCCTTGAAGATGGTGCCCGCCACGGTGATATCGAACGCCAGCCCCGTGTGGTGCTCGCTGGCGCCCGGGTCCGCGACGGTCCGGCTGGTGGCGCTGATGGCGGAGGCTCTGGTGCGCCCGTCCTTCAAGTATTCCTCCACCTGCTTGTTGAACAGCTCCTCCTGATAAGCGATGCTGCGGTACCCCGCGCTGACCTGAAAGCCCGTGACGCCCTCCGCCTTGGCGGCTTCCAGCATCGTTTGCAGCGCGGCCACGGCCTCGCGGTCGCCCTCGATCTCGCTGCCCTTGACATAGACGAGGCTGGCGGGCAGCACGTTTCGCAGCACCACAAGGTCGGCGGGTTTGTAGCTCGCGTCCACGGGGTGGTCGCGGTTTACGAGGATGGGCAGCTTCGCCGGGTCGGGCGTGGGGGTGACCTGCGCCTTGGGCGCGCCGTCCGCAAACACCGCGGCCATGGTGCCGGGGCCGCAAACGCCGTCCACGGTCAGCCCGTTCTGGCTCTGGAACAGGCGCACGGCTTCCTCGGTGCCGCCGCCAAAGTCGCCGTCCACCACGCCGCCGTAGTAGCCCAAGTCCTTGAGGCGCTGCTGGAGGGCCTTGACCGCGTCGCCCTGATCGCCCTTTGCGATCTTGCTGGGCGTGGGCGAAGGGGTGGGGGTGGGGATGTAGGTTTGCGCCGTGCCGCTGTAGAGCGCGGTAAGCGTCGCGCTGCCCGCCAGCCCGTCCGCGGTCAGCCCCGCCTGCGCCTGAAACAGCTTGACGGCAAGCGCCGTGCCCTGCCCGTACTGGCCGTCCACCTCGCTTGCGTAATAGCCCAGCTCCTTGAGCTTTTGCTGTAGGCGGGTCACCTCGTCGCCCTTGACGCCGGGCCTCAAAACGAGCGGCGTGGGCGAAGGCGTGTTGGCGGGGTCGGGCGTTACGCGCAGCACGCTGCCCGTATCGGCGGTGGGGGTGGGCGTGGCCTTTTGCTCGCGCTTTAGGGTGTTGTAGGCATCCACCGTGCCGGGGGCCATGATTACGATGCCCACGCACAGCGCCGCGAGGGCGACCCAGAGGATGATGGTGTAGACGCTTGGCTTTTGCTGCATGGCGGCTCCTTCAGGCGTAAGGATGGGGCGGGAAGGCAGGCGACAGCGCCCGTCTTAAAGCTAACGGATGAACGGCGGCGTTTCATGCGCCGCACGGGTCGTTTCATTATAACACAGGTCGGGCGGCGGGGAAACGGGCGGGCAGGCATCTGGCGGGCAGGAAGGGCTTGCGAAGCGCAGCCGCCCGTTTGCGCCTCTGCCTTGCCCACGCTCTGTGCCACGACCGACCTCAATGCCCCCATCAAAAACGCCGCCCGCACAGAACGGGCGACGCTGACGGAATCGGATTCCGATGGCTGAGGGAATTCTGCATCGTCGGGAAGTGTTAACCGCTACCCCTCGCCCAAAGCGCAGCGAGCAAACAGCCGCGCAGCGGCTATGACGCGAGCGGGGATAGAGATCAACCACACCTTAGCACCCAACCCCGTCTTAAGACGAGAATTATGCATCGTCGGGAAGCGTTAGCCGCCTACCCTCGCCCAAAGCGTAGCGAGCAAACAGCCGCGCAGCGGCTATGACGCGAGCGGGGATAACCATCCATCATGCCTCCGCACCCAACCCCGCCCTCAGGGGGCGGTTGGCATCGGAGGGAAGCGTTTGCCCAGTGGGCAACGCCGCGCAGCGGCGAGCGACCCGCAGATGGGAAGTTTGACAAGCGCATGGCGCTACCGCGCCCTGCGCTTGTCAAGCTGGCCATCTCCGGTTCGCTTCGCCTTCGGCGAAGCGGCCACTGGCCGCACGCTCTCCTACGATGCCAAAGGAGGCCTTGGCCGACGTTACCGCCACAATGGGGATGGATACACCCCCGCCTCGGTCATCCGCTTCAGGGCTTCCACGACCAGCGGCCTGTCCTCCCGGTAGGTCACGCCGTACCAGCGATCCGGCGTGGGCGTTACCTTGACCTTTGCCTTGCCCGCGCGCAGCAGCTCGTCCACTACGAAGGGCAGGAAGAACTCCGCTTTCTCCGGGTTCTCGCGGAGCGCCTTTTCCAGAAACACGGGGAACGCCTCGCCCAGCCGGTCGATCATCGCCCGCGGGAAGCTCCACATGTTCATGCTCACGATGGTCTCGGGGGAGAGGCGCGTGTAGGTCTGCATGTCCTCGCTCATCAGGGGGCCGTCCACGGTCGATATGATGTGCGTGCGCTCCGTGATGTCGCTGAGCATACCGGCCTCGTCCACCTCGCACACGCCGCGCGCCACAAAGCCTGTGTCGCTCAGGGTGTTGCGCAGGCGGTAGCCCACCATGGCGTAGTCGCCGTCGTCCCGGATGGCCGAAAGGTGCTCGTAGGCGATGCGGAACGCATCCACGCCGTAATAGTCGTCCGCGTTGATCACGCAAAACGGCGCGTCGACCACATCCCGCGCGGCCAGCACCGCGTGCCCGGTGCCCCACGGCTTCACGCGGCCCTCGGGCACGGCAAAGCCCGCAGGCACGTCTTGAAGCGCCTGATAGGCAAACGTTACGGGCATCTTGACCCGGCCCAGCAGCAGGCTGCGCAGGTCCGCCTCGTTTTCGCGCTTGATCACCAGCACGGCGCGCTCAAAGCCCGCGCGTCGCGCGTCAAACAGCGAGTAGTCCAGGATAAACTCGCCGCCCGCGCCCACGGGGTCCATCTGCTTGAGGCCGCCGTAGCGGCTGCCCATGCCCGCGGCCATGATCAGCAGGATCGGTTTTCCGGCCATGCGAAGGTCACTCCGTTCTCAAACATCAATAAAGCGGCCGTGGCCGCATTTGCCCACCGACACACCGGCAGACGTGATAAAACATTATAGCACAACCTTTGCATGGCGGGCAACTCAAAGCGTGCCCGCGCAAGTGTTACGAACCTTGAAGGACCCTAAGGCGCACATTTCTGTGCTTCGGCCTGATTTGGTACGGATTGTTTGTGACAAAACTATATAGGAACCATTGCGAACCATGACCATATCATTGACAGGGCGTTGCGGCTATGCTATACTTTTTGGGACATCGCGGGAGAGACACGGCCCGTTTTTCCATGGCCGTGGCCCGCATTGTGAAGCCGCTTGACTCATGAGCAATCATTTGTAATATTTTGCCCGCCTGAAAAGCCGTGGCAGCAGAATGTTACGACCGTTTCATGATGATGGAGGTTTTTTTGTGCAAAGGCAGCTCAAGGTAACATATCACTATAACAGCGGTTTCTCGATTCGGGTGGGCGGCACATTGCTGGTATTCGACTACTGGGAGGGCGAAGGCAGGCGGCTGGGCGAGGTAGGCAGGCTCAACACGGCGATCCTGAACGCATACGAACAGGTTTTCATCTTTGTGAGCCACGGCCACCCGGATCACCTCGACCCCATCGTGTACGACTGGCGCGACGAGGTCAAGAACATCGCCTACGTCGTCAGCGACGATCTGCCCATCGGCAAGCGGGGCCGCCGCATGGCGCCGGAGGGCGAGATCCAGCTCACGCAGGATATCGCCGTCAAGGCCTTCGGCAGCACCGACCTGGGCGTAAGCTACCTGGTCACGGCCTTTGGCATGAACATCTTCCACGCGGGCGACCTGAACCTGTGGCACTGGCGGCAGGAGAGCAGCCTGCGCGAGATCGAGGCCGCAGAGCAGGCGTTCTATGCTGCGTGCGAGCCCATCCCCTCGGGGGTCATCGACCTGGCCATGTTCCCCGTCGACCCGCGGCAGGGCTTCATGTACGACGCGGGGGCCAACCACTTCATCCTCACCAAAAAGCCGCGCCTGTTCATCCCCATGCACTGGCAGGACAGGCCGGAGGTGGCGGTCGATTTTGCGCGCCGCGCGCGCACCCCGCAGACCGAGGTGCTCGCGATGACTCACCCGGGCGAATCCGCCACGGTCACGTTTGACGACAAGTTGCTGGACATCCACATCGTGGAGCCGCCCAAGGATTTGGGCGACCTGCCCCCCGCCCCCGCGCGCAGGCCCGACCACCGCGGCATGGGCGAGGGCGGCGAGGACCCCTTCGCGGACAGCGACCTGCCGGTGGATCTGACGTGACGTCGGCCAACGTCGGCCAAGGCCTCCTTTGGGGAAGGGACTGCGTCCCCTCCCCAACCTTCCCCTAGGGACGGGGTTGGGTGCGGAGGCATGATTAACCTTTTGCCCCGCTCGCTTCATAACCGCTGCGCGGCTGTTCGTTCGCTGGGTTTAGGGTGCAGGGCGAGGGTGTTAACCGACTGGAGCAAGGAAATTCAATGATAAGCTGCCTTTTGACCATGCCGCCTTGCGCGCGGCATGGTTAATTTTTGCGAAAATGGAACATTTGCGCGCTTCGGTTCGTCTGTTAATCGGAAACCCTGTCCGCGCCGCGCTGTGCGGCGGACGGTTGGGGATCGCGAACCTGGCGGCGGGCAGCCCGTCGTTTGGGGGATTTGGAAGGAGTGTACCTATGTTGAAACGTACCCTTGCCCTGCTTTTGTGCCTGTGCCTTGCCGCCGCGGCGGCCACGGCCATGGCTGAACCGGTGAACATCTCGCTGCTGAGCCAGCAGCAGACCAACGACAAGGGCATCTATGTGAGCTGCGCCGCCGCCATCGGGGACACGGTATATGTGCTCACCAGCGAGACGGTCGAGCGGTGGGCCCCCGGCGACACGGCTACCACCGCGATGCCCATCGATTTTGTGAATACCGACTATAACGCCCGCAAGGATGCCGAAGACGCCTCTGCGGACGCAAAGCCCGCCTTCAACCGGCTGGTGGCCAGCGAGGACACGCTCTACGGCCTGTGCCGCGAGACGGGCGAGCTGTGGAAGCTGGCAGACCAGACCGGGGTGCTCGCAAAGCCCGAGAAGGCCCCGCAGCTGGACTGGAGCGGCATGACGCGCAAGAGCGCCGCCGGCGATTATGAGTATACCCCCCAGTTTGGCGATACCGCGGTCATGGGCGGGGTGCTCTACATCGCCCTGACCGACTGGGAGAACACTGAAAACCCCTACGAGCTGTGCGGGTGGGACCTGGCCACCGGCAAACAGACCGTGGATCACAAGAACGTCGCCATGCGCACCCTCGCCCCGTACAAAGACGGGCTTTTGATCGGCAAGCTGTTTGACGAGATGAACAGCTGGAACGAGGAAACCCAGACCCAGAGCAAGCCCCAGCTGGCCACCTGCGACCCCAAGACCGGCGAAGTCAAAGTGCTGATGGACTTTACCGACGTGAACACCTACGCCGTGCGCTACGACGCGCAGGCGGATATCATCTACTACGTGCAGGGCTCGGTGGTCTACCGCCTGAACGACCTTGCGCAGCCCGCGGCCGTCAGCGCGTACCTGCCATCCCGCATCTGGGACGACGCGAGCGTGAGCTTGCTGCCCGGCGGCATGTACGTGGTCGCCAACTATAGCGGCCTGGTCGTGCGCGGCCTGAACATGCCCGGCTTGGAAAACGGCGCGCTGACCGTGTACGGCGAGTACGGCAGCACCGGCCACATGGCGTATGTGGCGCAGTACCCGCAGTCCCCCGTTATCTGCTCGGAGCAGTACTACAGCACGCTGGAGGAATTTACCGCCGCAATGGTATCCGGCAGCGACGCGGTGGATGTGCTGCGCCTCAACAGCGACTATGCGCCGCTGGGCCGCCTGATCGACAAGGGCTATGCGCTGGATTTGAGCGCCTACCCCGAGCTGACCGACATCGCCAGCCGCATGGATCCCGCCTTTGTGAACCTGTGCACTCGCGACGGCAAGCTCTACGGCCTGCCCATCGACGTGTCCGGCTATGCCATCGGCTACAATGAGGATGCGTGGGAGAAGCTGGGCCTGACCGAGGACGACCTCCCCACCACCTTTGACGAGCTGCTCGACTTTGTGGCCAACTGGCAGGCGGATTACGGCGAGGAGCATACCGACCTGATGCTGACCGACAACGGCATGGCGCGCGACGCGCTGACCAGCTGGCTGATGGACGCCTACGCCGCCGAGCAGCTGCGCGCAGGACAAAAGCTCGCCTTTGATACCGAGCTGTTCCGCACGCTGATGCAGAAGATGGAGAGCATCGATTTCAGCGAGATCGACGTGCCGCCGGAAAAGCAGGATGAGAGCTTCTGGAACCGCATGGCGGTGTTCAGCACCTACACGGCGGTCACCTACCCGCAGCAATACCGCTACAACATGAAATTTCTGGCCCTGCCGCTGACCGAGGGCATGGAGCCCGTGATGCCCGCCACGGTGGAGTACCTGGTGATCAACCCCCGCACGACGCATCTGGATCAGGCGGTGCAATACCTGAGCGTTTTCACCCAGAACCTTGACCCTGCGGCCGCCGGAATCGTGATCTACCCCGGCGCGGGCGAGCCCATCGTGAACCCCACCTTCGAAGCAGACAAGAAGGATTGGGAAACCTCCCTGGCGGACTACAAGACCCAGCTGGAAACCGCCAAGCCGGAGGAGCAGGCAGGCATCAAGCAGAGCATCGCCTACCTTGAGGACATGATCGCCCACGCGGATACCTACCGCTACACCGTATCCGCGGAGGATATCGCCATGTACCGCGAGCAGGTGGCCCCCTACCTGGTGGTGACGGGCCAGACCCCCCTCAAGACATGGGATAAAGAGGGCAAAAACGAGTTTTATACCCTGCGCGACCAGTACATGCAGGGCGCGACCACGCTGGACCAGTTCCTCAAGGAGATGGACAAGCGCCTGCGCATGATGCAGCTGGAGGATGAATAAGGCCTGTTCCCCTCGACTTGAAAACAACACACGCCCGCGCCCCCAGAAGGGGGCGCGGGCGTCGCTGTGTACTGACAACCGAACAGCCCGCAAACCACGGCCTATCACGCCCTCATAGAGCCCGCTGGACAGCGGCTATGGATGCACACCCGTAAGAACCTATACGGCGCTGCCTCGCTCGGTATCCACCCTTCCCCAGAGTAAAGAGAAGAATGAAGCCCTTCGGCAAAATGTGTGAGCTGTCAAGACGGAACCGACCTACACTTTGCGTTTGCTTGACATCCGCACCCAACCCGTCCCAAAGGGGCGGTAGGCATCGAAGGGAAGCGTTTGCCCTGTGGGCAACGCCGCGAAGCGGCGAGCGACCCGCAGATGGGAAGTTTGACAAGCACAGGGCGCAGTAGCGCCGTGTGCGCTAATCAAACTGACGGGGCAGGGGACAGAGTCCCCCTGTCCCGCCATCTTGATCGGCGCGCATGGCACTATCGTGCCCTGCGCTTGTCAAGCTGGCCATCTCTGGTTCGCTTTCGCCTTCGGCGAAGCGGCCACTGGCCGCACGCTCTCCTACGATGCCAAAGGAGGCAGAGCCGACGTCATTTCCGCCGCCCAAGGCGACATTTCGCCATGTTTTCCGTATCTTTACAGCCTGTTCACGCCTCTTCCCGCGGCGCTGTGCTATAATGCCGGTGTTCGCAACAAGGGCGATTCCGGGTTTCCCCAAATGGAAAGGATGAAATGTTTTGAAGAAATGCCTTGCGCTACTCCTTGCGCTGTGCCTGCTGCTTGGCATGAGCAGCGCGCTGGCCATGGTGGTCACCACCACGACCGGCACCACCACCGCCGTAGGCGCGGATGGCGAGCAGCCCGCCGTGGCCTCGATGGCCGCCGTGGGCGGCACGCCCTACCTGCTGCACCCGGATGGTCGCCTGACCGCGCTGGATACCCAGACCCGCGGAGAAACCCTGCTGGGCAACGTGTTTTTCTCCGCAGGCTATATGGACTCTGCGGCCCTGCAAGGCGCGCTGACCGGCGACAAGGCCGCGCTCACGCCCGTGGAGCTGCTGCTGGTGGCGGATGGCAGGCTGATGGGCCTATGCCTGGCCAACGGCGTGCTCTACACCCTGCTGGACGATACGGGCGCGTTTGCGCCCGCGCCTGCCACCGCCATGATGGACGTTGCGGCCCTGCGCACCGCCGACGGCTCCGCGCGCCTGTCCGTGCTGGACAGTTGCGTGCAGGACGGCAAGGTGTACCTGCTCACCCGCGACGATACCTCCGGCCAGCCGGCGACCACCTTGCGCTCGCTGGATCTCGTCACGGGCGAGGCCAAGGCCTACGCCGCGCAGAACCTGCAGGACATCGAAGCGTATAAGGACGGCATGCTGCTGGCCCGCCGCTTTGACATGAACGCGCTGTATACCGCCTCCTCGCAGGGCTCCATCCCCGCCAGCGAATACGGCACCTTCGACCCCGTGGCGGATGCGTTCAGCCCGCTGGGCACGTTCGCCACCGACAGCCTGCTGGGCGGCTATGCCATCAGCGGCACGGCGTACAGCGCGCAAAACGATACGCTGTATTATATCTCCGGCAGCCGCATCGAGGGCCTGACCCTCGCCACGGGTGAGAAGCGCGTGAGCGCCTACACCAGCGAGGGCATGTTCGGCACCATGGGCGGCTCGGTGAACACCGCGTATGTGGACGGCGGCTTTTACCTGCGCGGCGACGTGAGCGGCAGCCAGCTGTACGCGCTGGATACCGAGGCGGTCAAGAATGGCGCGCTGCGCATCTTCGGCGAGTTTGGCAGCGACGCGCACAAGAGCTTCGCTAAAAACTACCCGGATATCCCCGTCGAGGTGGCGGAGGATTTTACCACCGATCTGGAATCGCTGGCCAACGCCATGGTGAGCGAGTCGGACGCGTATGACGTGCTGAACCTGATCATGAGCTACATGCCCGTGGAGCGCCTGATCCAGAAGGGCTACAGCACCGACCTGAGCGGCTACCCGGAAATCATGGAGCGCGTCGCCAAGCTCGACCCGCGCTTTGTGGAGAGCATGACCGTGGACGGCAAGCTCTACGGCGTGCCCGTGGCCTCCACCGCCTACAGCTACGCCGTGGATATGGAGCAGTGGCAGGCGCTTGGCCTGACCGAGGATGACCTGCCCCAGAGCCTTGTGGAGCTGTACGATTTCATTGCCAACTACATGGCCGATTATGGCGAGGACAACCCGGATATCCGCCTGTTCGACATGGGCGGCGAACAGCTCAAGACCATCCTGTTCAGCCTGATGCTGGACAACTACATCACCTATTGCCAGGCGGAGCTGGGCGGCGATACCGCCTTTGACAGCGACCTGCCCCGCCAGCTTTTGACCGCGTTTGAGCAGATCGACTTTGCCCCGCTGGCCGAAAGCACCGACATGACCAACGTGGATTATCAGTCAAAGCCGTTCCTCTTCTCGCTGTACATGCCGCTGACCACCTTCAGCAGCGCGTATGACAAGCTCACCCCGCTGGTGCTGCCCCTGACCGCGGATGTGAAACCCGTGCTGGGCGCCAACCTCAGCGTGCTGGTCATCAACCCCAAGACCAAGCGGATGGACGACGCAGTCAAGTACGTGTGCAACTACCTTGACAACCTGGACGACAGTGCCGCCATCGTCATGAACCCCAACGACAACGAGCCGCGCGTCGCCAAGGATTACGAGAAGAACCTCAAGGCGGTAGGCGATGAGCTGGTAAAGCAGCAGGCCCTTCTGGATGCCGCCGACGCGGACAAGAAGGCCGCCATCCAGCAGACCATCGACCAGTTAAACAGCCAGTTGACCGACGTGGAGGCCCACAAGTACAGCGTGAGCGCCGAGCAGATCGCCCGCTTCCGCGAGCAGATATCGGACAAGCTGGCCGTGTGCCAGCAGAGCGTGCTCTACAGCGCGGATAAGAACGCCCAGAACGAGCTGAACAAGCTGGTGATGCAGTATCTGGAGGGCGCGACCACGCAGGAGCAGTTCCTCAAGGAGATGGACAAGCGCTCGCGCATGATGGCGCTGGAAAACCAGTAACACGGCACATCCGTGCCTTTGGCAGGGGGACTCTGTCCCCCTGCCCCGTCAGGTTGATTAGCGCACACGGCGCTACCGCGCCCTGTGCTTGTCAAACTTCCCATCTGCGGGTCGCTCGCCGCTTTGCGGCGTTGCCCACTGGGCAAACGCTTCCCTCCGATGCCAACCGCCCCCTTGGGACGACGGGGCAAGGGACGATGCGGAGAGAACGACATGTGTTCCGGCAGGCAGTACTGCTGACCTTGAAACGATCATTCGTCTGGGCTTTCGGGCGCCTGCGCGCACGGAGGCCCAGACGCGCGTGCGGCGCGGAAGTTGGGTGTGACACGGTGTACTAATACGAATGTTACACCTGTAAACTTGCGCCATCAGGGAAGAAAGCGCATCTGCCGCCCGTTTTACCCTTGGTTGCCCTTTGCGCGCCCATATGGTAAGATAGGCGGGAAAATCCACCAACGCAACCGCTTTTCGCCAGCGCGCCATTTTGGCACAGGAGGTTCTTGTGTTTACCCGCAAAAAGACCGTCTGGCTGTACCTCGCGCCCGGGCTCATCGGCCTGCTCGCGTTCTATTTTGTGCCGTTTTTCTGGGGCGTTTGGTTCAGCCTGACCGACGGCACCATCGACAACAAGTTTGTAGGCTTTCAAAACTATCTGGATGTGTGGCAAAACGAGATATTCCAGCTGGGGCTCAAAAACACGCTGGAGCTGTCGCTTTTGTGCGCGCCGGTCATCTTTGTGCTGTCGTTCGTGCTGGCCACGTTTTTGCGCAAACGCGTCGCGGGGGACGGGTTTTTCCGCAACGCGTTGCTGATGCCCTACCTCATGCCCAGCGCGGCCATGCTCATCATCTGGCTGCTGATGTTCGACTACGGCGGCGTGGTCAACCGCATGTTCGTGGCGCTGGGGATGCAGCGCGTGTTCTGGCTGGAGGGGGCGCAGTTGCGCGTGCCCATCGTGCTACTCTATATCTGGAAAAACCTCGGTTTCAGCGTGGTCATCTTTACGGCGGCGCTGCAGGCGGTGCCGGAGTCGCTGTATGAATATGCGGCGCTGGAGGGCGCAGGGTTCTTCCAGCGGCAGTTCTCCATCACGCTGCCGCAGGTGCTGCCCACGGCGTTTCTGGTGCTGGTGCTGGCGATGGTCAACGCCTTCAAGATATTCAAGGAGGTGTACGTGATCGGCGGGGCGTACCCGGACGAGAGCGTCTACACCCTCCAGCACTATATGAACAACAAGTTCAGCAAGCTGGACTACCAGGACGTGACCACCGCGGCCTACAGCTTCGCGGTCATCGTGATCGCGCTGTTCCTGATTTTATACCGCACCAAGAGCGTGCGGCAGGGGGATACCGCAGCATGACGGACGCAAAGCAGCTAAACGCCCCCGCGCGCGGCGAGGTGGCAGCCCCTGTCGTGGGGCCGGATCCTTCCCTTGCATGGGGCTTCACGCCCGAACCGGTGGCCGGGCCCACCAAGCCGCTGGTTTTCATCAAGCTGCCCAATCGCAGCCGCCGCAGCCTGGGCGTGCGCCGCAGGGTGCGCGCGCTCAAAAAGAGTCGCCCGCTCACGGTGGCGATGCTGGCCGTCATCGCGGTTTTGATGCTCACGCCCATCGTGTTCACGTTCCTGTATTCGTTCTTCCCCAAGGGCGAGATCAGCGACTATCTGGCGCTGCGCAACCGCTACGACGATGCCAAGTGGCTGGACGTGCTGTTTTCACCCACGGTGGTAAGCCTCAGGCAGTACTACACCATTTTGATCGAGGAGCCGCAGTACCTCAAGCTGTTTGTGAACAGCGCCATGTACGGCGGGGCGATCCTGCTGGGGCAAACGCTGGTCATACCGCTCACGGCCTATGCGTTGAGCCGCTTTAGCTTCCGCGGGCGGGATACGCTGTTCTTCCTGGTGCTGATGCTGATGCTGCTGCCCTTTCAGGTGACCATGGCGCCCAGCGTGATGTCGCTTCGTGCGCTGGGGCTGCTGGGCACCGGCTGGGCCGTGGTGCTGCCGATGATCTTCTCGCCGTTTTACATCTTCCTGCTTCGGCAGTTCATGATCGGCATCCCCAACGAGATCATCGAGGCGGGGCAGATGGACGGCGCGGGCACGCTGCGCACGTTTCTGCATGTGGTGATTCCCGTTTGCCGCCCCATCCTGGGCGCGGCGGCGGCGCTCTCCTTCGCGGACTGCTGGAACATGGTGGAGCAGCCGCTGGTGTACCTGACGGACAGCAAGCTCATGCCCCTCTCCGTGATGTTCAACCAGATGAACGAGGAGAGCACGGCCGTGGCGTTCGCGGGCGCGGCGCTGTATCTGATGCCCATGCTGCTGATCTACATCTACTTTCAGGACGATATCCTGCTGGGCGTACAGCTCAGCGAGCTGAAATAACCGCGCGCGGGAGGCAGAGGGAATATGACCAAGAAGGGCAAGGCGCTCAAGGCACTGCTGGCGCTGGCGATCCTGGTGGCGCTGTGCATGTACTTCTCCAAAACCATCCAGACCATCACCACCCCCAAGGTAAAGCTGACGCAGGCCACCAGCGGGCGCGTGGAGCAGAAAATACAGGTTTCGGCGCAGCCGTATTTCCCTGTCAAAACCGAGGTGACGCTCAAGCGCGCCGTGGACACCCCCATCACCGTGGATAAGGTGTACGTGAGCGCCGGGCTGTACGTGGAGGCGGGCGATACGCTGTTCACCGCCACGCTGAGCGATTACGACACCAAGGAGAAAGACCTGCGCGACAAGTACAACGAGGCCGCGCAGAAGCTGATCGACTTGGACATTGCCAATCGCAAGAGCAGCAAGCAGAGCCAGCGGAACGAGCTGTACGACGCCATGCTGGACGCGCAGGACGCGCTGGCCGCCGCCGAGAGCGACGCGCGTCTGGCCGCCGCCGCCGAGGGCGTCGACCTCACGTTTGATCAGGAGACGTGGGCCGCCATCGCCAAGCAGAAAAACGGCAGCAAGCAGCTTTTGGACCTGATCGCCAAAGCCGCCACCGCCAAGGCCACGTTCGACACCGCCCGCGAGGCCTTCTACAAGAGCTACGAAAACAAGACCCTCAAGGTGACCGACGAGGTGTTCAAGTACATCAACGACCGCAACGCCATCGTTAAATCCATGCGCGAGATCAGCGACGACATGGTGGACCTGCTGGGTGGCAAGCAGGCGCTATCCACCGTAAAGGCGGAGAGCGCGGGCTACATCGTGTCCATGGATGTGAAGGAAGGCCAGCCCTACGACGGCAAAACCAGCGCCTACACCATCGCCAAGCAGGAGGACGCGCCCGTGCTGCGCGCGGACGTGACCGACCTGAAAAAAGACGTGGCCGAGGGCGCGAAGGTCGAGGTGCAGGGCGAGTATGACACCCTGAAAACCAAGGTGACGGCCGTCACGCTGGAGAACGACGGCAGGCAGTACGCCCAGATCGAGCTGACCGAGGACATCCTCAAGGCGGCGGGCGGCATGGCCAAGCTGATCAGCAACGGGTCGATCGATGCGAGCATCGTGTTCCGCGCCAAGAAAAACGCCACGCTGATCCCCGCGGGCGCGCTGCGCAGCGAGGGCGACGGCAACGACTACATCTTCGTGGTGGAGTATTCGGGCGGCGGGTTCCTCTCCAGCGGGGGTATGATCGCCCGCAAAACGAGCGTGACCGTGATCGACCGTGGCGACAAGGCCGTCAGCGTGCAGGAAGACCTTTCCTACCAGCAGATTATCGAGCGGGCGGACCGCACCATCGAGGACGGCAAACCCGTCATGGAGTATGTGGACTGAGGAGGGCGCGCCATGCTGGCTTTGATGAAACGGCACCGGCTGTGGCCGCCGCTGATCCTTACGCTGCTTGCGCTGGCGGTGGCGGGCTACGCTTATTTTAGCCTGAGCGCGCTGCCCAGCCACTACCAGTACCTGTGGCCCGCACCCGCGCCCACGCCGCAGCTCGCGGCGGACGGCGCCGCGACGGGCGAAGCCGTAAACGACGGCCTGCGCGAAGCGCGCCAGAAAATGCCGGACCTGCGCGAAACGCTGGCGGGCGCGTGCGAGCCGCTGAGCCTTTCCGCCGTGCTGGACGGCGTATCCGTGATCGCGGACAGCGAAGGCGCGCAGGCGACCACGGCGCGCCTCACGGCGGTGGACGAGCTGGGCTTTACGCTTCAGCCGCCGGTGGTGCGCTCCGGCAGGCTGCTCTACCCGGACGAAATACGCGACGGCGACCGCGTTTGCATGGTAAACGAGAAGCTCGCGGTGGCACTGTGGGGCTATGCCGAGCCCCTCGACCGCCAGATGCTGCTGGACGGCAAACGCTACCGCGTGGTGGGCGTGACTGCCGAGGGCCGCGCCGTGGGCGACCGGCTTACCTGCCAGCTCACCATCCCCCTTCGCGCAGCGGAGACGGGCGGCCTTGTTTTTGACGCGCTGTGCCTGACGACCCTGCCGGTGCCGGGCGCGGGCGGCTGGGCTGCCTTTGAGGCGGCGACCGACGCGCTGGGGCTGGGCGGCACGGCCGTCAGCCTGCCCAAGGAGCGCATGAACGCGGCGATGCCGCTGCGGGTGCTTTTATGCCTGTTTGGCGCGATGGCGCTATGGGTTTGCGTGCGGGCGCTAAACGCGCAGGCGGGGCGGATGTACCGCGCCTACCGCGGCCGCCTGCGCGACCAGTATGCGATGCGGCTGCTGCCGTGGCTGGCCGGGCGGGCGCTGCCGCTTGCCCTGGGGTACGCGGCGTGCGCGTTCCTGTTTGCGCAGGTGTTTATGGCGCTGGTGGAGCCGGTGTACACCTTCCCGGAATGGATCCCCAAGGTGCTGGTAGAGCCCAAGGACATCGCCGAGGCATTCTGGAATGTGTGGACCAAGCAGGCATCGCTGCGCGAGCTGCGCAGCCCGGCGCTGCTGAGCATCCGCTTCTATCGCGCGCTGATGGGCTGGGCCTGCGGCGCGGCGGGCATCGCGGGCACGCTGCTGGCGACCCGGCTGGGGCAACTGCTTCGCAGCCTTGTCAAGCCGGAGAAAGAACCAAAAGAAGAACCGTAACGGTTCGCGCATGTCTCCCCCACGGCACAGGCCGGATGCGCCGCGTTGACTACTTTTCCGTTCCGTGGTATGATATCTCGCGTGTGGTGGGCATGGTGGAATGGCAGACACAAAGGACTTAAAATCCTTCGCTCCGGCGTGCGGGTTCGAGTCCCGCTGCCCGCACCACAGGATGGTAAAAGCCGCCCGGTGGGGCGGCTTTCCTTGTTCCAGACCTGTTTGGCGTTGCTACTCCGCTTGATATGGGGAGGGAAACCGCATGTGGGTGCTGCTTGCGTTCGGCTCGGCGTTTTTTGCGGGGCTTACGGCCATCCTGGCCAAGGTGGGCATCCGTGACACGGATACCGACGTGGCCACCGCGGTGCGCACCATCGTGGTGCTGCTGATGAGCTGGCTGATGGCGTGGATCACGGGCAGCGTGAGCGGGCTTGCCGCGGTCAGTGTGCGCACATGGGTGTTTCTGGTGCTCAGCGGCATCGCCACGGGCGCGTCATGGCTGTGCTACTTCCGCGCGCTTCAGCTGGGCGATGTAAACAAGGTGGCCCCCATCGACAAGAGCTCCACGGTGCTCACGATGGCGCTGGCGTTCATCTTTCTGGGCGAGGGGCTCACATGGCTCAAGGTGCTCTGCATGGCGCTGATCGGCGCGGGCGCGTACCTGATGATCCAGCGCAAGCCCGCGCAGGCGGCCCCGGCGGCACAAATGGCGGGCGAAAGCACCGCTTCGCATTCGGGCGCGAACGCGGGTGTGCCAGCGATCACCACGCAGGCGGGCGCGGCCATCGGGGCGCTCGCGTCGCCAAAGCGGCCCGCGTGGCTCCTGTACGCCCTCGGCTCGGCGGTGTTTGCCAGCCTTACCAGCATTTTGGGCAAGGTGGGCATCGAAGGGGTCAATTCCACACTGGGCACAGCCATCCGTACCTGCGTTGTGCTGGTGATGGCGTGGGCCATCGTGTTTGGGCGCGGCAAGCAGCAGGAAGTGCGCCGCATCCACCGGGGCAGCATGGCGTTCTTGATCCTGAGCGGGTTTGCCACAGGCGCGTCGTGGCTTTGCTACTACAGCGCGCTACAACTAGGCCCCGCCAGCGTGGTGGTGCCCATCGATAAGCTGAGCATACTGGTGAGCATCGCGTTCTCGCGCGTTGTGTTTGGCGAAAAACTCACGCTCAAGGCGGCCATCGGCCTTGCGCTGCTGGTTTTGGGCACGCTGCTGCTTTTGCTGTAGGCGGCGTTTGTCGCCTGCCGCGCATACCACTGCCGCAACGGAAAGGGGGGAGCTTCCATGCCGCCGCTGGTGAGCATCTGCTGCGTTACCTACAACCATGCCGATACCATTGCGCAGGCGCTGGACAGCTTTCTGGCCCAGCGGGCCGATGTGGACATTGAAATTCTGGTGCATGACGATGCCAGCACCGACGGCACTGAGGCCATCCTGCGCCGCTACGAGGCGATGTATCCGGATATCGTAAAGCCCCTGTACGAGACGGAGAACCAGTACAAAAAGGGCCTCGCGATGGACGCGACGTTCAACTTTCCGCGCGCAAAGGGGGAGTACATCGCCCTGTGCGAGGGGGACGATTACTTCAGCGACCCGCACAAGCTGAGGCTTCAGGTAGAGGCCATGGCGGCCCACCCGCAGTGCACCTTCTGCTTTACTAACGGCGCCGTGCGCGATATGGCCGCGGGCGGGGCGGAGCGCCCCTTTATCCCCTACTACTCCGAGGAGGCGGCCTTCTACGTCCCCGAAACGCGGGAGCTGGATGTGGAGGGGGTCGCCCGCCTCACGTTCATCCCGACGGCGTCGTTCCTGTTTCCGCGGGCGGTGCTGGCACGTGTGCCCCGCGAGGCGCTCACCATGCCCTGCCCCAGCGGCGATCTGCGCCTGAAGCTCCTGCTGACCGCCGCGGGCCGCGCGCTGTACGTGCATGCCTTTACCTGCGTGTACCGCCTGAACGCGGGCAGTTCCACCATGGCGCAGTGGGGCGCGGAAGCCGCCGCCCGCACGCGGGCGCGCTGCAAGCAGGTGGTCGATATGGTACGAGCGGTGGACGATTTCAGCGGCGGGCGCTGGCATGCGGCGCTGCAAACGCTTGTGGACGTGCAATACCGCGTGATGCTGCTGGCTGCGCCCACGCCTGCGCTGCTCAAAGCCCCCGAGGCGAAGCCGGCGTGGCGTGCGCTGACCCCCGCGCAGCGCCTCAAGACGCTCGTCAAGGCGCACATGCCGGAGGGGTTGTTTCGGCGGCTCAGGGCGCTGGGGCCGCATACCTGATAGCCTCCCCATCAACAGTCGCCAACTTCTTGAGAGCCCGCCCCGCGAATGAAAGGAAGGTACGCTCATGCGCATACAGGTCGCCCGCAGCTCCATGCCCGATTTTGCCGCCTATTGCGAGGAGATTCGTCCCCTGTGGGACAGCCACTGGCTGACCAACAACGGCGAAAAGGCCCTCGCGCTGGAGGCCGCGCTGGCGCAGACGCTGGAAACGCCCAACGTGGTGCTGTTTACCAACGGGCACCTTGCGCTGGAGGCGGCCGTGCGCGCTATGGGCATCACGGGCGAGGCCATCACCACGCCGTTCACGTTCATCTCCACCACGCACGCGCTGGTGCGTTGCGGCGTGACCCCCGTGTTTGCGGATGTGCGCCCCGGCGACCTGACCCTTGACCCCTCGGCCATCGAGCGGCTCATCACCCCGCGCACCACGGCCATCGTGC
>CAZOZO010000010.1:0-79529 GCA_964584315.1 uncultured Oscillospiraceae bacterium
CTGGTGATCTCGCACTCTCTCTGGTCGGAGGGAGTGTAATACAGTGCAAAGAGACTGATATATTATAGTATTACTTGGATTTAATGTCAACATTGGATCAGCTGCCCTACTGTTGTATAGTGATAGTTACGACGCTACTTCTACTTGATATGGCTGAAGGCGTTGATCTATAAAGCTTTCTCTCTCCCCTGCTAAGGGAGTAGGCTGGGTTAACCGGCGCGAGAGTTCAAATCTCTCCTTCTCCGCCAAAGCCCGTCGCAAAAGGATTTGCGACGGGCTTTCTTATTTGGGTCCGTATGGGTGAATTGATGGGTTAAGTTTCTACTGTCAACGTACTGTCAACACGGAACATAAGGTTTTCAGCTCATTACGCAATACTCCATATGCGTTTCAGCCGCGCTCAGGAGTTCGCGGCCATCATATTTGGGGTTGAGCCAATCCAAACGCACTTCGGCCGGAAGCATCACAGGCATCCTGTCGTGTATAAACGCGACATCCTCAGACGCATCCTTTGTGAGAATCACCATCTCCGGCGCGCCTGCCCGAATGCGATAGATACCAGCCATATAAATCACTTTGGCCTTAGCAGGCTTTATCGCATACTTGATTTTCCCTGTATCCCGCTTTTCCCACTCAAAATAGAAACTGGCCGGGATCAAGCACCTCCGCTGCTGCATACCATCCGCGAACATGGGCTTCTCGCTGGCAGTCTCGCTGCGAGCGTTGATGATACTTTTTCCGTTCATATCAAAGCCCCAGCGCATTGCAAAAGGCGTCTTGACCAATGCTCGGTTGTTTGCCAAGGCAGGGACAACGTCGGTAGGGAAAATCTCCCCGCGTGTTTTGAGTTTGATTTCGGGGTCGGCGCGCTGCTTCAATGTATCAAGAATCAAAAGAAGTTCTTCCTCCATATCCTCATCCGATATATAGTATCTGCCGCACACGCCTGTCACTCTCCTTCAGCCATGTGCTACTTACGTTCGACAAACCAGCGCCCCGGAACCTGCTTCCCATATTCAGCATTATGTTCGAAGTACAAGTATCTTTCTTTGCCATCGATCCGCACGGTATAGCGATCACCCTGTCCACCAGCTCGTGCAGCATAGCCAGGCCGTACATCCAGCAGGCGTTCGATGTCATACTTGCGCCCATCTTCCCAGAGCAACACCTTGGGGATCATGCGGCCAAGCTCATCAAATGCGACGACCACAGACACATATACGCGCGCTTGGCGGACATCCGTGTTCCCAGTCGGCAAAGCCTATCCCCCCCTTGATCTTCTTGTTCGTCTGTCCTGATTTCGACGATATATTCTAGCATGGGTGTTGTTCGCCGGGCAAATTCAAATAGTCGTGAAAACGTAAGAAAGCACGAGATTACGGGAGATAAAGGGAACGTTTGTTCCCGTATGTGTTCGCCATCCGCTTTTACAGGTTGCCGCACGTGTGCTAATTTGAAGTATGAGCGTTAGCAAAGAATAGCGCGGAGGGGGCTTGCCATGGACCGCATTATTCTCCATAGCGATTTGAATTGCTACTATGCGTCCGTAGAAATGATGCTCCACCCCGAACTGCGAGGTAAAGCTGTGGCCGTTTGTGGTTCAACGGAGGATCGCCACGGCATCGTTCTTGCCAAAAGTGAGTTGGCAAAGCGCGCAGGCGTAAAGACCGGCATGGTGAATCATGAAGCGCGGCAGCTTTGCCAAGGTTTGATTTGCGTCACGCCGCATATGGAGCAGTACACGAAATACTCAAAGCTTGTGCGCGCCATTTACCATCGCTACACCGATTTGGTGGAGCCGTATGGCATGGACGAGTGCTGGCTTGATGTCACCGGCAGCCAACGCCTGTTCGGGAGCGGGGAGCAGATCGCAGAGGAAATCAGGCAAACCGTCAAGCAAGAGCTCGGTCTGACCGTGAGCATCGGTGTATCCTTTTGCAAAGTGCTGGCGAAGCTTGGTTCCGACCTGAAGAAACCCGACGCGATTACCGTCTTGAATGAAGCCGGTTGGAAGGAGAGAGTCTGGCCATTGCCCGTCTCCGAATTGTTTTTCTGTGGTCGCTCCGTCACTAAAAAACTGATCGACCGCAATGTGCTGACAATTGGATGTTTGGCGCAGGTGGATATGGATCGGCTGGTGCAGTGGTTTGGGGTCAACGGCACATTGCTGTGGGCCTATGCGAACGGTCTGGATACTGCGCGTGTGATGAACAAGGAATATGTGGCGCCGATCAAGTCCATCGGCCATGGCATCACAGCATATGCCGACCTGACATCCGACGAGCACACCTGGAAAATCATGCTGGAGCTTTCGCAAGAACTGGGGCACAAACTGCGTGTCCACAATCTGTCGGCAAAGTCGGTACAGCTTGCGGTCAAAGATCACAGCCTGTCCTACCGTCAGTATCAGTGCCCGCTTCCGGCGCCATCCCAGAGCCCCATGGAGATCGCGCAGCAGGCAAGGATCCTCTTTGACCGAAATTACCGCTGGCATGAGCCTGTGCGCGCGCTCACCGTTCGTGCCATCAATCTGATATCCCACGATACGCCCGTGCAGTTGGATATGTTTGATGACGCGGTCGCACGGCTTCGGCGCGAGAGGCTGGAGGATACCATTGACGATCTTCGCCAAAGATATGGCAAAAAGTGCATCTATTCCGCTGTGCTGATGGGCGACATCAGAATGCCCAGAGACAACATTCATGAAGTCACAATGCCGGGGATGATGTATAAATAGGCGCACTTGTATCATTGAGATGTCCCAATTGTTTGACATCGATTCTTCACGATATCATTCCACCGTCGCGTCTTTTCGACGCTTTCACCCGCGGTAGCCATCTCCTCCAACATCCGTTTATCGAATTGTCCTGATGCTTAAAAAGACAGCTGGTCGTACACTTCTCCCTACTGCGCCATCTGATACACGCGCACATAATCCACCTGCATGCGCTTGTCCCCTTCGCTGAACACGGCGGGGTCGGGCTCCGGGCTCTCACCCTCCACCAGGAAGATGTCTCCGCCCACCGCCAGACTCAAAACCAGGTAAAACGGCTGGTCAAAGGGCGCAGGACTCTCGCCCTCGTCCGCGACCCAACGGCTCGCGCCGAAGGTGAGCACACCGTCCACATACCAGCGGATGCCGCCCAGCGTCCATTCCACGGCGTAAGTATGCCAGTCACCCAGCGCCCCCTGCGCATAGGTGCCTTTGAAGTTGTTGCTCACTGTGTCCCAGCCTTGGTTGGAGAACTGTATGCACTGTAAAAAGGCATCCGGCATGCCGCCGTTGCCCTGCCAGATATCCAGCTCGCCGCCCTCCGGCCATTCCACGTCCTGCTCCGGCAGCATCCATGCGCTCGGCCACAGGTGCGTGCCCTCGTCGCAACGCGCCCGCACCTCGATGCGCCCGCCGGTCGTGGAAAACTTGCCCCGCGTGTTCAGGCGGGCGGAGGTATATTGCGAAAAAACATCCGAGAATGGCGACCCTTCCGGATCGTAGCTGGCGGTCAGGGTGAGCACGCCGTCCTCCACGGCCGCGCTTTCCTCGCGGTAGTCCTGCGCCTCCAGATGGCCCCAGCCCACATCGCCGTTGCCGGTGTCAAAGCTCCACCTGCTTTGGTCGATACCGGCTCCGTCAAACTCATCCGCCCACATGAGCGCGCTCTGCGGAAAGCGTGCGGGTTCGGCAAAGCCGCAATCGTAGGTCACTTTGCAGGTGCCATCCTCGGCGCGGGTCACGGTCAGCGCGTCGATGGCGGCGGCAGCCGTTTGCGAATAGGTCTGCATCAGCTCCGCGTCGGCAGGCAGCAGCAGCACCCGGGCATATAGCAGTCGGCGGTCGTTATCCGCATCGTAATGGTCGGTGGTCGTCAGGGTAAGAAAGGCGCCATCCTCCCCCAGCATGGTGAAGGGCTCCGCATATGTGGGTTTGATGTAGCCGCCCGCGTCGTCACCGGCATAGGAGGTAAAGACATACACCGCCACCTTGTAGTCCGCAGCCTCGACCTGCCCGCCGCCCTCGTCGAACACACGTCCGGCGATATAGCCCGGGTAGGCATCGTAGGGCGAAACACCCTCCACCATGATGCGGGGTGCTGTCCCGCTCTCCGCCAAGGCGGCGCAGGGTGGCAACAGGAGCAACAGGGCAACCAGCAGGCTGAACAGACGTTTCATGCGCTTTTCCCCCTATTCGGTTCTCCTTCGCGGGCGCTTCCAGTTATCCCCATTGTAACGCGCCCACATGGCATGTCAAGGGGCATTCAACGCACACGAAAGCGCAGCCTTCATGCTTTGGTTGCCATGCGCTTTTCCCCCGCGTATGCTGTTGTCGATTCATCGCCCATACGCCGCCCGCGCGATCAGGTCACGGTTCGGCGTGATCAGAAAACATCAAATAAAGGCGCACTCGTCCCGCCTTCGCCGGGGTCGGTATTGGCGGATGCCTCAACGCATTGATAAACGCGCACCCTGCATCCCTCGCTCACGGCAGCAGCCCCTTACATCGCCCCCGCGCCTCCGCCCGCCTCCCCCAACGCCTCCGGGTTCAGCTTTCGATCCGCGCGCCTGCGCACAAACGCCAACAGCCTGTTATACCCCAGCAGCGCCTTGAGCCCCTCCAATACGACCGACACGCCCAGCGAGGTCAAAAGCAGCATGCCAAAGATGTACTCCGGCTCCTCGAAGCCGTAGTAGAAATCGGTAAAGAAATAGGCATACAGGAAGGTATGCAGCATAAAAATGTTCGCGGAATGCTTGCCCAGGAACGCCAGCACGAAGCGCAGGGGCTTGAGCGGCAACACGAACTCGTTTAAGAACGCACACAGCAGGAAAGCAAACAGATCATACCCCACATAGCGGAAGTTGGTTGGTATCATGACCCCATCCACATTGGCCGATGCCGGCAGGCCTTCGCAGATCACGACGGTCACGGCAAAGGCCAGTGCGTACAGCAGCAGCTTGATCGCCTTGTTGAGCACGGCGTTCGGCACGACATGCCAGTTTTTCAGCCGGTCGAAGCCCTGCGTCTGGGCCAGGTAGATACCCAGCGCCGAAGCGAAGAACAGCGCCAGCATGTAATTGTGCAGCCCGATGATCACCAGCCCCGAAAAACCCAGCACCGCCAGCAGCCCCAATCGCTTTACCAGCGCGTAAAGCAGTGGGAACACCACCACCTGCGTGATGGCAAAGCTCATATACCACCATGTCGCGTTGGCCGTGGGCGTATAGAAAAGGCCCGCCAGCCCCAACCCGTCGATCAGCAGGTAGAGCCATGCCCGAAGCCCTTCACCGTAGATGGACGCGACGGCGCGCCCCAGCAGCGCCCCCGCCGTAAGCCCTGCTACAAAGATGACGAGGAACCCCGCAAAAAGCGACAGGTACTTGTCCCACGCAAAGGAGGTGTGCGAACGGCCCGCCGCCGTCCATTTGCGGTAAGACAGGCTAAGCCCGTAGGCGCTGAGCAGCACGAACATCGGCACGCACAGCTTGCCGTATTGCGCGATCATCGCGGTGATGTTGTAGCTGTCTTCCTCGGTATAATATATGAAGTAGTTGACATATTGCTCCGTGGCATAGAACAGGTGGTGGCACAGGAGCAGCATCACAGCCACGCCCTTGAGCGCCTGCGTATGCTTCAGGGTAAAACCCTCCCGCATGGGTCACGCCTCCTTGATCGCCGCGGCGTGCCGAGCAGCGCGCCGGATATGCTTGCTTTCACTGGTCCTATCATACTGGCGGGCGGAGTGCAAGTCAAGCCTGAAAAGCATCCTGCACGTAACGCCACGCCATGGCGCATCGGCTGCCCGCGCTCGACTCCCTTTCCGGCGGTTGTACGCTTTACCCCGCAGCAAGCATTGACTTACGGCTTCCGAATGCCTATCATAAAGGCATCGCAGCATTCCTGCGCTGCCCTTTCGGTATCCTGTTCAACAAAACCTGCCTTCTCCCCGCCCGGAAAGCGTTTTGACGGTAGCGCTCTCCGGCATGGTATGTTGTGTGTGTGCCTTGCGTGCCGCCATGCAACGTGCAAGCCAGCTTCTGCTGCCTCCGCATCGGTGAAAAGCCTTGCTGGAACGCGTCTTCCAGCCGTTTCATCCCTTCCATCCGTGGCACGTTGCCAGCGAATCTTGCCCATGGCAGAACATCCGCATACCCTCATTTTGGCCGCACATGGCGTGCAAGCGCCCTTCCCTTTCGCATCATGGCCCAGAACAGAACAGGAGTGATTACCATGTGGAAGAAGACCACCGCCCTTTTACTGTCGCTCTGCATCGCCTGCTTGCCCGCGCTGTCGCTTGCCGGTTCGCTGGATGCGTTTGCCACGCAGTTATGCCCCCTGCCGGACGCGGCCGCTTGCTTTGGCGGCGAGTCGTCCGCCAGTATGGCCGTTGACGAAGCGGGTCTGCCTGTCGGCACCGGCTACCGCTACGACCAGGTCTCCGCGCAGCAGGCGCAGGACTACATCGTGCAGGCGCTCGCGCTGGGCTATGCCAACGACGGCACGCAGGAGGGGCTGGGCTGGCAGGCGCAGGTGCTCCGCTACGGCGATGCGCGCATCGCGGTCGTGTATTTCGAGGCCCAGTCGTTCGCGGTGCTGCTGCTGGAGGATGGTTTCACCTTTAGCGCCGCGCAGACCGGCGGCTTGGCTGCCTTTGCTTCCGGCGACACGCCCGCGGGCTCGCCGCCATCGCAGGGCGCCTATTTGCGCCTTACCGTGGATGGGCAGATCATCGACATGCAGCCTGTCGTCTCCGGCATCGTACCGGACGCGGGCACTGTGACCGCGCGCACCTTCCCCGCAGGGTTCCCTGTAGATAGCGGCCTGCGCCTGGGCGGCGACACCGTCTACATGGGCTTTACCGACGGCACGGACAGCTTCCGGCTCATCTTCCCCGCGCAGGTCAAAAGCGGCAGCGTGATCGACCCCTCCATCCGCCGCTCCACCATGCTGCTGTACGATTGCGAGTCCGCGCTGGACGCAAATGCCCGCGGCTTCCTGTACTCCACCTACGGCTGCGTGGATGTGTCCTATGTATCCGAAGCATTTCCGCTCAACACCACCTTCCGCATCGAGATCACGCAGACGGATGCAGCGCATTCTTTCATCAGCGGTACGTTTACGGGCGAGCTGGGCAACTTCATGACCAGCGTGTCGGTCAGCGGCGAGTTCTCCATCCCCGTCCCCTACAACGGCCAGTAACGGCATCGCTTGGAGCGATTGCACCCTCCCAGTCCATCACGCGCGCCCCGTCGGCTTGCAAGGCTGGCGGGGTGCTTTTGCCTTCTGATTGGCGTGACCGATATTCCCCTCCCTCGCGCCGCGCCACCGCCATTGACAACACTGGCGCGGCCCGCACGCCAAAACGGTGTGCAGGCCGCGTCTGTATTTCGGAAGGGCTAAAGGACGCCCTCTCCTGTTCTGTGGCCTTAAGGCTGGCCGGGCTTGGTGCTGCGGAACAGCTGCTCCACGGTGCTCGCGCCATCCTCAGCGGGTTCGTCCTCCTCGTCAGCGGGCGCTGCTGCTTCGGGTGCGGCAGGGGCCGTATCCTTTTCGACAGGCGTTTTTGCTTCGACGGGCTTTGCATCCGCGGGCGCGCTTTCCGGGGCGGGTTTGTCGCCCTGCGCGGTCGCTGCGGGCTGCGCCTTGGCGTCCTCCGCCTTGGCGGTGTCCTCTGCTTCCTTCTCCTGACCGGCAGCTATGCGCACGTCGCCGCTGGTCAGCTGCATGAGCTGCTCGCGGGTGATGTTTTCCAGCGCCGCAAGGCGGTTGGCCTGCGCGCTCACCGCCCGCTCGAACAGGTTGCGCACGCCGCGCGCGTTGCCAAAGCCCTTGGTGTCAAGGCTGAAGATGGCCAGCAGGCCCTTGAGCAGGTCGCGCGCCTCATCTTCCAGCGTGTAGCCGCTCTTCTCGCAGCGCATGTCGAAGATGGCCAGCATCTCCTCCACGGTGTAGTCTGGGAAGTGCATGAAGCGGTTGAAACGGCTCTCCAGCCCGGGGTTGGAGTGCACGAACGTCTCCATCAGCTCGGTATAGCCCGCCACGATCACGATCAGGTCGTCGCGGTGGTCCTCCATCGCCTTGAGCAGGGTATCCACAGCCTCCTGCCCGTAATCGTTCTCGCCGTGGTCGGTCAGGGCGTAGGCCTCGTCCACGAACAGCACGCCGCCCAGCGCCTTCTGGACCACCTCGCCGGTCTTGATGGCCGTTTGCCCCACGTAGCCCGCCACCAGCCCGCCGCGATCCACCTCCACTAGCTGCCCCTTGCTCAAAATGCCAAGGCTGCGGTAGATGCGGCTCATGAGGCGCGCGATCATCGTTTTGCCGGTGCCGGGGTTGCCGCTGAACACCATGTGCAGGGACAGATCCTCCACGGGCAGGTCGTTCTGCCTGCGCAGCTTTTGCACGGTCACCAGGTTGATGAGGCTCTGCACCTCTTTTTTGATAACGGACAGGCCGATGTAGCCCTCCAGCTCCTTCCGGAGCTCCTCAATGGGCTCGGGAGGCTGCTCGGCGGCCTTCTGCTCCTCCTTGGCGGGCTGGCCAGCGGCGGCAGCGGGCGCTGCCTCAGGTGCCGCGGGATTGACGGGCGGGGCGGGCATATCGAAAACAGGCTCCGCGCCGCTTTGCGCCTTCACGGCGGGCACGCCGCCGGAGGCCAGCGTGGGCAGGCCCCACAGGTCGTCCGCGATGCGCCGCAGGTTGGTCTGCGTCATCTGGTGGATAACGTCCATCTGGAGTTTGATGATCTCTTCCTTGCGATCCATGGCGGTGCTCCTTCGGCCCTGCGGGCACGCGTAAAATGACATGTTATTATAGCACGCGGCGCGGTTTGGGTGCAATTTACGCGCCCAAATCCTCCCGGCGGAGGATGAACAGCCTGTTTTGCGCGTCGAACGCGAAACCCGCGGCCAATACCGCCCGGCGCGAGGCGGCGTTCAGCTCGTCCGGCTGCACGATCACGCGGGCCGCGTCCGGCTGCATGAGCGCGTCGCGCACCAACAGGCGGATGGCCTCCGCCCCGTAGCCCTTGCGCAGGTAGGCCAGCTCGCCGATCAGATAGTCGATGCTGTAAGTGCCTGTAAGCGGGAGGTTTCCGTGCCAGCCCTCCCCGCCCCGCCAGTAGGGGTAGTGCTGGCAAAAGCCGATGGGCACCTGATCCGCGAGAATGATGAAATGCCGGATGAACGAAAATTCCCCATGCCGGTTTTCCACCTCGTGAAGCCAATCCTCCGCCGGGGCGTACCACGGCGCGATGTGGGGTTCCTTGAGCCACGCGGTAAAGCGGGGCAGGTCGCCGTCCTCAAAGGGTCGAAGGCGGATGTCCATCGGGAGCCCTCCTTATATCTCGGCGGATCGCGCCGTCAGGGTTTTCCTCCATGATACGGGTTTTCCCATGGTTTTGCAACGGGCAAAAGCCTTTGCACCTATTTGATACAATTTTGTCAAAAGCGGATTTGACCCTTTCTGCGCGCCCAAAAGTGTGCTATACTAACTCGGTATGTCCGCAAGACAGATTTTTGCTGTGAACAGGAGGATACGATCCATGCATTATTCCAGAGAAGTGGAAGAAATGGTGTGCGTGAAGAAGGGCCCCGACCACGGCCCCGCGCCGATTCCCGAAGAGGGCAAATGGGTGCAGGCCCGCGAGGTGAAGGACATCAGCGGCTTTACCCATGGTGTGGGCTGGTGCGCGCCCCAGCAGGGCGCCTGCAAACTGAGCCTGAACGTCAAGGGTGGCGTGATCGAGGAGGCGCTGGTGGAGACCATCGGCTGCAGCGGCATGACCCACTCCGCCGCCATGGCCGCCGAGATCCTGCCCGGCAAGACCGTGCTGGAAGCCCTGAACACCGACCTGGTGTGCGACGCCATCAACACCGCGATGCGCGAGCTGTTTTTGCAGATCGCCTATGGCCGCACGCAGAGCGCCTTCTCGGAGGACGGCCTGGAGATCGGCGCCGGCCTGGAGGATTTGGGCAAGGGCCTGCGCAGCCAGGTAGGCACCATGTACGGCACCCTGAAAAAGGGCGTGCGGTACCTTGAGATGGCCGAAGGCTATGTGACCAAGCTGGCCTTGGACGCGGAAAAAGAAGTGATCGGCTACCAATTCGTGCACCTGGGCAAGATGATGGAAGCCATCAAAAAGGGCGTGGACCCCAAGGAAGCGTATGAGAAGAACATCGGCACCTACGGCCGTTTTGCCGAAGCCGCCGAGTACATCGACCCGCGCCACAAGTAAATAGAAGCAGAAGCAGAGGTGAGCAGAAATGGCTACTTTTGAAGGGTACGAAAGAAGAATCGCGAAAATCAACAAGACGTTGGCCGAATACGGCCTCGCCGACCTGGACGCGGCGGCCGAACTGGTCAAGGGCAAGGGCATCGACGTGCGCGGCATTGTGCAGGGCGTGCAGATGATCGCCTTTGAAAACGCCGTATGGGCATACACGCTGGGCGCGGCCATCGCACTCAAGAAGGGTGTAAAGAACGCCGCCGCCGCCGCCGAAGCCATCGGCCTCGGCCTGCAGGCGTTCTGCATTCCCGGCTCGGTGGCCGACCAGCGCGCCGTGGGCATCGGCCACGGCAATCTGGGCGCGATGCTGCTGCGCGACGAGACGAAGTGCTTCGCCTTCCTCGCGGGCCACGAGAGCTTCGCCGCCGCCGAGGGCGCCATCGGCATCGCCCGCACCGCCAACAAGGTGCGCAAGGAGCCGCTCCGCGTGATCCTGAACGGCCTTGGCAAGGACGCGGCCTTCATCATCAGCCGCATCAACGGTTTCACGTACGTCAAGACCCAGATGGACTACTACACCGGCGACGTGAAGATCGAGAAGGAAACCGCGTATTCCAACGGCGAAAAGGCCAAGGTGCGCGTGTACGGCTGCGACGACGTGACCGAGGGCGTGGCCGTGATGCGGCTGGAGAAGGTGGACGTGTCCATCACCGGCAACAGCACCAACCCCACGCGCTTCCAGCACCCCGTGGCGGGCACCTACAAGAAGTGGTGCATCGAAAACGGCAAGAACTACTTCTCCGTGGCCAGCGGCGGCGGCACGGGCCGCACCCTGCACCCGGACAACATGGCCGCCGGCCCCGCCAGCTACGGCATGACCGACACCATGGGCCGCATGCACAGCGACGCGCAGTTTGCGGGTTCTTCCTCCGTTCCGGCGCATGTGGAAATGATGGGCCTGATCGGCATGGGCAACAACCCCATGGTCGGCGCGACCGTCGCGCTGGCCGTGGCGATTGAGGAAGCGGGGAAGTAAGGGCAAAGAACCGCCTTATGGTAAAATACAAGGCAGGGTCGCTGTAAAGCGACCCTGCCTTGTATTTTAATGATACACATTGAGAAGAGGATGATCAAACGAACGAAAACTGGCTCAAGGCCTTCTCCTCCATAATTTGGAAACGTTTTTTCGTGAACCCGAGATAAGCGCTTTTCAACTCGAGCATTGTCAGCGTGTTATTTTCTATCCAGTCCAAATCGCTCTTTTCAGTAAATGTGAAGCGAGCTTCCATTTCTTGAACAGACAATCCGCTCATCGGAGAATAAATCGTTTTCTCCTTCTTGGCCCGATTCTCCTTCATAGGCAACAAGCAAAGGTTCCCAGGGGAACTAATTGGTAATTTCAAATCACCGCTAAAGCGATCCAACTGTTTCTTCATTTTGGCTTTTGGCGCAATATGTTCAATGTCAAAAACCATATCATTCAATTGATCCTCTGCGGTCATTGAACTCAAATAAACGCAGTTGAGTAGAATACGCTCAGGTTCTTTGGGATATGCTATTCTTTTATATTCAGCTCTTTCACTTTGAATATTGTCAAACCAATTATCGAGTACAGCTTTTATCTCACTCTCTGTTATCTCCCGTGAGTAGTATGTCAATTGTTGCATAATATTGTCTAGTTTCTTATCGCCTGAGCCCGCCCATCTTTGTTGTAAAATATCAACAAAGTAGACTTTTGGTATGTTCCTTTCAAGTTTCTCTTTTCTTGCCTTCCAATCGGGATGTGTATGCGAGAAAACCAACGTGTGTTTGATGATATTATCTCTATCATCGTATTCTACTTCTGCATACTTTGATGTAAAGAAATATGCAACTATGGAAGCAATTTGCAACTCTGTATGTAGTAGGTTTACACTGTCTTGCCGCTGCCTGTTACTCTTAAATCGATTGTACTTACCAAGTAACCCGTTAACTTGATTGATACATTCTAGTAACTTATCCATAAAACTCACAAGATCATCTTCAGTTATTAGCGTTCCCTTAATTAGTGTGTTGAGATCTTTCATGTTAGCACTTTTCCCACCAAGGCAAGCATTGAAAAGTGTAAAACCGATGCTGTCTACAAAATTCGCTTCCGTTTCATTACCGAAAAGGTGTGGATATTTTCTGATGATCTCTTTCCCAAAACCATAAATGATCTCGAAAACACTTAAAACTCTCTGTTGAACAAACTTCTGCGAATCAAATCCGTCGATTTCAATGGAATCCCCATTTGCTTTTTCCTTTCTATCACGATTGAACTCGACAATCGACTTGTACTTCTCAGGGAGTTTATATTTCGGTTTTAGCCAAGTAGCAGCGTAAATTTGGTACTTCGTTAATGGCGTGCCTTTAGAATTAATTCGCTCGAAAACGTCAGGAAGAACGCTTTCGTCACCTTCGATTACAATCGCTGGGATCACAGTATCCGCCAGTTGCTTGCATATTAGTTGAAATTGCTTGAGCGTTGGGCTAACCAATTCTACGATTTGCTTTTCTTTGCCACATACAGTTGGAAACTCTGTAGTGAATCTTATCGCCAAGTCGTAATACTGCATATGCTCAACATCTTGCATACTTTTATGTCCAGCCTTCACCCAATCAAAAATCAAAATCTTTGTTCTCTCATAAATCTTACTTCGATTTCCAACAACTCCAATTAAATCAAGGATGTTATTAACTAAGTCATCCGAAATGTCCGTTTCTGAAAAAAAAGCGGTGGGGTTTTTCATAAAACCCGCAATTGTCGTACAGCGCTGCAAACCATCAATAATCTGCTCTGGTTTTGTTCTATCACTACTCCTAAATAAAAGAATTGTTCCAAAAGGTAATCCTCTCTTAATAGTATCTGCAAGCATAAGCTTTTGTGCATCACTCCAAACCAAACCCCGCTGATAATCCGGTGTTTTTATGACATTGGATTCTATTTTATCGGCCAATACAAGTGCAGAATACGAATCAAATTTCCATGTATTCATCAATTATCACCTCAAACAACGCTTTATGCAAGGATGCCACTTACGCGAAACAGATTTCCCCAATACATACGAACAACAATATTGCTGTCTTATTATACCATCTGTCCAAAACCGTATCAACTATGTATTCCCATTGAAAATCTCCAATTTGCATGGTATTCTTCGTATGTATTGATAGTGACGAGGTGCCCCATGCTCACCACCTTCCTTTCCGCCATGGCGATTGGCTTCTCCGGCGCGGTCATGCCCGGCCCCCTGCTCACCTACACGGTGCGGCAGGCTTTTAGCGGCGGGCTCAAATCCGGCATTACCATCATCGCGGGGCACGCCCTGCTGGAGCTGATTACCGTAACTCTCATCTTCCTGGGGTTTGATATCGTTTTGCAGTCGAAGGCGGCGCAAATCGCCATCGGGCTGGTGGGCGGCGCGCTGCTTACGTACATGGGCATTGGCATGGTGGTGGGCGCGGTCAAAAACACCGTGCAAATCGAGCTTTCCGGCGCAGCCAGCTCCAAAAGCATGGTGGCGAGCGGGTTTTTCATCAGCGCCATGAACCCGTATTTCCTGCTGTGGTGGGCCATCATTGGGCTGGGGTTTCTGCTGGCGGCGTACAAGGCGTTTGGCATCTGGGGCGCGGGGGTGTGGTTCGTCGGCCATATCGCCACCGATTTTCTGTGGTACGGGTTTATCGCATGGATGGTGGGCAAAACGCGGCGGTTCATCAGCCAGAAGGTATACCGGTGGATCGTGGGCGCGCTTGGCGGGATGCTGGTGTATTTCGGCGTGTCGTTTGCGGTAAACGCCATTGGCATGTGGGGGAAATAGGGCCGGACGGTCGGTCGACGTAGACAGACGCATACAGGAAAGGGAGCGCAATGTGACGCTCCCTCGTTTTATTTGCTTGTTGGCGGCTGTGGCGCGCGCAACATGGCGCCTGCGGCGCAGCCCATGCGCTTGGGCTTTTTCCGCTGCGGCGGGGCCTCCGGCGGGCAAGGGGCTTCGCCCCTGCACCCCACAAGGGTCATTGTCCGGTCGATTTGATCGTCGCATAAGGCACTATCGTGCCCTATGCTCGTCAAACCTCACACCTGCGGGTCGCTCGCCGCTGCGCGGCGTTGCCCATTGGACAAACGCTTCCCTTCGGTGCCCTTGACCCTTCTTTATTCCTTATCCTTACCCGCTACGCTCAGTGTGCCCACATCCACGCTCGGCGCGCCAAACCCGCCCGACGGAAACCGCAAATCCGCCCCGACGGCCTGAACGCCCTTGAGCATCTCAAAAAAGTTGCCCGCAATCGTGATCTGCTCCACCGCGCGCCCGCGCATGCCGCCTTCCACCGTAAAGCCCTTGCTCAGCAGCGAAAAATCCCCGCTCACGGCGTTCGCGCCCGCGTGCAGGCCTTCCACCTCGGTAATCAGCAGCCCGTCGCCGATGTCCATCAGCAGCTCGTTCAGGCTCTTTTGCCCCGCCTCGATATAGAAGTTCGTGGGCGCGACCCGGACCGAGGATGCATACCCACCCTTGCTGGCATTGCCGGTGCTTTGCACCCCGTCCTTCTTGGCGGTTTTCAGGTTATGCAAAAAAGTTTTGAACACGCCGCCATCCACCACCACGTTACGGCGGCTGGGCACGCCCTCCGCGTCGAACGGGCGGCTGGCCAGCGCGTCCGCGCGCAGCGGGTCGTCCGCGATGGTCACGCACGGCGCGGCCACCGTCTCCCCCACCTTGCCTGCCAGCAGCGACAGCGCCTTTTGCGCGTTCTCCGCCGAAAAGGCGGGCGCAAACGTCTCCAGCAGGTCGACCATCGCGAGGTTCTGGACTACCACGCGGTATGAGCCGGATGTCACGGGCGACGCGCCCAGCATCTCCACCGCGCGGCCCGCGGCGGTCTCGCCCAGCCGTTTGGCATCCAGCGCGCTAAAGTCGCGCGCAAACTGGATATCCATGCCCGTGGCGGTATGCTCGCCCTCGCGGGCGATCGGTTGCAGGTACGCGCCGCAGATGCTCTGCGCATACTGCTTATCCATGCCGTTCGTGTTCACGATGCGCACGCTCGCGCGGCCTGTGAGCACCGTATCGTAGCCCACCTGCGTCACGCGCGGATCGTAGGCTTTCGCCACGCGCTCCATCTCCAGCGCGAAGGCCACCTTCTCCTCGGCGGGCGCGTCCTCGCCCGTCAGGGGCAGCTCGGCCACGGGCTCCTGCCCGTCGTAGATAAACTGCTCGCTCTCATCCTCGCAGTACAGGGCGCTATCCTTCGCGCCGCGTATCAGCTGGCCGATGGCCGCCTCGTCCAACGCCTCGGTGGCGGCGTAGCCCATGCGCCCGTCCAGCATTCCGCGAAAGCCCAGCCCGCGCGTCATGTGGCTGGCATATTCGGTGATCTCGCCATTCATGGCGGTGGCCTTGAAGCTCTCATCCTCCAGCAGGTAGGCTTCGGCGACCGTAAAGCCCGCCTCGCGGGCGGCAGTCAGCAGCTTGGGGATAAATTCGTCCGGTTTCATGGGTCATTTCACTCCTGTCGTGTGGGTGGAGGGCGGGGGAATGCTGTATGTCAATGCAATCGTGCTGATCAGTGGGAGGGACGGGATGTCTCCACCCCGCTTGGATGCGTCCCGTGCCGCGCGCAACATGGCGCCTTCGGCGCAGTTGGCGCGCTTGGGGTATGATCGCTGCGGCGGAGAGCTGTGGGGCGCTGCCCCACGCCCCGCAAGGGCCATTGGCCCTTGACCCGTATTTTTGTCCTGCCTGCTTTAGGCCCTACCGCCTACCGTCATCTTCTTCACCCGTATCATCGGCTGGCCTACGTTCACCGGCACCGAGCCGCTCACGCTACCGCACATGCCCTGCGCCATTTTCATTTCGCGCCCCACGCGGTCGATCTGCATCAGCACGTCCGCGCCCTTGCCGATCAGCGATGCGCCGCGCACCGGCGTCGTGATGCGCCCGTCCTTCACCAGGTACCCCTCCGCCACCGCGAAGTTGAACCCGCCCGTCGCGGGGTCTACCGAGCCGCCGCCCAGCTTTTTGGCGTACAGCCCGTCGCCCATCGTGGATATCATCTCGCGCTCGTCGTCCTGCCCGGCGGCGATGTAGGTATTGCGCATCCTTGACGTGGGCGCGTAGGCATAGCTCTGCCTGCGGCCGCTGCCCGTGGGCTCCATATCCATGCGCTTGCCGCCCAGCTTGTCGATCATGTAATTTTTCAGCATTCCGTTTTCGATCAGCACCAGCCGCGTGGTGGCCATGCCCTCATCGTCCACGCGCAGGCTGCCCCACTCGTTAGGAAGGGTTCCGTCGTCCACCGCCGTCACGCAACTAGCGGCGATCTGCTGGCCCAGCTTGCCCGCAAACTCGCTCATGCCAAAGGCCACGCTGGTCGCTTCCAAACTGTGCCCGCAGGCCTCGTGGAAGATCACCCCGCCGAAGCCGTTGTCGATCGCCACCGGCATCACGCCTGCGGGGCATTCCGGTGCGTGCAGCATCAGCCGCGCCGTTTCCGCCGCGTCGCGGCCCACGCGTGCGGGGTCTACCCGCGCGGCAAACAGCTCGTAGCCCATCAGCGCCCCGGGGCCTTCGTGCCCCTGCTGCTTTTCCTTGCCGTCGCTGGCCACGGCCACGCACGCCATGCGCGTGCGCACGCGGGTGTCCTCCACGTACAGGCCGTCGCTGTTGACGATGATCACATCCTGCTCGCTGTCAAACAGCGTGCAGCTCACTTGCTCGATCTCCGCGCTCACGCCACGCGCCGCCGCGTCGGCCGCGCGCAAGTAGTCCAGCTTGCGCCTGGTTTCCGTTTGGCTGGGGTACTGGCGGAACACCTGCGGCGGGGGCATGTCCGGCGTGCTCAGGCCCTTGGCGCGCAGCTGACCCTTGCGCTGGGCGCGCACCGCCGATGCCGCCTGCTGGGCGCAGCGCAGCAGGCCCTCTCGGTCGGTATCGTTGGTGTAAGCGTAGATGGCGTTCAGCCCGCTGAAAATGCGGATGCCCGCGCCATGGATGCGCCCAGAGTTGATCAGCTCCACCTTGCCGCCCAGCAATTGCAGGTTATTGGTGCGCTGATCCTCGTAAAATATCTCCGCAAAATCGCCGCCCGTAGCAAGGGCCGCGTCCAGCACGTCGCGTGCGTAATCCTTCATGCTTCAAAATCCTCCTTGGGTGTGTCAGGCGAGGATCGTTTCCAGCTTTACCTCGCTCAAATCATGCGCGCGGTAGGTGGCGCGGGGGTGCTCCGCGGCGGAGCCAACGCCCAGCGCCTTCATGCCGCCGGCCAGCGCAGCCTCCACGCCCGCGTCCGCATCCTCCACCACCAGGCAATCCGCGGGCGCAAGTTTCAGCAGCTTCGCGGCCAGCAAAAATACCTCGGGGTCGGGCTTGCTGCGGGATATCTGGTTGCCGTCCGCCACCGCGTCAAAGTAGTCGCTCAGCCCGATCTGTGCAAGGATGATGGGCGTGTTGCGGCTGGACGAGCCGATGGCCACCTTGACGCCTTTCTTGCGCAGCGCCTGAAGCACGTCCATCGCGCCGGGCAGGATGTCCGCAGGGGTGAGCTTGCCGATCAGCTCCACGTAATAGGCGTTCTTGCGCGCGGCCATCGCGTCCTTCTGCGCGGGGGTATAGGTGCGCGTCGCCTTTTCCAGTATAATGTCCAGGCTGTCCATGCGGCTCACGCCGCGCAACCGTTCGTTGATATGCCGGTCAAACGCAATGCCTTCCTCGTCCGCCATGCGCTGCCAAGCCAAATAGTGGCAGTCGTCCGTGGAGACGATCACGCCATCCAAATCAAAAATCACGCCTTTTACCATGCCAAACCCATCCTCTCGTCGGCTGGTGCCGAGCGTTGTTATTATACCACGCCCCTGCGCGAAATGCATCCCCTGAGGCGCTGCAACGCTTTCACCCCGTGATCTGGCCCCTGTTTGCCCAGCGTGTACATCGTGTACAAAGCCGTTTCAGAATCTTTGTGACTTTGCACCATTTGCAACCACGCCGGAAACCGTTATAATAAGCCCATGATGAACGGTATGAACAGCCGACGCCGTTCCAATTAAACGGAGGAGGATCTTTAAAATGGCAAGCGTATCCCTCAGACATATTTTCAAAGTGTACGCCGGTAATGTGACCGCCGTTTCTGACTTTAACCTTGACATCGAGGACAAGGAGTTCATCGTGCTGGTCGGCCCCTCGGGCTGCGGCAAGTCCACCACCCTGCGCATGGTCGCCGGTTTGGAGGAAATCTCCAGCGGCGAGCTGTACATCGGCGACCGCCTTGTGAACGATGTCGCCCCCAAGGATCGCGATATCGCCATGGTGTTCCAGAACTACGCCCTCTACCCCCACATGACCGTGTTTGACAACATGGCCTTCGGCCTCAAACTCCGCAAGGTGCCAAAGGCGGAGATCAAGGCCCGCGTGGAAGAGAACGCCAAGATCCTGGACATCTACCACCTCCTCAACCGCAAGCCCAAGGCTCTGTCCGGCGGCCAGCGCCAGCGCGTTGCCCTCGGCCGCGCCATCGTGCGCGAGCCCAAGGTGTTCCTGATGGACGAGCCGCTGTCCAACCTGGACGCCAAGCTGCGCGTCGCGATGCGCACCGAGATCACCAAGCTTCACCAGCGTTTGCAGACCACCTTCATCTACGTGACGCATGACCAGACCGAGGCCATGACGATGGGTACCCGCATCGTGGTCATGAAGGACGGCTTCGTGCAGCAGGTGGACAGCCCCCAGAACCTGTACGATTTCCCCAACAACCTGTTCGTGGCCGGCTTCATCGGCAGCCCGCAGATGAACTTCTTCAACGTCCGCCTCGAGAAAGAGGACAAGGACGTAGTCGCCAAGTTTGGCGACAACAAGATCGTGATCCCGCCCAGCAAGCTCTCCAAGTTTGCGGACGAGGGCATCATCGGCAAGGAAGTCATCATGGGCATCCGTCCGGAAAACATCCATGACGAAGACGTGTTCCTGCAGGCTGCGCCCTACAGCGTGGTCAACTGCAAGGTGGAAGTGACCGAGCTCATGGGCTCGGAGACCTACCTGTACCTGAACACCAGCGGCAAGGAAGAAAACATCATCGCGCGCGTGAACCCCCGCACCACCAGCCGCGCCGGGCAGACCATCCAGGTCGCCTTTGATGTGAACCACCTGCACTTCTTCGACAAGGAGAGCGAGCAGACGCTGCTCACCCGCTAATCCTCCTATCGCAGGCCCCCGCGTTTTGCGCGGGGGCCTTTTCGTGTCGCCATCCGCACAGGCATCGGCCAAAGCTCCACATGCCCGCGACGGCTGGCCGCCAGCGCCGCTTTGCTTGGTGAGCGCAGAACGTCGCAACCCCCGGCCCCATCCACGGTGACTGCCCACGCATGCCGAGTCGCATCCACCTCCTTCCCATGCCGCCGCATTGCGCCCCATGTGCTGTCAAAGTCATCAAACCCTTTTGCCGTCTTGGTTTTATCAACTTTTGATTAGACTGTCTAACAAAATTGGTTGCAAGAGCCGTGCATTTGCGGTATAATCTGGCTGTTTATTGTACTGATACCGCACTGATACCGGAGGTACATCGTGAACAAGGGAACCGTCTGGGTCATCGGCGCATCCAGCGGGCTGGGCTTGGCGACGGCGGAAGCCTTCGCGGCCGACGGCTGGCTGGTGGTGTCGGGGGCGCGAAGTTTTCGCGTGCCATCGGCAAACGGCCCTGCCGAAAACCGCATCCACACCCTGCCCCTTGACGTGACCGATGCTGCGAGCCGCGAGGCTTTTGCCGCGGAGGCCCTCAAGGCAAGCCCGCGCGTGGATGCGCTGGTTTACTGCGCCGCCGTGCTGGTGCTGGGCCCATGCGAGCACACCAGCCACGCGGAGTACGAGCGTGTGATGCAGACCAACTTTCTGGGCATGGTGGCGATGGTGCAACTGGCCTTGCCACACATGCGCGCGCAGGGCGGCGGCAAGGTGGTGCTGTTCAGCTCCATCAACGGGCTGTTGGGCGTGCCGTTCCAAAGCGCCTACACCGCCAGCAAGCACGCCATCGAGGGCTATGCGGAGTGCCTCGCCATGGAAGCCAGGCCTTTTGGGGTGCAGGTATGCCTGGTGGAGCCGGGCGACCACCGCGGCGGCAGCCAGCACACGCGCCTGCACGCCGCCGCGCCAGAGGGCGACCCCTACGCCGACGCATGCCGCACGGCCTGCGCCATCATCCACCGCGACGAGACGGGCGGGCTCTCGCCCATTCGCCTTGGGCAAAAGGTGGTGCGCAACGTAAACCGCAGGCGCATGCGCTTCCGCCTGCTGGTCGCCAAGCCTGACCAGCGGCTGGCTGTGCTGATCCACCGCCTGCTGCCCGCGTGGGTGAATTTCGCCATCCTGCGCGACTACTACGGAAAAGGAGGCAAGCCTTCATGAGCCGGACCGACATTGCCGCTATCAGCAACGCGCTGCGCGCGGATATGCGCCTGAAAACCATTTATGAGATCATCTGCAATTATGGGGATACCGAAGCCGCCGTTTGGCTTGAAAACGGTCAGGAGAAAACCTGCACCTTTGCCGACTATGCCCGCGTGACCCGCAACTACGCCGCCGCCCTCCGGGGCATGGTGGGCGCGGAAACGGGCGCGTATGTGGGCCTCTCCATGGATACCGGCAAGGACTGGTTCCCCACGTTCTGGGGCGTGATCCAGGCGGGCTACAACGCCATATTGCTGGATATGTCGCTGGGCGACGATATGGTAAACTACCTGCTTTCGCAAGCCGGCGCGAAGGCGCTGGTGACCACCAAGCCCCGCGAGCTGGCAGGCGGCGTGAAGCTGGTGGATGCGAAGGCCCTCGCGAATGCGCCCGAAGCCCCCGCCGATTTTGCGCCCGAATACGGCGATCAGGTGGGCCTTTGTACCAGCGGCACCACGGGCACCAGCCGCATCTTCGTGTATGATGGCCGCGCCATCGTGGAGCAGGTGCTCTCCTCCGAGCTGCTGCACAAGGCGCAAAAGCGCATCCTCGCGGTGGAACACCGCCGTGCGCTGGCCTTTTTACCCTTCCACCATGTGTTTGGCTTTATGGCCAACGTGATGTGGGTGCCGTTCCTGGGCTACGCGAACATCTACCTCGAAAACCGCACCCCGCAGGTCATTTTGGAGACCTCGCAAAAGTGCAAGCCCGATATGCTGATGGCCGTGCCGCTGCTGGCCAACAACTTCTGCGCCGGGCTTGCGCGCAACCTGCAAAAGCAGAGCCCGCTCAAGCGCGGCCTGTTCAAGGCCATGAAAGGCCTGAGCCTCGGCCTGCAAACCGTGGCGCCCAGCTTTGGCCTGTTTGTGGCGGAGAAACTGCTCTTCAAGAGCGTGGATGCCAAGCTGTTGGGCACCGGCGTCAAGGTGATCATCCTGGGCGGTAGCCACACTCCCAGCGAGCACCTGCGCACGCTGAATGCGCTTGGCTACTACACCGTGTGCGGCTTCGGCATGACCGAGACGGCCGTGACCAGCGTGGAAACCACCCTGAACCTCAAAAAGCGGGTGAGTGGCTCGGTGGGCAAGCCCCTCAACAACGTCGAGTATCGCGTGACCCCCGGCGAAGCCAAGGGGCGGCGCGGCGAGATGCTCATCCGCGGCAACTCCATCCACACCGGCAGGCTGGTGGATGGCAAGCTGCTGCCGCCGGACACGCTGGAGGGCGGCTGGTACCCCACCGGCGATGTGGTGCGCCTTGAAAAGGGCGACCGCATGTTTGTCGAGGGCCGCTGCAAGGACGTCATTATCAACGAATCCGGCGAGAACGTGTACCCGGACGAGCTGGAGGACGCTTTCAGCGCCATCGAGGGCGTAGAGCAGTTTACCGTATTGGGCGTGAAGAAGCCCGGCAAAAACCAGCGGTACGAGGATATCGTGCTGGTGATGAACGTGGGCGAGCACTACAAGGACGACGCCTACCTTGAGGGCGTGATGCAGAAGGTGCTGGCTGTGAACGCCAAGCTGCCCACGCTCAAGCGCCTGAGCCGCGTGATCGTAACCCCCGAGAAGCTGCCGTTGGTGAACGGCATCAAGGTCAAGCGCCTTGCCCTCAAATCCATCATCGAGGAGAACAAGCTGGGCTACCGCGACCTGCGCATGGCCGCGCAGAAGGCCGTGCCTGCCGAGGCGCCCGCCCCCGAAGTGGTCGCCAAGGAGGTCAAGCCCGTAGACCTGCAAATGGAGGAGATCAAGCAGAAGGTGCGCGCCCTCTACGCCGACGCGCTCAGCATGGACGCCGCCGCCATACCGGACGACGCGCACTTCATCGACGACCTGCACGGCGACAGCCTGCAGGTGCTGGCTGCCTCGCTCAAGGCCGAGGAGCAGTTCAGCGTGACCATCCCCGTGGAGGAGTATGGCCGCTGCACCACGGTAAGCGACATGGCGGCGCTCATCTACGGCAAGCTGAACGGCGTGGGCGCTTATGAGAGCCAGTCCCAGCCGGATGAGGAGATCACGCCCATCCGCCGCTTTGAAGACGCGCCGGAGTTTATCGCCTTCCAGAAGCGCATGCAGGCGCTCATGCAGGAGGGGGCGGACAACCCCTACTTCGTGTGCCACGAATCGCCCCTGCGCGACACCAGCCTGATGGCGGGGCACGAGGTGCTCAATTTCGGCAGCTACAACTATGTGGGCATGAGCGGCCGCCCCGAGGTACAGGCCGCCGCCAAGGCCGCCATCGACAAATACGGCACCAGCGCCAGCGGCAGCCGCCTGCTGGCGGGTGAAAAGAAGCTGTATCAGGAGCTGGAGCGCGAGCTGGCCGCGTGGAAGCATTCCGAGTCCTGCTTGGTACTGGTGGGCGGCCACTCTACCAACGTGACCGCGGTGGGCAACTTCTGCGGCAAAAACGACCTGATCGTGTACGACGCGCTGGCGCACAACTCCATCGAGCAGGGCTGCCGCCTGAGCCGCGCCACCAGCAAGCCCTTCCCCCACAACGACCCCGAGGCGCTGGAGAGCATCCTGCGCACGCAGCGGAACCGCTACGCCAAGGTGCTGATCATCATTGAGGGCGCGTACAGCATGGATGGCGACATCGCCAACGTGCTCGCCTTTGTGGCGCTCAAGAAGAAGTACGGCTGCTTCCTGATGGTGGACGAGGCGCACAGTGCCTGCGTGATCGGCCAGACAGGCGGCGGCGTGGACGAGTACTTTGGGTTGGAGCCAAACGACGTGGACATCAAGATGGGCACGCTATCCAAGGGCCTTGGCGCGTGCGGCGGCTACCTCGCAGGCCCCGCTGCCATCATTGAGTATCTGCGCTATAACCTGCCGGGCTTCGTGTTCAGCGTGGGCATCTCGCCGCCGCTGGCCGCCGCCACGCTGGAGAGCGTGCGCCAGCTGCAGCACAACCCGCAGATCATGGCGGATATGAAGCGCAACATCGACTGCTTCGTGGCCGAGGCCAAGAAGCGCAATCTGGATATCTGCCTCGCGGGGCACACGGCCATCATCCCCATCCTTGTCGGGCGGGATGAGGATGCGTTCCTGCTTAGCAACAAGCTGCGCGAGCGCGGCGTGTTCGTGCCCCCGGCGGTGTATCCCGCCGTGCCCAAGAATAAAGCGCGCCTTCGCTTCTGCGTGATCAGCGAGCACAAGCCGGAACAGATCGCGCAGGCGCTGGACAGGCTGGTGGTGCTCGCGGACGAGCTGGGCATCGTATTGCCCAAGCGGGTGTACGAAGGCTGAGGACGATTATTGCAAAGGCGGGCCGAGGGCGAATGCCCGGCCCGCCTTTTTATGCCAAAAGCGCGCCCCGCAGTTGCAGGGCGCGCTTTTGGCTTATTTTCTTTTACCGGCTCTCGTACTTGCGGGGGCGGGGCTGCGCCTGCCGCCGCTCGTAGCTCTGCTCCGCGCGCTGCGGCTGGGGGCGCTCCGCCCGTGCTGCCTGCGCCTGCGGGCGCGCCGCACGCTGCTGCATGGGCTGGGCCTGCGGGCGTTCGCCGCGCTGGGGCATGGCGCGCTCCGTGCGCGCAGCCTGGGGGCGCTCCTCACGCGTCTGGGGCCTGCCTTGCCAGCCGCTGGCCTGCGCTTCGCGCCTCATACCCTGTTGGGGCTGTGCCTGCCTCGTGCCGGACGGGCGCGCCAGCGGCATTCCTTGCGGCCTTGCGACCACGGGCGCTCGGCGCTCGGCCACGGCCTCGCCGCGCATGTTCACGCGCGCGACGCGCTCCGGCCGCGGGGGCCGCGGCTCCTTGACCGTCTCGGTAAACACTTCCATGGGCCACGCGCTCTCCAGCCGCGGTATCTTTTTACCGATCAGCTTTTCGATGGCGTAAAGGCTCTTCATTTCGTCGATGCAGCAAAAGCTGACGGCGTCGCCCGCCAGCCCCGCGCGGCCCGTGCGGCCGATGCGGTGCACGTAGGCCTCCGGCTCCACGGGCAGGTCATAGTTGAACACATGGCTCAGGCCCGCCACATCGATGCCGCGCGCCGCGATATCGGTGGCGATCAGCACCTTGAGATCGCCGCCCTTGAATGCGCCCATGGCCTGCTGCCGCGCGCTCTGGCTCTTGTCGCCGTGGATGGCCATCGAATTTACACCAAGGTGGGCCAGCTCGCGCACAACGCGGTCCGCGCCGTGCTTGGTGCGGGTGAACACCAGCGCGTTTTCCACCTCCGGCTTCTTGAGTAGCTCCGCCAGCAGGTATTTCTTGTTCACCTTGTCCACCATGTACAGGGTCTGGCGGATGGTATCCACCGTGCTGCTCACAGGGTCGACCTTGACGGTCTCAGGGTCGTTCAAAATGCTCACGGCGAGCTTTTCGACCTCGTCCGGCATGGTGGCGGAGAAAAACAGCGTCTGCCGCTGCTTGGGCAGCTGAGCGATCACGCGCTTCACATCGTGGATGAAGCCCATATCCAGCATCCTGTCCGCCTCGTCCAGCACGAAAATCTCGATCTGGTCAAGGTGGATGTATCCCTGCCCGATCAGGTCGTTCAGGCGGCCCGGGGTGGCGATCAAAACCTGCACGCCGCGCTTTAAGGCTTCCACCTGCGGCACCTGGCTCACGCCGCCGAATACCACGGTACTCCGCATCGGCAGGTGCTTGCCGTACAGGGCAAAGTTTTCCTGAATCTGAATGGCCAGCTCGCGCGTGGGGGTCAAAATCAGGGCACGGGGCTTGCGGCTGCCGTCCAGTTTTTCGGTAAAGAGGCGCTGCAAAATAGGCAGCGCGAATGCGGCGGTCTTGCCGGTGCCGGTCTGCGCGCAGCCCAGCACGTCGCGGCCATTCAGTACCAGCGGGATGGTCTCGCGCTGGATGGGGGTGGGTTCCTCGTAGCCCGCCTCATGCGTCGCTTTCAGGAGGGGCGCGATCAGGGGCATTTCGTAGAAGGTCATGTATACTTCCTTTCCATGTTCGCATTCCACGCATCGGGTATGGAATGGTGCGCGGGCGGGCGGCTGTGCCGCTCCATTGCTCCGCGTGCCGCGCTTGCGCGGCAAAGCTCAAAAATACGGAAGGCCATGGCGACGCGCTTTCCGGCGCGGCTTACGCCACCGATGCCGACCTCCGTACCCTACCCTGCGGGAATCGCACGGAAAGTTAAGTATACCACACCCGAGCCACAATTGCAAAAGGACTTTGCGGGCTTTGGCATCCATTTTTTCGTCGATTCGCGCGATCTGCTTTTGGCATGCACGTAAGCAGGTTTGTGCAAAGCCAAAAGGGAGGGGGCGTTTCCGCCACCCTTCCCCTATACCCCGCTTTACTCCAGTTCAAACGCGCCGGTGTACAGCTGGTAATACTTGCCCTTCTGGGCGATCAGCTCGTCATGCGTGCCGCGCTCGATGATGCGCCCCTGTTCCAGCACCATGATCACATCCGCGTTGCGCACAGTGGAGAGCCGGTGGGCGATCACGAACACCGTGCGGCCCTGCATCAGCGCGTCCATACCCTTTTGCACGATGGCTTCGGTGCGGGTGTCGATGCTGCTGGTGGCCTCGTCCAAGATCATCACGGGCGGGTCCGCCACGGCGGCGCGCGCGATGGACAATAGCTGCCGCTGGCCCTGGCTCAGGCCGGAGCCGTCGCCCTTGAGCACCGTCTGGTAGCCCTGCGGCAGCAGGCGGATGAAGGTATCCGCGTTGGCGCGCCTGGCGGCGGCGATGCAATCCTCGTCGGTCGCGTCCAGCTTGCCATAGCGGATGTTGTCCATCACCGTGCCGGTAAACAGGTTCACATCCTGCAATACCATCCCCAGGCTGCGGCGAAGGTCGTCCTTCTTGATCTTGTTCACATTGATGCCGTCGTACCTGATCTTGCCATCCGCAATGTCGTAAAAGCGGTTGATCAGGTTGGTGATGGTCGTTTTGCCCGCGCCCGTGGAGCCCACGAACGCCACCTTCTGCCCGGGCCGCGCATACAGGCTGATGTCCTGCAACACCATCTTTTCCTCTACGTAGCCGAAATCCACATTCTCCAGCACCACATCGCCCATCAGGCGCTGGTAGGTAGTGGTGCCGTCTGAGTGGGGATGCTTCCACGCCCATATGCCGGTGCGCTCAGCCGTCTCGGTCAGGGTGCCGTCCGCGTTCTCGGTGGCATTCACCAGCGTCACATAGCCGTTGTCCACCTCGGCGGGTTCGTCCATCAGCTTGAAGATGCGGCCCGCGCCCGCCAGCGCCATCACCACGGCGTTGAGCTGCTGGCTCACCTGCGTGATGGGCATGGTGAAGCTGCGGCTCAGTTGCAGGAACGCCGCGATGCCGCCCAGCGTGAGCCCGCCCACGCCGCCGATGGCCAGCGCGCCGCCCAGCACGGCGATCAGCGCATACTGGAGGTTGCCTAGGTTGCCCATGATGGGCATCAGGATGTTGGCGAAGGTATTGGCCTTGGTGGCATGGCCCAGCAGCTCGTCATTGCGGCGCTCGAAACCCTCCATGCTCTTGTGCTCGTGGCCGAACACCTGCACCACCTTCTGGCCGTTGATCATCTCCTCGGTGTAGCCGTTCAGGTCGCCGAGGGTCTTTTGCTGGCTGGCGAAGTATTTGCCGCTCTTGCCGCCGATCTTGCCCACCAGCAGCATCATCAGCGCGACCGTCACCAGCACGAACGCCGTCAAAATCAGGTTGGTGGTCAGCATGGCCACGAACACGGTTGTCACCGAGATCAGCGAGGATATCACCTGCGGCAGGCTCTGGCTGATCATCTGGCGCAGGGTGTCGATATCGTTGGTGTAGTGGCTCATGACATCGCCGAAGGCGTTGTTGTCAAAGTAGCGGATGGGCAGGCGCTGCATGTGGCGGAACATCCCGTCGCGGATGTTCTTAAGCGTATTCTGCCCCACGGCCACCATCAGAAAGTTGCTCGTAAACGCGGCGACCGTGCCGCACAGGAACACCACGCCCATCATGAGCACCGCGCTCAGCAGGCCGGAAAAATCGCGGCTGCCGCTTAACAGCATGGGCGCGATGTAGCCGTCAATCAGCGTGCGCAGGAACATCGCGCCGATTACGCCCGTAACCGCGCTTACCAGAATACACAGGAACACCACGGCAAGGCGGAGGCGAAACGGCTTCAAGTAGCCCAGCAGGCGCTTGATGACTTTCGTATCCGGCTTTTTCATGGGGCCTGCGGCGCCATGCCCGCCCCTCATCGGTCCGCGCATCATGGCTGCTCGCCCCCTTTCGTCTGCGACTCATACACCTCGCGATAGATGTCGCTGCTGGTCATCAGGTCGTCATGCGTGCCTACCGCGACCACGCTGCCCCCGTCCATCACCACGATGATATCCGCATCCTGCACCGAGGCGATGCGCTGCGCGATGATCAGCTTGGTGGTATGGGGAATGGCCTCGCGGAACGCCTTGCGGATCATCGAATCCGTAGCGGTATCCACCGCGCTGGTGGAATCGTCCAAAATCAGGATTTTCGGGTTTTTCAGCAGCGCGCGCGCAATGCACAGGCGCTGTTTCTGCCCGCCGGACACGTTCGCGCCGCCCTGCTCGATCATGGTGTCGTACCCGTCCGGCATCAGGCGGATGAACCCGTCTGCCTGCGCAAGCTCGCAGGCGCGCCGAAGCTGCTCGTCCGTCGCGTCCGCATTGCCCCAGCGCAGGTTATCTTTGATGGTGCCGCTGAAAAGTTCGTTCTTTTGCAGCACCATCGCCACGGCCTCGCGCAGGGTAGGCAGGTCGTAGGCTCGCACGTCCACGCCGCCCACGCGCACGGTGCCCACCGTCGCGTCGTACAGGCGTGGGATCAGCTGCACCAGCGACGACTTGCCGCTGCCCGTCTCGCCCAGCACGCCAACGACTGCGCCGGACGGGATGGTGAGTTTCACATCGGTCAGGCACAGGTGGTCTTTGTCCTTGCCGTAGCTGAATCCGACATGCTCAAAGGCGATGGAGCCGTCGCGCACCTCGGTCACGGGATGCTCCGGGCTCTGGATATCCGTCGTTTCGGAGAGCACTTCCACAATGCGTTCGGTGGAGGCGCGCGAAATGGTCAGCATCACGAACACCATCGAAAGCATCATCAGGCTCATGAGGATCTGGAAGGCGTAAGTGAGCAGGCTCATCAGCTGCCCGGTGGTCAGCGTGCTGCCGACGATCATCTGCGCGCCAAACCACGACAATAGCAGGATAATAATGTACATCGACAGCTGCATCAGCGGCATCGAAAACGCAAGGATGCGCTCCGCAAGGCTGAAATCCTTGTAGATGGACTGCGAGACGCCTTCGAACTTCTGCGTTTCATAGTCCTCGCGCACATAGCTCTTGACCACGCGGATGCCGCGCACGTTCTCCTGCACCACCTTGTTGAGGCGGTCGTAGGTTTTGAACACCCGCTCGAACACCGGGTGCGCGTTTTTGATAATCAGAAACATGCCCACGCCCAGCAGCGGGATCACGCACAGGAACACCCACGCGAGGTTCGGGCTCACGCGGAAGGCCATGAGTAGCGCGAAAACCAGCATCAGCGGCGAGCGCACCGCGATGCGCACGACAATCTGAAACGCGTTTTGCACATTAGTCACGTCGGTCGTAAGCCGGGTGACCAGGCTGGCCGAGGAAAACCGGTCGATATTGAAAAACGAGAAACGCTGCACATTCTGGTAGATGTCCTTGCGAACGTTGTGCGCAAAGCCGGACGACGCGATGGCCGCGCTGCGGCCCGACAGCGCGCCGAACAGCAGCGACACCGCGCAGCTGACCACCAGCAGCGCGCCGTACAGCCAGATCATGTTCATGTCGCCCTTTTGCACCCCAAGGTCAATCAGGCTTGCCATCAGGATGGGGATCACCACATCGATGACGACCTCGATGGCCACGAAGACCGGGGTCAGGATGGTATGCGTTCGGTACTCACGGATACATTTCATCAGCCGTCTGATCATTCACATTCCTCCCCGCGGCAGCTAGGCCGCGGCTCCGCGGCCTGTGAGGCCGCATATTCGTTCAGGTTGCGCTCGAACTTGTCCACTGCGTGGAAGAACGCCTCCAACTCCTCGGGCGTCACGCCGCGGGTGATCATGGCATTGGCCTGTGCCATATGCTCCTGGAAGTGCTGGTGCATCGCCTCCGCGCGTTCAGTAAGCACAAGGCGTTTCAGGCGCGCATCCCACGGTACGGATTCGCGCCGAAGCAGGCCGCCTTTCTCCATGGCCGCCAGCAGCGCGCTGGCCGTGGAGCGGCGTACCTGAAACGCCTGTTCCAGATCGCGCTGGTACACATCCTGCCCCGCGTGGTGCGTCAGGTAGCCGATCACGCGGCCCTGCATGGGCGTGGCCTCGCCGTGTGCCATAGGCCCGCTGTCCGCCAGCCTGCGCATGAGGTTAAGCAATTTGCGCACCGCGAAGGTCACTTCACGCCTGTTTTCCATGATGCCTCCCCTAATTGTTAGCGTGCTAACATTATACGGTCGGCCTATGCACTTGTCAATGGAAAAAGAGAAGCGTAGCAAGTGATCGACAACCTGACAAAATCAAGGTGAATCAGCACTTTCCGGCATCCCATGCACTACTTGGGCAAAACATGGCCCAACACGGCATGGCATTCGATGGGCTTCAGACAAGGCTGCTCTGCTCAGGGCTGCGCGCCCGTCATCAGACTGTCTACCAGCTCAATGGCTTTGCCGAGCCGCTGGTTGTAATCGCCGCCCACCACTACCAGCTTATCGCCAAAGCCATGGTAGCGGTACATGTTCAGCAGCCGCTCATTCAGCGCCATGCGCCGCTCCTGGTCGCCGTTTAAGCGCTGGCCGTCGGCCACCCATTTCACGTCCGGCTGTAAAAACAGCATCAAATCGTAGCGCGTATGGTCGATATAGGCTTCTACCAGCGGGTTGCGGTGCCCGAGGTACAATTCGCTGAAGTAGTCGGTATAGGTCGCGTCCGTATCGAAAAAGCACACCTTGTTGGCAGCGCGCAGCGCCTGATAGTCCTGCTCGTATTGCAGGTGCGCGATACGGCCAAAGTCGATGTCGGTAAAAACGGTCTCGTCGTTGCCAAGGTAGTCGCGGGCATAGTAGCGCCCCACTTCCTCGGACCAGGACGTGTTGTACAGCTTGGCAAGGCACTTGGTCAGCGTGGTTTTGCCGCAGCTCTCGGTGCCCGCGATCAGCACCTTTTTGGCGAAAAACGGGCGTGCGGAGCCTAAAATATACTGCCAGTTGCCAAGGATGTTCCCCCGGATATCGGTTGCCGATATGGGGTAGCGCGTGCGGGCGGGGTCAAACAGCTCGACCTCCGCCTCGGGGAAATGCTGGGTCAGCATGGCCTCATCCTCGCAGTCGCCCACGAAAAACGCGTCGATCCCCTCCGGCACCACCTGCCGCATCCGCTCGCTCCACAGCGGCCACCCTTCCGGCGCGGCGGGCAGGTCGGTCTCGTCCAGCATGCGCACCACGATATGCTCCATATCCTGCACCTGCTGGCCGATCCACTGCTTGCGCAGCTGGTAGGTAATTGTGGGCAGCCCCGCGCTCTGGCAAAGCTCGCGCGTTTGCTCCGCGTTATCGGATATGACCACCACCAGCTTTTCGCACTTGGTGGAAGCCTCGATGATCTGGTACAGGTGCCCCCTGTGGGGCGGGCAAAAGCGACCAAAATACACGCCGGTCTTATACATAAGGCTGCGCCTCCTGACTGGTGGTAGCTTACCACAGTATAGCGGCAACGGGCGCGCGGCACAAGCATAATTTGCGAATTGACAAGGGGCGGCGCGGCAAGCGCCGCGCCGCCCGTTACACCGCTAGGGCTTGATGGTGATGCGCCCCGCCGGTGCCGCGTATCCCTCGCCGATCACGCCGCCCAGCACGGTCTTGGTGTAGTCGATCAGCGCGTCCTCCAGCGCCACATAGGTGTCGTAGCCGGTCTGCTGGTTGGGGTAGCGCAGCACATAGGCCTGATCGCCGCCCGCGGCCAGGTAGTCATTGGTGGCGACCACATACAGCGCGGTGGGGTCGAAGGGCTTGTCGCCCACGGTTTCGATGGTCACACGGCTGCCGGGCTTGGCAGGCGCAAAGAAGGTGGAGCTTGGGTACTGCTCGCCCTGCGCGTAGGGCACCGACGTATCGATGGTAAAGCGGATGCCCGCCACCTGCAGGAAACCACCCGCGGGCTGCGGCGCGCTGAAGTAGGATGCCTCCATCAGCTCCAGCAGTTCCGCCCCGGTAACGCTAAGCACGACGATGGTGTTGCCAAAGGGGAACACCGTCTTCATGTCCTTCATGGTGATTGGCCCTGCGGCGATGCTCGCGCGGATGCTGCCCCCGTTGGTGAACGCGGCCACCACCGGCTGGCTGTAGCTCTGGTTGGCCTGCCACAGCATCGCGTCGGCGCAGAAGTCGCCAAGGTTCGTCTCCTGCGTGCGCACGCCCGGGGCGCGCTCGCCATCAAGCGCCACGGTCGTCTGTGCGAATGTCTCGCCCAAGGCGGTCTCCACCTGCGCGTTCACCCCGCCCACCAACGCGGATACCTCCGCGTCGCCATATTTGGCGCTCACCTGCGTGGGCTGCGCAGCATAGAGCGCGGCCGTCAACTTCTTGCCGTCGAACACCACCTCGCCGATGTATCCGCCGTAGCAGCCCGCGCTCACCAGCAGCGTCTGCGGTACGTCTTTATCGCCTTCGGCGTGCTTCTGAGGCACGCGCTCGTTGAGTGTTACGTGGCTGTGCCCGTCGATGAACAGGTCGATGCCGGTGGTGTTCGCAATCACATCGCGGGATCGGTTGCCCGCGCTCTGCTCGTCCACGCCCAAGTGCCCCAGCACCACGATCAGGTCGCAGCCCTTAGCCCGCAGCTCGTCCACGTACTGCTGCGCACAGGCGTAGAGCGCGTCGCCCATCAAAAAATCCACATTCTTGAGCAGCGCGGGGTTTGCCTTGGTCAACGTTTCCGGCGTCGTCAGGCCGATGACGCCCACCGTGTAGCCGCCCGCTGTGAACATGTGCGTCGGCGGCAGGTACAGCGTGCCGTCGCTCTGGCGCAACAGGTTGGCGCACAGCACGGGGAAAGCCGCCGTAGCGGCGTTTTGCTGAAACTGATCCACACCCCAGTCAAACTCGTGGTTGCCGGGGCACATCGCGTCATACCCCGCGGCACTCATAAATGCGAACGCCTCCGCACCCTTGCTCAGGTTCACAAGCGGTTGCCCCTGAGAGGCGTCGCCCGCGTCCATCAGCAGCACATCCGCGCCCAGCGCCTGCGCGTCCAGTTTGTACTGCTTGATCTGCGCATAGCCCACCGATGGGGCGGCGGGGTCGGTCACGGCATAGCCGTGCACATCGTTCGTGTGCAAAATGACCAGCTTGCCTGTGAGGTCCACCGGTTGATCCGCCAGCGCGGGCAGGCACAGCAACGCCATCAGCGTTGCCAGCAGGATGGAAAGCGCCTTTTTCATGGAATGTTCCTCCTCTCAAGATTGGGGTTATGATTTGTGGGCGAAGGTGCCCGATACCATGTTCCGCAAGCGATACAAGCGGCGGATGAGCGAGGCGCACGTCCTGTACATTGGTAGTGGTTGGAAAGATGGCGTATTTTTAGCTTCTCTGTATTGATTATAACAAAACCCGCCCCCACACGTCAATCAGGAGGCGGTTGTATATGGCTATATTTCAGGCTTATGCGTGTTTCACTCGCCCCTGGCATTTTTTACGATGGCCTCCCACAGGCCGTTTAAGTACGCGATACCCAGCGCCCGGTCGTACAGGCCGTAGCCGGGGCGGCCCTTCTCATCCCAGATCATGCGGCCGTGGTCCGGGCGCACATAGGCATCGGGGCAGGTATCGTGGATGGCCTTCATCACCTGATACATGTCGATATCGCCGTCGGTGCTGAGGTGGCTGGCCTCACGGAACTTGCGGTGCCCCAGATGCTTTACATTGCGGGCGTGCACACACGCCACGCGGCCCATCTCGCCAAAGTGACGGATGATGGCGGGCACATCGTTTGCCACATTGCTGCCCAGCGAACCCGTGCACAGGCACAGCGCATTGCGCTTGGAGGGGTTCAGCGCCATGATGCGGTCAAACTGAGCCTGCGTGTGCGCGATGCGCGGCAGGCCGAAGATGGGCCAGGCAGGGTCGTCCGGATGCACAGCCATGGACACGCCCACTTCCTCGCATGTGGGGATGATGCCGTCAAGGAAGTATTTGTAGTTGGCGCGCAGGTCGTCCTCGGTCACGGGCTCATACCGCTTGAGCGTGCTCTCCAGCTCCGCGAGGCGCGCGGGTTCCCAGCCGGGCAGCGTGAAGCCGTTGCTGCCGCTCGCGGTGCGGCGCACGATCTCCAGCGGGGTCATTCCCGCAAGCTCCGCCTCGTCAAAGTACAGGCTGTTGCTGCCATCCTCCGGTATTTCGCGGGCCAGGTCGGTGCGCAACCAGTCGAACACCGGCATAAAGTTGTAGACGATCACCTTGACGCCGTATTTGGCGAGGTTTTTGATGGTCTGGCAGTAATGCTCGATATAGCGATCGCGCGTGGGCAAGCCCAGCTTGATATCCTCATGCACGTTTACGCTCTCGATCACTTCACATTCAAGGCCCGCGGCGTGCACAACATCGATATAGGCTTTGATCTCATCCTCTTCCCATACCTCGCCCGCCGCTTTGTAATCTAAAAGACCCATCAGGCCAGAGCAGCCGGGGATCTGGCGGATCTGTTTCAGCGTGATCGCGTCGCTGTTTTTGCCATACCAACGGAAGGTCATCTTCATGGGGGTTGCTCCTTTCGTGGCGCTTGGCCGCGCCGGGCGTGTATTGTAGCGGCTGATTCGGTTTGCTTGCTTCGACTATAGCATAGCCGCAAAGGCATGTCAACTAGTATACAAGGGTGCGTGCCCCGCTCGCTTGTACGCCGCGCCTTTCCTTGCTATAATGGCGATAGCCGCACCGCGCGCCCGGCGCAATGCGGCGCGCCATTCTCCCCACCGACCGGAGGAGGCCCCATGACGCTTAAGAGCAACATCCTTGCCGCGCTGGAACAGAGCCGCGAGGGCGCGGTATCCGGCCAGGCGCTGGCCGAACGCTTCGGTGTTTCGCGCAACGCGGTGTGGAAAGCCGTTACCGCCCTGCGCGAGGAGGGCGTGTCCATCGAATCCACCCAAAACCGCGGCTACCGGCTGGCCACGTCGCACGACCGGGCCACCGCGGAGGGCGTGCGCACATTGCTGCCCAAAACCCCGCTGGCTGTGTACGCCTATGACGAGGTAGACAGCACCAACACCCAAGCCAAGCGCCTGATGGCGGACGGCGTGCCCGCCCCCTTTCTGGTCGTGGCCGAGGCGCAGACCGCAGGCCGCGGCAGGCTGGGGCGCGCGTTTTATTCGCCCAAGGGCGCGGGGCTGTACATGACGCTGGCACTGGCCCCCGCTCAGGCGGTGGAGAGCGCGCTGGGCGTGACCGCATATGCCGCCGTGTGTGTGGCCGAGGCCGTGCAGAGCATATGCGGCCGCGACCTGCGTATCAAATGGGTCAACGACCTGTTCTTTGACGGGCGTAAGGTGTGCGGCATCCTGACCGAAGCAACTACCGATTTTGAGACCGGAACCGTGGAATCGCTGCTGATCGGCATGGGCCTGAACCTGCGCGAAACGGATGTGCCTGAGGCGTTGCAAGGCATCGTGGGCTTCATCCATCCGGACGGCCCCGTCAAAAACCGGCTGGCCGCATGCATCGCGCAGGGCTTGCTGGCCTACGACCCGCACAATCACGAACACCTTGCCGCTTACCGTGCCCGCTCGCTCACGCTGGGGCGGCGGGTGGTCGCCACTGTGCAGGGCGGCACGGTAAGCGGCGTGGCTGTGGATGTAGACGAAACAGGCGCGTTGCTGGTGCGGGATGTCGCAGGCGCTGTGCATACCGTGCGCAGCGGCGAAGTGCGCTTTGCGGACGCGGATTGAATGCAAAAGCGTGTCGAACAAAAAACGGACGTGCAGCCCAAACCTGAGAATCCATATGCCCCAATCGAAAGTACAGAAAAACAGAGGTGTGCGCTGGTAAAACCCAATACACGCCTCTGTTCTATATTGTTTACAGGCAGGATTTTGGCACCATACTCGTGCTCGCATTTCGCCTTACAGCATCAACCCCAGCCGCCGGAGCCTTGCCCGTATGGCAAAGGGCGAGCGCTCATGCTCCTCGCACATCTCGGCGATGGTCGCGTCGCTCTCGAACTCCTCGCGCAGGCGTGCGTCCTCGGCGGCATTCCACGGACGGCCTGTGTTGTCCGCGGCGCGACCCGCGGACGGTACCGCGTCGGAGTCGAAGCCGTCGTCGTCCTCCTCCTGCGGGGCGTGGGGCACATATACCACGCCCTCGCGGCGGCAGATGGTGGCCAGAAATACATCGCCGTAGCGGTCACGCTTACGGCTGCCCACGCCCGACACGCGCGCAAAGCCTTCCCAGTCGCGGGGGCGCTTTTCGGCCATGTCGCGAAGCGTGGCGTCGTTGAAAATCACGTAGGGCGGCACATGCTTTTCGGCAGCCAGCCTTGCGCGCAGGGCCTTGAGCTCCGCAAACAGGCTCTCGGCCTCTTCGTCCAAGGCATCGCGCGCCGTTCCCCTAAAGGGTCGGTGGGTTGGTTTGGCGGTGTGAGCTGACGCATGACTTGCGTGCGAAGCAAGTTTGCCCTGCGTATGACCGCCCCTCGCGTGCGCACCGCCCGTCGTTTGGGCGCGCGAAACGGCGGTATTCTCCTCCTCCGGCTCCATCGCCTCGCCGAGGCATACCGAGCAGTTGCCGCAGCCGCCGCCCGCCTTTTCGCCAAAGTAGTTGAGGATGAACTGCCGCAGGCACTTCCTGCCCGTGCAGTAAAAGGTCATTTGCTTGAGGCGCTCCATATCGCGGCGGAACAGTTCCGCCTGCTCGTCCGCGGTCAGCTCGGGGCTGGGCTCGCTGTGCTCGATCATCCACCGGCCCGTGACGACGTCCTGCGCGCCGTAGAGCAGCACGCATTCCGCGGGGCTGCCGTCGCGCCCCGCGCGGCCCGCCTCCTGGTAGTAGCTCTCCATGCTGCGAGGCATGTTGTAGTGCGCCACAAAGCTCACGTTGCTCTTGTCGATGCCCATGCCGAAAGCGTTGGTGGCAACGATCACGGCCTTGCGGTCGTACTGGAAATCGTCCTGGTTGCGCATCCGTTCCTCATCGCCAAGGCCCGCGTGGTAGCGCGTGGCGGAGATGCCCTCGGCGGTCAGGCGCTCAGTCACTTCCTCCACGCCCTTGCGCGTCTGGCAATACACGATGCCGCTCTCGCCCGCGTGCCGCCCCACCACGTCCATCAGCGCGGCAAACTTGTCGCGCGGGCGCAGGCAGGCAAGCCGCAGGTTGGGGCGGTCAAAGCCGGTCACGCGGGTCACAGGGGCGTTCAGTTTTAGCAGCCGGGCCATATCCGCCTTGACCTGCGGCGTGGCGGTGGCGGTGTATGCGCCGATTGGCGGACGTTTGGGCAGCAGGGCCACAAAATCGGCGATTTTCAGGTAACTGGGGCGAAAATCCTGCCCCCACTGGGACACGCAGTGCGCCTCGTCCACGGCAATGAGCGAGAGGGGCGCGGCTTTGGCGAAAGCCAAGAACTCCGGCACGTCCAGCCGTTCCGGTGCAACGTAGATGATGCGGTACGCGCCCGCCGCCGCGCGGCGCAGCGCCTCGCGCTGCTGCCCCAACGTAAGCGAGCTGTTGATGTACGCCGCGGGCACGCCCGCCGCCTTTAGCGCGGCCACCTGATCCTTCATCAGGGAGATGAGCGGGCTCACCACCAGCGCCACGCCGCCCAGCACCAGCGCAGGCACCTGATAGCAAAGCGATTTGCCCGCGCCCGTTGGCATCACGCCCAACGCGTCATGGCCGGAAAGCAGCGCGTCGATCAGCGCCTCCTGTCCCTCGCGGAAGCTGTCATACCCAAAATAGGCTTTCAGCGCCTCCTGCTTGGTCATGCGCCGTCGTCCGTTTCCGTAGCCAGCATGGCCTTCACGCGCAGCGCCGCGGCTTTGACGGCGTTTTTGCGCTCGCCCGCCGCCATCAACGCCTCGCTGGCCTGCCGCAGGCTCTCGCCCCGCACCAGCGCGTCAAAAAGCTGGGCCTCCAGCGAAAGCGAGCAAGGCGCGGGCGGCTCGGCAAGCGCGTCGTTCCACTGGAGCACTACGCAGTATTCGCCTTTTTCGGCCTTGGGATTCTGGCGCAGGTTTTCGAGTACCTCGCCCACGGGGCCGCGCACGGTCAGCTCGAATTTCTTGGTCAGGTCGCAGCTGGCGCTGACGTAGGTATGGGGCAAAACGGCCTGCACGCACGCCAGCAGGTCGATGATGCGGTGAGGCGACTCATACGCCACGGCGATTTTCGACTTGCGGGCCATGTCTAAGAGCTTGTCGGTCAGCTCGCCTTTCTGCCTTGGCAAGAAGCCGTAGAAGGTATATTCCTCAATGGGCATGCCGCTCACGCTCAGCGCCGTGGCGACGGCGGTGGGGCCCGGCACGCCCACCACGGGGATGCCATTTTGGATAGCCTCGGCGGTCAGCAGGCTGCCCGGGTCGCTGATGCAGGGGGTGCCCGCATCGGTGGTCACGGCCACGTCGATGCCCTCGGTAAGCATCCGCTGCACGATCTGTGCGGCTTTGGCACGCTCGTTGTGCTCGTGGCAGCTGGTCAGCGGCGTATGGATGTCGAACGCCGCCAGCAGCTTTTGCGTGACGCGCGTATCCTCCGCGGTGATCAGCGCAACATTTTTGAGCGTTTCGACGGCGCGCGGCGACATGTCGCCAAGGTTGCCGATGGGCGTCGCCACCACGTAGAGCGTTGGCATGGCATTTCTCCCTCCACAATCGAAAAGAGCCGCCCCAGGAGGGCAGGCCCTTGTGTTTCCTTGGAAAACAGGGGGTTAGGGCAAGCATACGCGATAACGCCCGCACTGTCAAGGGATGGCGATAAGTGCGCGTCGCATGGGAGCATCATTCGCGGCCCACATCTACCGCCGCTCAAACACCCTGAGCTTGGCGCTCCTCGCCCTTGGGTTCTGCGCCACCTCTTCATCGCCGGGCGGTATGGCCCCGCCGCCCAGCACCTTGCCCTGCGAAACCTTGCCGCAGGTGCAGATGGGCGCTTTGGGCGGGCATACGCAGGGGTTTTGCAGCCGCCGGAACGTGTTTTTCACGATCCTGTCCTCCAGCGAGTGGAAGGTGATGACCAGCAGCCGCCCTTCGGGCTTCAGCAGGCCCGCCATGCTCTCCAGCGCAGCTTCCAGCGGGGCCAGCTCGTCATTCAGGGCGATGCGCACCGCCTGAAACGTGCGGCGCGCGGGGTGCCCTTCGTCCTTGCGACGCACAGCTTTGGGAATGGCCGCGTCCACCACGCGCACCAGGTCGCCTGTGGTCAGGATGGGCTTTTCGCGGCGCTTTTCGTCAAACACCTGCGCGATGCGGGCCGCCCACTTCTCCTCGCCGTAGTCGGTCAGGATGCGGCGCAGCTCCGGCACGGTGATGTCCGCAAGGTACTGGGCCGCGGTCATGCCCCCGCTCGTGTCCATGCGCATGTCCAGCGGCGCGTCCTCATGGTAGCTGAAGCCGCGGGCGGCGTTATCCAGCTGGTAGCTGCTCACGCCGAGGTCGACCAGCGCACCGTCCAGCGACGAGGCATTTTGGGCTTTCAGCAGCTCTGCCGCGTCATGAAAATTGCCGTGCAGGGCGTGGAAACCCGCAAAGCCATGGAGGCGCGCCGTGGCCGCGGCGATGGCCTCCGTGTCGCGGTCGATGCCGTAGAGGATGGCCCCGTCGCCCGCCGCGGTCAGGATACCCTCGCTGTGGCCGCCGCCGCCGAGGGTGCCGTCCAGGTAGATACCGCCCGCGTGGGGGCGCATCCAGTGCAGCACCTCGTGGTAGAGCACCGGCAGGTGGTGGAAGGATTGGGTCATGTACTGCCCTTTCGGTGGGCGGGCGCAAGGCCCGTCCGTAAGTGGAGGATTCGAACAAACGTATGGATTCGTTCCAGCTCGCGTGCAAATCCGCTCGCATTGCAGCCGCTGCGCGCTCGACGGTGCTGTCTGCGCCTTTGGGAGAGGGACTGAGGTCCCCCTCCCAACCTCCCCCATGGGGAAGTGCGCTCTGCTCAAGATTACAGATGCCCGCCTTGGAAGCTTAGTCAAGTATTCGCTTTCAGTTCCTCTATCCGCTGCGCGAGCGATTCGAGCATTCCCTGATTGGTCTTGAGCTTCTCCTGCTCCTGCGCAACCAGCGCCGCCGGCGCCTTGCCCGTAAAGCCCGGGTTATTCAGCCGCGCTTCCGCGCGCTCCACTTCCGCCGCCAGTGCCGCGCGCTCCTTTTCCAGCCGTGCGATCTCCTTGTCGATATCCACCAGCTCGCCCAGCGGGATGCGGATCTCCGCCGACGCGCAGATCGCGCTAACCGTTTTCTCCGCGCTCGCCTCGCCCTTGCGGCCGATGGTCACGCTGCTTGCGCCCGCCAGCCTTTGCAGGTACGGCTCCGCGATGGAGAGCGCATCCTCCCAGCCCGCTTCCGGCAGTAGGGTCACATGCGTGCGCTTGCCCGCCTGCACCTTCATCTCCGCGCGCAGGTTGCGGATGGTGCGGATGATCTCCATCAGCCCCTCCATCTGCCGCTCCTCCGCCTCGAAGGTAAACGCGGGCCGCACCTCCGGCCAGCTGGCGAGAATCAGCATGCCCTCGTGAGCGGGCAGGTGCTGGTACACTTCCTCCGTGATAAACGGCATAAACGGGTGCAGGAGTTTCAGGATGCTCTCCAGCACCGCGTAGAGCACGGCGCGCACATTCTTCTTCTGCGCCTCGTCCTCGCCCAGCAGCCTGCCCTTGGCCAGCTCGATGTACCAGTCGCAGAACTCGCTCCACGTGAACTCGTAAATCTTATTGGCGGACAGGCCGAAGTCCCCGTCCTCCATGTGGGCGCTCACCTCGGCCACCGCCTTTTGCAGCCGGGCGAGAATCCACTGATCCGGCAGCGTGAGCAGCGCGGGGTCGATCTCCTCTTTCGCGTCCATGTTCATCAGCACGAAACGGCTGGCGTTCCACACCTTGTTGGCGAAGTTGCGCGCGGCCTCCACCTTCTCGGTGGAGAAGCGCGTGTCGTTGCCGGGGCTGATGCCCATGGCCAGCGAGAAGCGCAGCGCGTCCGCGCCGTAGGTCTCGATCACCTCCAGCGGGTCGACGCCGTTGCCGAGGCTCTTTGACATCTTGCGGCCCTGCGCGTCGCGCACCAGCCCGTGGATGAGCACCGTGTCAAACGGTGTCTCCCCCATCTGTTCGATGCCGCTGAAGATCATCCGCGCCACCCAGAAGAAAATGATATCATACCCCGTCACCAGCATGCTGGTGGGGTAGAAATAGCGCAGATCCTCCGTGTCATGCGGCCAGCCCAGCGTGCTGAACGGCCACAGCCCGCTGGAAAACCACGTGTCCAGCACGTCCTCGTCCTGGCGGAGCCTTGTGCGGCCGCACTTGGGGCACGTGTGCGGTTCGTCCTTGCGCACGATCAGCTCACCGCACTCCTCGCAGTACCACGCGGGGATGCGGTGCCCCCACCACAGGTGGCGGCTGATGCACCAGTCGCGGATGTTCTCCATCCAGTTGAAGTAGATTTTGCCGAACCGCTCGGGCAGGAACTTGGTCTTGCCTTCGCGCACCACGTCGATGGCGGGCTTGGCGAGCGGCGCCATGCTGACAAACCACTGCAGGCTGGTCACCGGGTCCACGGTGGTGTGGCAGCGGTAGCAGGTGCCCACGTTGTGGGTGTAGTCCTCGGTTTTCATCAGGTAGCCGCCCGCCGCGAGCTCCGCCACCACGGCCTTGCGGCACTCGGTCTCCGGCATTCCCTGAAACTTGCCCGTCAGTTCGTTCATGGTGCCGTCGTCGTTCGTCACGCGGATCATGGGCAGGTCGTGACGCTTGGCGACCTCGAAATCGTTGGGGTCATGCGCGGGGGTGATTTTCACCGCGCCGGTGCCAAACGCCATGTCCACATAATCGTCCGCCACCACGGGGATCAGCTTATTGAGAATCGGCAGCACGACCATCTTGCCCACAAGGTGGGTATAGCGCGCGTCCTTGGGGTTCACGGCCACGGCGGTGTCGCCCAGCATCGTCTCTGGGCGGGTGGTCGCCACGGTCACGCCCTCGCCGCCATCTGCGGCCGGGTAGCGGATGTGCCACAGGTGGCTCTGCTGCTCCTCGTACTCCACCTCCGCGTCGGACAGCGCGGTCTGGCACACGGGGCACCAGTTGATGATGCGGTTGCCGCGGTAGATGAGGCCCTTCTCATACAGCCGCACGAACACCTCGCGCACGGCCTCGTTGCAGCCCTCGTCCATCGTGAAACGCTCGCGGCTCCAGTCCGCGCTGGCGCCTAAGCGCCGCTGCTGGCGGTTGATGCGGCCGCCGTACTCCTCTTTCCACTTCCACGCGCGGGCCAGAAACGCCTCGCGTCCGATCATCTCTTTGGTAAGGCCTTCCTTTTTCATCTGATCGACGATCTTCACCTCGGTGGCGATGGAGGCATGATCGGTACCCGGCAGCCACAGGGTGGGGTCGCCCTTCATGCGGTGGTAGCGGATGGGCGCGTCCTGCAGGAGGCAATCCATCGCGTGGCCCATGTGCAGCTGGCCCGTGATGTTGGGCGGCGGCATCACGATGGTGTAGGGCTTTTTGCCCGGCACGCGGTGCGCCTTGAAAGCGCCGCTCTCCTCCCACATGCGGTACAGCTTATCCTCGATCTCCTGAGGGTTGAACACCTTATCCATCTCAAAATTCTTGCCCGTCTCGCTCATATCCGATGCCCTCCCAGCTTCAAATGGGGATGATGTCCAGCAGGATCAGCGCGCCCGCCAGCGCCAGCACGAGGCCCGCGACCTTCAAGGGCACGACGGCCCGCTCGCCTCCCCGCTTAAATACCTTTCCGCCGAGCCACTTTGCGCCGTAGCCGAGCGCAGCGCCCAGCACCATCAGGCAAAGCCCCGGTATGCTAAGTCTGGAGAGCACGTTTTGCCAATACACGGCCGTCGCCTCCGTTTTCTGAAAATCAAAAAGCCGCCCAGCCCGAAGGACGGAGCAGCTCCGTGGTACCACCTTGCTTTACGGAGGCAAAACACCCCCGCCTTGCCGCGCTGTATCGGGCGCGCCCGACGGAGCTAAAGCGATGCGCTGCCTGATGCTTCGTCAAGCGATGCGCCGCGTTCACTCCGCGCCTTTGCGGGCGACCTTCCGCGCCTGTGCCATCCAAACGGCCTTCCAGCCAAGGGCCGTTCTCTCTGTGGGGCGTAGGGCGTACTCCTCCCGGTCATCAGGCATATGCCGCAAAGGCCGCGCACGCGCGACCTTTGCGATGGTCGGAAAACCGCTTACGCGTTTTCCTTCTTGGCTTCGGTCATATCGACGACCTGCTTGCCATTGTAATAACCGCAGTGCTTGCACACGCGATGGCTGAGCTTTTTCTGGTGGCACTGCGGGCATTCCACGATGCCGGGCAGGGTCAGCTTCCAGTGGGCGCGACGGCTACGGCCGCGGGCGCGCGATATTTTTCCTTTCGGAAGAGCCATGGTCTACACCTCCTCATCCTTTGTCAGCAAGCGCTGCAATGCTTCAAAAGGACGCTGTGTCGGCGATTCCTCTTCGCACGAGCTCTTGAAAATCTCCTGCTGGTACTTTTTCAGCGTCTCGCCGCCCTTGCAGCGTTCCTTGCACAGGAATCGCATGGGCAGGTTGAGCATCAAAAGCGTCAGCGCCATTTGGTCGAGGGTCAGCTTGCTGCCCTCGTAGCGGAAGGCTTCGTCCTCGGTCTCGTTAACGTCCTTGCGGAAGGCTTCGTCGAAACCGACCGTAAGCGGCACGCTCACAGGCGCGAGGCACATGGCGCAGGCGGCGCGTGCTGTGGTCATCAGCTCGCCCGCGAGCCGGACGGTGCCGTCCAGCGCGCTGAAGTGGCCTTGCAGCGAAACGGGCTCGAAGGCGACCGTTTCACCGACCACGTCCTGCGGGGGTACCACGACTTCCGCCGCAAACGGAAACTCCGTCCCCGGCGAGAGCAAAGCTTTCGTGACATCAAGCTCCATAGGTTCCTCCTCAAACGTGACCAAGTTGCATTATAAGCCCATTTCACCCGCTTGTCAATTGGAAAATATGGGGATGGAGGGAGCGGGTCAAGGGCCAATAGCCCTTGCGGGTGCAAGGCGGCGCCCCGCGGCCCCGCGCCGCAGCGAGAACCCAGGCGAGCAAACAGCCGCGATGCGGCGCTTTGGCGAGCGGGGGCTGCGTTGCCACGGGGTATCGACAGCTCTGCGCCTCACCTTTGTGCTGCCAGCTCCTGTCCCGTCAGTCCACGATGGGCTGGCCGGTCACGATGGCCACCGTGTCCTTGGCGATCACCAGCTCTTCATCGGTGGGGATCACGCAGATCTTCACGGTGCTGTCATCGGTGCTGATCACGGCTTCGTCGCGGGTCTTGTTCTTTTCCATGTCCAGCTTCGCGCCCAAAAACTCGAAGCCCTGCATGACCATCGCGCGGAGGTTCTGGTTGTTTTCGCCGATGCCCGCGGTAAACACGATGGCGTCCACCCCGCCCATGGCGGCGGCATACGCGCCGATGTACTTGCGGATGCCCCACACCAGCATGTCGCGGGCGATGATGGCGTTCTCGTTGCCCTGGTCGCAGGCGGCGTCGATGTCGCGCATGTCGCTGGAAAGGCCGCTCACGCCCATCAGGCCGCTCTTTTTGTTGAGCAGGTCGAGCACCTCGTCCACGCTCTTATGGTCGCTGTTGGCGATGTACTGCACCACGGCGGGGTCAAGGTTGCCGCTGCGGGTGCCCATCAGCACGCCCTCCAGCGGCGTAATGCCCATGCTGGTATCCACGCATTTGCCGTTTACCACGGCCGCAAGGCTGGAACCGTTGCCAAGGTGGCAGGTGATGATACGGCTGTTTGCCCTGTCCAGCCCCAAAAACTCGCACGCGCGTTTGCTCACGTAGCGGTGGCTGGTGCCGTGGAAGCCGTAGCGGCGCACGTGCAGCTTCTTGTAATATTCCATGGGCACGCCGTACAGGTAGGCCTTCTTGGGCATGGTCTGGTGGAAGGCCGTGTCGAACACCGCCACGTTCGGGGTGGTCGGCATCACCTTTTCGCAGGCCTCGATGCCCATGAGGTTGGCGGGGTTGTGCAGGGGGCCCAGCGGGATGTTCTCGCGGATGGCGTCCTTCACATCCTCATTGACCAGTACGCTGCCGGTGAAGCGCTCGCCGCCGTGCAGCACGCGGTGGCCTACCGCGGTGATCTCATCCATGCTCTTGACCGCGCCTTTTTCCGGGTCGGTCAGGGCCTTGAGCATCCACTGAATGCCCTCGGTGTGGGTCTTCATGGGGGCGGCGGCGTCAAACACCTTGCCGTCCACCTTTTGCTGGATGCGGCTGCCGTCGATGCCGATGCGCTCCACGAGACCCTTGGCGAGCAGTTTGTTGGTGTCCATGTCCAGCAGCTGATACTTGAGGGAGGAGGAACCCGCGTTGAGAATTAGCACTTTCATTTCGACTGACTCCTTATGCTTGCGCTTTGACAGCGGTAATGGCGACGACGCTGACGATATCCTCCACGGAGCAGCCGCGGCTCAGGTCGTTGACCGGCTTGGCCAACCCCTGCACGATGGGGCCCACGGCGGACGCGCCCGCCAGCCGCTGCACCAGCTTGTAGCCGATGTTGCCCGCCTGCAGATCGGGGAAGATGAGCACATTGGCATGGCCCGCCACGGGGCTGCCGGGGGATTTGAGCTTGCCTACGCTCTCCACCAGCGCCGCGTCCACCTGCAACTCGCCGTCGCAAACGAGGTCCGGGGCCAGCTCGTGCACCTTCTGCGTGGCCTGCTGCACCTTGGTTACCAGTTCATGCTCCGCACTGCCCTTGGTGGAAAAGCTGAGCATCGCGACCTTCGGCTCCATGCCGGTCAGCTGCTTGCCGGTCTGCGCGCTGGCGATGGCGATGGCGGCCAGCTGATCCGCATCCGGGTCAGGCAGCACAGCGCAGTCGCCAAAGATCATGACGCCCTCGTCGCCGTACTGGCTGTTCGGTACTTCCATGATAAACGCGCCGCTGACCACCGAGATGCCCGGTGCCGTCTTGATGATCTGCAGCGCAGGCCGCAGCACGTTGCCCGTGGAGTTGATGGCGCCCGCCACCATGCCGTCCGCGTCGCCGGTCTTGACCATCAGCGCGCCGTAGTACAGCGTATCGCCCGTCACCAGTGCCCTGGCCTGCTCCGGGGTCATGCCCTTGGCCTTGCGCAGCTCGACGAGCAGGCTGATGTAGGCTTCGGTCTTGTCGCTGGCCTTGGGGTCGATCAAGGTGATACCCGTGAGACCGGTGCCAGTTTGCGCAGCAACCTGCTCGATCTCGGTTTTGGTACCCAGCAGCGTCACGCTGGCGATGCCCTGATCCACGATCCGGCGGGCGGCCTGCACCGTGCGCGGCTCGGAGCCCTCCGCCAGAACGATATGCTTCACGTTCTGCTGGGCTTTCGCCTTGATTTTGTCAATGACGGACATGGCGGTTTCCTCCCTTATGTGGTAAAATGCATGTAGATGTATACAACCGAAATAGTATACACCTTTTGCCTCGAAAAGGAAAGCGAAACACGAAAAAACGCGGCTGTACAACAGAAAAACAAATGTTAGCGCACAGCGTGCGCCGGAGGTGTGCCATGAGGCCTGCCGTCGGGATCATCTGCGAATACGACCCCTTCCACCGCGGGCACGCGCGGCAGTTTGCGCTGGTGCGCGAGCAGCTGCCGGACGCGCGCATCGTGTGCGTGATGAGCGGCTGCTTTACCCAGCGGGGCAGCCCCGCGCTGTTTTCGCCTGCTTTTCGGGCGCGGGCGGCGCTTGCCGCGGGGGCCAGCATGGTGCTAGAACTGCCATGCGCCTTTGCCCTGCGCGAGGCGGAGAACTTCGCGCTGGGCGGGGTCGCAGTGCTGCATGGGCTGGGGTTTGTCTCCCACCTCTCCTTTGGGTGTGAAAACGCGATGCCCGCCTTTTTAGGGGCAGTCGCCGCGCTGATGGAGAATCCGAACGCGACATATCAGGCGGCGCTGCGCGCGGCGCTGGACAGGGGAGCGCCCTTTGTGGCGGCACAGGCCGAGGCAGCCGTTGCAGGGCTTTGCCAAAGCGGCGTACCGGGCGCGAGCCTCACGGGCGATGCTGTGTTGCGGGCGCTCGGGCAGCCCAACAACATTTTGGCCATCTGCTACCTGCGTGCGCTGCTCCGGCTGCAAAGCCGCATCATACCTTTGCCCGTGCAGCGCGTAGGCGACTACCACGCCACCGATCTAGCGGTGCACGGTTACCCCTCCGCCAGCGCGGCGCGCCGGGCCTACCTTGCGGGCGACATTGCCGCCGCCGAATCCGCCTGCGGCTATCGGCTCGCGGGCGAACCCTGCCACCGCCCCGACGCGCTGGATACGCTGCTTTTGCACACTTTGCGCATCCAAACGCCCGATGCCCTGCGCGCCCTGCCGGACTGCACCGAGGGGCTAGAAAACCGCCTTGCCAAAGCCGCGCGCGAGGCCGTAAGCCGCGCGCAACTGCTGGCTCTGCTGAAAACCAAGCGCTACCCCCACGCACGCCTGAACCGCCTGCTGGGCCACGCGCTGCTGGGGGCCACAGGCGAAATGTTTTCGCAAAACCCGCTGCCGACGTATGCGCGACTGCTGGGCTTTCGCAAGGATGACCGTGCGTGCCTTTCACTGCTCAACCAAAGCAGCCTGCCAATCGTCGCCAAAGCCGCGGATGGAGATGCGCGCGACCCGCTGTATGCGCTGGATGCACGGGCCTATGATCTGTGGGCGCTGGGCGCAGGTCTGCCTGCGGGGCTCATGTACACGCAGGAGGTCGTGGTGGTGTAGGGAGGCATGCCGCTCGTCACCCACATTGCAGCGCTGGGGCTGCACCGTTTGCATCGAGATATGGCACATTCGGTGTAATCCCTTTTGACATGAGCATGCTTAAAAACGTCATGCGGAAAACCGCAGCTTTGAAATCAGCTGAGCATTGCCGACGCAAGTACGGCAAAGAGGCATCCGCTGCATTGCGGATGCCTCTTTGCGTAGATGAACCCTGCTGCCGCCATCCGTCGCGCAGCGTCTCGTCTGCTCCGGCCCCTTGGTCTGCGCTTACCGCGTTTCGACGCAAGGCCTCCGATGCCAAGGGCTTACACCCTTGAGTCTTTTCGGTTGCAGCGTGCGCTCAGGCATTCTCCTCCGGCTCGTCCGGCATGTCCCCGTTGCCCGGCGCGCACATCGGGCAGGGCAAAAGCCCCGTGACCACATCGTCCAGTATCGCCATCACGCACGCCATGCCCTTGTCCTGCTTGCCTTGCAGCGCGACCTCCGAGGGGTTCAGGCTGCTCGGCGGCGATTTTTTCTGCGTGAGCACCACTGAGCTGCTCGCCTCATCCACCAGCAGCGCGCTGGCAACCGACGTGCCGTTGGAGCCGCTCTTATTGAAGTAGAAAGCCTTCACGCCCTTACCGGCACGCGCTTGCGGCTCAAAATCCATGAACAGCACGCGCTTGGCGAAGCCACGCTCGCTCACCAGCAGCACTTGGTCGCCCGCCTGCGGCTGCTCCGCAAACAGGACGGCGTCGCCCTCGTCCAGCGCCATGCCGCGCACGCCGCCGGTGGCACGGCCCATGGCGGGCAACTCGTCGGTGTGGCAGCGCAGGCTCATGCCCGCGCGGGAAATTAGCAGCAGGTCAAGGCTGGTGTCCAGCGGCAGCACGCAAAGCAGGCTGTCGCCGTCGCGCAGGTTGAGGGCTGCAAACTTCTGGCGACGCACGTCGTACTCCGCGGCGGCGGTGCGCTTGAGCTGCCCGCCGCGGGTCACGAACAGCAGATCCGGCATGGCGGCCAGCTCCTCGGGCGTTACGCAGAGCATCTGCACGGGCACCTCGCCCGCCTCGATGCCCGCGATCACCCCGCTCAGCAGCGAGCCGCGCTGCGCGGGCTTATTGGCTTCGGCCAACGCACCCACGGAAAGCGTGTAGCAGTTGCCGATGTTGGTAAACAGGTACAGCGTACGGTCGGTATCCGTCTCAAAACGCCAAAGCGGCATATCGTCCAAATTGCCGTTTTCCAGGCTCACGGGCGGCAGCTTCTGGTAGAAGCGGGGGTACATGCGGCGCAGGTAGCCCGCGCGCGTATACGTGACGGTCGCCAGCTCCGCCACGTGTTCCTCCTCCACGGAGGCGGCCTCCACCACGCGGCTGGGGTGCTCCAACGTGGTGCGTCGGTCGTCACCGTATTTCTGGGCCACCTCGCGCAGCTCGTCCTTGATCACTTTCATGAGCTTCTTTTCGTCCGCGAGGATGGCGGTCAGCTTCTCGATCAGCCTGAGCACCTCCGCATACTCGCGGCGCAGGGCTTCGATCTCCAGCCCGGTCAGGCGTTGCAGCCGCAGATCGAGGATGGCCTGCGCCTGCACGTCGTCCATGGCGAAGCGGTCGATCAGCCCCTGCTTGGCCTCCTTGGGCGTTTTACTGGCGCGGATCAGGGCGATCACCTCGTCGAGGTTATCCACCGCGATCATCAGCGCCTCCAAGATATGCGCGCGGGCTTTCGCCTTGTCCAGCTCGTACTGGGTGCGGGCGGTCACCACATTTTTCTGGTGCTTGATGTAGTAGCGCAGCACGCGGCGCAGGCTCATCAGGCGCGGCTTGCCATCCGCGATGGCCACCATGTTCACGCCAAAGGTTACCTGCAGGTCGCTGTACTTGAACAGGTAGGCGAGCACCTTGTCCGCATCGGCTTCCTTTTTCAGCTCCACCACGGCGCGCATGCCCGTGCGGTCACTCTCGTCGCGGATGTCGTAAATGCCGCCCAGCGCGGCCTTTTTTTCCTCGCTGAGCTTTAAGATCTTCTCCAGCATCGCAGCCTTGTTCACCTGGTAGGGCACTTCGGTGATCACGATCAGCCTGCGGCCCGCCGCGCCCTCCTCGATGTGGGTGCGGGCGCGCAGGGTCAGCTTGCCGCGGCCGTTGACATAGGCATTCTTGAGCTCGTCCGTGTCCAGCAGCACTCCGCCGGTGGGAAAGTCCGGCGCAGGCATGATGCGCATCAGCTCTTCCACGGTGATATCGGGGTTGTCGATCTGCGCGACCACGGCGTTTACGCATTCCCTCAGGTTATGCGGGGGGATGTTGGTGGCCAGCCCGATGGCGATGCCGCTGGCCCCGTTCACAAGCAGGTTGGGGAAGCGGGCCGGCAGCATGTCCGGCTCTTTCAAGGTATCGTCGAAGTTCAGGCGGAAGGGCACGGTATCCTTGTCGATATCGCGCAGCATCTGCATGGCCAACGGGGTCATGCGCGCCTCCGTGTAACGCATGGCGGCGGCGCTGTCGCCGTCGATGGAGCCGAAGTTGCCGTGCCCGTCCACCAGCTGCCCGCGCAGGGAAAAATCCTGCGCCATGCGCACCAGCGCGTCGTACACGCTGCTGTCGCCGTGGGGGTGGTATTTACCCAGACAGTCGCCCACGATGCGGGCGCACTTGCGGTGCGGGTTTTCGGGCAGCAGGTTTAACTCCATCATGGTGTAGAGGATGCGCCGCTGCACGGGCTTGAGGCCGTCCTCCACGCGGGGGATGGCGCGCTCCATGATGATATGCTCCGCATAGGGGATCATGCTGTTGTGCATGACCTCCTCCATGGACATCTGCACGATGCCCGGGTTGAACGTTTGCTGGTCAGGCACGGTCGTCCCTCGCTTTCAGGGTGTCGCTGAGCTCGGTAAAGCTGTCCTGACGGCTGAAATTGGCATACTGGCTGATGTACTCGCGACGCGGCTCCACCTTGTCGCCCATCAGCACGGTCACGCGCCGCTCCACTTGTGCCGCGTCCTCGATGGTCACTTGCAGCAGCTTGCGCGAGGCGGGGTCCATGGTGGTGGACCACAGCTGCTCCGGGTTCATCTCGCCTAAGCCTTTGTAACGTTGGATAGTGTAGTTCTTCGCGCCTTTGGTGAGCGTTTTCAGCTCGTTGTCGTCGTAGGCGTATTCCACGCGGCTGCCGCGCGCCACGCGGTAGAGCGGGGGCATGCCGATGTAGACGTGCCCCTCGGTGATCAGCTCGCGCATGTAGCGGTAGAAGAACGTGAGCAAAATGGCGCGGATGTGCGCGCCGTCCTGATCCGCGTCGCTGAGGATAATCACCTTGTGGTACTTGAGCCCGCGCAGGCTGAAGCTCTCGTCGATGTTCGTGCCCAGCGCGGTGATCACGCTGCGGAACTCCTCATTGCTGAGCACCTGATCCAGCCGCTTCTTCTCCGCGTTCAGGGGCTTGCCGCGCAGCGGCAGGATGGCCTGAAAGCGCCTGTCACGGCCCTGCTTGGCGCTGCCGCCCGCGCTGTCGCCCTCGACGATGAACAGCTCGTTCATCTCCGGCTTGCGGCCCGTGCAGCTGGAAAGTTTGCCCACCAGCGGCGCGGCCTCCAGCGCGCTCTTGGTGCGCGCCACGTCGCGCGCCTTGCGGGCGGCTTCGCGCACATGGGCGGCGCGCACGGCCCGCTCCACCAGTTGCTGGGCCAGGTCGGCATGCTTTAAATCGTCCAAATAGGCATTCAGCTGCTGGGTCAAAATGGCCTCGACCACGGGACGCACCTCGGTGTTGCCCAGCTTGCCCTTGGTTTGCCCTTCAAACTGCGGGTTCTTGACCATGGCGAGCATCACGGCGGTCATGCCCTCGCGGAAGTCGTCGCCGGAAAGGTTCGCATCCTTGTCCTTCAGCGCGCCCAGACGGCGGGCGCAGTCGTTCATCACCTTGGTATAAGCTGCGCGAAAGCCCGTCTCGTGGCTGCCGCCCTCGCCGGTCGGGATGTTGTTCACATAGCTGAACACATTCTCGGTATAGCTGTCGGTATACTGGATGGCAACGCGGAAGATCACGTCGTCCTTTGTACCCTCCAGATAGATGGGTTCGTCAAACAGCGCGGTCTTGTCCGCGTTCAAATACTTGACGTAGTCCACGATGCCCCCGTCAAAGCGGAAGGTCTGCGTGCCCGCGTGGGTCTCAGCGGGCTCCTGCGCGCTTGCTTCGGTCTGGGTCTCCTCGCCCTCGTCCAGCTCGTCGGCGGCGTCCGCGACGGCGTTCACCGGGGCGGAGACGCGCTCGTCCACAAAGGTGATGGAGAGACCGCGGTTCAGGTACGCCAGCTCGCGCAGGCGGCGGGCGACGGCTTCGCCGTTGAACACGGTGGTCTCAAACACGCGCTCGTCCGGCATGAAGCGCACGAGCGTGCCGCGCAGCCGTGTGTTGCCCACGGCCTTGAGCGGCGCGGCGGGGCGGCCCGCCACGATCTTTTTGAGCAGCGGGTCATACGTGCTCTCAAAGCGCATGCGGTAGTGGCGAAAATCGCGGTACACATCCACCGTGAGCCAGCTGGAAAGAGCATTCACCACACTGGCGCCCACGCCGTGCAGGCCGCCGGAATAGCTGTAATTATCGCTGTTGAACTTGCCGCCCGCGTGCAGCCGCGTGTAGATGACCTCCACGCCGCTCACCTGCAAGGTCGGGTGCATATCCACCGGCACGCCGCGGCCGTCGTCAAATACGCTGGCGCTTCCGTCGGCGTGCAGCGTCACTTCGATATGATGGGCATAGCCCGCCATGGCCTCGTCCACTGCGTTATCGACGATCTCCCACAGCATATGGTGCAGCCCGCGCGAGCCGGTCGAGCCGATGTACATGCCCGGGCGCATGCGCACCGCATCCAGCCCTTCGAGCACCTGTATATTTTCCGCCCCGTAGGCCATTGTAACGCTCCTCTCAGGGATCATGATCCAACTAAGGCAGTATAGCACACTTTTTTGGCGGGAAACAAGGGGTCGCGCACAGATAGGGGAACAAATGTTTTGTTTTCCATCGCGCACTTGCCGCCCATGGCCCATCATGGTATACTGTACCAGTTCGTGCCCAAGGCGCGCCCGTCGCGCGCAACCAAAGAAGGGGTCAAAGTATGGACGATATGGCGCTGGGCGGGCAGCCCAAAGGGCTCGCGCGCACCTATGCGGCGTGGGCTTTGCTGGTGGCTTCGCCGTTCCTGTTGCTGCTTTGTATTTCGCTGGCCATCGGCAAAAACGCGCTCACCGGCCTGCCCGTCTGGACGGACGAGCTGGACTACTGGCGTGCCGTGTACTCGTGGCTGCACGTTGGGCCCGCGGCGGGCTATTCCGGCATCGCGGAGCTGCACGCGCCGCTGGGCACGCTCAGCGTGCACGGGCTCTCGCCCGTGCTGCTGTACGCTTTGCCCGCGGCGGTGCTGGGCTGGTCGTACAGCAGCATCACGCTGATCAATGCGCTGTGGGTATCGGCGGGCGCGCTTGCGTTCTGCCTGCTGGCAAAGCCCCGCGCAGGCACGGCGCTGGCCGTGGGCGCGATGTTTGCGCTCTATGCCCCCGTGGTGCTCTACGCCGCCACCTCCATGACCGAGCTGGCCAACTACGGGCTGCTGCTGTTTTACATGGCCTTTGTCGGCTGGCTCTTGCGGGCGCGGGGGCAGGCGGGCACGGCTGGCCGGAAGCCGCGTGCCGCGGCCGGTTGGCCCGCGCTGCTGTTTGGCTCGCTTACGACGCTGCTGCTGTGCGCCTACCGCATCACCTACATCGGCCTGTGGATCCCGCTGCTGCTTGTGGCGTGCGATTTTCGCTGGTCGGGCCGCATGGCTTTATACGGCGTGCTGGCGCTGCTGCTGTCCGCGGGCGCGTATGTGCTGATGGCCCTGTACACCAGCCCGTTTGCATCCGGCTTCCTCTACAACTTCCTGCGCACCGGCTCGTTCGGCCTGTCCAAGCGCATGTTCCTCAGCCACGCCAAGGCTAACCTGCTGGACTACTTCGTGCGTGCGCCCGGCAATGAGATGGAGCGCCTGCAACGCGTTTTGTACTGCACGGTGGCGGGCCTTTCGCTGCTTGGCTCCCTGCTGCGCGTTCGGCGGGAGGGCGGACGGTTGCGCCTTCGCTTTGGGTTCAGCGGCTTCTCGCTGCTGGTGTTTTTGACGCTGTTCATCCCGTTTGCGATCATCATCTGCTTTTACGAGACCAATGACTGGAGCGACTACCGCACGCTGGCTCCATTCCTGTGGCTGGCAGCGGCTGCATATGCCCTGCGCGGGCGGCGCTTCGTGCCCGCCGTGTTCCTCGCGGGCAGCGCAGCCATCCTCGCGGTGCTGCTCACGCTGCCGTCCGTAGGGATGTACGCCGACACGGCGCGCTTTGCGCCCCCTGCCCTCACGGCCGAGGGCAAGGCGCTTTGCGAGGCCGTGCCCTACGACCCCGCGGCGACAGACCCCTACGAAAACGCCGTGCGCACCGACCTGTTCACGCTGGAGACGGTCTCTGCGCTTGACCCTGGGCTGGGCCTGCAAACGGGCTGGTTCACGCCCGATACGGTGGGCAAGAGCCGCTGGCTGCTGACCGATTTTCTCAAAGCCCCGCTGGAGGGCTATGAACTGGTGTTCAAAAACAGCGCCGGCAGCGTTTACAGGCTGCTGGACGCCGCCGGAAGGGAATGACGGGCACCGCTATGACAAAACGCAAGGATATAACGATCTGGCTGGCAACGGCGCTCGCCTTTGCGCTGGGCTATGCCGTGTTCTACGCCCTTGCGCTGCGTGACGGCAGCGACATCAGCATCCACGCCACATGGGCTGGCGAGGGCAGCTTCGTCAACCTCAAGACGTTCTTCTACCACGGCGCGCACCCGCTGTGGCATGTGCTGGTGGCGTTGGTGCTTCGCACGGGCCTGCCGCTGGCCGCGAGCGCCGCGCTGGTGACAGCCCTTTGCAAGGCCGCCGAGGTGTGGCTTTTGATCGCGCTGGCCGCGCGGTTCGTGGGCAAGCGCGGCATCGTCGCCACATTATGCGGTTTTGCGGCCTCGCTGGTGTCCGCGGTGTGGACGCCCGTGTTCAACCCGAGCGTATACCTTGGCGTGGGCTCGCCCAACCCGTGGCACAGCCCAACGCAGTTGATCGCAATGGCGTTCATGCTGCTGATCGTGCCTTACACCGCCGACATGGTGGATGGTTTCCAGCGCCGCCTGCCGCAGGAGGGCGCCCGCGCCAACGTGCCGTGGCGCGAAGTGTGGACGCTGGCCGCGCTGCTGTTTGTGAGCCTCGCGGCCAAACCCACGCTCCTGCAGGCGTTCATGCCCGCAGCGTGTCTGTACTTTGGCGTCATGTGGCTGCAAAAGCCCCGGAACACGCCGTTCTTCCTGCGCATGTTGGCCGCCGCCGCGCCCGCGATATTGCTGATGGTGCTGCAATACATGTTCTACTTTGGCATCATCGTGCCCTCGCAGGGGGATATGATCCTTGAGGTCACGTGGCCCAAGGCGGGCGAGGTGGCCGTGAGCGTGCTGCTCACAAGGCTTTTCCCGCTGTTCGTGCTGCTCACCTGCGTGGATCGCGATACGTTCAAAACCCCGTTGATGCGCCTGACCCTGCTCATGGACGCGATCGCCATCCTCGAAATGCTGCTGCTATCCGAGAATGGGCGGCGCGCCAGCGACGGCAACTTCGGCTGGGCCATGATGGGTTCCGCGTTGATGCTGTGGGCGGTCACGCTGCCCGTGTATGTGCGCGGCCTCAGCCGTTGGCTGCGGCGGCGCAGGGCTGCTGCGGAAGGCAAGCCCTACCTGTCCAACCACCCGAAGCTGGAGCCCTACAAGTGGGCGACGGGCATGCTGCTGCTGCTGTGCCACCTGGCCAGCGGCGTGTATTACGTCGTGTATCTGCTGACCGCCGCGACCCGGCTGTAAGGCGCGCAGCACGCCGTACCCATGAACAGAAAAAACGCCATGGCACGGACAAATGTCCGCGCCATGGCGTTTTTTCTGGTCTTTTGGAGCCTGCGCTCAGTTGAACTTGACCATGCGGTAGTAGGCGCTGGCCGTTTTGCTGTAGAACAGGCCGTAGAGCGCGGCCACACCCAGCGCGGCCAGAAAGGTGTTCAGCGCGATGTAGGGCACGTCCAGCAGGCCGAAGAGCTGCAGCATCAGCACCATCATGTGCAGCGAGCCAGCCACGTGGCAGACCGCCACCAGCAGCGGCAGGAAAAACACCGTCAGGATCTGCCGCCGAACGGTGCCGCGCACCTCATCCGCGCCCATGCCCACCTGCTGCATGATAATGAAGCGGTCGTGATCCTGATACCCTTCGCTGATCTGCTTGAAGTAGATGATCAGCGCCGTGCCCATCAGGAAGATGGAGCCCAGGAAAATGCCCACGAACAGGAAGCCGCCGTGCAGCGCGTACCACTCCTCGCGCAGCGAGGCCTTGACGCGCAGGGCGCTGTCCTTCCAATCCGCCTGCTCCCGCACGGCCTGGTAATAGGCGGCCAGCGCGCTCTCGCTGCCGGATACGTTCCACTGCAGGGTAAACACGGGGCGCAGCCCTTCGTCCGTCTCGCCCGCCGCAGCCAGTATGGCCTGCGCGGCGGCATCATCCGGCACGATATAGTAGCTCTTGTTGATGGCCGTGTTGCGGCTCACGCAAGGCGTCACGGGCAGCGCACCCAGCCTGCGCACACGGTATATTTTACCGCCCGCATCCAGCGTTGCGGGCACGGTATCCGCCACGGTGCTGACGGCCACCTCGTCCGGCGCGAGGCCCAGCGGCGCGCCCGCAAGCCGCGCGTACATCGTGTCCGTCATCGCCAGCACATCATTTAGCTTGCCGTATTCGTTGATGTTCTCATACTTGAACTCGTCCGGCGGCACGATGGTACCGCCCTCCAGCGCGAACACCGTTTCATAGGCGGTGAACAGGTAGCGATCCACGATGGTCACGCCGGCTTTGGTCGCGAGGGCATCGTTCTCGGTCGCGGCCTGCGCTTGCGCCGCCGCGCTTTGCATGGTCACCTGCACGTCGCTGGGGTACATGGTGGTCAGCATCCGCTCGCTGCCGTTGTACATCGCCACCGTGGTACCGATGGTGACCATCGCCATCGTGCACAGGATGGCGATGCTCGCCAGCCCCGCGGCATTCTGTTTCATGCGGTACAGCATGCCGGACACAGTCACGAAGTGGCGGGGCTTATAGAAGAAGCGCTTGTTTCGCTTCATCAGCTTGAGCAATGCGATGCTGCCGCTGAGGAAGGTAAGGTACGTGCCCAGGATGACCAGCACCACCGCCACGAAGAACAGCGCGATGGCCGCCATGGGGTTCTGCACCGACTGGGCGATGTAGTAGCCCGCGCCCAAAAACAGCACGCCGATGACCGCCAGCGCCCAACGGGCCTTGGGCTCACGCTCGCCGGTCTGTCCGCCGCGCAGCAGCTCGATGGGGCTGACCGAGCGCACCTGAAAGCCGTTCACCAGCATGAGCAGCAGATAGAGCACCGCAAAGAGCACCGTGACGATGCCCATGGCGGGATAGCTTACAGCGCCCACGATGGGCACCTCGATGCGGATGGCCAGCCGGATCAGCAGGAACAGGAGGCGCGTGAGCAGCACACCCAGCAGCAGCCCCAGCGCCATGGACAGAACCCATGTCACGCTCAGCTCATGGCGCAGCACGCGTGCTATGTGGCGCTTCTCCATGCCCAGGATGCTGTACAGGCCCATCTCCTTCTTGCGCCGCTTGATGAGGAAGCCGTTGGCGTAGAACAGGAAGATGGCCGTGAACAACCCAACCACGATCGCCCCGAACGTCAGGATGACCATGAACTGCATGCCGCCGTGCACCTTGGAAAGGCCGGGGTTTAAGGTGATCATCAGAAAGCTGTACATCGCAAACGTCAAAAGCGTGCTGGCCATCAGGAAGGGCAGATAGGTCTGCCGGTTTTTCCACAGGTTGCCCAATGCGAGGCGGAAGTAGAGCAGCTTAGTCACCGGCCACACCCCCGTCGCTCAGCGCAGTCAGCGTCGCGATGATCTTCTGGTAGAACGCGTCGCGGCCCAGCTGCCCCGCGTAGAGCTGGTTGATGACCTCGCCGTCCTTGATGAACAGCACGCGGCTTGCATAGCTGGCAGCCTGTGCGCTGTGGGTCACCATGAACACCGTCTGCCCGCCGCGGTTCACCTCGCTGAAAAGGCGCATCAGCTTGGCTGCGGCCTTGCTGTCCAGCGCGCCGGTAGGCTCGTCCGCCAGCAGCAATCGGGGCTCGGTGATCAGCGCGCGCGCAACGGCAGTGCGCTGCTTCTGCCCGCCGCTCACCTCATAGGGGAACTTGTGGGCCAGCCCCGTGAGGCCCAGGCGCTCGACCAGCGGGTCGAGGCGTTTTTCCATCTCCGCGAGGGGCTTGCTTTGCAGCACCAGCGGCAACAGAATGTTGTCGCGGATGGAGAAGGTATCCAGCAGATTGAAATCCTGAAACACGAAGCCAAGGTTGTCGCGGCGGAAGGCGGCCTTCTCCGCTTCCTTGACATCCGCCAGCGAGCGCCCTTCCAGCAGCACCTGCCCGCCGGTGGGCTTGTCCAGCGCGGCCAGTATGTTCAGCAGAGTGGTTTTGCCGCTGCCGCTCTCGCCCATGATGGCCACGAACTCGCCCGCCTCCACGGTAAAGCTCACGTCGGCCAGGGCCTGCACCTTCTGCGCGCCAAAGCGCGTGGTATATACCTTCTGCAAATGATTGACTTCAAGCAGTGCCATGGTGTCCATCCCTTCTGCGCTCCCTTGGGCGCGTATACAGGATAGCGCCGCGCGCGTGCGCGTTCCATAGCGCGGGCTTACGGGCGACTTACCGTTTTGTAAGGATGATCCGAATGCAAGCCGTCCGGCACGGCCTTGCGCCGTTTCGCAAAAGCGAACCGAAGCCCCGCGCGCCCCCGCCGGTTATCCATCCAAATGCATATCGTGCAGGGCGGCTCGCTCCATTGGCAGGGGGAAGCCGGGCGGCGTGGAGGAAACCAGCCTTTCCCCAATCAGGAGAAAGCCTCGAAGCCCTCGCGGCGCAGGTCGAAGGTGACGCGCGTGCCGCCGCCCGCCGGGCAGTCGATGGTCACATGATGCCCCAGCTTGTCGCACGCCTGCTTGCACAGGTACAGGCCGATGCCAGTGCTCTTGTCCGGGTCGCTGCCCCTGCGCCCCGCGCCGCCGGTAAAGCCGCGCTCAAACACGCGGGGCAGATCCTCCGCGGGGATGCCCGGGCCGGTGTCGCGCACCGTGAGCACCAGCGGCCCCGCGAGCCCTACGGTGATGCAACCGCCCTCCGGCGTGTACTTGAGCGCGTTGGTCAGCACCTGCGTTACCGCCATGCCCAGCCACTTGGGGTCGCTCAGGGCCGTGCCCTCAAACGGCGGCATCTCCAGCCGGATGCGGCGGTACAGAAAGATGGGCCGCAACCGCTTGACCAGCGCCGCGCACAGGGGGTAGAGCAGTACCTCGGTCAGCGCCAGATCGGCGGAGAGGGTTTGCAGTCGCTGGTAACCCAGCGCCATATCGGCGTACTGGCCTATCTTGAACGCCTCCTGCCTGAGCAGCTCATGGCTGACCGGCTCGCCGCTCTGCGCCATCAAGTCCAGCGCGGAGATGGGCGTTTTGATCTGGTGCACCCACAGGGTAAAGTAATCCAGCCGCTCCCGCTCGGCCTGCGCCTCACGGCTGAGCGCCTCGCGCTGGGCGGTCTGGTAGGCGGCAGCCAGCGCGCGGTAGCAGCGCTCTGGCTCGTTCTCCCCCTCGGGCAGGGCATCGGCCTCCGGAGGCAGGTGCTTGAGCGCGTCCCATAAAAGTATCTGTTTGCGCGCGTAGCGCACAAACGAGCGCGCCCCTGCATATAATAGCCCGAAGCCGATCAGCAGCAGCGTGTAGAACAGCTCGCGCACCTCGCCCCGCCCCAGCAGGTGCATGCCGATGAACGCAGCGGGGATCAGCAGCGCCGCGAGCGCAACGCCCCGCACGGTGCCCAGCCACCCCCACAGCAGGCGGCCCCAATGCCTGTCGCTCATTCTGCCTCCACCAAATAGCCCTGCCCCTTGCGCGTCACGATAAAGTCCGGCAGGCCGAATTCCTCCAGCTTTTTGCGCAGGCGGGCCACGTTGACGGTCAGGGTGTTGTCGTCGATGAACATCTCGCTGTCCCACAGGCGCTGCATCAGCGTGTCGCGGCCCACGATGGTGCCGCGGTGCTCCATCAGCGTTTGCAGGATGCGGCACTCGTTGCGTGTCAACTCCAGCTTTTTGTCTTCATATAAAAGAACGCTCTGCGCCGCGTCCAGCACGGCGCCGCGGTGGCGCGGCAGGGCCTGCGCGCCCGCAAAGTCATACGCCCGCCGCAGGATGGCGCCGATCTTGGCCACCACCACATCCATGTCGAACGGCTTTACGATAAAATCGTCCCCGCCCATGGACATGGCCATGACCATATCCATACTGCCGGTGTTGGAGGAAATGAACACGATGGGCGCGGTCGTCAGCTTTCGCAGCTCGCCGCACCAGTGGTAGCCGCTGTACATGGGCAGGGTGCAGTCCATCAGCACCATGTGCGGGCTTTGGCGCACAAAAGCACCCGTCACGTCCGCAAGGTCGTCGCAGGCAAAGGCATCGTAGCCCCATTTTTGCAGGCCCGCGGCAAGCAACCGCGCGATGGTGGGGTCGTCCTCCACGATCATGATCCGGAACATACACACCTCCGCAAGCGCTGTGTTTCTTCCTGATTATAGCCGCGCGGGGGTTTTCACGCAATACGGCTTGAAAAACCGTGCCGAAATGGTTACAATGGTAGCAACCAAAAAAACCATATAAAGGAATGATCGGCAATGAAGAAGTTCTTTAAGGATTTCAAGGACTTTGTGCTACGCGGCAATGTTCTGGACCTGGCTGTCGCCGTGATGATCGGCGGCGCGTTCGGCAGCATCGTGAGCTCGCTGGTCAACGACATCTTCATGCCGCTGATCGGCCTGCTGCTGGGCGGGTTCAACGTATCGGGCGCGTTTATCGCGCTGGACGGCAACACCTATGCCAGCATCGACGCGGCTGTGGCCGCGGGTGTGGGCACGCTCAACTACGGCATGTTCTGCCAAAAGATCATCGACTTCCTCATCATGGCGTTCTTCGTGTTCCTCGTGATCCGCCTGATGGGCAAACTGATGCCCAAGAAGCCCGCCAAGGAAGCCCGCAAGTGCCCCTTCTGCCTGAAGGAGATCGACGACAAGGCCACGCGCTGCCCGTACTGCACCAGCCAGCTGGGGGATGCGGACGCGGCCAAATAGGACAGGTTCCATTCAACATGTATCGTGCTTGGGCGGTGGTCACCGGCATGCGCATCAGCAGTACGCCCGTCCTTGCGCGAACCCGAGCCACAGTGCAGCCGCCACCACGCACTAAGCCCTGACTTCGCACATTGACGGTTTATTTGAAATTCGCCGGATCATCGGCGCCTGCCCACCCTATCAAGACGGCAAGGGATATCTCCCCTGCCGTCTTTGTATGCCATCTACTGTCACGCCCACTTGAAACAGCCCAGCACGATGCCGCCGCAGGCCAAGCGCGGATAACCGTCATCGCCTCATTGGCGTTGTCGCGCTCGGCATCCAGGCGCCTCCTATTCGCGCTCAGCGCCAGCGCCCCCGCTCATCGCAGACGGCCGAGGCAAGGTCCATTTGCCGTTGTCTTGGCAGGCATGACAATGTAGACCCAAGCGCTCGGCAAGGGTCATGGCAAATGAATAAACTGTAATTTATTGGGTTATTTGAGCGGCTGCATGAAATACTTTAGCGCGATAAATCAAGCAATACAAAGAAAAGACAATTGCATAAGGCGGGCCGCCAAAATGCATAAACCCTCCCAAAGCCTTTTCCTGCTTAAACCCGCGGTCAAACCGCCCAGCCGTGCCCATTTGAGAGCCACGATGCCCACTTTGGCCGCCGTTGAAGGATTCGCTTAACGTTTCTTGCATGCGCGTGTAAAATGTGATATAGTTAGCCGTACAACAACCCAGGGACAAAAGCCGCCCGCGTTTGGCTGCAGTGCTTGGAAACTAAGGAGTTGAGGGAATGGACACCACCATCAAACCCGATCGGATGAAAAAGATGGTGGCTACCCTGCTGATCTTTGCAGCCTTGTTCGCGGTAGCCGTCATTTTTTTGCCTGTCCTATCGGAAAAGATCCTGGCAGGCGTGGTCTTGCTCTTATTCGCGGGGATGTTCTTCATGAGCAACGACACGGGGCGGTATGTGTGCAAACGCATTCTGCTGGCGTTGCTGACCATATTCATCATCGCGGCCATTACTTTCTTTTCGATGAACGCCATCCCGGGCGGCCCTTTCTCCAAAGAAAAGGCCCCTACCGCTGCCGTCAAAGCGGTGCTGGAGAAACGCTTCCATCTGGACAGGCCATTGATGGAGCAGTTCGGCCTATATCTGCAGGGCATCCTCTCCGGCGATTTTGGTATTTCCACCAAAACCGGTCGTGACATCAACGTTTCCATTTTTGAGAAGTTCAGCGTATCGGCGACGCTGGGCGGCTGGGCCGTCATATCCGCGCTGCTGCTGGGGCTTGTTTTAGGCTCCGTGGCCGCGCTCAACCGCAACAAATGGCCTGATCGCATCATCATCTTTTTTACGACGCTGTTTGTGGCTGTGCCAAGCTTTGTGCTGGCAACCATTCTATTGCTTGTGTTCTGCCTTGAACTGGGGTGGTTTGGTGTGTGGAGCACCACCGCGCCAAACTACGTGCTGCCGGTGGTCTCGCTGGCGCTGTACCCCATGAGCTATATCATACGCCTGACCAAAACCAGCATGCTGGACGTGCTGGGGCAGGATTATATCCGCACCGCGCGCGCCAAGGGCGTGAAGGAACGCCTGGTCATTTTCAAGCATGCGCTCAAAAACGCGCTGATCCCGGTCATTACCTACGTAGGCCCGCTCACCGCTTACATCCTCACGGGCAGCATGGTGGTGGAGACCGTGTTCACGGTCGGCGGCCTTGGCACCGAGTTTGTCAAGAGCATCGCCAACCGCGACTACCCCATGATCATGGGCACGACCATCTTCCTCGCGGCGCTGATGGTCACCATGACGCTCGTCAGCGACCTGATTTACAAGGCCGTTGATCCCAAGATTTCGTTTGATTGATGAGGAGAGACTATGAGCAACTATAACGCCGACATGATCCCCAAAAAGCATCTGCTAAGCCTGCAGCTGGACATGAAAAAGTTTGAGCGCGCCAGCGACAGCGAAAAAGAGCAGCATGAGACCATGCGCGAATCCACGACGTTTTTCCGTGACGGGATGCGCAAGCTGTTCAAAAACCCGCTGGCCGTGGCCAGCCTGATCGTGCTGCTCCTCATCATCGTGACCATCGTGGTGGCGCCCAGCATCGTGCCCTATAAGTACAGCGAAATGGTAACCATTGAAGGCAAGCGCGACAAGACCGCCAAGAACCTCGCTCCGTTCACCTACTCCAAGATGGAGCAGCAGGCGATCGACAATGGCGCCACGGTATTCCCCCACATTTTCGGCACGGACGAGCTGTGCCGCGACTATTTCATCCGCGTGGTCTACGGCGCGCGCGTGTCGCTGTCGGTCGGCTTCTTTGCCAGCCTGATCGTGCTGATCATCGGTCTGTTGTATGGCAGTATCGCGGGCTATATGGGCGGCCGAACAGACTTGGTGATGATGCGCATCGTCGACGTGATCTACTCCCTGCCGGACACCCTGATGGTCATTCTGCTCTCCGTGGTGCTGGATCAGGTGCTGGGCCAGTCGCTACAGGGTACAGTGCTGGCTTCGCTGGGCACCAACATGATCAGCCTGTTTATCGTGTTCGGCCTCCTGTACTGGGTGGGCATGGCCCGTCTGGTGCGCGGCCAGATCCTCTCCATCAAGAACAACGAGTATGTGCTGGCAGCGCGGGCCATGGGCGCCAAGCCCGGCCGCATCATCCGCAAGCATATTCTGCCCAACTGCATGAGCGTCATCATCATCTCCACCGCGCTCCAGATCCCCAGCGCCATCTTTACGGAGAGCTTCCTGAGCTTCATCGGCCTCGGCGTACAAGCGCCCATGCCCAGCCTGGGCTCGCTGGCCAACGCCTCGCGCGCCGCTTTGCAGGCCTACCCTTACAAGCTCTTCTACCCCGCGATCGGCATCTGCCTGATCGTGCTGTCCTTTAACCTGCTGGGGGATGGCCTCCGCGACGCATTCGACCCGAAGCTGAGGAGATGAGAAATATGAGCGAGACGACTTTACTGCAGGTCAAAAACCTGCATACATCCTTTTACACCGACTCCGGAGAGGTCAAGGCCGTCAACGGCATCTCCTTCAACCTCGACTGCGGCAAGATTCTGGGCATCGTGGGCGAGAGCGGCAGCGGCAAGAGCGTTACCGCTTACTCCCTGCTTCGCATTTTGACCGATACGGGCCGCGTCACGGAAGGGCAAGTGCTCTACAATGGCGAAAATGTGTTGGAGTTTTCCGCGCAGAAGATGCACAACTTCCGCGGCAGCCGCATCAGCATGATCTTCCAGGACCCGATGACCAGCCTGAACCCCGTATATACCGTGGGCAACCAGCTGCGCGAGGCCATCCGCATCCATACCGACCGCACCCCCGCGCAGGTGCGCGAGCGCGCGTTGGAAATGCTGACGCTGGTGGGCGTGAACGAACCTGTCAAGCGCCTCAAGCAGTACCCGCACGAGCTGTCCGGCGGCATGCGCCAGCGCGTGATGATCGCCATGGCGCTGGCCTGCGAGCCGGATATCCTGATCGCGGACGAACCCACCACCGCCCTGGACGTGACCATTCAGGCGCAGATTCTGGAGCTGATGCAGGAGCTGCAGCACAAGCTGGGCATGGCCATCATCATGATTACCCATGATTTGGGCGTGATCGCGGACATCTGCGACGAGATCATCGTGATGTATGCCGGTCGCGTGTGTGAGCGCGGCACGGTGAACGAGATTTTCTACAACCCCTGCCACGAGTACACCAAAGGCCTGATCCGCTCGCTGCCCAAGTTTGGCGAAAAGCGCGAAAAACTCGTGCCCATCGCCGGCAACCCCGTTGACCTTTTGAACCTTCCCGCCGGTTGCGCCTTCGCCTCGCGCTGCGATCAGGCCATGAAGATTTGCCTGACCGAGCAGCCGGAGGAGATTCGCCTGAACAGCGAACATATCGCTTCCTGCTGGATGAACGTCAAACGCGTGTACGACGAGGCAAAGGAGGTTGAGAGCAAATGACCAAACAGCCTTTGATCGACGTACGCAACCTCAAGGAGTACTTCACCGTCAAGGCGGACATGCTCACCAAACTGCAGCTCAAGGCTGTGGACGATGTTTCCTTCACCATCAACGAAGGCGAGACCCTCGGCCTGGTGGGCGAGTCCGGCTGCGGCAAGACCACCGTGGGCCGCACGCTGCTCCGGCTCTACAAGCCCACGGGCGGTGAAATTTACTACGACGGCAACCTGGTCACGGACGAAAACATCCAGCACTACCGCAAGGATATGCAGATCGTTTTCCAGGATCCCTACTCCTCTTTGAACCCCCGCATGACCATGGCGGATATCATCGGCGAGCCGATGGACATCCACGGTCTCTATCAGGGCAAGGGCGAGCGCAAGGAAAAGATCAACGAGCTTTTGCACCTGGTAGGCCTCAACAGCGACCACGCGCGGCGCTACGCGCACGAGTTTTCCGGCGGCCAGCGGCAGCGCATCGGTATCGCGCGTGCGCTGGCGGTCAACCCCCGGTTCATTGTTTGCGACGAGCCTGTATCCGCGCTTGACGTTTCCATTCAGGCGCAGATCATCAATACGTTTGAAGAGCTCCAGAAGAAACTGGGCATCACCTACCTGTTTATCGCCCACGACCTGCTGGTGGTGCAGCACATGAGCAGCCGCATCGCGGTCATGTACCTTGGCAAGATTGTGGAGGTAGGCCCGGCGGATGAGATCATCTACCACCCCGTGCATCCCTACACGCAGTCCCTCATCTCGGCAATCCCGTGGCCGGATCCCGAAGCCGCCCGCGAGCGCAAGCGCATCATTTTACAGGGCGACGTGCCCAGCCCCCTGCATATGCCCAAGGGCTGCCCGTTCCGCTCCCGTTGCCGCTTTGCCACCGCCGAGTGTGCCGAGGTTTGCCCCGCCCTCGAAAATGTGTCCGCCGGTCACCAGGTCGCCTGCTACCATCCCCAGAACTGATATCAAACGGCGTGTGCCGTTGATATAGAATAATCGAGGAGGAAAAACCATGAAAAAGCTGCTTGCCCTGTTCCTGGCGATCTCGATGGTTCTGTCCTTCAGCGCCTTCGCGTTCGCTGACGCGGGCTCTGAACCCGATTGGGCTCCGTACAACGACTTGATCGCCCAGATCAAATCGACTACGGACTTCGCCGCCCGCGTCGACCTGATGCACCAGGCGGAAGACATGCTCATGGGCACCGGTTGCATCGTGCCGATCTACTACTACAACGACCTGTTCATGGCTAAGGAAGGCCTGACCGGCTTCTACAGCAACAACTACGGCTTCAAGTACTTCCAGTATGCCGATTACGGCGACAAGACCACGCTGAAGCTGAACCTGGCGTCTGAGCCCGATAAGCTCGACCCGGCCCTCAACTCCTCCGTGGACGGCGCTTGCCTCGCGATCGCTTCCTTCGGCGGCCTGTACACCTATGACGCGAGCGGCGCGCTTGTGCCGGATTACGCCACGGGTTACGAGCTCAGCGAAGACGGCCTGACCTACACCTTCACCCTCCGCGATGGCCTGAAGTGGAGCGACGGCGCCCCCCTGACCGCCAAGGACTTCGAGTACAGCTGGAAGCGCGCCGCCGCGTCCGCGACCGCCGCTGACTACAGCTACATCTTCAACGGCATCGAAGGCTTCCCGGACAACCTGAACGTGGTTGCTTCCGAGGATGGCAAGACCCTGACCGTCAAGCTGACCGCCCCCTGCGCCTATATGCTTGACCTGGCTGCCTTCCCGGCGTTCTACGCTGTGCCGCAGACCGCTGTGGAAGCCGCTCCCGACGTGGCCACCAACCCCGGCGCCTGGGCGCTCGAGGCCGGCTTCGTGTCCAGCGGCCCCTACACCCTCCAGAGCTGGGAGCATGGCACCAGCATGGTGTATGTGAAGAACCCCAACTACTGGAACGCTGCCAACGTGAAGATCGAGCGCCTTGAGTTCATGCTCAGCGACGACGACACCGCCATCTACAGCGCGTACCAGAACGGCGACCTGGACTTCATCGACACCGTGCCCACCGATCAAATCGCGACCCTCAAGAGCTCGCCCGAGTTTAAGGTCGTTGGCCAGCTGGGCACCTATTACATGATCTTCAACATCAAGAGCAAGCTCTTCGATGGCAAGACCGTGGAGCAGGCCGCTACCATGCGCAAGGCCCTCAGCATGCTGATCGACCGTCAGTACATCATCGATACCGTTGCGCAGACTGGCCAGCAGATCGCCACCTCGTTCATCCCGGCCGGCATGGCGGATGGCAACGGCGGCGTGTTCAAGGATGCTGCCAAGCATGCCTACCCCAACGGCTCTGATGGCTACTTCGCGCCCGAAGTGGATGTTGCCGGCGCTGTGGAACTCCTCAAGTCCATCGGCTATGAGTTCGACGCCAACAACATGCTCAGCGCTACCACCCCCATCAGCTTCGAGTACCTGACCAACAACACCTCCGGTCACGTTGCCATCGCCGAGTGCCTCCAGCAGGATCTCGCGGCCGTGGGCATCAACATGACCATCAAGAGCATCGACTGGGCCGTGTTCCTCGACGAGCGCAAAGCCGGCAACTATGACGTTGCCCGCAATGGCTGGATCGCGGACTTCAACGATCCCATCAACATGCTCGAGATGTGGACCACCACCAGCGGCAACAACGACGCGCAGTTCGGCCGCTAAGCGATCCATCGGGTAACCAGACAAAGGCAAGCCGCCGGGCCCTCGGGCTCGGCGGCTTTTCGCATGGCAGCGGAGTAATCGCCGTGAAAGCGTAGCCTGCGCTCCCTCCCTTATCGTGGATGGCGCCTTCGCGTGGCTTGAAGGAAACGGCTTGCCATTCAAATCATACGCGTATCGGTTGGCGGTTCATATGCCCGCCTGCCTCCCAACCCGAAAGCCGTATCACAGCCACTTCGTTTCCGCACCGCACGAAGCCTGCACTCCTCCGCAATTCCTGAAGCCTTGCAATCAGTATGACGAAAGCGGCTGTATCGACGTGCCATCGCATGCGCTGCCATGCGGCTGAGAGGATAAACGAACCGTTCGTGCAGCCAAAAGGGAGCAGCCTCACGCATGTGTGGGGCTGCTCCGTCGTTATGGTGTGAAGTGATCCGATGGCCTGTGCTATGCCTGTTCCGGCCGTCAGTCAAACCTGGCGGCCTGCACCGCGTCGGTGATGCTCTCCTCAAACGTGGGGTGCGGGCGCAACGGGCGCAGGAGTTGCCCCGCGGTCAGGCCGTTTTCAATGGCGACGGCCAGCTCCCCCACCATATCGGTCGCGCGGCCGCAAAACAGCTGTACGCCCATGAGTTTACGGCTCTGCTTCTCAAACACCAGCTTCACAAAGCCGCGCCCCAATCCCTCGATCAACGTGCGCGCGTTTTGCGTGGTAAGTGCCTTGCCAACGACCACGTCCAGCCCTTTTTCCTTCGCCTCGGCCTGCGTAAGGCCCACGGAGGCGATCTCCGGCGCGGTGTAGACGCAGCTTGGCACCAGCAGCGGGTCGATGGGGCTGGGCACACCCAGCATGTGGCTTACGGCGGCCACCCCCTGCGCGTGCGCGGCGTGCGCCAGCTGGTTTTGGCCGTTCACATCGCCAATGGCGTACACGCCCGCCATGCTGGTCTGGTAATCACCATCCACGGCGATGAAGCGGCGGTTCATGGCAAGGGGGAAGCCCTCGGCCAGCAGCCCGCCGGTCACAGGCACGCGGCCTGTCGCCAGCAACACGCGCTCGGCAGCCAACTCGCTCGCCGCGCCGCCCTTTTCCACAACAGCGGTAAAACCCGTTTCCGTTTTGATAATGCTCTGCAGGCGCGCGCCGGTCACGAGGGCCACGCCCATGCCCTTGAGCAGCATTTCCGTACTCCGGCTTAGGTCCAGCTCCATCATGGGTAAAAGCCGTGCCTCGGCCTCTACCACGGTCACCGCTACGCCTATGCGGGCATAGACCGAGGCCATCTCCACGCCGATCACGCCGCCGCCGATGATCAGCAAGCTCGCAAACGCTTCCGCGCCCGCTGCGCCCAGCAGATCGTCGCTGGTGAGCACGGCGGGGTCGTCCGCACCCGGCACGGGCAGGCGTGCAGGTGCGCTGCCGGTAGCGAGAAGCACGCGGCTGGCTGCGAGCGTTTCCACGCGCCCATCCTGCGCGGCCACGCGCACCTCAAAGGGCGCCGCGGCGTTCAGGAGTGTACCCGTGCCTTGGTACACCGCCACCTTGGCGGTCTTCATCAGCGTGGCAACGCCATTCACCAGCGTATCCACGATCTCGTTCTTTTGGGCCAGCATCGCACCGCGATCAAAGCGGGCGAGCACGTCCGGTGCAAAAGCCTGCGCAGCGTGGGCAGCCTCCGCGGTGTGCAGGTAGGCCTTGGTGGGCACGCAGCCGCGGTTCAGGCACGTGCCGCCCAGGCGGTCTTTTTCCACCAGCGCCACGGCCATGCCGTGGTGGGCCGCAAATTCCGCGGCGGCATACCCCCCGGGGCCGCCCCCGATCACGATCAGGTCAAACATGGTGCCTCCTTCAAGTTGTGTCGATAAAATGAGCGAATCCTGATGTCCCGCCACAAGAGAGGTCCATGGGTTCGCCACCGTTTGCACCCTGCGCGGGCGGGTTGCTCACTCGCTTGCGCAGGGCGCTGTCATGCGGTTGTGAACGGAAGCGGCACGCTTTTGCGTGCCGACGGGTGTGGCGGGTACAATTCACGAACCATGTCCCGCGAGCGTGCCCGGTCAGACGATGTGGGCGCATTCGTCTGCTTCAGGTGCGCAGTCAGTCGCCTTCCGAAGCGTTTCAACCCTCTTGCGTCGGCACCTCGCCCGCTGCTTCCTGCTGAGCGGAGCGGTCCAGCGCGCGGATGCGCCCGCAGATCAACACGCACACATCGCCCGCCATTTGCAACAGCTGCTGGTCACGCAGCAGCTCCAGCTTGGCGCGCATGCGGTCATTGATCGCCGAGATCAGGTACGGGCAACCGGTGAGCGCCTGCTCCAGCACTGTAAACAGCCCCGCCTCCATGGCATCGGTAAAGAGCTTTGCATTTTTGATCACGCCGTTTTCCACCAGCAGCTTGACCGTGACCCCGCCCCACGGGAAGCGCTCCTCCACGGTAAAGGTGTAGGGCAGCGCCTGCGGGTAGATCCACTCCGGGTCGGAAAACTGTGCGGCAACAGAATCCAGCGTGGGCTGGTCGAGCATCATCTCATCCAGCACGGCGGGGCTGTGGCGGTAGGTGAGCGAAAACGCGCGGAACAGCTCGCGCTCCAGGGCGTCGATGGTCACCTCGGGGTTCAGGGTTTTCAAATTGACCACGCGTGAGGCAACGCTCTGCACCCCGTGCGTTTGAAGCTTGGATTTGTTGGCGGTCAGGTAGCTTGACAGCACGTTCATGTCGCAATCCACCAGCAGCGTGCCATGGTGGTAGGCGCTGTGCCCCGCCTTGTAGAAGGCGTTGCCGCTGAACTTGCGCTCGCCGATCAGCAGATCGTTGCGCCCGCTGTGGTAGGCTTCCAGCTCAAAAGCACCCACCGCCATACGGATCACGCCCAGCTGCTTGGGCACGTCAAACTCTGTTTTGGGCAGGATGAACGTGAAATTCAAATTGCCCATGTCGTGGTACACGGCCCCGCCGCCGCTCAAGCGGCGCGCGATGCGGCCCCCGCTCTCCAGAAACTCGTTCACGCGGCACTCATGCCATGGATTCTGGTTGCGCCCCACCACGATGGTGTGGCTGTTTTGCCACAGGTAAAGAATCGCCGTCTCTTCAGGCAGCGTATCCATCAGGTGCTTTTCGATGGCGAGGTTGCGGTAGGGATCCGTACCGCGGGCAATCAGGCAAGCCGTGCGTCTTATCATCCGTCTTCACCGCCGATAGGTCGTGCGCCCCGGCCGCGCGCCTGCCGCATGGCACGCGCGCGACCGAGGCTGTATGGCACCGCCGCGGGCGGCGGATGCATCAAAGGTTCGGTTGCCAGCGCAGCACGGGCGTGCGCGCCGCCTTCACATCGTCCGGCCTGCCGATCGCGGCGCTGTGCGGCGCGGTGTGCAGCACGTCCGGCTCGGCTTTCGCGCGGGCGAGGATGGCGATCATGATATCCGCCACGCGGTCGAGCGTTTCCTTCGTCTCGGTCTCGGTGGGCTCAAACATCAGCGCCTCGTGCACGATCAGCGGGAAATACATCGTGGGCGGGTGCACGCCGTAGTCGATCAGGGTCTTGGCCACATCCAGCGCGCTCACGCCCGTTTCGGCCTTGAGCCCCTCCAGCGTGAGCACGAACTCGTGCATGCAGGGGGCCGCCATCGCGGGGGTGTAGCCTGCGTCCGCAAGCCGTTTCATCAGGTAGTTGGCGTTGAGCACCGCGTGCAGCGATACATCGTGCAAGCCCTCGCGACCCAGCGCCTTGATGTAGGCGAGCGCGCGCACGAGGATGGCAAAATTGCCGTGGAAGGCCTTCATCTGTAGCCCTTCCGCCTCGCCCAGGCTGGCAACGGTGGGCAGGTACGGCATAAGCGCCGCCTTGACACCAACGGGGCCGCTGCCGGGGCCGCCGCCGCCGTGCGGGGTGCTGAAGGTCTTGTGCAGGTTGAAATGCGTAACGTCAAAGCCCATATCGCCGGGGCGGGCCATGCCAAGGATGGCGTTCAGGTTCGCGCCATCGTAGTACATCAGCCCACCTGCCTGATGTACCATTCGACTGATTTCGCAAATATCCTGCTCAAACAGGCCAAGGGTGTTGGGGTTGGTCATCATCATACCGGCGACGGTATCGTCCAGCGCGGCGCGCAGCGCGTCCACATCCACGCAGCCGTCCGCGCGGCTCTTGATGCTGACCACCGTGAAGCCCGCCATGGCGGCACTGGCGGGGTTGGTACCGTGGGCGCTGTCCGGCACGAGCATTTTGATGCGGTGGCTTTCGCCGCGCGCCTCATGGTACTTTTTGACGCAAAGCATGCCGTACAGCTCACCGTGCGCGCCCGCAGCAGGTTGCAGCGTGAACGCGTCCATCCCGGCGATCTCGCACAGCGCGGCGGAAAGCTCGTTAAGCACCGCTTTGCAGCCCAGGGCGGCGTGCACGGGGGCCAGCGGATGCGCGTTTGCAAAGCCCGCAAGGCGCGCGGCAGCTTCGTTCACGGCGGGGTTGTACTTCATGGTGCAGCTGCCCAGCGGATAGAAACCGCAGTTCACGCCATAGGCGCGCTGGGCCAGCTTGGTGTAGTGGCGATCGACATCCGTCTCGGCCAGCTCCGGCAGGCAGGGCGGGGTTTTGCGGCAGAAAGCTTCCGGCAGGGTATATGCGGGCGCTTCAGGTGCGGGGATCACGTGGCTCCCGCGGCCTTCCATGCTCATTTCAAAGCTCAAAAGCACTTGCTCGCTCATTTCGCGCACACCTCCCTGACGATCTCGGCCACGCGCGTGAGCTGGGCGAGGCTCGCCTTCTCAGTCACGCACCACAGCATACCGCCTGCAAGCGGCAGGCCGCTTAAAATACCCTCTCGCTCCAGCGCGACCTCCACGGCGTCCGGCGGCACGGGCAGCGTAGTCGCAAACTCATGGAAGAACGGGCCGCCATACGTAAATGAAACGCCCGGGATCTTGCAGAGCATATCCGCAAAGGCGTGCGCGTGGCTCACACAGCGCTGCGCCACGGCGTCAAGGCCCTTGGGGCCCAGGTACGTCAGGTAGATGGAGGCGGTCAACGCGCAGTGCGCCTGATTGCTGCAAATGTTACTGGATGCCTTTTCACGGCGGATATGCTGCTCGCGCGCCTGCAATGTGAGCACGAACGCGCGGCGGCCCTCGCCGTCCGTCGTCTGCCCCACGATGCGGCCCGGCAGCTTACGCATCATGGCTGCGCTGGCGGCCATGTATCCCGCGGACGGCCCGCCGTAGGCCATGGGGATGCCAAAGGGCTGCACGTCGCCGCAGACGATATCCGCGCCCACCTCGTCGCCCGCCGGCAACAGGGCCAGCGCCATGGGGTTGGCCCCCAAAATGCACTTGACCCCCGCGGCCTTGGCGGCGGCGAACAGCGCGGCCACATCCTCCAGCCTGCCGTAAAAGTTGGGCTGCTGCACGTACAGGCAGGCCACATCAGGCGTGAGCATCGCGGCAAGCGCGTCCATGTCGGTCGCGCCGTCCTTCACGGGCACCAGGCGCACTTCATCGCCGGTGCCATAGGCGTAGGTGCGCATCACGGCGATGGTATCGGGGTGCGCGGCGGCGGAGACCAGCGCCACCGTGCGGCCGCGCTCGCGGCACATCACGGCGCTCTCGGCGGCGGCGGTGGCTCCGTCGTACACGCCCGCGTTGCTGGCAGCCATGCCGGTCAGCTCACAGATGAGCGTCTGGTACTCGAAAATGGCCTGCAAAATGCCCTGTGACATCTCCGCCTGGTAGGGGGTGTAGGCGGTCACGAACTCCTCCTTGCCCGCGATCTGGCTGACCAGCGGGGGTATGAAGTGATCGTAGCAGCCCGCGCCGCGCAGGGTAAGGCCATAGCGGGTGTTGCGCTCGGCCAGCGCCTCCATGCCCGCGAGGGTTTCCATCTGGCTCAGGCCCTCGGGCAGGGCCAGCGGGCGGCTTAGCTTTACGCCCGGCGGCAGGCTGTCAAACAGCGCCTCCGCGCTCGCAAGGCCAAGCGCGTCAAGCATCGCGGCCGTATCGGCCGCGGTGTGCGGTTGGTAATGGCTCATTTTTATTTCCTCTTTATTTCATTTTAGGAACAGCAAACAGGCGGCATGGAGCCGCGTTGCCGGGGGGGTGCGCGCTTACTTTTCCGTCAGGGCGCGGTAGGCCGCGGCGTCCATCAGCGCGCCTTTGGCGGTGATGTTTTCCACACGCACGAACCACGCGTCAAACGGCGCCTTGTTGATCTGTTCCGGGGCGGAGAGCAGCGCCTCGTTGATGGCGGCCACGGTGCCGGTCACGGGGCAGTACACGTCGCTCACGGCCTTGACGCTCTCCACGTCCGCAAACGGGGTGCCGACGGTCACCGCATCGCCCACCTGCGGCAAGTTGACAAATACCAGGTCGCCAAGCTCGCTCTGGGCAAAGTCGGTCACACCGACCAACGCGACGGTTTCACTTTCAAACAACACCCACTCGTGGCTTTCACTGTACAGGCGGTCGTCTCTGATTTCCATGTATATTGCCTCCTTTGATCCTCTGCTGTCGGTTCGGTTGGCGGTCTATTTCCTGCGGGTATAAAAAGGGAGAGGCACAACCTCGGCGGCGACCTTCGCGCCGCGTATCTCCACGGCGAGCGTTTCGCCGGGTGTAGCGTGCGCCGCGTCCACCAGCGCCATGGCGACCGGGCCCACGGTGGGGCAGTGCGTGCCGCTGGTCGTGTGGCCGACGCGGGTCTCCCCCGCGAAAACGGGGAAATGCTCGCGCGCGATGCCGCGGCCCGTGATGCGCAGGCCGATGCGCGCGCGCTTCGGTTCGCCCGCCGTGAGCAAGGCTTCGCGGCCGATAAAGCCCTCCTTGCCGAGCTTGACGTAATTGCCCAGGCCCGTTTCCAGCGGCGATACGGTATCGTCCATCTCGTGACCGTACAGGGGCATGGCGGCTTCCAGCCGCAGGGTGTCGCGGCAACCCAACCCGCACAGTTGGAGATCAAACGGCTCGCCCGCCCGGAGCAGCGCGTCGAATAACGTTTCCGCGTCCGCAGGCGCGCAGTAGAGCTCGAACCCATCCTCGCCGGTGTAGCCGGTGCGGCTGAGCAGGCACAATACGCCGTCCACGTGCACGCCGTCCACAAAGCTGTAGTACTTCTGCGGGATCAGGCTCTCCGGCACCAGCGTGCGCATGATTTTTTCCGCTAACGGGCCTTGCAAAGCCAGCTGGGCCACGTTGTCCGAAATATCCTCAATTTTCACGTCGCCGAAGCGCTGCGCGAGGATGTGTTGAACATCCTTCTCACGGTTGGCGGCGTTCACCACCATCAGGTACTTTTCCGCGCCATGGCGGTATACCAGCACATCGTCGATCACGCCGCCCTGCGCGTTGAGCATCGGGCTGTAGCGCACGCGGCCGTCCGCGAGGGAGGCGTAGTCGTTGCACAGCAGATGCTGGATGTTATCAAGTGCGTCCGGGCCGGTGAAGAGCACCTCGCCCATGTGGCTTACGTCAAACAGACCCACGCGCTCGCGCACGGCCGCGTGCTCCTTCATGACGCCCGCCTCGTACTGCACGGGCAGCAGATACCCCGCGAAGGGAACGATTTTGCCGCCGTGCGACACGTGCCGGTCGTACAGCGGCGTTTTGCGCAGCGGTTCGGTTTCGGACATGTTTTCCCACCCCTTTCGGTTTTGGCGCAAAAAAACAGGCGCTCAAGACAAAGCATGGCGATTGCTCGCCGCTTTCCTCGCGCCTCTGTCCGTTTACCTGAAAGTTTCACCGCCGATGAAAGCGGATTGCCTCTTCGGTGCATTGCTGCTTTCCAGAGCTTCGTCGGGTCCGGGTCCTTCTGCCTGAGAGCTTATGCGGGCTTGCACCTTCGGCGGCGGCCACGCTTACGCGCGCCGCGCTCTCCCCTGACCGTCAACCGAAACATTGCCGTATTCTTTTGTCGCGTTCAGTATAAGCCACGGGCGGGCGCTTGTCAAAGGGCAAAAACAGGCCCGCGCACGCCGCGAAAGTTCCGTGAGCAGGCCGCGCGCCCTTGTCAAGGGTGGGTTTTCGCTATATAATATGGCAATGCCGCCGGCACAGGGCGGCCCAGTACCGGAAGGGGAGGCGCACCGTATGGAAACACCCGCGTCCAGGACCAATTTCATATGGGACATGATTGAAGAAGATCTCAGGAGCGGCCGGTACCAGCGCGTGCACACACGGTTCCCGCCCGAGCCCAACGGCTACCTGCACATCGGCCATTGCAAGGCGCTGGTGGCGGATTTTGGCGCCGCGGATCATTTTGCGGGGCTTACCAACCTGCGCTTTGACGACACCAACCCCGCCAAGGAAGAGACGGAGTTTGTGGACGGCATCATGGAGGATATCCGCTGGCTGGGCTTCGACTGGAAGGGCGGCCTTTTTTTCGCCAGCGAGTATTACCAGCACTGCTATGATATCGCCGTGGACTGGATAGCCCGCGGCCTTGCCTATGTGGACGAGCAGAACGCCGAGCAGGTGCGCCTTTCACGCGGCACGCTGACCGAGCCGGGCAAGAACAGCCCGTGGCGCGACCGCCCCGCTGCCGAGAGCCTGCGCCTGTTTGAAGAGATGAAAGCGGGCAAGCACCCGGAGGGCAGCATGATCCTGCGCATGAAGATCGACATGGCAAGCCCCAACATCAACATGCGCGACCCCGCGATGTACCGCATCCTGTATAAGGAGCACCACCGCACCGGCAAGGACTGGTGCATCTACCCCATGTACGACTATGCGCACCCCATCGGCGACGCGCTGGAGGGCATCACCCACAGCCTGTGCAGCCTGGAGTATGAAGATCACCGCCCGCTGTACGACTGGGTTGTCAAAAACGCGCAGCACATGCTGCCCGGCTCGCCACGGCAGATCGAGTTCAGCCGCCTGAACCTGACCCGCACCATCATGAGCAAGCGTTACCTGCGCATGCTGGTGGAGGGCGGCTATGTGACCGGCTGGGACGACCCGCGCATGCCCACCCTGTGCGCGCTGCGCCGCCGCGGCTACACGCCCGAAGCCATCCGTGACTTTATCGACCGCATCGGCGTTGCCAAGGCGGACAGCGTGGTGGATCTGCAGCTGCTGGAGCACTGCGTGCGCGAGAACCTGGGCAGCACCGCGCCCCGTGCCATGGCCGTGCTACGGCCCCTCAAGGTGGTGCTGACCAACTGGCCGGAGGGCATGCGCGACGAGCTGCCGCTGGAGAACCACCCCGACCACCCCGAGATGGGCACGCACACGACGGTGCTCACCCGAGAAATCTACATCGAGCAGGAAGATTTTATGGAGGTGCCCGCCAAGAAGTACTTCCGCCTGTTTTTGGGCGGTGAGGTGCGGCTCAAGGGCGCATACATCATCAAGGCTGAAACCTGCGATAAGGACGAAAGCGGCAACGTGACCTGCGTATACTGCACCGTGGATATGGACACCCGCAACGGCAGCGAGGGCGCGAACCGCAAGGTGAAGGGCACGCTGCACTGGGTGAGCGCCACCGAGAGCCTGCCCGTGGAAGCGCGCCTCTACGAGCCGCTGCTGATGGAGGAAGGCGCCGCCGCGCCCGCTGTGGCCGAGGCCGAAGCCGAGGATAAGCCTGAAGCGGAAGCGCTCGCCCCCGCAGGTGCCCTCAAGAAGGACTTTTTGAGCCGCCTGAACCCGCAGAGCCTTGAGGTGTGCCATGGCTACATGGAGGCCTCGCTTGCCAGCGCAGCGGTCGGCGACAAGTATCAGTTCCTTCGCATGGGTTATTTCTGCAAGGACGCGGACTCCACGGAAGGCCTTGCGGTGTTCAACCGTGTGGTAAGCCTCAAGGACAGCTTCAAGAAGGAAGTAACCGCATGACGGTAACGCTGCGCACCATTACTCGCGACACGTTTGAGGATATCATTTCGCTTGCGGTGGCGGACAGCCAGAAGGGCTTTGTAGCGCAAAACATCTACAGCCTGGCGCAGGCCGCGGTCATCCCGCAGTACATCCCCCGCGCTGTATATGCGGACGAAACCCCCGTGGGCTTCGTGATGTATGGCTATGACGCGGAGGAGGACGCCTACTGCATCAATCGCCTGATGATCGACAAGGCCCATCAGGGCAAGGGCTACGGCAGGCAGGCGATGGCGCTGATGCTGGATGACATCCGCGCCCGCGAGCCGAAGCGCAGCGTCTGCTACATCAGCTTCAAACCGCAGAACGCGGCCGCACGCGCGCTGTACGAGCGCCTCGGCTTTGTGCCAGACGGGCGCGAGGAATGCGGCGAGCTGGTCTACCGCCTCACACTGTAATATGACCCACAGGAAAGGAACCTTTGCATGACACAAGTACGCACCCGTTTCGCCCCCAGCCCCACGGGCTACCTGCACCTGGGCGGCCTGCGCACGGCGCTGTATACCTACCTGTTTGCGCGCAAGCACGGCGGGCGCTTTATCCTGCGCATCGAGGATACCGACCAGGAGCGCGAGGTGCCCGGCGCGGTGGAGCTGATCTATAAAAGCATGCACGAGGCGGGGCTGGATTACGACGAGGGGCCGGATATCGGCGGGGACTACGGCCCGTATATCCAGACCCAGCGGCGCGAACTGTACCTTCCCTACGCCATGCAACTGGTGGAGACGGGCGCAGCCTACCCCTGCTTTTGCACCAAAGAGGAGTTACAGGAGCGGCGTGACGCGGCCACCGCGCGCGGCGAGCAGTTCAAGTACGACAAGCACTGCCTACACATCGACAAGGCGGAGGCACTGCGCCGGATGCAGAGCGGCGAGCCGCACGTGATCCGCCAGAACGTGCCGCTGACGGGCACAGCCAGCTTTGACGATGCGTTGTTTGGCCATGTGGAAGCGCCCTGCGACACGCTGGACGATAATGTGCTGATCAAGGCGGACGGGCTGCCCACCTATAACTTTGCCAATGTGGTGGACGACCACCTCATGGGCATCACCCACGTGATGCGCGGCACGGAGTACCTGAGCAGTACGCCCAAGTATAACCTTTTGTACGAGGCATTCGGCTGGACGCCGCCGCTGTACGTGCACCTGCCCGTGGTCATGAAGGACGCGACCCGCAAACTCAGCAAGCGATACGGCGACCCCAGCTTTGAGGACTTGCTGGCGCAGGGCTTTGTGAAGGAAGCCATCATCAACTTTATCGCGCTGCTGGGCTGGTGCCCCAAGGAGGAGCGCGAGTTCTTCACGCTGGCGGAGCTGGTGGACGCGTTCGACCTGGACGGGCTGAGCAAATCCCCCGCCATCTTCAACATGGAGAAGCTGGTGTGGTTCAACAGCGAATACATCAAGAAGATGGACTTTGAGGACTATCTGAAGGCCGCCACACCGTGGTTCGAGCAGGCGCTGGGCGGGCTTTCGATGGACTATCGCAGGCTGGCGGAGCTGATGCACAGCCGCACGGAGGTGTTCGGCCGCGTGCCGGATCAGGTGCGCTTCCTCAAGGAACTGCCGGAATATGATAACGAAATCTACACGCATAAAAAGATGAAAACGGACGCGGAAGTAAGTTTGAGGGCACTGATGCTAGCGCGCCCCGCGCTCGCGGGGCTTGCAAGCTTTGCCGAAGAGGCGGTCAAGGACTGCCTGATGGCGATGGCGGAAAAGGAAGGGCTGAAAACAGGGCAGATGATGTGGCCGGTGCGCGTGGCGATCAGCGGGCTTGCGAGTACGCCGGGCGGCGCGACGGAAATCGCCTATCTGCTGGGGAAAGAGGAGACCCTCCGAAGGATCGACGTGGGGATTGCAAAACTGCAAGGGTAAAGGAAAAGAAGGGTCAAGGGCATCGAAGGGAAGCGTTTGCCCAGTGGGCACCGAAAGAGAGCGGGCGGCCAGTGGCCGCTTCGCCGAAGGCGAAAGCGAACTGGAGGTGGCCTGATTGACAAGTGCATGGTGCGACAGCGCCATGCACGCCGATCAAGCAGGCAGGGCCGAAGGCCGCCGCGAAGCGGCGAGCGACCCGCAGGTGTGAGGTTTGACGAGCACAGGGCACGGCAGTGCCTTGCGCGACGATCAAACCGACCGGGCAATGGCCCTTGCGGGTGCA
>CAZOZO010000011.1:0-75510 GCA_964584315.1 uncultured Oscillospiraceae bacterium
ACCGAGAGCCTGCTGCTGGGCAGCCGCTACGGCAAGGCCATCCGCTTCAGCGAGGGGGACATCCGCGCCATGGGCCGCACGGCACGCGGCGTGCACGCAATGCGCCTGCGCGAGGGCGATTACATGATCGACATGAGCGTGGCCACCGAGGGCATGAAGGTGCTCACCATCACCGAAAACGCCTACGGCAAGCTGACCGACCCCGAGGCCTACCGCGAGCAGGGCCGCAACGGCATGGGCATCAAGGCCATGCAGCTTTCCGACAAGACCGGCCTGATGGTCGCCCAGCTGACCGTGCAGGAGGACGAGGACGTGCTGCTGATGACCGACGACGGCACCATCATCCGCATGGCGGTGGCCTCCATCCGCGAGACGGGCCGCAACGCGCAGGGCGTGCGCCTGATGCGCATTGCCGAGGGCGCGAAGATCGTGGCCGTGGCCCGCGCGGAGCAGGAGCAGGAGCAGGAGGAGGACGCGGAAGCGGCCTCGCTGGAAGAAGCCGTGGAGGCCATGGCCGAGGCGGACGAGGATATCGTGGACGGCGGCGAGCGCGTGGACGCGGTGGCCGAAGGCGACCCGGCGGACAAGCCCGAGGACGACGGCGAGATTTAAGCCCTCCCAGCCCCTTCAGAACCGGAGACGAATGGCACCTTCCGCTATGAACAAGCCCCTCGCTGCGCAATGTACAGCGAGGGGCTTTGCGTTTACGATCGATTGATTTCCTCAAGATACTTCCTGACCCCGCTCAGCGCCCAGCCTTTCGTGATCTCCCGGACAGGCGGCAGCGCCTCCATCCCCGCCGTGCGCTTTGCCACCGCGTCCAGGTCAAACCCATCCTTGAGCACCGCAAATTGCCCGTACCTGGCATTGATGGCCTTTTGCGGGCAGCCGTACACACAGCGCAGGCAGATGACGCACCTGTTGCCGAACACGGGCCTGCCATCCCGCATGTCGATGTTGCCGCGCGGGCAGCGGCGCGCGCACAGGCCGCAGCCGTTGCAGGCATCGCCCGCGGCAAGCCCGCGGCCAAAGTAACGGCTGCCAAGGTGCTCCAGCATCATGAGCCTGCTCAGCAGCCTGTCCCACCATTGGGGGCGCGCGCGACGCGTCACGCCCGCCAGCACCTCATCCGCAATCAGCGCGGCCAGCCGAGGCGCGGCGCGCAGGATATAAGCGTTCAGCGCGTCGCCGTAGGGCATGATAAAGTTGGCGGGCATCACCACCATGCGCTCGTACCGCGTGTCATAGCCGCGGCTTTTCAGCCTACGGATGGTGCGCACGCGGCAGGCGGTGTTGGGCGAAACCTCGCCCCCGCCGGAAACCGACAGCACCACCGCGGGCATACCATTGCCCTGCGGCGCGGCGGCGATCCACTCATCGACGGGTTGGGGCGCGTTGGCGGCATATACGGGGTACAGCAAAAACAGCACGTCCGCTTGGGCGGGCGGCGCGGGCACGGGCCCCAGCTCGGTCACGGTCACGCTTACGCCGCGCGCGGCCAGCGCCGCCTGAAGGTGCGCCGCAAAGCGGGCCGTGCCGCCTGTGCCGCTGAAAAACACGATATGCGCCGACGAATAGCTCGCCATGGAAACACGCCTCCCCCACTGTGCATGACCTGCGCCTTTGCCGAGGCGCACCGGACGGGCACGCCGCATAACGCCGCCGTTACCCCGCGCGCCCCGCGAGGATGCCGCTGGCGAACGCGAACATCAGGTTGAAGCCCCCGCAGTCGCCATCTACGTCCAGCACCTCTCCGGCGGCATACAGGCCGCGTTGCAGCCTGCTCTCCATGGTGCGCGGGTCAAAATCCTCCGCCATGATGCCGCCCGCCGTGACCTGCGCCTGCGCAAAGCCGCGCGCGCCCGCCAGGGGCAGGCGCAGGTCGCACAGGGTGGCGGCCAGGCGGCGCACATCCGCATCGCGCAGCTGACGTACCGGCAGCAAGGGGTCGCCAAGGCCCGCCTCGCGGCAAAGGAAGCGCGCCACGGGCACGGTGAAAACGCCGGTGAAAAGCTCCGCCAGCGGGCAATCCGCACGCAGGGCGATCTGGGCCCGGATGTGCGCCTCCAACTCCAAGCAAGGGCTGGCCACAGCCTGCTTGCCTATGGTGGCGGCCTGCGCCGCCTCGCCCGCAGCGAAAGCGGCTTGCCCGACTGCGCGCCGGTCATCGGGCGTCGATTCGCCTGTATCGATTGCGTCGCCGCCTTGGCGGCCCTCGCACGCGCCATCGCCTTGCGCCCAGCCCGCCGCGTTCCGCAGGTCAAGGCTGAGCACCGCGCCAGACTCGTAAAACCGCGCCAGCTGCATGGTGGCGATGCCGCTGACCGCGTCCTCGCCAAAGAGTGCCTCGCCCTCCGCTGCGTGCAGCCATTGCCCCGTCGCGGACAAAAGCCGCAAGCCCGCGCGCACGCGCTGCCCGCTCAGGCCCGCGATGCGCCGCTTATCGGTAATCAGCGCGCACAGGGCGGGCTTAAGCGCCGTCAGGCGGTGGCCGTAGGCGGTCAGCAGGCCGTAGCCGGTGCCGTCGGTGCCGTGCATGGGGGCCGCCGCGCCCCCGACAGTCACGATCACGCGGTCGCAGGGCAACGTGAGCGGCTCCTCATGCAGGGCCAGGGCGGCGTTGCCGCCGCGCTTCGTGCCCGCGTATTTGGCTGCGTTGCCACCAATGCCGGGGGGCGCAAGCTCGCTCTTCATGCCCTGTTGGGGTGTGCGAGCCGCACCGCCCGCCGCGGGTTCCCCCGCGACCATCCGCACCGCATGCACGAAGAAGCCCCTGTTTTGCCGCTCCACCGCCGTAACGCGCGTGTCGGTCACAAACACCACACCCAGCTGGCGCGCGCGCAGCAGCAGCGCTTCCACGGCCACGGAGGCCATCAGCGCGGCGGGGTATACGCGGCCCTCGCTCTCCTCGCGCAGGGGCACGCCAATGCTGGCGAAAAACGCCGCCAGCGCGGGGTAGGGCAGCTGCGCAAGCACCGCGAGGGCGAAGGCTTTGTTTCCATAATAGAGCGGCGCGCCGCTGTTTAAGAGATTTGCGCGGCCGTTGCCCGTAACGCCCAGCTTTTTGAGGGGTTTGGCGCCGCGCTCCAGCACCGTGACCTGCTGGCCCCGCTCCGCCGCCGCGATGGCCGCGGCCACGCCCGCCGCGCCACCGCCGATGATCGCCGTATGGATACGAACCCCTCCCTTCGCGGGTATCATAGCAGATGTGCGGGTTTTCGGCAATGGCCGCGCACGGAGGGCATGTCTCTTGGGGAGGCATTTTCCGCACAGGCGACGGAGATGCTTCCCCCCTGTTCCATCCACCCTTTCAATCGTGGAAAACACCGTGGATAACCTTCCGTGATACCGTGGAAAAGATAAGGGAATCACGCCGCTGCCATGTAACCTACGCATATTCCGCGCCCCCCAAAGCAAACGCATGCTCACCGGGGCGCGCCGTGCCACGTGTGCGTCGCGCATCACGGAGCAGGGCGCAAAAGCGATTGATTTTCAAGCGTTTGGGCGTCGTCTCATTTTCTGGTACGGTTACAAAAATTCGTTGCTTCGTTCCATAATATGTCAATTGGTCGTATCGCAAAATGTGCCCACAGGGGCAAATCGCACATGTGGAAAACTCGGTGGATTTACATGTGTTTCGTAAGGATATCCTGCGCAAAACCCGCGCGAAAACATTTCGCAAACGGAAACCCCCATCCGGCGACCCTTTTGCAACCACTTGCCTGCCGCGTGCTTGCCGTGCGAGCGACACAGTGTCATACATGACCGAAAACAGCTTTTAGCCCGCGGGCACCCCTTGAAGTCGTATCCTCCGCAGCCTTGGCCTTGCCTGCATCGCGGGGCGGTCGTATCGTGCGGGGGCAGAGCGGCACGGGCGGGGCGATGCCCATGAGGATATCGTTGTGGATTCATGCGGCGCTAGCTGTGGAAACCGCATGGGAAACGAGTGTAAAGCGCAGGTTAAGTTGCACTCATTGACAGAAAATGGGCAAACAGGCACCCAGTCCGTCATTTTTTCGTGCGCAGGCATGGGCGCAGCGCAACGCGCAAAAGCAATGCGCACAACGCTTTGCCGCGCCATGTCCTTTGTCGGGCAAGCCGGCTGTACACGCGGCGAATGCAGGCATAACTGGCCCGCGATACACCACGCTACGCGCGAACCTGTGGAAAAATGCCGTTTTCACATGCCTAAAAGCGGGTTATACCCATTCCAGCGCCTTTCATGGCGCATCGCGGTGCGTTGGTGGGCAAGCTTCAAGCCGACAGGATCGCAGACAAGCGCCCGGCCGTGCGCGGTGTTCCTTAGGCGCCGTGGCCGCAACGCTGTGCCAGGCCACCTTGACACGCGGGGCGGGGTGGCGGCGGACAAACCGGCGCCTGTGCGGCCGCATGCTCCCACCACGCATGCGGGGCAGCGATGCCTGATACGCAAGCCTTTGGTTGCTTGCAGGTTTCACCGGCAAGTCTGGTACCACGGTGGTCGCGCCGGGCGCATAGAGGGGCGGGGTAACAGCAAAACGGGCCGTCCGGTTATCGCCCCACATGCAGCTGGCGCAAGATCGCTATCCAATGGCTGGCTCGGCTCCCGTGCGCGCGGCGCTAACGCGCCGCACGCAGCGCGATGGCACAGGCAGTAAGGGCACGGTATGTGGGCGCGGGCCACAGAACCGCAAACCCTGATACAGGTGGCTTTCCAGAGCAGCGCCTGCATCTTGTGCCATCCCGTTGCAGCCACTGGGAGCGGAAATCGCGCGAAATTCTCTTATCCTCACCCCAAAGCGTGCGAAATGAGGATAACCATCTCCAAAATCGATCAAAATCGTGGAAAATGCGTGGAAAACGACATGGATAAAAAATATTTCTGTAAGGATATTGGGTGGAAACCATAAGGAAGCCGTCATATCCTTCGTATTTTCGCAATAAACGGAGGGCGCAGGTTACATGCGACGCTATATGTGGTATTGACAGTCGGTTTGGAACACAATATAATGACATCGTTCCAAATTTCGCAGTGTGGCGGTGTCAGGGTGGTAACATAGAAAGTGTATCGCCTTGGTTGACCGTTTACGCATAGATAATTGAACGCAGAGGCGCGCTCGGTTCGAAGCGCGGGGTTTTTGTGCCCCTTTCGCAGTTAAGCGGCCGCATTTCTGTAACATCGCAAAGGAGAGTCGCCCTATGATCGCATCCATCAAAAAGCGCGACGGTCGCATTGTTGCCTTCGATCCCCTCAAAATTGAGCAGGCCATCGAAAAGAGCTTTATGGCCAGCGGCAGCCAGAAGACCGCGGACACCGCGCGCGAGCTGGCGGCCATCGTGGTCGCAACGGTGGAGAATGACGAAGGTATCCCCAGCGTACCCACTGTGGAGCAGATACAGGACACCGTGGAAAAGGTGCTGATTGAGCACGGCTTCGTGCGTTCGGCCAAGGCGTACATCCTGTACCGCGCGGAGCGCAGCCGCGTGCGCGAGATGAACACCCGCCTGATGAAGACCTTCGAGGACATCTGCTACAAGGACGCCAAGGACTCGGACATCAAGCGCGAGAACGCCAACATCAACGGCGACACCGCCATGGGCGCGATGCTCAAGTTTGGCAGCGAGGGCAGCAAGCAGTTTTACGACATGTATATTTTGAACCCGCAGTACGCCAAGGCGCACCGCGAGGGCGATATCCATATTCATGATTTGGACTTTTATACGCTTACCACCACCTGCACGCAGATCGACCTGCTCAGCCTGTTCGCGGGCGGCTTTTCCACCGGGCACGGCGTGCTGCGCGAGCCCAACGACATCTACAGCTATTCCGCGCTGTGCTGCATCGCCATTCAGGCCAACCAGAACGACCAGCACGGCGGCCAGAGCGTTGTCAATTTCGACTACGGCATGAGCCCGGGCGTGAAGAAAACCTATTTCAAGCGCTACCGCGACAACCTGGCCCGCGCGCTGGAGCTGCTGGGCGGCGTGGACGACGCGGCCGAGAAGGTGGCCGCGCTCCTGAAAGAGGTGGAAAGCGAAACCGGCAAGAAGCCGGAGCTCACGCACGACGCGGCGTTTGACAAGGCGGTGCGCGAGCGCGTGGCCGCGCTGATGACGGCGGACGGCGACCTCTTAACCCGCATCCTCGACTTTACGCGCGAGCACGCGGAGAAGGAGACCGACAAGGCCACCTATCAGGCCATGGAGGCGCTCATCCATAACCTGAACACCATGAACAGCCGCGCGGGGGCGCAGGTGCCATTTTCCTCCATCAACTACGGCATGGATGTTACGCCCGAGGGCCGCATGGTGATTCGCAACATTCTGCTGGCGACCGAGAGCGGCCTTGGCAACGGCGAGACGCCCATCTTCCCCATCCAGATTTTCCGCGTCAAGGAAGGCGTCAGCTTCAACCCCGGCGACACGAATTATGACCTGTACCGCCTGGCCATCCGTACCAGCGCCAAGCGCCTGTTCCCCAACTTCGCGTTTGTGGACGCGCCTTTCAACAAGAAGTACTATAAAGAGGGCCACCCCGAAACTGAGATCGCCTATATGGGCTGCCGCACGCGCGTGATCGGAAACGTGTACGACCCGGAGCGCGAAGTGTGCCCCCGCCGCGGCAACCTGAGCTTTTCCACCATCAACCTGCCCCGCATCGCCATCAAGGCCAAGGGCGACCTGGCGTGGTTCTTTGAGGAGCTGGAGCGGCTGCTCAACCTCATAGTAGGGCAGTTGCAGGAGCGCTTTGAGATCGTCGCGGCCAAAAAGGTCAAAAACTTCCCCTTCCTGATGGGCGAAGGCGTATGGATCGACAGCGAAAAGCTGGGCTGGAACGACACCATCCGCGAGGTGCTGATGCACGGCACGCTGTCCATCGGCTTCATCGGCCTGGCTGAAACGCTGGTGGCCCTGCGCGGCCTGCACCACGGCGAGGATGCGAACAGCCAGAACCTGGGGCTGGAGATCGTGGGCTTCATGCGCAAGTTCTGCGACGACATGAGCCAAAAGACCGGCATGAACTACACCTGCCTGGCCACCCCCGCCGAGGGGCTCAGCGGCCGCTTCGTGCGCATCGACCGCGAGCGTTTTGGCGTGATCAAGGGCGTGACCGACCGCGACTACTACACCAACAGCTTCCACGTGCCGGTGTACTTCCCCATCGACGCGTTCGAGAAGATCAGCATCGAAGCCCCCTACCACGCGCTGACCAACGCCGGCCACATCAGCTACATCGAGATGGACGGCGACCCCACCCGCAACCTGGACGCGTTTGAGAAGGTCGTGCGCCACATGCACGACATGGGCATCGGCTATGGGAGCATCAACCACCCCGTGGACCGCGACCCCGTGTGCGGCTACAACGGCATCATTGGCGACTGCTGCCCCAAGTGCGGCCGCGCGGAGACCGACCGCCCCTTTGAGCGCATCCGGCGCATCACGGGCTACCTCGTGGGCACGCTGGACCGGTTCAATAACGCCAAACGCTCGGAGGAGCACGACCGGTTGAAGCACAGCATTTAACGACGCGCGACCGCCCACAGGATAAGAAGAGGAACGGCCCGCCTTTGCAGGAGGAATGTCTGCAAGGGCGGGCTTTCGCTTGTTGCCAAGCTATAATGCACCCTTATATATCGAAATGTGATATGGTAATTTTTAGCAAAACCATCTACCTATATTCCATATTATGGAATTTGGTAGTATAATCCAGCCAAAGGAGGTGTACCACATGGATCTGAAAGATGTAAGCGAATTCATCAGACAGTTGGAGGAAGCCAAATTTCCTCCCGAGTCGATCGTGCTGAATAAGAAAACCATCACCGTTGACGATTTCCCAGCGACGATCGACATTATCAATCCGCAGACGAAGTACATCCTCTATCGATTCAGTTGCTCGCCCGACACAGCGAAGGACCCCGAAGATGACGACGAGCTTGAAGCCGACCAGGGCGACGACGATGCGCAAGACATGGCAGAAAACGCGCGCAACATCGCGCATGACGCAACGGGCGGCACAAGCCAGCGTCATGAGAAAGAGCCCGCCGACAAATCACGCAAACGTACAGCGAAGCGTAGCCAAAGGTTGCCGTTGCCCATGTACTCGTTCTGGGTCAGGTGTTCCAAACCCGGCAATAACCGAGCCCCCACATCCTTTATCCTGACCGTTAAGGTCAATGCTTCACAGGCAGGCGGAGCAAGCGAGACGACCAAAAGAAAGCCGGACGAGTTTTCGATCCTTGACCTGCCCCCGCTGTACGCCGTGAAGAATGCCAGCGAGGCTTTGTTTGCAAAGCGGCGCAAGGAAGCCGCCATTGAAAAGGTCGATACGTTTGCGCTGGCCATGTACATCCCCGCAGGAGCGTTGGTCGTGTTTACCATTCTCAATGCTTTGGGCCTGTTTGTGCTGGGGGATATGCAGTACGCCATGCTGGGCGCGGCCTTACTGCTGTTTATCCTGCCGCAAACCAAGTCGCTCAAACTACTGGGTATCGAGTTTGAGCGCTACGTCCCCGACGAAGCAGCGGCTCCAAAGGCCGACGGAGGTGACAGTAAGGACAGCAAGCCCGTGGCAACCGTCAGCGATGCACGTTCGCCCATGAACAAGCTGGTCGGCACCAGCCCTGCCATCAAAAAGCTGTTTGACGATGGGCTCGATCCTAAGTGACCGCCACGACACGACGGACAAACAGGCGGGTATGTGCAAGCATCCCCGCCTGTTTGTCACTTGCAGACCGTCGGAGGCGATGCGCTTATCGCCCCCACGCATGCGGAATGCCAGAAGAGTTACGTCTTGCCCTGATGAGCGTCGTTAGCTTTGGAAGCGCAACTTTTTTACGCAAGGGCTGGACAAACTTTTTGCTATTTGTTATACTATTTCTCGCTGACGCGCCAATATAGCTCAGTCGGTAGAGCAGCGGTTTCGTAAACCGCAGGTCAAGGGTTCGAGTCCCTTTATTGGCTCCAGCTTTTTTAAGCGTCGAGGTGTAGCGCAGTTTGGTAGCGCGTTTGGTTCGGGACCAAAAGGTCGCAGGTTCAAATCCTGTCACCTCGACCACAGAAACCCTTATAAATCGGCAGTTTGCGAAAATGCAAACTGCCGATTTTGTGGTAAAGGGGCGAAATGGGGAAATAATTGGGGAAAAGTGGGGAAAACCATCAACAAGGGCGGCCGCCTTTTGCGGTCGCCCTTGTTGACTTTACCCTGCTGCTTGACAGCGTTCCAAAAAATCGCGATGGATGAAAACCGTGTTGCCCGCTGCCTGATTGGCTGCGTTGCTGCCTGCTTATGGTTTGCGAGCCGGGCTGAAGGAGATAGTCGGGTGCAGGGACTGCAAACGGCCGAGATCCTCGGAGGGGGTTTGCTGGGCGCTGAAGAGCTGCTGCATGACTTCGGCGGCGGCCAGGTCGCGCTTGCGGAGGGCATGGGCGTATTCGCGCAGGGTGGTTTCGGCATCGCTGTGGCCAAGGCGGGAAGCAACGGCGACGGCGTCCACGTTGTTGGCTAGCAGCAGTGATGCGTGCGTATGGCGCAGATCATGAAAGCGCACGCCGGGGAAATCGTTGCTATCTGCGAACTTGCGCCACTGTTTGCTGGGGGTATCGTGATGAAGTGGGGAACCGTCCCAGCTACAGACGATGGTGCCATCGCCGCGCCAGCGATCGCCCAGGAGAGCGGCCACCTCCTGATGATATTTTTGGGTTTCGCTCAGGAGCACCAGAAGGGCGATGGGCAGCGCAATCAGACGGTTACTCTCTTCGGTTTTCGGGTCACCGATGAAGTTGCCTTCCTCGGGGGTATATTTACGGGCACGGGATATGTCGATGGTACCTTTGGCAAAGTCGACATCCTCAAAGCGCAGGCCGCCGACTTCGCCCAAGCGAAGGCCGCAGGTGAGCGCGAGCAGGACAGCGGCGCGGAAGGACATATCCTCCTCGTTCGCCAGGGCGCGGAGCAGCTGCACAGCCTGATCATCGTCCAAGAATTGCATCTTCTTGCGCTTGAAATGCGGGCGGGTCACTTTGTCCATGGGGTTAGCATCGAGCTTATCCCAGCGGACGGCCTGCTTGAAAAGGCCGCTGAGACAGTTATAGTAATGCAGCACGGTGCGGTCGCTGAGGGTTTCGGGGGCGGCCTGCTGCCGCTTTTCGTAGTGTTCCTTTTCATCCTGGGTAGGCTTGCGTTTGCGCTGATCCGGCGGCAATGCCGTACCCCGCTTGGGCGCATTATGCAGGGTGTTGATGAAGCGCTCCAGCATGAGCGGGGTGAGCTTGTGCAAGGGAACATCGCCCAGTTCCGGAAGAATGCGACGCTCCAACAGGTGCGTGATGGTGTGCACATAGCTGGGCGAGCAATTGGGGCGGAGGTATTCCTTGATGTAAAGATCAGCAAAGGTGGCGAGGGTTTCCTCTTGCTTTTGCTGAAGCGCGCCGGTTTCGGCGTCCAGCTCCATGCGCGCGGCCTCCATCTCCACACGCTTGCGCATGGCGGCTTCGGACGTACCAGCGGGGAACTTGATTGCGCTGCGAACCCATTCAAACGTACCGTCCGGCTGCTTGAGTTTTACGCCGATGCGCCAGCTGAATGCGCCGCGCTTTTCGATGGTCGCCATAGTGCAAGCCTCCAAAATCGTTGAGGGGGGTTATACGATTCTATGTGTTCTAATGTTACAAGCAGAAAAACGCCCTGAAAACCGTTGAAAAATAAAGGTTTGTATTGTCACAAATAACCCGATACGGAATGTTACAGGCGGGGGTGGCTATGTGTGACAGGAATACCCTTATCCGTTCTTTTTATCAACACCCATGAAAGCAGCAAGAATTTCATTCGCTTGCAGGCAACAGGCACCCAACGCATTGGCTTGAATGAGCAGCGCGGCTACATCCTTTGCAGTGGCAGCCGCCAGCACCCCTCCCATGGATGCCAACACGCCTTTGAAGCATTGCATGGGAGTGGCACCTGCGGGCGCACCAGCGGCGTAGTAGTCGATAAATTGACGGGTGAGTGTAAGTATATCATTCATGGAGAAACTGTCAGGTTCTACTGCAAAGAGCGCATTAAAAACCTTATGAGAATCTGGGCTTGTTGATTGTGGCGTGTTTGAAAGCCCAAGCATATAATCGGCTGAAACGTCGAAAAATCTGCAAATATCAATCAAAAGCGGTACTGGTATCTCTTGGCCATTTTCAAGATATGAAAGTTTTGCTTGAGAGATTTTCAGTGCCTTCGCAACATACTGCTGTGTAAGGTCATGGTCTGCACGAAGATCACGCAGCCTTTTACTAACTGTATCCATCTTCTCACATCCTTCATTCACTTTATCATATTATACAATCTTTTGAATATGGGGTTGTGTTTTATCAACTTATCATAATTTTGTACCAACATGTATTGACCTTTCCGATAACTTGATATATACTGACCTCATTATCAAGAATCATGATAAACCAAAGGCTGCGTACATTCCAATGGGCCGAACACAACATTTCACGTGAAAACACTGGTTAGTACAACGAAAAGAAAGCGGAGTGCAAGTGGATGAACGAATTGCAGGTGTTCAAGAATGATCTGTTTGGCGAGGTGCGCACGGTGATGCAGGGCGGCGAGCCGTGGTTTGTGGCGGCTGATGTGTGCAGGGTGCTCGATCATAGCAATGTAAGCATGGCTATTGACAGGCTTGATGACGATGAACGGGCTAAGTTGAACTTAGGGCGTCAGGGCATCACAAACGTTGTAAACGAATTCGGCCTGTACGCTCTCATCATGGGCAGCCGTAAACCAGAAGCCCGCGCTTTCAAACGCTGGATTACCCACGAAGTCTTGCCCTCCATCCGAAAATATGGGCTGTTTGCCAGCAGCGGCATCTTTACCGAACCAGATACCATGGCCGCACTGGTACGGGCGTTGCGCAACGAGCAGGAACGCTGCGAAAAGCTGGAACAGCGGTTGCGCTGGGCCACGAGCCCACAAGCCGCCGCGCTACGTGAGCGTAGCCGAGAAGAACGGCGCGCCGCACAGGAGGACGATCTGGTAGAGCAGGTAACAGAAAAGTTTCTTGCAAAGATCGCGGAACTGATTAGCAACGGGCGGGCTTGGGTGGAGGAACTAAACGAGCCGAACAAAGGCACGCGGAGCGATGGAGAGGCTATCGGATACGCGGACGAACAATTCCTTTATGTGCGCCCTGCTCTTGCCTACGAGTTGGTATGTCGCGAATGCCGAGCGCAGGGGGTTCCCTTCCCGGTAACCCAACATGCGCTGATGCGCTGCCTGCGCGAAGCAGGGGCGGTGGTGGGAAACGAGCATGGAAAAGCCAAGAGCACGAGGCCAAAACGAGTGCATGGCGCTGTGGCGCGATACTTGTGGGTAGCCCGTGACAGGATAAAGGCCGAAGCGCCGGAAGGGAGCGAGACATGATGCATATTTGCTTTCGGAAACGCCGCAAGAAACGTTTTAGGATGCGTCGCCTTCGTTGTCAATGGACGCGTCCAGTGGCGCTGCTGCTGGCCTGCGTGGCGCTTTGGATGTTCTCCCTGCCCGCCGCGATGGCGGAGGCTGGCGACGAGTACACCGTGACCACGGCGGGCGACACCCTGAACATCCGCGGCAACCCTTGGGTGGGGGCAGATGTGATCGGGAAGCTGTGGCCGGGGGATCGGGTGACGCTGGTATCCGAAAGCGACGGCTGGGCGCTGGTGACCGCGGACATTGAGGCCGGTCAGGGGTACGTGAAGAGCGACTACCTGACCCTTACGGATGCCAGCAGCCCGCTGGGCACCTACCGGAACGGCAGCGACGGGCGGGTGCGGGTGCGCATTGAGCCATACGGTAAGCGGGTGCGGTGGCTGGAGGCAGGGGACACCGTGGATGTGACGCGGTGGACAGATGCGGACGGCGAACGGTGGGGGTTCGTAGGCGATGGATACGTGCTGGAGCGTTGCCTTGAGGAGGTTGTGCCATGAGTTACTACCGCGAATGCCCCAACTGCGGCGCGCACCTTGACCCGGGTGAAGCGTGCGATTGCGAAAAGAAGCCCGCCGCCGATACCAAGCGACCGAAACGGCGCACGGAAAAGACCGCCAGAAAGGAGGCAGCGAAAGATGCAGACCGCAATTGACCTTGCGCACCAACCCGACCAGACCGCCTGTACGCCGATGCTGACCAGCGGAGAGCTTACCCTTCCCCTACGCTGCTGCGCCAGCTGTGTATGGCGCGGACGTGGCGGGGATGATTGCGACGACCTATACGGCGGGACGCGTTGCACCTGTTTTACGCCCAGCGCAGACATGCTGGAGCAGGCGCGGGCACTGGTTGGGAAACTGCAAATGGCATATGGGCTTCATTTATCCGGCAAGCTTGGCAAGCGGCTTATGTGGCTGGAACACGCTATAGACCAACTGCAACAATTCATCGGAAACCGGAGGCCGTGAGGATGGACAAGAACAACATGTATCTGCGGGCGCGCCGGGAAGCGGCCGCCCGCAACCCGCTGTTTTCCAGCCGGGAGCGTGTGGCGGAGATGGTGTACTGCTGCGCCTATACCCTGGGCGATTACGAGAACGGGAACATTGTGCCGCCCTGCCATGTGGTGCAACAGATGATCGAAGTGTATGGCGCGCCCTGGCTGCGGGCGGCGCACATCCGCGCCAACTGCCCGATCCTGACAGAGCAGTACCGCGAAAGCGACGGGGAAAGCACGCTGGAACGCTCCGCACTGGGCTGGGCGCTGACCTTCCCCGGGGTGCATGACATCGCGTTGCAGTTTGCAGCCGTCGCCCGGGACGGGAAGGTGGGGCCGGACGAAGAAAGGCTATGCGCCAAGATCCGCGCCAAGGCGGTGGAGATCCGCGCGATGATGCAGGAAAGCATCGACGCGCTGGACAAGGCCATGGATAAGGGGGCAAGCAAACCGTGAAACTGGCAACACCCAACGAAGCCGGGGCAGTGCTGGGCATCTCCGCGCAGCTGATCCGCAGCGGGATCAAGACCGGGCGTTTCCCTTGCCTGTACCTTGGCACCCGAATGATGGTAGACCTCGACCAGCTGGAGCGTATCCTTGCCGATGAACGCAAGGTACAGGGCATCAGCATTGAGGAAGTGAGCAAGCTTACCGGCCTGAAGGTATCCAGCGTGCGGCGCGGGGTGCGCGCCGGATGGATCCCCGCGGTGATGAGCGGCGGCAAGTATCTGTTCCAGCCGGAGGAAGTGCTGGCCGCCATCACGGAGCGTATGCAAGGCGGAACGAAAGGGTAGAGGGGGCGCGAGCCATGGAACTACAGGAGTTTCTGGCGCTTTTGCGCGTGGAAAGCGGCCCAAACGCCTCCGGGGAATACATGTGCCGCTGCCCCGCCCATGATGACAGCACCGCCAGCCTGTGCGTGACCGAAGGCCCCATGGAGCGCGGCAAAAGCGCCGGAATATGGGCGATCAAGTTTTGCTGCCAAGCCGGATGCGACAACGCAGAGATCATGCGCAGGCTGAACGTGAAGCCCAAAGACCTGTACCCAACCAGCCACGCCGACCCGAAGAAGCAGCCGCCTGCCGACCAGCGCGTGCGTAAGGGTAAGGAACTGCCGCCGCCCCAACGCAAGAAGAAGGAACTTGGGAAGCTGACCGCTGTGTACCACTACACAGACGAAGCGGGAAGGGCGCTGTTTGAGGTTTGCCGGTATGAACGCGAGGAGGACGGCAAGACCCAGAAAACCTTCCTGCAGCGCGTGCATGACCCCCACAACATCGAAGCCAAGTTTGACGGTTATGTGTATAAGGCCGACCATGTGCGCCACCCGCTGTACCGTTTGCCGGAGGTGCTGGAGGCCATCCGCGCCGGAAAGCCCGTGTACCTGGTGGAGGGAGAGAAAGACGCGGACAACCTGGCTGCGCTGGGGTTTACCGCCACCACCAACCCAGGCGGCGCCAGCAAGAAGGGGCTGGCCATCAAATGGCAGCCGGAGCACACCGAGAGCCTGCGGGGCGCGGACGTGATTATCCTGCCCGACATCGACGAAACGGGCACCTACGACCGGCGCAAGGTGGCGCGACTGCTGCTGCCCGGATGCAAGCGCGTGAAGCTGCTTGACCTGACACAAAGCGGCATCCCGCTGCCAGAGAAGGGCGACATCACCGACCTGTTCAAGATCGCCAAGAAGGCGCGGGGGCTCGAAATACTCGCCAAGCTGGAAGCGGACACGCCACCCCTGACCGCCTCCATGCTGGACGCACTGGAAAAAGCGACGGCGCAGCAGGACGAAGCCCCTGCCGAAAGCGACCCCGAGCGGGAGAAGGCCGCCGAGCGGATGAACAGCATCCCCGGCTATTGCGTGGAGGATGGCTGCATCTGCAAATGGGAAAGCGAGGAGAACCACCGCCGCCTGTGCGCGTTTTTGGCGGTGCCGGTGGCGGAGATCACCCGCGACGATGGCCTGAACGTGGAAACGGTAACCCTGATTGATGGGTGGACCCGCGACGGCGCGCGGCTGCCACAGGTGCGCGTGAACAGCAAAGTGTTTGACCGCATGGGCTGGGTGATGGACAACTGGGGGCTGCGCGGGAATATCCTGCCCGGCAGCACGGTGAAGGACAACCTGCGCTATGCCATCGCCGCCGCTGGTGAGAAAGGCGTGAGGCGGTACACGGAATACAACCACACGGGCTGGCGCAAGATTGGCGGCAAGTGGGCGTACCTGTACCAAGGCGGCGCGATTGGCAATGACAACGTGAATGTGGAGCTGGGCAGCGGCCTGCAGGCGTACCGGCTGGACGGGAATGGCGACCCGGGGTTTGCGGGCATCAGTCAATCCGACGCAATCATGGCCAGCATGAGCCTGGTCATGAACCTTGGCGCACGGCACCTGATGGTGCCCCTGCTGGCAGCCGCCTACCTGGCCCCGCTCAAAGAGGCCATGGATATGGCGAGCTGCAGCCCAAATTTCAGCCTGTTTCTGGTGGGCGAAAGCGGATGCGGAAAGAGCACGGCATCGGCGCTGGCGCTTTCCCATTTCGGGAGCTTTACCGCCAACAGCCTGCCCGCCAGCTTCAACGATACGGCTAACTACATCCAGAAGAAAGCGTTTTTGCTCAAGGATGTACCCATTGTGGTGGACGACTACCACCCGACCAGCAGCATCCAAGAGCGCCGGAGAATGGAAGCCACCGCGCAAAGCCTGAGCCGCACCTTCGGCGACAACGCCACCCGCAAGCGCATGAACAGCGACACCAGCCTGCGCGAGGACACACCGCCCCGGTGCATCAGCATCATCAGCGGAGAGAGCACGCCCAACGTGGGCGAAAGCGGCGTGGCACGGTTCTACCTGATCAACGTGGAAAAAGGGGACGTGCCCATGGACGACGCGTTGACCGCTGCACAGGAATGCGCCCGCAAGGGCTACCTGGCCAAGGCCATGCGCGGGTACATCGAATGGCTGCTGCCCCAGATGGACGCATTGCCGGACAGGCTGCTGGAACGCTTTCAAGCCCTGCGCAGCAAAGCCCAGAAGGAAGCCAGCAAGCGCGCCCACAACCGCGCGCCGGGCACGATCGCCTGCCTGATGCTGGGGTACGAAATGATGTTGCAATACATGACCGAAGCCGGGGAGCTTTCCCCATCGCTAGCCGAAACGGAAAGGAAGGCAGCCTGGGACACGCTGCTGGCCAACAGCGCCCAGCAGGCGGAAGAAAGCGCCGAAGAGCGACCCGGGCGCGCCTTTCTGCGAACGCTGGGGGAAATGCTGGTGGCCAAGGTTGCCGCGGTGCGCGACCTGACCGACGGCACGCAGGCCAGCGACCCGGCGCGCGGCATGGTGGGCTGGATGGACAACCAATACTACTACATTATGCCGGAGATGGCCTTCACGCTGGTGAGCGAACAGGTGCGCAAGCAGGGCATTGAATTACAATTGCCGCAACGGAGCCTGTACCGTCAGATGCGCAGCGATGGGCTGATTACCCCGCCGCCCACCAGTAAAACCTACAGCTACCTAAAGCGCGTGCGCAGCGACAAGCCCGCCGAGCGGGTGCTGTGGATCCCGCGCAAGCTGCTGGACGGCGGGGAGCCCGCCGAAGAGCAGATCCATATTGAAAGCCTCTCCAACGGCCATACGGTGGTCGACGGGGAAGAAATACCCTTTTAGGAGGATGCACGCATGGGACTGCAACAGGGTTATGAGAAAAGGGACATCGTGGACAGCCGGTTTGAGATCGTGAACAGTGGAAAGAATCAAATGACCATTGAGGACGCGACTGTTTTTCTGCTGTGGTCGGTGGACGGCGACAAGATCAAGGCCATGCTGCACGGCGAGATCAGCGAGCAGGTTTTCTACGCCATGCTGCGCACGTTTGGGAAGGATTTTCCCGACATGGTGCGGGACGCAACGGTGCATTACGTTGCGGAGTGCCTTTTCTCCTCTGGCAAGCCTGTGACCGACAATGCCGCTGTCGAAATCGGGCTTGCCGACAAGCTTGCCACAGTGCCCAGCCTGAAAGGGGGCGACGGGGAATAGTGTTCACCTGCGAACGTTGCTTCCACGGGATGTGGTGCGGGACACGCCGCGTTGGCGGGTGGTGTGCGAACTGGAAGGCGGGACGGAGGAAGGGAAGAAAGACATGAATGAAGTGATCCTGATTGGGAACCTGACGCGCGACCCGGAAACTCGGCAGACCAAGAACGGCGTCGCCTACTGCCGCTTTTCCCTTGCGGTGAACCGCCGGAAGCGGGAGGGCCAGAACCAGCCGGAGGCGGACTTTATCCCCATCCTGTGCTGGCGAAACCTGGCCGAGCTTTGCCAGAAGTACCTGGCCAAAGGCCGCAAGTGCGGCGTGGTGGGGCGGCTGGAGGTGCACACTTACGAGGACCAGGAGGGCACGAAACGCACCGCCTTTGAGGTGGTGGCGGACAACGTGGAGTTTTTGGGCAGCAAGCGGCAGGACGAACCCGCCTCAGGGCAGGCTGCGCAGAGCAGCGACGGGTACACGGAAGTGGCAGGCGACGACCTGCCGCCCGAGTTTGACCAGTAGAGAAGGGGGCATTGCATGAACGCCGTGGAGGTATTCGCCCGCTGCCGACGGGCGGATGAGGACATCGAAACCATACGGGCGGATATTGCCCGGTACCGGGAGATTGCCACCAACGTGACGCCGAAAATAGACGATATCGGCGGGGGGCATGGGGGCGGCGAAAAGGACAGGACAGCGGGCTACGCCGTGGAGATCGCCCGGCTGGAGGAACTGCTGGCGCAGCGGGAGCGCGAAAAGGCGGCGGAAGAGGTCGCCTGCACCCGGTTGATCGGGCTGCTGCCGCCTACGGTGCGAAACGTGCTGCATCGGTATTATGTGATGCGGGAAACGCTCAATTTGGTGGCGATTCATGAGAAGTACAGTTATGGGTATACCCGGAAGATGAAGGCAGATGGGGTGAGCATGGCTAGAGAGATTGAGGAAGGGGAGGTACGGGGAATGCTGCCGGGGTGGTACACAGAAAAATAAAGAAATTTGATATGGACGAGTCGCTGAACTCGTCCATATTTGGTTTTTGGTTGTATGCAAAAATTTCACCGGTGCCAATTTCTAAAGCGGTGTGAGTGAATAAGGTTGCGCAAAAATTACTACAATTTCTTGATATTGTGTGGTATATTAACATATAGTGTTTTTCACAGTATCTGGAGGTGACAATTGTGTCAATAGCAATATCTCCATTAGAATTAGTGCTTGACGCTCAAAATCCCCGCTTTATCATTCTAGAGCGAAGGGAACAAGCTGATATTCGGAAGTATTTGATGACATATGAAGACGTATGCCATCTTGCAGTAGAAATAAATGAATACGGCAGTTTATTACCTGGTGAAAGAATTGTCGTGCTTCATGAGAATAATATGTACGTGGTGATTGAAGGAAACCGGCGCACGTGCGCTCTACAGGTTCTTTTGTCTCGCGACTTAATACCTGATGGATTTGAACACATTATTCCTTCAGTATCGGTTCAGCTAGGAACCAACTGCCAGACTATAGATGTCGATATACTACCCGATCGTGATGCGGCGTTAGGATTGATGACAAAACGCCATATCGAAGGCGTTAAGGAATGGAAGCCGCTTGCAAAAAAACAATTCTTTGCAGCAAATTATAATGATGGGCACGGACAGAGTGTTAGGAACCTATCAAGAATTACGGGTGTCCGTGAGGGAGAGATTAAGGGAGATATACGTGATTATAAATTCTTCCATGCCGTTTATAGAAAGTACTGTTCTTTGCATCCGGAGTTCGATAAAGAAATCGTTATATTGAAGACCGACCCATTTTGGCGCATTTTTAACGCCAAGTTCGTTTCCCCTAGCGGTGAAAATACAAGCCCTAAAGATATTTTGAAGATATCCTATGATGATACTCTGAATACAATCAGTTCCCTACCATCGGAGTTATTTGAACAGATTACTCAGATAATTTTTAAGAAAGCTATCGTTGAAGAAAGAATTACTACTCGTAATACAATGGCAGATATTGAAGAAATACAACCGCTTCTTAGGGCTGCTGCTGAAGAGTGTCTGCCAAGTTGCGAGGAAAACTTGCCAGGAGATGGTGCTGGGGCGCAGCCCGATAGCACACGAGATCCAGCCCCCACAGAAGATCAGGGAAACCCCACGACTGCAGGTACAAACACAGACAATGGTGCAGGAATGCAAAGTGGAAGTACCGATAATGATGGGGGGAGCGGAAGTGGAGGCCCTCGCCCAGGTGGCCCTCCACCAAGATCCTTTTTTGAAACGATATGCTGGCGAGACAAACTCAAACCAGACCACCCAAACCACCAAGGACTATTGGTTGCAATTAATGAACTATATAATTTGTCTAGCACAGGATATGGCAGGCAAAAAGCGTATAAACAATTCCCTATTGCTACAGGCATGATTCTAAGAACTGTTTATGAGCAAGCATTGCGCCTCCGATTAATTCAAGTTAATCAATGGGGCCCCTATTGCCAGACGTTAAGCAATAGGAGTTTCCCTACCCTTAAATCTATGGAAGATTTTATTAACCTTGGCACAAATAAAGCTATTGTATTTCCCGATCAAAACATGTTAAATTTCTATGATCGCGTTATTGCTGCAACGCATCGCGATTTTCTGAACGCCAACATTCATTATCCGGGCAATATTTGTGTGACGGCCGCTTCATTGGAAGCCATTGCTGCCGGTGGAATGTATGCACTTGTTCAGGGTATTATTAACATGATTGAATGAAGGATGATAATATGCCATCGATGAAAAATCCCTTGCGTTATCCTGGAGCAAAAAGGTCTTTAGTAACCTACATTGACGCATTACTAGACGTAAACAACCTTCAAGGCTGTACATTCTTTGAGCCTTATGCTGGAAGCGCAGCTGTTGGTCTTGACTTGCTCCAAAGAGGACGCATCAACGAACTTGTTCTTTGCGAGAAAGATATTATGTTATATGCTTTTTGGGAATGTGTTTTTCGAGAGCCATATGAACTGTGTGAAATGATTCAAGACACACCCATTACAGTTGATACTTGGAAACAGCAGAATCAATTTCGAGAAGTAACAGACATAAGACAGACCGAGTTAATAAATTTGGCGTTTGCAGGGTTGTTTTTTAACCGTACAAATTTTTCAGGGATACTAAATGCTAATCCAATAGGTGGTATCCAGCAGAAATCTGATTATGGGATTGATTGCCGTTTTAACAAGGCTAGAATAATCGATATTATTACGCGGCTATCCATGTACCGAGAGGCTGTAGAGGTACATTATGACGACGCTATACATTTCATGCATACCCAGAATGCCAGATTCATCCACAACGCTTGTTTTGCTTACTTTGATCCTCCATATTATGAAAAAGGCTCAACAATTTATAGGCACTTTTATACAAATCAAGATCATGTACATCTTGCGCATTATGTTCGTGATGTACATCATCTAGATTGGATTATCAGTTACGACGATGCGCCTTTCATCTGTGGTTTATATGGGGATACCGGGGCACAATACCAACCATTCTTTTTGGATTATACCTGTGCTTCAAAGGTTCGTACGAAGGGCCAAGAATTGCTTATTTCCAATCTACCCTTGCCGCCATTCCCCATCGCGAATGCTGCTGGACAATGAATTACTTCGATAAACTACACGTGTATATAACCTGAATGTAATATGACAATTTAGTACCCTATCCACGCACTCTTGACGGTGCTATGATTAACCTACAAAACAAGCACACAGGGCGACCCGAACGGGCCGCCCTTTTGCATGGGGGTGAATGCGATGTACCACAAGGAAAGCGACCCCTTTTACCACACCGCCGCCTGGAAGCGCGCCGCTGCCGAGCGGCTGCGACTGGATAACCACCTGTGCTGCGACTGCCTGGAGCGATACCAAAAGGGCGGGCACGGGAAGGTACGGGACGCGGAAGTCGTACACCATGTGAAACCCCGAAGCGAACGACCCGACCTGGAGCTGGATATCCAAAATCTGCGCAGTCTATGCAAACCATGCCACAACCAACGCCATCCGGAAAAGGGACAAAGCAAGGAGCTGGCAACGCCGCTCCGGTCGTGTCGCGCCCGGGTTATCAAGATATAGGAGGCACCGACATGAACGAGGACATGAGGCAAAAGCAGCTGGCACGTATCAAGCACCCAGAGGCGCAGGCTCTTTATGAAAACATCTGCGCTGCCTGCGAAAGGCGGCCGGGGGGCATGGATGACATCGCCCAGCAGATTGCCGGTGATATTGCCATGATGGAGGAGCAGAAGCAGCGCTGCGATGAGGACGTGGCCAAGCGGGGCGTGATGGTGCCCTGGAAAAATGGGCGGCAAACCGGCATACGCGAAAATAAATGCATCCAGCAGGCGCGTATGCTGCGGGAGCAGCAGCGAAAGCACTTGCATGAACTTCGCCTGACGCCTGCCAGCCTGAAAGGGCAGGAGGAAAGCCCGGGCGAAGCGGAAGTGCCGCGCAAGCCGGAAGATGAGTTTGACGAATTCCCCGACAGCTGACCCGATCGGGAAGATATACGGATATGCACAGGACGTTACAGCCGGAAAGCTGGTTGCCTGCGAAAAGGTGAAGATGGCCTGTGCCCGGTTCCTGCTGGATCTGGAAAAAACCAAAAACCCTGAATACCCCTGGCGCTTCGATGAACGACTGGCCCTGCGGCCTATCGAGTTCATGGAGCGCTTTTTAGCGCCCACCAAAGGTAACTACGAGCGCATGGAACTGATGCCGTGGGAATGTTTCGTGGAGGGGAACATCTACGGCTGGGTGAGCAAAGAAACCGGCCTGCGGAGGTTCCGAGAGGCGCTGATCGTGGTGGGGCGCGGCAATGGCAAAAGCACCCTGATGGCGGGCAACGCAACCTTTGGGGCCAGCAAGGACGGAGAGCGCGGCGCGGATGTGTACCTGCTGGCCAACAGCAAGGAGCAGGCCAGCATCGTGTACACCGAGTGCACAGGGCAGATCGAAGCCAGCCCCTTCCTGGCCAGCCGCTTTCGAACCCTGCGGGATGGCATCTACTATGACAAGACCAACAGCCGCATCCAGCACCGGGCCAGCGACAGCCACAAGCTGGACGGCCTGAACCCGCACATGGGGGTGTTTGATGAAATTCACGAATACCGCGACTACAAGCTGATCAACGTGATCAAGCGCGGCATGAACAAGCGCCGTCAACCGCTGGCCATCTACATCACCACCATGGGCACGGTGCTGGAAGGCCCCCTAATGGATTACTACGCGCTGTTCACGGACGCAATGCAGGAGGGAATGCTGCCCGCCAGCGTGGCCGACCGGCTTTTCTGCTTCATCTGCGAACTGGACAGCGCGGACAACATTGAGGACCGCAGCTGTTGGGTGAAGGCTAACCCAGGCATGGGCCTGCTGCTGGACCTTGATACGCTGAGCAACGACTGGGAGCGGTGCAAGAACATACCCCAGGAGCGCAGCGACTTCATTACCAAGCAGTTGAACGTGATGGCGGATGCGAGCGACGCGGGGTTTGTGGATATCAGCGTGCTGAACCGCAACCGTAAAACGCTGGACATGGAAAGCCTGACCGGGCGAAGCTGCTATGGCGGGTTTGACCTGAGCAGCCGTGAGGACTTCACTGCTGCCGCGCTGGAGTTTCCGCTGGACAATGGGGATACGTTCGTGCTGCAGCACAGCTGGGTGCCCAAGCGCAAGGTGGAGATGGACAACGAAAAAATCCCCTATTACGAATGGGCGTTGCAGGGGCTATTGACGATATGCGATGGGGACTACATCCCGCAGGATGTGGTGTACCAGTGGTTCCTCGACCAGGCGAAAAAGTACGAGATCATCAGCATCGGGTACGACCCGGCCAACGCGGTATGGCTGACCCGAATGCTGGAGAGCGCGGGTTTCTGCTGCGAGGTAAAACGCCAAGGGCCCTTGACCATGAATGACCCGATGAAAGACATACGGGAAATGCTGCTGGACGGGCGGCTGATCAGCAACAACGACCCGATGCTGCGCTGGTACATGCACAATGTGCGGCTGCGCAACGACTACCGCGACCGCGACCGGGAAAACTGGATGCCGGTAAAGCGCAACCGGTACCGCAAGATCGACGGTTTCATGGCATTTTTGGACGCACACGCGGTGGCCATGCAGAAAGCGCCCATCCTGGGCGATACGGTGCCCGCGAGCGTGACGGTGTTCCGGTTTTGACCCTTCCAAAAGCGTCAACGTTGACGCTTTTTGTTTTGCCATGGCGGCCAGGTGGCTGACCGAAAGGAGTGAAACAAATGTCGATCTTCCCATGGAAACGGGCCGCAAAGGCGCGCGACGAGCCCAGGGGCCCCATGACCGGCGTGTACCAGACGCGCGCCGACCGGTACATGACCGCCAGCGAAGCCATTTACGCGGCGGTAAGCCGCGTGGCCAACACCGTGGCCTGTATGCCCCTGCACCTGTACAAGGGGATGGAGCTGCAAAAGACAGATCCGCTGGAGAAGTTGATCGCCTATGCGCCCAACCCCCGCATGACTGCCTTCATGTTTCGGCTGACGATGCAGGCGTGCGTGGGCAACGAAGGCAACGCCTATGCGCTGGTCGTGCCCACCCTCGCCGGAACGGTAGCGCGGCTGGATGTGCTGGACCCAACGCGCGTGACCCCCATCCGCATGACGGATACCGGGGAGATTTGGTATAGGGTGACGCCGCCGGACAGCCCGAAGCAGTTTTGGGTGCACAACAGCGACATGATTGTGATCCGGCACATGAGCGCCAACGGCGAGCGCGGTATCAAGCCCATGGATGTGCTGCGCGGCAGCATCCAATACGACGCCGACGTGAAAACCTACACGATGGAGCAGATCAAGTCGATCAACAACTCCATCGTGCTGACGGTGCCCAACACGGGCCTGAACGAGGGACGGCGCAAAGAAATCATACGCCAGTTTTTGGACGCGTACAACGACAGCGGCCGAAGCGCCATCGTGCTGGACGGCGGCATGACCGTGGCCAACCTGAGCCGCACCCCGGTGGACAGCGATGTGCTGGGCGTGGAGAACATGACCCGCAACCGCGTGGCCACGGTGTACAACATCCCGCCCAGCCTGCTGGGCGACACCAGCGACCGAAGCTTTGCCGACAACGAGCAGCAGATGCGCGAGCTGATGCAGTTGACCATCCTGCCGATTGTGGCGCAATGGGAAGCGGAGCTTGACCGCAAGCTTTTGACCTGGGAGCAGATCACGCAAGGGTATCACTTCCGCTTTGACATGGACGCGGTGCTGCGCGGCGACGTGAAAACCATGGCTGACAAGCACCAGAAGGCTATCCGCGGCGGGTGGATGCGCCCCAATGAAGTGCGCGAGAAAGACAACCTGCCACCCGACCCGGATGGGGACGTGCTTCTGGGTGCCCGCGACCTGCTGCCGCTGAAGATGATCCTTGAAGGCTTGACTGTGAAGGATAGCGGGCGGTGAGCCGCCGGGCAATTTTGAACAAAGGAGTGAAACCATGAACCATTTCTGGGTGTTCAACCAGCTGACAGGCGACCCGGACGGCGAGCGCGAGCTTGCGCTGGACGGCGTGATCGCGGAGGAAAGCTGGTACAGCGACGATGTGACCCCCGCGGCCTTCCGTGCGGAGCTGTTGCAAGGCACCGGCAACATTGTGGTGCGCATCAACAGCCCGGGCGGCGACTGCGTGGCGGGTGCGCAGATCTACAACATGCTTTGCGAATACCCCGGCAAGGTAACCGTGCGGATCGACGGCCTTGCAGCGAGTGCGGCCAGCGTGGTAGCCATGGCGGGCGACCGCGTGACCATGAGCCCGGTAAGCCTGATGATGATCCACAACCCGTGGACGCTGGCGATGGGCGACAGCGAATACATGCGCCAGGCGATGCAGCTGCTCGACGAAGTGAAAGAATCGATCGTGAACGCGTATGAGCTGAAAACCGCGCTGCCCCGGGCGAAAATTTCCGCGCTGATGGACGCAGAAACCTGGATGAGCAGCGGCCGCGCCCTGGAGCTGGGTTTTGCGGACGATGTGTGCAAGCCCGCGAAGAAGAACAGCGCCGCCGCCCCCGATGAGGAGGACGACCCCGACAAGGACAATGCGCTGACCGGCAAGACTGGCGCAAATCAGGCACCGCGGTTTGCCTACGCCATGCACGGCGTGGACAACGCTGCCGTGATGAAGGCGCTGGCCAAGGTGCGGGGCTCGGCCCCGGAGAGCGGCGCGCAGGCGGCCACAACTGGGTTTAGCCCGGGCGCAAGCCCTAGCTTCCTTACGCATACCCACGGCCTTCACCCCGCCGCCCAACCGTTTGGCGGCGTGCCCACAGCCCATGATGCGGCGACCGACCGCGACAAAGCCAGCTTTGCGCTGGCGCTGGCGCAGGCCGACGCCAGCCTGTGACCCACAAAAAGGAGGGAACCCCCAATGGAAAACCTGACCCAGCTGAAGGATACCCTGAAGAACCTGCAAAACGAGATGCGCACGCTCGTGGCCAGCGGCCAGGCGCTGCTTGCCAACCAGGCCGCGACCCCCGCCCAGTTGACCGAGCACACCGGCAAGATGGGCGCCCTGCAGGCGCGCATCGACCTGACCCGCGCGACCATCAGCCAGGAGGAAGCCGGTCAGCAGACCGCGCTGCCCGCGCAGGCGGCCACCAAGGGCGGCCGCGTGGTGGCCATGCGCAAGAGCAACGAGTACGCGCAGGCGTTTGCCTATGCCATCCGCAACCGGCTGAACCCCGCCAACCCTTGCCCGGACCCGAGCCTGAGCGTGCTGTATGATGTGCTGACCGAAAGCGGCGGCACCCCTGCGGGCAGCGATGGCGGCTTCCTGGTGCCGGACGATGTGCAGACGCAGATCAACGAGCGCCTGCGCCAGCTGAACCCCCTGCGCGACCTGTTTACGGTGGAGCCGACCAGCACCAGCAAGGGCACCCGCATCGTGGATACCGACCCCACCACGGGCCTTACCCAGCTGGATGGCGAAGCGCCCGCTGCTGGCGTGCCGGAGGATGACCAGCCCAGCTTTGCGCCGGTCAACTATTCGCTGAATACCTATGGCCTGATCGTGCCGGTAAGCCGCGAGCTGGCCGCCGATGAAACGGCCAACCTGTTTGGCTACCTCGCCCGGTGGTACACCAAGAAGCAGGTGATTACCGAGAACAAGCTGCTGAAGGCGGCGCTGGAGTTGCTGACGAGCCAGAACATCACCGATGAGGATGACCAGAACGCCATCATGCAGCTGCGCAGCATCCTGAACATGGCGCTGGACCCGGCCATCAGCCAGACGGCCAGCATTCTGACCAACCAGAGCGGTTTTGACTTTTTGGACAGCATCACCGACAGCACCGGCCGCCCGCTGCTGCAGCCCGACCCTGCGACCGGCACGCCGATGCTGCTGAAAACCCATGCGGTGAAGGTGATGAGCAACCGCACCTTCCCCAACCGTGTGGTGACCACGACCGGCGCGACCAAGGGCGACTACTACCCCATCTATGTGGGCGACTTCAAGCAGTATGCCACGCTGTTTGAGCGGATGCCGCTGGAGTTCGTTTCCACCGACGTGGGCGGCGACGCCTTCAAGAAAAACCGCATCGATGTGCGTGGCATCAGTCGCCTTGGCGTGACCCGCTTTGACACCGAAGCCGTGGTGCGGCGCGAGATCTTCATTCCCGCGGTGTAAGCGGCTGGCCTGAACCCAGCGGAAAGGAGAGCCTGACCCCATGAACGCAACGAAAAACTACACCGGCCGCAACGGCAGCCAGACGGTGATCGGCGGCGAGCTGCGCGTGAAAGCCGGAGCAAAGCTGGTGCTGGAGGCGGGCGCCACGATTACCGGGCTGCCCACGGCGGATTCCATGCAGGACGCAAACGGCGACGTAAGCACTGTGGCTGCGCTGCGTGCGGAGCACAATGCACTGCTGGCAAAGCTGCGTGCCGCCGGACTGATGGCCGCGGGCGAGTAAACCCCAAATGTGGGCGCGCACCAAGGCGGTGCGCGCCCACAGAAGCAACAGGAGGAATTTCTCCATGGTGAACCTTGTGGCGGAAACCTATCAAAACCCCAGTATGCCGCTGTACATCGCACTGGACACAGGCGAGCGGCGCAATGTGGCCAACGTGAACGCGAGCCTGCGGGGCGCCAAGGGCGTGAGCATCAACGTGGATGTGGCCGACCCCGAGCTGTGCGCCGCGAACCTTGACACCATCACCAGCGCGGTGATGGGCTTTGTGGAAAACGTGTTTGCGCAGGCGGCGGCGCTGGGCGTGCCCGTGGCCGGTGCGACGAACGCGTAAAGGAGGGTGCCCCATGGCGCAGACCTACCGAACGACCAGGGCCATCACGGTGCGGGGATGCAGGTACGAAAAGGGCGTGACCTACACGCCTGAAAGCGAGGATGAAGCCTTGCAGCTTACGCACCTGCACCTGATTGAGCGCGTGCACCCGCCCGACACGGGGCAACAGGAGGTGAAACCGGATGGCGGCAACCATTGACGGCCTGAAAGGCTTTGCGGGCACCGACCCCAACGTGGCGGACACGACCCTGCAGCTGTGCATGGACGCGGCCATCTGCTGGCTGAGCGCCGCGGGGGTGAAGCCCCGAACCGGCGACGCTTCCTACGACCTGGCCGTGTACCGGCTGGCCACCCACTACTACGACACCCGTGGCAACCAGGAGGCGGCCAAAGACGACGTGCCGCCCACCGTGATCAGCCTGATGCACCAGCTGCGTAGCGCGCCGGAGGCGGTGAGCGAATGAACGCCGGAGAGCTGCGGCACCTGATTACCCTGCAAGAGCCAGACGGGGCCGCCACGGACGACGAGGGCAACGCAGTGCGCGTGTACAAGCAGGTATGCAACACCATGGCCGCCATCAAGGACGTGAGCGGGCGCGACTTTTACGAAGCGGCCGCCCGCCAGATGGAAAACGTGGTGACCTTCACCATCCGCTGGCGGGACGGGCTGCGCAACGACATGCAGATCGTGTATGGCGGCACGGTGTACGACATTGTGCAGATCAACCACTTGGGGTACCGGCGCGACTGGACGCAGATCAAGGCGCGGATCCGGCAGCCGCAGGGAAGCGAGGTGAGCGCGCATGGCTATCTTTGAGGTACTTGGTTTTGATGAAGCTATATTGGAACTTGAAAAGGCCAAGGACGGGTTCGAGGAACGAGCCAAGGAAGCCGTGCAGGCAGGCGGGCTGGTAGCCGCCAACCTGCTGTACGAAGCAGCGCCGCACCGAAGCGGCGCGATGCGCCAGAGCTTCAAGATGACGGCACCTGCCCGCAACGTGGAGGACGGCATCTACGTGGATGTGTACCCGGCGGGCACCCAGCCCAACGGCCCCAGCAAGAAAGCCAGCAACGAGGAAGTTGCCTTTGTGAACGAATACGGCAGCAGCAAGCAGGAAGCCAGACCGTTTATGCGCCCCACCATCGAGAACCACGCGGATGCGATTACCGCCGCCATGGCTGCGGTGTTGGTAGGGGAGGAATGACGCATGGGTGTGAACGCAACCCTGAAAAGTGCCCTTGCTCCGCTTCCGTGGCCAAGCAGCCAGCACCCTGCCGCAAACGCAACCGACCCGCTCTACCTGACCTGGCAGGAGCTTTCGCTCTCCCCCACGGACTACGCCAGCAATGCACCGCTGCGCACCAGCTACATGGTGCAGGTGAATATCTTCAGCCGCACGCCCGTGAAGGACGCACAGCTGCGCAGCGTGCTGGACGCGCTGCAGGCTGGAGGCGTGACCGTGCAATACGCCGGGCCGCGCAACTACGAGGACGACACCAAGCTGTACCACATCCCCATTACCTGCCGGTGGCAGGAATAACCCCCTGGCGCGCCCGTGCGCGCGGAAAGGAGAACCCTTATGCCCGAAACCGTGATGAAACCCGGTTACTTTTACGGTATCGCGGACGTGTACATCGCCTTCATGACCACACCGGATGCGGTGGGTACCGCGCCCGTATACGGCGCCCCGCAGGTGCTGGGCAAAAGCATCGAGATAGGCCTGAAACCCCGCTACCGTGAGGGCAGGCTGGACGCCAGCAACACGGTGGTGCGCCGCAAAAAGAAGATTGACGGCTACGACGCGACCCTGAACCTGGACGACATCCCTGCCGCACTGCAGGCGACCATGTTCGCCCGCACGACCGACGCCAAGGGCGTGCAAATCCTCAGCGGCGATGCGGACCCCGCCAAGTGCGCGCTGGGCCTTTGCTTCACGCGTGACAACGGCCACAAGGAACTGTGGTGGCTCTACAAAGGCGAGTTTTACGAGCCGGAAAAGAGCGGCAAGACCGACAGCGACAAGATCGAGTACCAGACGCCCAAGGTGGAAGGCGCGTTTGACCGCCGCATCAATGACCACCAGCTGTGCGCCATTCTGGATGAGGACAGCGCCACAGCCGACGCCGCTACCGCTGCCAGCTGGTTTGCCGAGGTGTACGAAACCGCTGCCGCGTAACGCGGTAGGCACAACCATGGCCGGGCTGATGTGCCCGGCCATGGTTGCCTGAATGAAGGAGGATCGCCATGCAGGATAACGTTTTGAAGATGAACCCAGCCGCGGCCAAAACGGAAACCCCCGCACCCGCCCCTGTGGTGGGGGATGCGCGCGGCCGGGACATTGCCGCGCCAGAAATGACCGTGACCCTGAACGGCACACGGTACGTGCTGAAATTCAACAACAAGGCCGCGCGTGTGTGCGAGGACGTATACGCCGAGCAGTACGGGCGCGACGTGGGCTATTATGCCATCCTGAAAGAGGCATCGCGCTTCATGCACCGCGCGCTGATGGCGCTGTACTACGGCGCGCTGATTGGCGGCGGCGCGGACGTAAGCTGGGCGCAGTTTGACGAACAGTTTACCATCAGCGAGATCGAGGGTGTGTCCGAAGCGCTGATGCGGGCCATTGCGCAGGCGCTGCCGGAGCACGACGCAAAAAACGCGCTCTCCACGCCGCGGAAGAAGAAGGGCATTTTCCGTGGGCGTGGATGATGTTCCACGCGCTTGACCTGGGCATTGGCGCGCGTGAATTTTGGGCGATGAGCCCGCGCGCGGTGCTGCTGATACAGGCCGAGCTGGTGGCCGTGAAGGGCGGCGACACCAAGGCTGGCGGTCGAGCGACGGAGCCCATCCGGCTGCGACTGGCGGATTTGCCAAGGCCGTAGGGATGGAATTAACTGGGGCAACATGATATACTGCTTCCATCAAAAATCAAATGGAGGCAGTATATCATGAATGCTGACCGAATACATAAAGGCAAAAACCAGTATCTGTTACCCAGTGATTACGTTGTGATTGATACTGAAACAACTGGCCTTGACCCTGCGCGGGATCATATCATTGAGCTTGCAGCCGTGCGTGTGCGCAATGGCCAGCCTGCTGAAACCTATCAAACACTTGTGAAACCACCCTATCCGATTGACGCATTCATTACAGAATTAACCGGAATAACCAATGAGATGTTAAAAGACGCACCCGCGATCAAGAACGTGATCGCGGATTACGTGGCGTTTCTGGGTGAGGATATTATCCTCGGGCATAACGTCAATTTTGACATCAACTTTATATACGACGCTTCGATCGAGCATACCGAACAACCTGTGTGTAACCATTACGTTGATACCATGGGGCTGTCTAGACGCATTTACCCTGAGTGGAAGCACCACCGGCTTGTTGACCTCATTAAAAACCTTCGCGTACAAGGCGGTGCTGCACACAGGGCTTTATCGGATGCTCACTATACCAAAAGATGCTACGATGCCTTACAGAGTGCAATGGATGCAAAGGGATTGACACTGGAAGCCATCAAGCCAATCAAGCAAAACTATGCGCGGGATATGCGGCCACAGACAGATCAGTTTGATGTTGGCTCGCCGATCTACCGCAAGACCTTCGTTTTTACCGGAGCCATGGAACGCATGGTGCGCAAAGATGCAATGCAAATTGTGCTGAACCTTGGCGGGTTTTGCGGTGACAGCGTGAACCAGGATACAAATTTCCTTGTGCTTGGAAATGCGGGGTATAGCACCTCCTTTGCAGGCGGCAAGAGCGCAAAGCGCAGGAAGGCCGAAAAGCTCAAGGCAGAAGGGGAAGATATTGAAATCATCTCAGAAGACGTGTTTTTAGACATGCTCGATGTTTAAGCTTCTGTTAAGTAGTGTCGCATAAATAGTCAACCATCATGGCCTGATAACCGCCCTGAAAACAGGGGCGGTTTTTTGATGCCCGTATTTTGAAGGGATGTGCCACCATGGCGAAAAAGGGCGGGAGCGACCCGAAGCTGCGCGCACGCATCGGCATTGATGGCGAGCAAACCTATAAAGAGGCACTAGATGGCATTGCCCAGCGGATGAAGATGCTCAAGAGCGAAATGAGCGTGACCACCGCCGAGTTCAAGAGCCAGGGCGCCACCATGGGGAACCTGCAGCAGCGGCAGGGGGAACTGAACGAGAAGTACGACCTGCAGCTGCAAAAGGTGGTCACCCTGCGGGACATGCTGGAGAAGTGCCGGGCGAAGTATGGCGAGAATGCCGATGAAACCCGCAACCTGCAGCTGGCGCTGAACGCCGCCACCGCCGAGATGGCAACCACCGAGGGCGAAATCAAGGACAACACCGCCGCGATGGAGGCGTTTGAGGACGAAACCGCGCTGGTGGTGACGGCCATCGGCGTGGCGCTGCTGGCCGGACTGCGCAATGCGGCCAGTGCCATCGGCGGCGCGTTTATGACCGCGGTAAAGGCCGCCGGAACGGCGCTCAGGGAGCTGGGCGAGTTTGCCGTGGCGGCCGCCAAGAAGGGTTTTGAGCTGAGCAAGAGCGCGGGCAGCATGGCCGACAGCGTGCTGACCACCAGCCAGCAGACCGGCATTGCCGCCGAGCAGCTGCAAAAGTGGCAATATGCCGCCAACTTCATGGATACGCCGGTGGACACCATCACCAAGAGCATGGCCAAGATGACCAAGCAGGTGGGCGACGCGGCGGGCGGCAGCAAGGCCGCGCAGGAGAAGTTTCAGGCGCTGGGCGTTTCCATCTATGACAACAACGGCAACCTGCGCGATAACGAGGCCATCTTTGCCGACACGATCGATGCGCTGGGGAAAATGACCAACGAAACCGAGCGCGACGCGGCCGCCATGGATCTGTTTGGGAAATCCGCCCAAGAGCTGAACCCTTTGATCGAGGCAGGCGGCGATGCGATTACACGGCTGGGCGCAGAAGCCGAGAAGATGGGCACGGTATTCAGCGACAGCCAGCTGGCTACGCTGGGCGGCTTTGACGATTCCATGCAACGGATGCAGGCGACCGCGGACGGACTGGCCAACACGATCGGGCTTTTGCTGGTGCCCGCCTTTCAACCGCTGGTAGACACGGCCGCGGACAGCATGGGCAGGCTCAGCGCCGCGCTGAAAGACGGGCTGCAGCCGGGCGAGCTGGAAACCATCGTGGACGACATGATGGAGGGTTTGGAGGACGCGCTGGCCGACATCACGCCCCTGATCCGCAAGGCCATCCCCGTGGCCACGAAGGCCGCAAAATCCATCATCGCGGTGCTGGCCAAGGAACTGCCCAAACTGGTGGGCGACCTGGCCCCTGCGGCGCTGGAGCTGCTGCGGGGGTTTCTCGATTCCATGGTGGAGAACAGCGACGACATCGGCACCATGGCCGCCGACCTGATCGAGAGCATCATCGACTTCTTGCTGGACGCCGCGCCGGAGCTGGTGGAGGCAAGCGGAGCGATCATCGAAAGCCTGATCGACGGACTGGTGAGCGGAAACGGCCTGCAGGACATCATCAGCGGCGCGGTGGCGCTGCTGGGCAAGTTTGCGGCTGCGCTGGTGAAGAACGCCGCCATGCTGATCGCCAAAGGCCCGATGATCATTGGGGAGCTGGTGAAAGGGCTGCTGAACGCCGACTGGGGCGGGGTGGCGCTGGAACTGGTGGGGAGCCTTGGGGACGCAATCACCGCCGCGTTCACCAATGCGGATGAAATCGCGGCTGCCTACGAGCAGCAGTTTGGTGCTACGGAAAAGGCGTGGGCCGCGTTTAAGACGGTGCTGGACAAGGCCGACGAAAACCTTGCAAGCTCCGAAGCGGACGCGGAGGGTAAAAAGGCGCTGGCCACGGAATTGCTGGCGCTGTATGACCAGCTTTCCCAGAAGGACGTGAAAACCGACGCCGACCTTGCCCTGATGGCGGATTACGCCGCGCAGATCGCGGAGATCTATCCGACGCTTGGGCAGTACATCGACCCGGTCACGGGGGCCTTCACGCTGAACACACAGGCCATCAAAGACAATATCGAAGCTCAGTATCAGCTGGAAATGATCGCCGCGTACAAGGAGTACCGCACCAAGCTTTTTCAGGCGCTTGCGGATGCCAATGTAGCCTTGCTGCAGCACGTGCAAACACAGGAGGACGTCAAGAAAAAGTGGGAAGAGCTGAAAGCGCAGTCGGATGAACTGCAAGGGCTGTACAGCAGCGTGTTTGAAAACGGGGGCGGGCTGCTAGTTTTTGAGGAAAACCTGACGCGCATCTACCAGACCATCAAGGACAATACCAGCATAGCGAACCCGCTATCCGACTTTGTGGACGTGCTGGCCGACGGCACCGTGAAACTGCGCGACGGCGCGGACGCGGCCGCCGCCTATGACGCGGCGCAAACGCTGATGACGGCAGCCGTTGGGAATGCGGCCACTGCCTTTACCGAACAAAACGGCGTTCTGGCAAAGGCTTATGAAAGCTACGACACCTTCTCCCAAGGCGTGACCGATGCCAATGCAGACTTGACCGCCATGAACGGCATCATTGCCGATGCGCAGGCAAAGTACAACGCCCTGGCGCCCGCCGCCACCGCCGCCGGAGCTGCCGGACAGAGCGCCGGGGACGCCATCAACGCCGGAGGGGACGCCGCGCTGACCGGCGCGGGCAAGGTGGAGGAAGCTACCGGCAAGCTGGCCGACGGCAAAACCGCCGCTGGAGAAGCCGCCGAAGGCGCACAGGCTGCCGGAGAGCAGATTGCCACCGAAGCGGAAAAGATACTGGCCACCGCAGAGGACATCCAGGGCGCGCAAGCCGCCGCCGAGGCGGCACAAGCCAAGATTGCCGAGCTGCTGACGACCATTACCACCGATGCAGCCACTGCGCTGACCACCATGGAAACCATCGCGGCCAGCATCACCCTGACGGCGCAGGGAATGATGGCCGCCATTGAGACGGCCATCGAGGACAGCACCGTGGCCAACGCCGAGGCAGGCAGCACGATGGCCACCACAGTGACCAAGGCGATTGCCACCATCCTGACCGAGGCGCAGGGGATGCTGCTGGGGGGCGCCATTGGCAAGGGCGTAAAGCGTGGGCTGGACGGCCAACGCGCAGACGTGGCCGCATCGGCAAGGATGCTGGCCACGGCCGCCAGCAGCGCCCTGTGGAGCATTGTGGGGACAGACGGGGCGAATTTTGAACGCATCGGCGAGGCCATCGACCAGGGCATGGCACGCGGCATTCGCGGCAGCACCTCGGTGATCACCAACGCTGCCAGGGCGGCCGCGCGGGCAGCGTATCAGGCGGCCGTGCGCGAGCTGGACATCCGCAGCCCCAGCCACGTGATGGAGGACATCGGCAGGCAATATGATGCAGGCTTCGGCCGCGGCATTGAACGCAACATGCAAAGCGTGGTGGATGCCGCTGCGGGCCTGAGCCGCAAGGCAGCCAGCAGCACAGCAGGCGGGACGCGCACCACGGCCGGCACAGCTTTTTCGCTGGACTATGCAAGGCTGGGCGAAGAAGTGGCAGGCGCGCTGGAAAGCAGGGGCGTTGGCCAAGCGGTGATGACCCTGGATGGCAAGGTGGTGGCCGCCACGCTGGAGCCGGACGTGAGCCGCGCCACCCGCAGGCGCGCTACCCAAAGCGTGCGCGGGCGCAACAGCCGCATGACACTGGGCTGACGGAAGGAGGAATGATGCTTGGCAGCGGTTGAGTGCAACTTCACCTTCGATGGGCGGCATTGCCTGCGGGACTTCGATTGCTTCTACATCTTTGGCAAGAGCCGACCGGTAAGCCCGGACAGCCAATACCGCACCTTTGCAATCAGTGGCGCGGACGGCGACCTGATCTATGGCGACAACCACACGCATGAAGTGGTGACCCACAAAGGGACGCTCTACTTGATGCACACGCCTGGAAGCGACGCGGCGGCCATGCGCATCTACCGACAGATTGGCGCGTGGCTGAAGGCGGGACGGCGGCGGCTGACATGGGATTATGAACCGGACAAGTACCTGCTGGCGGAGATCGCAGCAGGCACGGATTACACAGAAAGCGGCTGGCCGGACGGCGGACTGGAGATCGAAATCCGCTGCCAGCCAGTGGCCTACGACCTGCAGGAAGCGGCCGCGAGCGCGGCGGTAGCCGACAACACCGCCCACACGCTCGCCTTGCCCCTGTATACGGGCGAACCCGCGCCTGTATGCTGCGACATCACCAATACCGGCATGGCGACCATTACCGGGGTGACTGTGGCCGTAGGGGGCAAGCAGACCGTATTCAGCGGGCTTGCGCTGGCAACCGGGGAAACCCTGCTGGTGAACATGGAAGCCCCGATTGGCGCCACCATTGGCGCCGCCAGCGCGCTGCCCAAGGCAACGCGCTTTGACTACCTGACTGCCAGCGGGCCTGCGACCGTGACTGTGACGCTGGCCTTTGGCAGCGGCACCAAGCAGGCAACTGTGAAAGCACACGCCAGAGGGAGATGGATTTGATGTTTGGCCGGAAGAGACAGGCTTTGACCGCCCATAACGCGCCCCTGCCCCAGACAGCACCCGAAGCCCAGGTGAAGCACCCCGGGCCGCTGCCGCGCCGTTGCCCGCTGACCCAGAGCGCCTGCCGCGATGCCTGCGCCTGGATGGTGGAGGGCGAATGTGCTGCTACGTTCGTGGCGCGGGAGATGTTCACGCTGGTGGAAGTGCTGGCGCGATCGCAACGGTCGCTGGCGCTCCCTTTGGGGGAGGGCGATCCCTCCCCCAACCGCTCCCCAGCCGCGTCCGTGGGCGCGGACGGCAACCCCGAATAGTGGCCGAAACCCCGCCCAAAGGAGGCGAAGCTGACGCATGGTTAAAGTATACGACCAAAACCAAAAGCTGCAGGCGGTGCTGGACGCAGCTGCCGATGTTGGGTATGAGCTGAAGCACAACGACCTTTCCACCACGAGCTTCCGGATGCCGACCCGCGACCCCAAAAACGAATACTGCATCGCGCACAATTTCGTGCAGATTGAGGATGGGGCGCGTGACCTCGGCCTTTACCGCATCATCGGGATGCCGCAATGCGACACCGACGGCTGGACGGAATACGAGCTGGAACATGTGATGGCCACGCTGGTGGATGATGTGCTGTTTGGCCAACACACCATAGGCGGCACCGGCGTTGATACCGCGGATGTGATTGCCTACATTTTGGCGCGGCAGACGATCAAGCGCTGGCAGCTAGGCGTGTGTGAGTATACCGACCAGTTTGCCTACAACTTTGAAAATTGCACGTTGCTCTCCGCGCTGTTTTCGATCAGCAACCTGCTGGTGGACGCATACACCTGGGGTTTTGATACCAACACCACGCCCTGGACCGTGAACCTGCGGCGCGCGGATACGTCGCCCGACTGCGGAATCCACTACATGCGGAGCCTCCGGCAGATCGAAAAGACCATGGACGCCACCGCGCTGGTGACGCGCCTGTACTGCCTGGGCTATGGCGAGGGCGTGAACCAACTGGGCATCCGGAGCGTGAACGACGGGCTGCCCTACCTGGACGCAGATACGATCGGCGCCTGGGGCATTAAGTGCAGCGTGTTTGTGGACACGACCATTCAGGATGCCGCGACGCTGAAACAGCGCGCACAGGCGGTGCTGGAAGGCTACAAGAACCCCTACATCACCTACACGGCGACGGCCGCCGACCTGTACCGCTTGACCGGGCACAGCTGGGACAACTACATGCCCGGCAAGCTGGTGCAGGTGATGGACGGCGAGCACGGCATCACCTTTCAGGCGCGGATCATCGGCATCCGAAAAGCGGACGTGAACGGGAAGCCGCAGGACATCGAGATCACGATCGCCAACGCGCCGAAAGATACCGCCGACAGCATCAACCAACTGGCCGACCGTGTGGGCATCGGCGAGCTGTACAGCCAGGGCGCGACATCGCTGTATGTGTTCCAATACGCTGAAAACTGCACGCCCGCGCATCCGGCGACGTTCTCCATCCCCATACCGGAAAGCGCCGTGCGCATCAACGTGGTTAGGTTTCTGCTTAAGCGGGAAGCCTACCGGGCGGACGCGCAGGGTGCGGCCAGCGGGGGCGGGAGCGTTTCCACCACCAGCAGCGGGGGTGGCGGCACGACCACCAGCGCGGCAGGCGGGGCGCAGAGCATCACGGAGCCGGTGAGCGTGATGACCAGCAGCAACACCACCGGCAACCCCAAGGATATGGAGAGCGGCTACACCAAGGCGAATACCGACACGGAGACGGCGCGGGAAACCGGAGCATCCAGCCTGAGTGTGACGGGCAGTGCTGGCGCCTATACCAACACCGGCGCAGCAAGCGGCAATACCGAAGCGGCTACCGCGAGCCATTATCATACCATCGGGAGCCATCAGCACCAGCAAACGACCGGCTCCTACACAGGGGCTACGCGCCCTTCGTGTTCCGAATCAGACGACACCAACCACAGCCATGGGCTGAACCTGCACACACACGCAACCGGCGCCCATACGCACAGCATGAGCCACACCCATGGGATCCCCACGCATACGCATGGGATGAACCACTACCATATGGTGAATACGGTGATCTCCATTCCCCCGTTGACCATTAACGTGGAAAACCATACCCACAGCGTGAGCGTCGGGGCGCACAGCCATAGCCTGACGCTGAACGACCACACGCACGCCTTGGTTTATGACATCTATGAAGGACCCACGGCCAACAGCTTCACCATCATGGTGGACGGCGTGGCGGCGGGCGAAAGCATAACGGCGGCGGAAGCGGAGGTGGATATCACAACCCTGCTGAGCAAGGACGCGGCAGGCCGAATTGAACGCGGTAAATGGCATGAGGTTGTGCTGACACCAGACCGGGCCACGCGCGCGGTGGTGAGCGTTTATGTGCAGGTGTTTGTGCAAAGCAAAGGAGGCGGCGATTACTGATGAGTAGCTGGAAGATTTGCCAGCAGATCGACCTGGCAAGAGGCGCTGTGGAGCCGCGCATTCTTCCTTCGGCCCTGCTGATGCAGGGCGACAAGCTGGCGCACGAATGGCGAATCGCCGTTTTGCAGGATGGCCAGCCTGCAGTGCTTGCGGGCACGGTGCGGGGCTATTTTCAGCGTGCGGACGGCAACTATGTGACCATCACCGGTACGATCGACGAGCATACGGCGGTCGTGAAGCTGGAAAGCACCTGCTATGTGATCCCCGGACCGCTACAGTGCGTGATGCGCCTGACCAATACCAGCGGGGACAATACGATCACCCTGGGCGTGGTGACACTGCCCGTAGAGCGGGAGCCCAGCGGCGGCGTCGTGGATGTGGAACACATCATCCCCGATTTGGGCCAGCTACTGGCACAAATTGAAGCCATGGAAACCGGCACTGCGGCTGCCACCGCCGCGGCCACCGCGGCCAACATGGCTGCGGGCACTGCTACCAACGCCGCCGGGCAGGCGACCGAAGCGGCCGCTACGGCGCAGATCGCTGCCACGACGGCAGGGAATGCGGCCAGCGCAGCGCAGAGCGCCGCAAGCGGGGTGGTGGCAGCGACCGATGCCGCCCATGCTGCCGCACAGGAGGCAAGCGACGCCGCCAGTGATGCGGTGCTGGCCGCGGGCGATGCCGACGATGCGGCGGACGCTGCCAACGCGGCGGCTGGGGCGGCGAACACGGCGGCTTCCGCTGCAAACGCGGCCAAAGCGGCGGCCAATACCGCAGCCGAGGCGGCGACCAGCGCGGCTGGGCAGGCAACCAGCGCGGCCGAGGCGGCGCAGACGGGCGCTGCGGCTGCGAATGCTGCCGCGGCGAAGATAGACGGCATGACGGTGGAAACCTCGGTGGTGCCCTACGGCACCACGCCGGTGGCTACGATCACCGAAGTGGATGGGCACAAGCATGTGGCCATCCAGACCCAGCGCGGCCCGCAGGGGCCGGGCTACACCATCAAAGGGGCTGCCTATGCAACGCTGGCTGCGCTGGAAGCAGCGGTGCCCAGCCCAGCCGAGGGCGACCAGTACAACGTGGGCAGCACGGCCCCGTATCATGTATACCGCTGGACAGGCGCGGCGTGGGAGGACCAGGGCGAGCTGCAGGGGCCGGAGGGCGACGATGGATTTAGCCCGGTTGCCAGCGTGAACAAGGTGGGCAACACTGCAACCATTACGATAACGGACAAGGTTGGCAGCACGAGCGCACAGGTGACGGATGGCACAGATGGCGACGATGGCGATGACGGGGTCACCTTTACGCCTGCGGTGAGCTCTGCCGGGGTGATCAGCTTCACCAATGACGGTGGGCTTGCGAATCCGCCGCCAGTTGATCTGGCTGCCGCTACTGCTGCGGTAGTCCCTGCGGTGCGCTACGACGCGTCGCAGGGGCTGACCGCGCCGCAAAAAACGCAGGCCATCAAAAACATGTTTGGCAACTACGGCAGCACGGAAGTCACGGCGCTGAATGATATCCTCTTGTCCGGCCTGTACTACGCCCAGAGCACAGCCACCAACATTCCAGCCTCTGGGAACTGGTTCATCGTCCACATCAACCTACCCACCGGCGACACAAGCGCGCTGCAACTGGCGTTCCGTGGTTCATACCACAATGCATACGTGCGTATGAAAACGGCCAGCAATACATGGCTGGCGTGGAGCAAGGTGTACACCGACGCTGACGTCGCAACCATGTACGACTTTACCACTGTCAGCGAGGCCACAAACGCGTTCGCCTGCGACTTTACCAGCCTGCGCCACAAGAACTTCCGATGCGATATCACGAATACCACCGCAAAGACGATCACCTTCACCAATGTGCCTACCGGCTACGTCGTCTGCGAGCTCAAGATCAAGGCCACCGCAGTGAATGTGCCTGTATTCACGCTTGATGGACGCGCCAAGGTATGGAAGGACGGCTCGCAGCCGCTCTTCAGCGCGAATACCGTGACCGACATCCTGTGCGAGTGGGACGACAGCATCTCCAAATGGGTGCTGCGAGCGGCGACGGCGGTGAGCGTTTGATGCTTAGGCGGCAGAGCATAAAGTACGGTGACAAGCGATCCATCACGCTAACCAACATGCTGGCCAACAGCAATTTCGCGTCCACCGCCAATTGGTTAACCTATAATTGCTCCATGTCGGTTTCAGGCAATGAGTTTACCTCTACCGCTACAGCCCAATATGGCTATGTCATGCAACAATTCACCGTTGCTAATACCCATAAATACTATTACGCCACCTCGCTTTACGCAACGAATGCGCTTGCCTTCACTTCGTTTAGCGATACGTTGATTTCCTCCTATGGGGTTCATAGCGCGACAGCGGGGTACGAGCGCATTTCCATCGTCCACGCCGCCACCGCAAATTCCCCCAATGCCAGCATAACCGCGTTCTTGGAAACTGCCACGAGTTCGTTTCAGCAAGTGAAAGGCCAGTACGCTATGCTTATCGACCTTACAGTGTCGTTTGGGGCAGGGCGCGAGCCGTCCAAGGAATTCATGGACAGACTGATGCGGCAATTCCCGAATGCTTGGTTTACAGGATCGCAGGTTATCCAGCTGTAACAGCCCCCATGAGGAAAGGCGCTCTACAAAAGGCAAGGAAGTCAAAAAACCGTCTCAATGTAGCGGGCTGCACGGCTCGCTTTTTTGATTGGAGGAAATGGCATGGCAACCAAGATTACCAATGCCGCGCTGATCGCGGCTGGAAAAGCACTGCTGACCTACGCCAAGGCGAGCGCCATCCCCTATGTGAACAACGGCATGTCGCTCAAAGGCATGGACTGCCAAGGGCTGGTCGAGTATTGCCTGATACAGGCGGGCGTGCCCAAGGCTGCGTGCGGCCTGACAGGGAGCAACGCGCACTGGCGCGCCTGCGTATGGCGCGGCACGCCGGAAGAATGCAAGAAGGCATTCGGCAGCATCCCGGGCGGGGCGGCGCTGTTCATTGTGGACGATGACGGCGGCGAACCGGCCAAGTACCAGGGCGACGGCTACGGGAATGCCAGCCACATGGGCCTTTGGCTGGGCGATACAAGCATCGCAGCCAGCCAAAGCCGCAAGCAGGTGATCGAGAGCAACTTTGCAGGCAAGACCATCAACGGCGGCTGGAACCGAATCGGGCTGCTGCCGTGGGTGGATTACGGGCTGAGCGACACGCAGGCAGCACTGCTGGACGCCGCGGCAACCGCAGGCGACGAAGCCATACCCTCAGCGGCGAACGATACGCAAGCCTATGCGGCGGTGGATACGGCCGGGTTCTACCTGATCAGGCGGGGCTGCAAAGGGGGCGCCGTGGAGCGGTTGCAGACATGGCTTACGGACCTGGGCTTCATGCTGAGCGTGGACCATGACTTCGGCCCGACCACCGAAGCGATGGTGAAGGCGTTCCAGCGCGACCACGGCTTGACCGTAGATGGCATTGTAGGCCCTAAAACATGGGCGGCGCTGGCGGAAGCACGCAAGGCGGCCATGGGCGCGAACCAGGCGTAAGAAAGGCGTTTGAATGCTGAAAACGTGTAAAGGATGCATCTGCAAAACGGAGCAACCGGCCTGTAGAAGCTGCATGATCCGCGCGCCCTGCATCACCCCTGATGCAATACCGGACTGTTGCCGGGGGTGTGAGTTCCTTGGGAACGGAAAATGCGAGGTGTTTCAGGACGATGCTGGACTTCGGTTTCTATCACATGGACTGCATGACGGGCATGAAAGAATTTCCTGACGGGTACTTTGACCTGGCAATCGTGGACCCACCTTACGGCGGCGGCTGCGCTGAACGAGATGCGGGCAAGATCCGGGGCGGCGGGTAGCCAGTGGGCCAATCAGAAACGGGGACGATTTGGCGGGCTGTTTAGCCGATACCATCTGTGCGCAGGCGATTCGTGCGACACGGAGCGGCGGGACATGGGCGAGCAGGTATCGCCCGACAAGGGACTCCCCTAGCCCGGACATGCGCCACTGGGATGTGGCGCCGCCACCGGAATACTTCGATGAGTTGGCGCGGGTGAGCCAGAACCAGATCATCTGGGGTGGCAACTACTTTGATTTGCCGCCGACGCGCTGTTTCCTGGTATGGCGCAAGCCCATCAGTGAGAATTTCACGATGGCCATGTGCGAGTATGCCTGGACCAGCTTCAACGCCAATGCCAAGTGGATCGAGATGACCGCACAGGGCAAGCCGGGCAATCCACGCTTTCACCCCACGCAAAAGCCCATCGCGCTGTATACGTGGATCCTGCAGCACTATGCAAAGCCCGGATACCGCATTTTGGACACGCATGTGGGCAGCGCCAGCAGCCTGATTGCCTGCCACCGGGCTGGATTGCCCTTCGTGGGCTTTGAGCTGGACGCAACGTATTATGCGCTGGCCAAAGAGCGGCTGGACGCGGAAATGGCGCAGATGCGGCTATGCTAGGCGCCAACCTGCGGCGATTTGCAGGCGGGCAACGACCGAATGGCCAGCGGCCATGGGAAAAGCCTTCAGAGCGCCTTGTAGCGGCGCGCAACCAATCATTACAAAGGAGGATCCATCCCATGCAGCTGACTTGGGAGAATGTGCTCTTGCTTCTGACGCTCCTTTCCCTGGCCGTGTCCATTTTCTACAACATCCGCAATGCACGGCGCGGCGAAACGAAAGACCAGCGGGAGGAAGGCCGCACCGAACTGGAAGATGCCAGGGCCGAGGCGAAAGAGGCGCAGGACGTGGCGCAGCAACTGGCGCAGCTGAACGCCGAGCTGCAGAAGCAAGGCGTTGTGATCGGCAGCGTCAACAACGGCATCAACGACATCCGCGTGGAAATGCGCACCCAGCGGGATACCATCACCAACATGCTGGAACGCCTGACCCGCGTGGAGGAGAGCGCCAAGCAAGCCCACAAGCGGATCGACCGGATCGACCCGCACGCACGGCCAGAGTAAACCTGACCCGGCGCGCCCTAGAAGGGCAGCCGCTTGTGCCCATCCTCGCAAGGGCGGCGCGCTCGCCAGGCAGCCTGACCAGCCGCATGGTGCAAAGCGCGCCTGATGCGCCATATCCACAGAAGGGATGATGAAACATGCCTGCAACCGCCAACCCAAAGGGAAAGCGCCCCTCCGGCAAGCGCCCGCGCGTACAGTGGTCGAAGATCGCCAACGCCGTGAGCGATGTGCTGATCGTGGTGCTATACCTGCTGGCCAGGAGCGCCATCGGTGACGATGCCGAATGCCAGCTCAAGGCACTGCAGGGGGCGCTGGAGGCGCTGGCGTTTGTGCAGGCGCTCTATTCCGGCAATTCGGTTTCGGAAAAGTTCTTCGTGAGCAAGTACCACCTGTTCCAACAAAACACCGGCAGCGATACCGACGCGGCCGGATGACTTGAAAGGAGATTATAACATGAAGAAGATTACTTCGTTGATCCTTACCATGGTGTTGCTGCTGCTGTGTACCTGTGCGGTGGCCGAAACGGCCATCGACAAGGCCGAGGTGGGCACGCAGCTGGTGATCTGGGTGCTTTGCGGCATCCTGTCCGCGCTGGGCGCGCTGGCCACGTGGGCTGCGAAAAGCTATGTGGTGCCTTGGCTGAAGGATGTGGCCGTGCCCTGGCTGAAGCAGCGGAACCTGCTGACGGCCGCGCAGGTGGCTGTGGAATACGCCGAAGGTGTGGTGGGCCGGTTCAATGGCGAGGAGAAGCTGCAGCTGGCCTTGACGATTATGGAGAGCCGGGGCTGGGTGAAAAGCGACGAGGTGCTGCAGGTTTTGAAAGCGAAGTGGGTGGAACTGGATTTGCAGCAGATCGCGGCTGGGGTGAAGGAGGTTGTGGGGACGGGGAGGGAAAACTGAATAGAGTATGTGAGAAGGCCGCCCTGACGTGGAGACGTCGGGGCGGCCTAAATATTTAGCATGATATATTACTAAGTAGTTCTACGAAACAAAGGCGAATGATTTTGCATCAGCGCTTGCGTCTAGCGTTTTTCAACTGTTTCAGCATCATCTTGTAATTACGTTGATCACGTAATGCTGTTTCAAAACGAATCCAGACGGTTGCGTTTTGACTTTTTTCAACCTCGTTCTCTGCAAACAATAAGATTCTCTTCTTTGCCGATTTCCCATCATTCAAGAAGTCACATAGTCTCATTTCATCTTGGAATGATTCGGAAAGGGTTTTCGATGTCGGCTGAAGGTTGCCAAGAACCTTCGACATTGCTTGTGCGGTTGCAGTGAGGAGATGCGATAATGAACTAGAAGCCTGCTCTGGAGCCAGATAGCCTTCAAGAAGATAGACCAAAAGGTGCTTGACTTGTAGCGACTTCTGGAACTTTCTGCTGATCACTCGAAGCAAGAAATAGAACAGCATAAGTATTACTGGGGCGATGATAAGCACGATGTTCCAGACGCCGATCGTTGTAGCGATTCGCCATTTCCAGAGAAGAAAATCGGAATACATCATCCATAATAGTATCACATTGACCACGAGCGCATACGCGTATTTATGAATGGCTCTGCAAAGAAAGGTAACTCTTGAATACCGTTGTGAACAAGTCCCTCGGCCGCATTGCTTACAGCTGTTGACTTTTTGCATCTCGGCATTCTTTTCTATCAAATGGCGGCAACTTGTGCCCACTCTCTTATCAATCATCTTACCAACAGTGTAGAGCAAGATGAAGATTGTATTAAAAAGAACGAAACCTGTAAGTGTTATCATAAATACCAGGCGATATGGTGATGAAGTGGACAATGAACTGAGCGCGCTAGATTCAAAGGATATGCCCCCCGAAAACGCGAGGACAACAGCGGAAAACACAGTGAGAGCGGTGATAGAGGACACCTTGCTGTTCTCCAACTTTGGGTCAATACCATCAATCGTCTTCTGTGCGATATCCAATGTTTTTTTAGTGTCTGTGACCATACTTCTTGTTATTTCGAAATCATCATCTAGTCTTTTAATACGATCATTGAGGGCGGATACTTCCGGTGAGGCAGGCTTCTTAGAAGTCGCTTCCAATTTGGCTAAGCGCTTTGTGGTTGCGGTATAACGCGCAACTTCCAAACGAATGTGATCGGCAAGCTTATCGAAGCTCTTTCTTTCATGCTTGATCGATTCATCTTCAGGGTTATCCTCAATCACCTTGTCCAACTTGCATTCGATGATACTGAGGTTTTCTCCTATCGTATCTCCTGCTTCAGGATCCATGTCCAGTATCGGTTGCAATATACTGAATATATCGGCATATGAATGCCGATACTCAGGTGTGTATATTTGTTGTAGCAACGAAAGAACCTTCTGAATATTTCCAGAAATGCTAGATTCATTTGTGAACGTCGGAGTTGAAAATAAATCAATAACTTGCTTGATCAAGTCAGACTTGATCTCTGAACTGCTCATCAAGCTTTGCCTCCATAGTATCTGGCAATGGAGTCAAACGGAATGATTGATCTGTCTCCGAAAATCATGAAGTTGTACTTCCACGGATCTTCATCGTGAGATTGCTCAACCAATTGCCACGTCGACTTATGAGCGTATTTCTCCATTGCTTCATTAATGATACGCTCAACATCTTGGGTTAACGTATCACATTTATCTAACTTAGGGATACTTGTAGAGGAAAAAATGGAGAACGTTTGGTAGACATTCGGTATGACCGGACCAAGCTTCCAAGCATAAAAATCATCATTAATCAAGCGGTTCTTGGAAGCATGGTAATACTCTCCTTGCAGGAAGTAAAGGAGTTTCTGAAGTCTGAGGTTTGTGATTGGGCAGGCATGCTCATGATACCAGTTGATCACTCTTCCAGCAACTTGCATTCCAGTATATTGCACTTTCCTCACCTCGTTGCTTCCATATATCATGCTAATTATTATATAACACACCGAACAGGAAATCAATGGATTTATGTGTAATAATATGTTTGCACTTGACGATCCGCTCAAAGTCCATTATGCTTCAAATTCATAGGATTTTGCTCACAGAATGAGCGACCAATATGGGCGCGGGCAACACGGTTTCTTGAGTGTCGCGATTTTTTAGAATACGCTGGTACTAACTTACGTCAGAAATATCTGTCACCTTGCACATCCCCCCCACCGGTTCTGGATTTCTCGTAAGGGATCGCACACCGGCCGGGCTCTGTCGTTTGCAGCGTGCCCGGCTGTATTGATTTTTGCAGGGGGGTTGGTATCCTGTAACATATAATATATAAGTGTTACTAGAATAAAGTTAGTGTTACAGGGTGCATTATATGAAGGAATACCTCTTGTATCATATGTAGCACTTGTAACACGCATTTTGATATATGCAATTTCTTATTTGAAAATAGGGGTATTAGCACGTTCACCACAATATTCTATTGGGGAAAATGTGGGGAAAACCCATGCGAGAGCTGTTAACACTTCAGACGCTATTATAACGTGTTTTCCAGATATGCAGGGATTCTCTACATGATGCAATCAAATGCACAAACCCATACGCCAATTCGATTTTATACCGCCTTCGGGACCAAAAGGTCGCAGGTTCAAATCCTGTCACCTCGACCACAGAAACCCGCCTGAAATAAGCATTTCAGGCGGGTTTTGCATTGCGGTAAAAACGCAAGGATGAGGATATTTTGCGTTATGACTGACCCCAGTCAGTCAAAGTGTTGCCATCTGCGCCTGTAGGAGCATGGCCTTTCATAAGCATTTCTCTTTGTCATGTGAGATATGCCATCCTTGCATCACATTGGGTTCTTCATGTTACGATTACCACCGCATACGGGGTGCCGGTTTCTTGGCGCTACGGAAAGGCCTGAACTTGACGCAGTACCTTACAAGCGATACAATGCCAGCAGATGGCCGCGGAACGGGGACGCACGCAGCATCGCGCTTCGTTCCCCCCAGCGAATGAGCAATAAGCAGACTGTGAGGCATACCGATGGCTTGTACAACGATTCTGGTTGGGAAAAACGCTTCTTACGACGGCTCCACGATGATCGCCCGAAACGATGATTCGGGTTCCGGCAACTTTACCCCCAAAAAATTTACGGTGGTGGCGGCTCGGCAGCAACCGGAGCCCTATCAATCGGTACTGTCGCACGTGCAAGTATCTTTACCCGCCAATGCCATGCGGTATACCGCTGTGCCGAACGCCGTCGCGGGCAAGGGCATCTGGGCCGCCAGCGGTGTGAACGAGGCCAACGTGGGCATGACGGCCACGGAAACCATCACCTCCAATCCGCGGGTGCTGGGCGCCGACCCGCTGGTGGAGTATCAACCGGCGCAGGATGAACGCCCCGAAACCGTCGGCGGCATCGGCGAGGAGGACATCGTATGCCTCGTGCTGCCCTACATTCGCAGCGCGCGCGAGGGTGTGCTGCGGCTTGGCAACCTGCTGGAAACCTACGGCACCTATGAGACGAACGGCATTGCCTTTCAGGACCGGGATGAAATCTGGTGGCTGGAAACCATAGGCGGCCATCACTGGATCGCCCGCCGTGTGCCGGACGATTGCTACGTCGTGATGCCCAATCAGCTGGGGCTGGATCAGTTTGACCTGGCGGATGCCTTCGGCAAGCAGAAGGAATACCTGTGCTCCCATGACCTGCGGGAGTTCATCGGGCGCAACCATCTGAACCTTTCGCAAAACGGCGGTCTGAACCCGCGCGACACATTCGGCAGCCATGATGACGCCGATCACGTGTACAACACGCCGCGCGCCTGGTTCATGCTGCGGTATTTCAACCCCCGCACCAAAGTGTGGGATGGCCCCGCGGCGGCATACACCCCGCGCTCGGACGATCTGCCGTGGTGCATGGTGCCGGAGAAGAAGATCACCCCGGAGGATGTGAAATACGCGCTTTCCGCTCACTATCAGGGTACGCCGTTCGACCCGTACGACACGCACGCCGACCCGCTGCTGCGCGGCGCTTACCGCGCCATTGGCATCAACCGCAACGATTTTATGGCGCTTTTGCAGCTTCGCCCGCAGGTACCGGAGGCGTATTGCGCCGTGGAGTGGCTCGCCTTTGCCTCCAACGCGTTTAACGCGATGGCACCCTTCTACGCGAACGTTTCCACGACCCCCGCCTATCTGTCCCAGACGACGCAGGCAGTGAGCACCGAGAACTTCTATTGGGTCAGCCGCCTGATCGCCGCGCTGGCGGACGCCGCTTACAGCAAGTCCATCTACCACATCGAGCGTTATCAGTTTTCCGTGCACGCGCAGGGGCACGAGCTGCTTGGCCGTTACGACGCGCTGCTATCGCAGGAAGCGGATGCGGTCAGACAGGCCGCGCTGCGGGAAGAAGCCAACCAGGCCGTGGCGGATATGGTGCGGCGGGAGGCCGCCGACACGCTCATCAAGGTGCTCAACGAGCAGAGCAACCATATGAAGAACGCGTTTTCCCGCTCCGATGCGTAATGTTCTCAAGCATCATCTGCACCCAAAGGTAACTCCCCCGGGCGCAGTCAGGCCTCTGACTAACTGAATTGTGTCCAGAAGCCCCGCCACATTGCACCGCGGATGCTCGCGGCGTTGACGATCAAAACATGATGAAACATGGCCTCCGGCAAATCAAAACAAGCAGCTGGTGCGCCCTCGCGACCAGCCGTTTGTTTGCGTTTCAGTTCGATCCGCTGTCAGTCTCTCCGCCAAGGGTGTTTGCGCGGCGCTGTTAACCCCGCGCAAGCCTTTTACTTCAGCCCCAGCTTGCCATACCCCTCGCCCATCAGCACATGCTGGTACCCGCTGCCCGTGCCGTCCGCCGGCGCAGTCATTTCAAAGGCCACCTGCTTTTGGAACAGCATCACGATATCCGAGCCGCCAAAGAGGAACGTGCCCATCATATCGCCTTTTTTGACCTGCGCGCCCACCTGCACGCTCTGCTCAAAGTTGACCGAGGACACCTGCGACATGCCGATGGGCATGACCGCCACCAGCCCGTATGCGTCGGTGTCCAGGATGATGCAGCCGCGCGTCTCGATGGTTTGCCAGCCGGGGGTGTTGTCCAGCAGCACGTATTTGCCGATGCTCGCATCCCAGATGGTGACGCCGCCCGCCGCGTCATCCGCGGGGATGATGCGCACCTCCTTGATGGTGCCGCTCACGGGGAAGTGGTAGCGGTGGTAGTCGTTCACATCCAAAAACGTGTGGGTGAGCGTGCCGCCCGCAAACGCATCCGCATAGGCGCAGCCCGGGCCCAGGAGGTTCGGGATGGAGTCAAAATAGGTCGATTTGATGTTGACGCCGCCCTGCTGCACGATGTTGGAGTTTTCGTCGATGGCCCACACGCCCTGCGGCTTGCTGTCCGCGGGGGCGACCACCACGGCGGGGTCGTCCGGCGAAGCGACTGGCCGCACATCGGGTGAGATCAGGTAGCGGGAGAAGAAATCGTTGAACGAGTGCCAGTTGTCCGGCGACTCGTACCAGTTTTTGCTCAGGCCGAAGCGGTCGTCCGCAAGGGCGATCTGGTAGTAGGTGTCGTTCCACGACACGGCCATGCTCAGGTACTCGCCCCACTGCTTGGTGAATTGGATCAGCCACGTGCGGTAGGGCTCCACGTACTGGATGGAGTTGTTGTAGTAGCCCTTATCCGCCAGCTCCGGCAGGGGCTGGTCGTTGATGAAGTACATGTAGTCGATGCTCTGGTCGATCTGCTCATACAGCTTGGTGTAGGGCAAATTGCTCAGGATATTCCACGGCATGGCCAGCGAGGCCCAGTCGACGTACAGGTAATAGCCTTCCAGCGTCTGCGCGGGGTTGGTCACGGGATCCGGATTGATGCCCTTGGCCAGCGCGATGGATTCCTCCAGCATCTGCTTTAGGCCGTCGTCGTGCTCCACCATGGTGATCAGCTGCTCGGTAATGGGCTGGTGCTTTGCCTGATCAGCCAGTGCCGCGACCGAGGCGCAGGAGGTGATTGCGAGGATCAGCGCAAGGATCGCCGAGAGTCTGCGTAGGATGAACGCCTTTTTCATACGGTACCCTCCCTTATTCGATTGGGTTCCATTTATTGTCACCAGTATAGGTTCGCCGGCCTCCGTTGTCAAGATGCGCGGGCGATAGGGCGGCAGCGCGGCGCTTGGGTCAGGGGTGCACGGCGGTGCGCTTACCCGGTGCCGTACCCGCACGCTGTGGTTTGTGTGCCGTATTGGGGAGAGCGCCCATCCTGAAGGGGTTTTGTTGCGCTCCGATACGCTTATGCCCCGCCAGCCGTTGCCCTCCCGCTTTTCCGCCAGAAACAGGAATCGTGAATCGGTTGGCGAAAGAGAACATCATCCAATCGCGCCGCCGGGCGCGGCCCGTTTCGCGGCGGCCACGCCGCCGAAACGCCGCCGCACGGCGAGCCGTACCGTCACCCCCATACAAGCCTTGCCACATACCCCCGCGCGGCGGCGCTGCCGCTTTTGCAGGCCTGTTTCGTCAGGGAGGGCGAACCGCATGAAAAAACTGATCGTATCCACCATGTTGGCCGTGCTGCTGCTGGGCTCCTCCGCCTACGCGCAGGGCACGGTGACCGCAACGCTGGTCGGCACCACCGTCTTTGGCGCCTACGCCTCGCCCGAGGCGCTGGGCAGCGCGGCCATCGTCGTAACCGCCGATACGGCGGTCGCGCGCATCGAGCTGCTGGGCTGGGCGACACTCGCCGACATCAGTCCGAACGCTGCCGCGCCCTTCACCGTTGACCTGGCCGCTGCGGGCGGGCCTGTGCGCACCACCGACCTGCAAACGGGCGCCGTGGCCACTGCCGTGGGCCTCACGCCCGCGCAGCTTGACCAGTTTATCGCGGGCCCAATGCGCGTGAGCGTCTACCGCGGCGATGCCTACACCCCCGATGCGCTGCTGGCCGAGGGTGCCCTCGCCCCCGCCGCGATGGCCGTGACCAGCGCGGGCATCCAAAACGGCGTGCTCGCCGATGAATACGGCAAGCGCGGCGCGCAGAAGCGCAAGGGCATCCCCACGCTGTCCATGCCGCTGCACATCACGGGCATCCCCAGCGGCACGGCGGCGCTGGCCGTGTCCATGATCGACCCGGACGGCGGCGACTGGGTGCACTGGCTGGCCGCGAACATCCCCGTCATGGCGGATATCCCCGCCAATGCCAGCATCGACCTTGCGGCGCAGATGGTGCAGGGCAAAAACGACTTTGGCTTTACCGGTTACGGCGGGCCCACGCCGCCCTCCGGCACGCACGGCTATGTGATCACCGTGTACGCGCTTGCGGAGCCGCTGGCCCTTGAGGACGGATTCAAGCAGAAGGCCTTTGACAAGGCGCTGGATGGCAAGGTGCTCGCGCAGGCGCAGGTCACAGGCGATTACAGCCGGTAAGGCGGACGGTGGCGAGCCGACAACTTCAACGACATACAAAGGGAGCGTGCCGCGCGATGCGGCACGCTCCCTTTGTGTTGAGGTGTGCGGGCGGGGAGGCGGGTGTGGCTGGGGTCAGCGAACGGGCAATGCGCTGTGCCGCTCGCATCGCAGCCGCTACGCGGCTGACCGCTCGCTGGCAATGTTTGCGCTGCGGCGCGAGGTCTTGGGGCGCTGCCCTAAGCCCCGCAAGGGGCATTGCCCCTTGACCCCTTTTCTGCTCCTTAATTCTTGCTCGGGTCGTCATGCATCGCCGATGCGCCCATGCCCTCGATATTCCAGTCGATCACCTTGGGGATCACCTCGCCCATCAGCACGCGCGCATCCGCCAGCGCCTGATCCGCAATGGCCGCAAACAGCTGCGCCGCCACATCGCCGTTATAGCCGCTGTCGATATACGCCTGATCCATCTGCGGCATGTTTGCGATCAGCTGCTCCTCCATCGCGCGCCAGTGCCTGCGGATGGGGTAGCCCCAGTTGGTCCTGTCCAACGAGCCCAGCGTGTCCAGCCAGCGGTAGACCGAGTAGGCGCTGCGCTCGTCATACGTTTTGCAGTCAAAGGTATAGGCTTCGGGCGTGGTGGTCAGGTTGCCGTACAGCGGTAAAAACACGCTGAACTCGCTGTTGGCCAGCGCCACCCAGTACACGGTGGGCAGCTCCGGCCGGTACCAGAACAGATGCACCGTGAACGCGCGGTTGATGCCGATGGGCCGCCACTCCGGGTGCTCGTTCACGTTATAGATCGTATCCTCATAGCGGTAGCGGGTCAGCTCCATCACGTCCTGCAGCTTCACGGGCATATCCGGCGCAAAGAACATCTCATACGTGTGGTTCACGTCGTAGTTCTTCTCCTTGCTGGGGGCAAAGTACCGCTGCCCCGCCCAAACGCGGATCTGGCTGTAGTCGCGGTGCGGCTCGCCATACGTCAGCGCGGCATGGGGCTTGCCGTCCAGCGTTTGCAGGAAGCCCTGCTCCTCCGCCAGCTGCCAGAAATCCGGCGAGGCGATCACGTTTGCCGTGTCCGCCACGTCCACGCAGCCGATCAGCGCATCGTTGGCGATCACGGCGGCCTTATCGTCCGGCACGCGCACGGCCAGCCAATGGTGGCCGGAGTAGATCTCGATGTACCACGCCTCGGCCTTGTCCGCGATCACCACGCCGTTGCCCTCCGCGCTGCCAAGCTCCGTCACGATGCGGCCCAGCCGCTCGATGCCCTCGCGCGCGGTTTTGACATACGGGATGATGACCGTGGGGATGGACTCCTCCGCGATGCCGTTTGGCACGTAGGGGTCATACTTGAGCACGTCCGCGCCGCCATAGATGCTCTCGGTGGCCGTCATGGACACGCCGTGCTGGTTCAGCGCGCTCTCCGCCCACACGCCCATGCCCATGGCGGGCGCGGCGGGCGTCATGGTGTACTGGCAGCTCTCGGCGGGCAGGTCGATGGTAAAGCCGTTGCCCACGCTCACGTAGTGGTACGGCGCAGGCAGCGTTTGGGCAGGCACCGTCACCAGCTGCGTGGTCTGGAATTCCTCGCCGTCCGCGGTGCGGCCGTAGATGAGCGAGCCGTCCGCGCTCGCGTTTCGCCCGACGATGATGGTCGTGCACGCGCCCGCGACCGCGGGGAACGCCAGCAGCAGTACAAGCAGCAGGGCAACCACCAGTTTCAGCATCATGGCCACCTCTTTCCATTTTTACGGGTCTCGTGGGGGATGTGTCGACACGCCAGGTCATTCGTTGCCCTTACTATAGCACGGCGCGCGTTTGACTGTCAATAATTGCCACTTAAGTGGCATGGCGGACGATGCGTCCCCTCCGCCGTGGTCAATGCCGCAGTAACCGAACCCGCGCCCCATTCAATAGCGATACTGTATCACAATTTGCACAATAACCCCGCAATACTTTTAGACACCGGTTGGAGAAAATCTCGGTTTTATTTCCATTTATGTGCATATAGTACAATTTTACTTGATTATTTTGTGTTTTTATCATATATTGTAATGGAGAAATTATTCAGGCATACTCACATTACAGCAATAAGGCAAGTGGTGCGCACGGCACGGTGGTGAGTAGGCCCCATGACAAGGAGGCGTACCATGGCTACCCCCGAGAAGGTGAACCGCATCCTGCCGATGGCAAGGTTCCTGCTGCCCTCCATCACCCCGGCGGAGCGCAAGGCCTGTGCATACCTGGTGGATAACCCGCTCAAGGTGGCGCGCATGACGCTGGTGGAGTTCGCCAAGGCGTCGCGCAGCAGCCAACCCTCGGTCATCCGGCTATGCAAGCGCATCGGCGTGAGCGGCTTTGCGGAGCTCAAATCCTCGCTGGCGGTGCAGCTGGCGGAGGAAGGGCGCATCGGCATCGATTTCGATTACGAGAAGGCGACCCTGTTCAGCAACGACATCGTCAAGACGGTCGACATGGTGTTGCAGGGCAGCATCCGCATCCTGCACGACATGCTCGCGCAGGAGAAGAACGACTACGACCACGCCGTGGAGCTGCTGCTCAAGGCCAAGCGCATCCAGTTTCTGGCCATCGGAGACGGCATGATCCCCTGCAAGTTTGCATGCTTCAAGTTTTTGCGGCTGGGCTACGACTGCATCGCCGAGAGCGACCCCGACCTGATGATGATCGCCACCTGCAACTTAAAGCGCGGCGACGTGGCGCTGGCCATCTCCCACTCGGGCCACAGCCGGCTGGTGAACGACGCGCTGCGCGTGGCCCGCGAAAACGGCGCCACCACCCTGTGCATCACCGGCCGCGAGCGTTCCCCCATGACGGCGCACAGCGACGTGACGCTGCTCACCGGCACCGCGGATACCACCGTCAGCCTGGACGTGGTGGCCCGCCGCATCGCGGAGCAGGCGATTTTGGAAGCGCTGTACTACTGTGTGGAAAAATACCTGGAACCGAATTCGCTCACCAGGCTGCGCTATGTGTCGCGCGTGCTGCGGGTGAATAAGGTAAAAGATGAAACGAAGGAAGAGTAGAGCATGATCAGGTCTTTTCGGGACGCGTTGCGTGATTCCCTGATGGCACTTGCGCAGGTCGATGGCGATTTCGTGGTTTTGAACGCGGATTCCGCGCGCGTTTTGAACCTGGATGTCTTCAAGGCCACCTACCCCGGCCGCATCTTCTGTTACGGCATCAGCGAGGCGGATATGCTCAGCGCGGCGGCGGGCCTTGCCACCACGGGCATCACCCCTATCGTGGTAGGCTTCTCCGTGTTCGTGACCGAAAAGCCTTTTGAGCAGATACGCCAGTCGATCTGCTACCCCAACCTGAACGTCAAGATCATTGCCACCCACGCGGGGCTGTGCGTTGGGCAGGACGGGGCCACCCACCAGAACCTGGAGGATCTGGCCATCATGCGCACGCTGCCCAACATGAAGGTGCTGGTCGCCGCCGATGCGGCGCAGACCTCCGCGGCCATCTCCGCGATGATGGCGCACAAGGGCCCCTGCTACCTCCGGCTTGGCCGCGACCTCGCGGAGGACATCTACCCCGAAAAGCCGGTCGTGCGCCTGGGCGGCAGCGACCTGATCCGCCCCGGCGCGGATGTCACGCTGGCCGCGTGCGGGCTGATGGTGGATCAGTCCCTCAGGGCGGCGGAGCTGCTCAAGGCCGACGGCATCGATGCCGCGGTGCTCAACCTGTACAGCGTGAAGCCGCTGGACGAGCAGGCCGTGCTCGCGCAGGCCAAACAGACCGGCGCCATCGTGACCGTGGAGGATCACACCATCTACGGCGGCCTTGGCGGCGCGGTGGCCGAGGCGCTGGCCCGCCACCTGCCCACGCCCATGGAGATCGTCGGCGTACAGGATACCTTCGGGGAATCGGGCACGCAGGATGAGCTTTTCCAGAAGTATGGGCTCACGGCGGCGCATATCGCCGCCGCCGCGCGGCGGGCCATGGCCCGCAAGGCCGCGCGCGCCTGAGGCCCACGCATTTCCACGAACGCTTGCAGATGGAAGGTCGTACTATGCACAAAGGCTATGAGGAATACCGCACAATCGCCCGGGAGCTGCGCATCGACGTGCTGGATATGGTCTACGAGGCCCGCTCCGGCCATTTGGGGGGCGCGTTCTCCATCATCGAGGTGCTCACGGCGCTCTACTTTCACGAGATGCGCTACGACCCCGCGCAGCCCCACGACCCGGATCGCGACCGTTTCGTGCTCTCCAAGGGGCACACCGCGCCCGCGCTGTACGTGACGCTCGCCCACGCCGGGTTCTTCCCCCGCGAGCGGCTGATGGACTCGTTCCGCACGGTGGGCTCCATGCTGCAGGGCCACCCGGACATGAAAAAGACCCCGGGCGTGGATATGACCAGCGGCTCGCTGGGCATCGGCCTGTCCGCAGCGGCGGGCATGGCGCTGGCCGCCAAGATACGCAGCAAGGGCTACAAGGTCTACTGCATGGTGGGCGACGGCGAGCTGGACGAAGGGCAGATTTGGGAGGCGGCGGCCACGGCGGTCTGTCAGGGGCTTGACAACCTGATCGCCTTTGTGGATATCAACGGCCTGCAAAATGATGATTTGACCTGCAACGTCAAGAACATGGGCGACCTGGCCGCCAAGTGGCGCGCCTTCGGCTGGAACGTGACCGAGGTGGACGGGCACAGCTTCGAGTCCATCATCCCCGCCATCGACCTGGCCCGCCGCCATACGGGCGGCCCCACCGTGATCCTGTGCCACACCACCAAGGGCAAGGGCGTCTCCTTTATGGAGAACGAGGTGGTATGGCACGGCAAGACCCCCAACGAGGCGGAGTACCGTGCCGCCCGCGAGGAGCTGCTCCACTGACCGAAGGCATGGCGCGCCGCCGGAAGCGCATCGCGCGCATTTGACCGGCCCGCCGCAGGCGCACGGGCCCGCACAGGGCGCGAAAGCGGCGCGCGTTTTTCCCCACGAGACGGAGGTTTTGGACATGACGAAGGACATCCTCATCGGCTGCGATGTGGGCACCTCGGGCACCAAGGCGGTGGCCGTCACGCCGGATGGCCGGGTGCTGGCCGGCGCGCACCGCGCCCATACCATTATGGCCCCCCACCCCAACTGGGGCGAGCAGTGGCCGCAGGTATGGCTGGACGCGATGGCCCAGACCGTGGCCGAGGTGGCCGCTCAGGTGGACAGGGCCCGCGTGGCAGGCCTGTGCGTGAGCGCGCTGTACGGCGGCACCGGCGTCATGCTGGACGCGGCTATGCAGCCCGTGCGCCCCGCCATCATCTGGATCGACCGGCGCGCGACGGAGGAGAGCGAGTTCGTCCGCGAGCACATCGGCGCGGAAACGCTGTTTGCCACCACCAAAAACGGCATCGACAGCTACTTTGGCTATATCAAGCTCCTGTGGGTCAAACGGCACGAGCCGGAGCTGTACGCCCGCATCAAGACCATTTTGCCCATCCACAGCTACCTTGTGTACCGTCTGACCGGCGCGGTGGCGACCGACCTGTCCGCGGCGGGCAACCTTGGCGGCCTGTACGACTTCGACCGGCATGGCTGGTCGGCGGAGATGGCGGACCTGCTGGGCCTTGACCTTGCGCACCAGCCCGCCGTGCTCAAAGCCTCCACCGATATCGCGGGCGGGCTGAACGCGGAGTTTGCCGCCACGCTGGGCCTCGCGCAGGGCACGCCCGTGCTGTGCGGAACGGTGGATTGCCTGGCCGCGATGCTCTCCATGGGCTGCGTGGCAGAGGGCGACAATGCCGCCATCCTGGGCACGTCGCTCAACTGGGGCTACCTGACGGGCCAGCGACCCGCCGACCCCAACCTCGTATCCATGCCCTACTGCCTCTCCCCGGAGAAGCTCACCTACGTATACGGCGGCGCGTCCACCGCGGGCGCTTTGCCCCGCTGGTTCATGCAGAATTTTGTGGGCAGTGAAACGCAGGCGGATTACGCCCGCATGGAAGCGGAGGCCGTGAACATCCCCGCAGGCGCGGAGGGGCTTATCCTGCTGCCGTACTTTATGGGCGAGCGCACCCCCGTATGGGACGAAAACGCCAGCGGCCTGTTCATGGGCCTGTCGCTCACGCACACGCGGGGGCATATGTACCGGGCCATACTGGAATCCTCCGCCTATGCGCTGCGCGACATCATCGAATCGATGGCCGCGGGCCAGCGCGTGTCGCGGGTTTACCTGACCGGCGGCGGCGCCAAATCCCCCCTGTGGCGGCAGATCTTCGCGGATGTGACGGGCCTTGAGGTGGTATCGCCCGTAAACCCGCTGGAAGCCCCCGTGGGCGACGCGTTCATGGTGGGGCTGGCCACGGGGCTGATCGACCGGCCGGAGCGCATCGCTGCCTGGACAGAGCTGGGCGAGCCGCACCTGCCAAACGCCGAAAACCACGCCCGTTACGACCGCCTCTTTGCGGTGTATCGCTCCCTCTACCAGAACGCCAAGGGCGACATGAAGGCCCTGCGCGAAGCCGCCCGCCCCTGAGCGGCGGCACAGATGACCGAATCATAAGGCACGTATAGCCTTTTGAGAATTTTAACGGAGGTGTGACCCTATGAAGAAAATCCTGGTTGCCATCGTTGCCCTGGTGCTCGCCCTCGCGCCTATCATGAGCGTGGCGGCGGAAGCCGTGCAGTACGCCAAGACCGAGTACCACCTGGTTTTTATCCCCAAGCTGGTGCACGAGTGGTATGAGGACGTGAAGGCCGGTATCGACACTGCCGTCGCCGAGCTTGCCGCGCAGGGCATTACCGTGACCTACTCCTGGGATCCGCCCACGGACGCGGTCGTGACCGACCAGATCGCCAAGATCGAGGGCGCCGTGGCCACCAATCCCGACGCCGTCTCCATCGCCGTGATCGATGCCTCCGCCACCACCAGCTTCATCAATGAGCTGGTCGCCAGCGGCGTCAAGATGTGCACTTTCGACTGCGACGCGCCGGACTCCAACCGTTACTACTACTGCGGCCACGCCGGCAACTATGACGACGGCTTCTACATGGGCGAGACCCTGGCCAAGCAGCTGGACTTCAAGGGCGAAGTCGCCATCCTCGCCGGCACGCTGAGCGCCGGCAACCATCAGGATCGCGTGAAGGGCTTCAAGGCCGCCATCGCCCAGTACCCGGATATGACCATCGTGGCCGAGCAGGCGGATAACGACTCCGTCGAGACCGCGCTGGACGTGATGGAAGGCTGGATCTCCGCGTACCCGAACCTCAAGGGCGTCATCGGTGTGAACGCCGCCAGCCCCATCGGCGCCGCCCGTGCGGTGACCGACGCCGGCAAAGTGGGCCAGATCCTGATCGTTGGCATGGCCGAGAACCAGGAAGCCATGGAGTATGTCAAGAGCGGCACCATCCTTTGCACGCTCAAGCAGCAGGTGCCCACCTATGGCTACAACAGCGTGTTCAACATGCTGCTGATCGCCGATGGCAAGGAGCCCACCGTGAAGGTGGACGAGATCCCCGCCATCTACGTGACCAGTGAGAACGTCGACCAGTTCCTGACCAAGTAAGGCCGCAAGCCTTCAAGGCGGGATACACTCACGTTCCGGTTGGCCCGGCATATGCCGGGCCAATCGGAATATGGAGGAAAAGACCAATGATGGATAGCATACTGGAGTTTCGCGGCATCGGCAAGCATTTTCCGGGCGTGCGCGCCCTGAGCGACGTGAGCCTTGCCATCCGCCGCGCGGAGATCCATGGCCTGATCGGCGAGAACGGCGCGGGCAAATCCACGCTGATGAAGGTGCTCATGGGCATCTATCAGGCGGACTGCGGCGAGGTCGTGTTCGATGGCAAGCCCGAGCACATCACGTCGCCGTTTTACGCCACGTCCATCGGCATCGGCATGGTGCCGCAGGAGCTGGACCTGAACCCCTTCGTGTCCGTCAAGGAGAACATCTTCCTTGGCAACGAAATGAGGGGGAAGCTAGGCGCCATCGACTGGAAAAAGACCACCGCCGAGGCACGCCGCGCACTGGAGATGATCGGCGCGAACGTGGATCCAAACACCATCGTCAGCAAGCTGAGCGTGGCCCAACAGCAGCTGGTGCAGATCGCCCGCGCGCTGATGACCGGCGCGAAGCTGCTTGTGTTTGACGAGCCCACCGCCTCGCTCACCTCGGTGGAGACGGAGTTTTTGCTAAGGCTCATGCTGCGCCTGCGCGAGCAGGGCAAGACGATCATCTTCATCTCCCACCACCTGGAGGAGCTGCTGCAGGTGACCGACCGCATCACCGTGATGCGCGACGGCCGCATCGTGCACCAGTGTGACACCGCCGAGGCGACGCTCGCCATTTTGATCGAGCACATGGCGGGCAAAAAGATACAGCAGATGACCCGAATGGAGCGCGAGATACCGGAGGATGTGATCCTCAAGGTCGAGGGCTTCTGCCGCAAGGGCGAGTTCCGCGATGTGAGCTTTACGGTGCGCCGCGGCGAGATCTTCGGGCTGGGCGGGCTGGTGGGCGCGGGCCGCACGGAGCTGATGAGCGCCATCTTCGGCATCACCCAGCCGGACAGCGGCAAGATGGCCTTCGACGGCCGCGAGGTATGCGTGCGCTCGCCGCACGAGGCCATCGACCTGGGCATCGGGTTTGTGCCGGAGGAACGCCGCCTGCACGGCATCTTCCCAGAGCTGTCGGTGCGGGAGAACATGGTCGTCAGTATCCTTTCGCGGCTGTTCAAGGGCCTGCGCCTCAGGCACGCGGAGGCGGACGCGATCTGCCGCCAATACGTCGACAAGATCCACATCAAGACCCCCGCCACATCCACGCAGATCCGCAGCTTATCCGGCGGCAACCAGCAAAAGGTGATCCTCTCCCGATGGCTGATCCGCAATTCGAAGCTACTGATCCTCGACGAACCCACCCGCGGCATCGACGTAAACGCCAAGAGCGAGATCTACAGCCTGATACGCGAGCTGGCCAAACAGGGCATCACGGTGATCGTGGTATCCTCCGAACAGGAGGAGCTGCTGCTACTCACCGATCGGGTCATGATCATGCATGAGGGCGCGGTCAAGGGCTTCCGCGATACGGCAACGCTCAAGGAAAAAGACATACTCGATATCGCATTAAGATCGTGAGGTGCGCTTATGAATTGTGAAACGATAAACCCGCGCAAGCGGTTTCTGGCGAACATGCCCACCGCCGGGATGATCTTCATCATCCTGGTGGCGCTGTGCGCGGTGCTGGGCATCGTCAAGCCCGCCTTCCTCTCGCAGTACAACATCATGTCGCTGAGCCGCTCCGTATCGTATAAAACGATGGTGGCCTTCGGGCAGACGCTGGTGCTGCTGACCGGCGGCATCGACCTGTCGGTGGCAGGCATGGCGGGTATGGCGGGCATCTTTGTGACCACGCTGATGGTCGACGTGGGGCTGGACCCCTACCTGTCCATGGCGATTGTGATCGCCGGGGCGTTCCTGTGCGGGCTGCTGAACGGCTTTTTCATCACCAAGATGAAAATGGTGCCCTTCGTGGTCACGCTGGCTACGGGCAGCATCTTTACCGGCGTAATCTATGTGGTCACGAAGGGCTCGCCCATCATGGGCATCCCAGAGAAGGCCACAAGCCTTGGGCAGGGCGTTATCTCCGGCATTTTGCCCTATCCCGTGGTGCTGATGATGATCCTTGCGGCGGTGCTGGTGTATATGCTGCGCTTGACGCCGTTTGGGCGGCACATCTACGCCGTGGGCGGCAACCAGTACGCTGCGGAGATCGCGGGCATCAAGACCGCCAAGGTTACCTCGCTGGTGTACGGGCTGTCGGCCGTCACGGCGGCCATCGCGGGCATCATGATCACCTGCCGCCTTGGCACCGCGCAGCCCACCGTTGGCGCGGACTGGGTCATGCCCTCGGTAACGGCCGCGTGCATCGGCGGCACCTCGCTCAGCGGTGGGCGCGGCGGTATTATCGGTTCCATCGTGGGCGGCGTTTTCATGGGCGTGATCTCCAATGCCATTGTAATCCTGAACGTATCCCCCTACTGGGAGAATGTCGTGATCGGCGCGGTCGTGCTGGTCGCCATCGCGATCGACCGTTTTAAGACCATCAACAGCTAAAAACACACAGGGAGGCAATCCTATGAAGGTCGATTTTTCCAAGGTTGTAGAGCTGAGCCACAGCATGCGCGCCGGTCAGGAACCCTTCATGCTCAACGTGAACCTGTTTGACGTAAACGATCTGGGCGAGCGCGGCGAGCCGCACAGCGAAGGCGTGTGGTACGTGGCGGCGGACGTGAGCTTTTCCACCCACTGCGGCACGCACATCGAGTTTCCCCTTCACCACTGGAAGGGCGGCGACGACGCGATGACCTACCCGCTCACCCAGATGATCGGCGAGTGCCAGGTGCTGGATTTCGTGGGCAAACAGGCGGGCGAGGGCATCACGCTTGCCGAGATGCAGCAAAAGGCTGCCGCCGTGCGCGAAGGCGATATCGTGTTCATCCGCACCGATTTTGACAAGAAGTGGCGCACCGAGGACTGGGAACCCTTCCCCTTTATCGAGACCGACGCGCTGGAGTGGCTGCTGGACACCAAGAAGATTAAGGCCATCGGCTCGGACGCGACCTCCATCGAGGACCTGAGCAAGCTGGACCAGCCCAACCACACCGCCTGCTTCAGCCGCGGCGTGGCGATCATCGAATCGCTCAAGAACCTTTCCAAGATCGAAAACGGCCGCGCGCTGGTATTCATCCTGCCCATCCGCATCAAAGGCATCGACGCGTGCCCGTCGCGCATCATCGCCATCAACTACGGCGGCATCATCGCCTGAGCGCCGCGCGACCCGCGGCCTCACGGAAAGGAACACGCATGAAACTCGGTTTGAACCTGTCGTTCGCCACCAAGCGCTGGCTGAAGCCGGAACACCTCGCCCGCCTGTGCGCGGAGGTGTTCCGCGTGAGCAGCGTGCAGTTCACCTTTGACCTGATCGACCCGTGGTGGCCCAAGCTCAAGCGCCGCGAGCTGGCCACCGCCTACCGCGAAGCGTTCCAAAGCCGCGGCATCGAGATCGCCTCCGCGTTTGGCGGCGTGGCCAGCTATACCTACGCGCAGCTGCTGGCCCCCACGCAGGAGCAGCGCGACATCTCCCTCGCGTTTTGGAAGCGCGCCGTAGACCTGACCGCAGAGCTGGGCGCCAAGAGCCTCGGCACCCCCATCGGCGGCATGAGCTATGAGGACTGGCACGACCCCGCCGCCACCCGCGCGCTGTACCGGAGCGCGCAGGAGGCGCTGCGCGAGCTGGCCGCCTATGGCAAAACCAAAGGCCTGAGCGAAATTTTGATCGAGGCCACGCCGCTGCCCGCGGAGATACTGTGCACGCCGCAAGCCGCAAGGCAGTTCGTGGCCGAGCTGGACGGCAACACCGCCATCCCCGTGCGCCTGCTGATCGACTGGGGCCACGCGCTGTGCGTGCGCGTGCCCAAAACCTCGCACGACATGGCGCAGTGGCTTTCCATCTGCGCGCCATATGTGGGCGGCATCCATTTGCAGCAGACCGACGGCCTGTGGGACAGGCACTGGGATTTTACCGCGGATGGGCTAGTGACCCCCGCGCTGCTGCATGAGGTGGCCGCGCAGGCGGGCATCGAGGATGTGACGCAGTACCTGGAGGTCGTGACCATCTTCGAGGATGACGACGACGAGGTGCTGGCCCGCATGACCGCGTCCATGGAACACCTGCACAGCGTGTTCGCGTGAGCGCGGCACACACGGAAGTAATCAAAGGAGGTGATGGCTTGCATACCGTAGCCATCGGGTGCGACCCCAACGCGGCGGAAGCCAAGCGGGAGCTGATCGCGTTTTTGCAGGAGCAGGGCCACACCGTAACGGATTTCGGCAGTGACGACCCCATCTACGCCAACGTGGCCGTCGAGGTGGCGCGGGCCGTGGCCGCCGGCACCTATGACCGCGGCATCCTGATCTGCGGCACGGGCATCGGCGTTTCGCTGGCCGCCAACAAAGTCAAGGGCGCTTACGCCGCGCTGCTGACGGACGTGTACTCCGCGGAGCGCGCCCGCAAGAGCAACGACGCAAACATCGCCTGTTTCGGCGCGTTCACGCTGGGCATCGCCCACATGAAACGGCTGGCGGCGGAGTTTTTGGCCGCGGAATACGTGCCGGGCGGCCCGTCCCAGCCCAAGGTGGACCGGATCCATCAGGTAGAACAGTAGCGGCCGCTCTGCGGCCTTTGGGAGGGGGACTTTGTCCCCCTCCCAACCGCCCCCTAGGGACGGCGAAGGTGGGAGCGATTAAAGCGTTGGCTGTTGTGCCGCTCGCTCATCGCCGCTGCGCGGCTGTTCGCTCGCTGGCGAGGGTCTTCCTGCCAGCGCGCCCCGGTGCCCACCGGGTATCTGTACCTATTAGATTAAGAACAGCCCCGCCGCTCGCTTACGATGCGAGCCGCGGGGCTGTATTGTTTGGCTTATGCCCCTAACCCGTTCCTAGGGGGTGGTTGGCATCGTAGGGAAGCGTTTGCCCAGTGGGCACCAAAGGGGAGCGTGCGGCCAGTGGCCGCTTCGCCGAAAGCGAAAGCGAGCCGGAGGTGGCCTGATTGACAAACGAGGGGCGCGATAGCGCCGCAGCACAACCTCAAGCGAGCGAACAGCCGCGCAGCGGCTATGAGCGAGCGACGCGACCTGCCAACGCTGCTGCCACACCCACGCTCGTCATTCTCAGGGGGAGGTTGGGAGGGGGACGAAGTCCCATTGTCCCGCCAGCCTGATCGTCGCACACGGCGCTGCCGCGCCCTGTGCTCGTCAGTCTGGCCACCTCCGATTCGCTCACGGCTTCGCCGTGGTGCCCACTGGGCACACGCTCATCTTCGGTGCCAAAGGAGGCAGAGCCGACGTCGCAGAGCCGACGCCGCAGAGCCGACTTGGCTGAGGCGGTCTGATGGGTCTGGTTTAGCTTATTCTTACGCTCACGATCTCATGCGCGCCAAGGTCTACCGCGAAGGCCTGTCCGTCCGGCAGGGCCACGTAGAGGGGCATGGGGGCGTCGCCGCGGTTCAGCAGCACCGCCGCGATGCTGCCGTCGGTGTTTTGGAAGGCCGTGGCCTCCACCGCGTCGGTAAAGCGCGACAGGCCGATGCGCACCGCGCCCGGGCGGATGTAGCGGCTGAAGTGCCCGATATAATAATAGGAAGCGTGCTTTTGCACCCCGCCGCCCGTCGTGGCCATCACGGGTGCGTCGCAGTAGTTGCCCACATGGTTGGGGCCGCCCTCGGCGTTCAGCAGCAGGTTCCAGTCGATAAAGCCGTGCATGCCCGTATTCAGGTTGCCCATGATATCGTGGGCATACATCTCCGCCTTTTGCACGTCGCCGGTGGCGGCAAAGCGGCTGTACTCCACGCAGCCCTCGGTAAACAGCATCTTGAGGGCGGGGAAGCGCCGCGCCGTCATGGCCACGTTTTCAAAGTGGTCGCCCGTGTACCAGTGGAACGCCACGCCCGCCACGTAGCGCGCGGCGCGCGCGGTGGCGATGGTCTCGGTGCCGCGGGCGAGCATCCTGTCCTTGTTGTGATCCCAGATGAGCACCTGCACATCCTGAAGGCCCGCGTCCGCCAGCGCGGGGCCAAGGTGCTCACTCACGAACAGCCCTTCCTCGCGCGCGGTGTACAGACAGCTGTCCCACGTCTGGGTGGCCTCGGGTTCGTTTTGCACGCTCACCATGGTCACGTTCGCGCCCGCCGCGCGGTAGCGGCGCACATACTCCGCGATGCACCGCGCCCACAGCCGCGCATGCTGCGGCAGCAGCGTGCCGCCGTGGTTCATCTCGCCGTTGCTCTTCATGAAGGGCGGCGGGCTCCATGGCGACAGCAGCAGGCGGATGGGCTCGCCCGCCTCCGCCTGCGCCAACCGGATCAGCGGCAGGATGTATTTTTCATCCCGCGCCATCGAAAACCCGGCAAGGGCTTCGTCCGCGGGGTCGTCTATGGCGGCGTAGTTGCCCAGGCTGAAGTCGCAGCTGCCCATGTGCGCGCGCCCCAGCGTGTAGCCAAGGCCCTCCGCGCCAAAGTAGGCCTTGACGAACGCGCGCTGCCCCTCGGGCGCAAGGCGAAGCCAGGTGTCACCCGCAGCCTCGGTAAACGCGCCGCCAAAGCCCTCAAACGTCTGGTAGGTCACATCCGGGCAGAGGTTCACCAGTCGGTGGTGATCCGCCTTGCGGGCCTGCGGCTCCATAGGCTGCCACAGCTCGCCCCTGGCCCAGTTTGTGCGCGTCGCCTCGATCTTCATGGGGTTTACGCCTCCTGCCATGTATCGGTATGCGTGGGCGGCCAGCCCTTTTCCACCGCTTCGCGGTGGCACCAGCCCGCAGGCCCGCCGCTCACGGCAGCACGTTGCCCGCTGCAAGGTAGATTTGGTACCACTCGTCCCGCGTGAGGGCGATGTCCCCCGCCATGCGGCACTCGTCCAGCCGCGCGGCGCTGGTGGTGCCCGTGACCACCTGGATGCGCGCGGGGTGCCTGAGCAGCCACGCCACCGCGATGGTAGTGCCGGATACGCCGTATTTCGCGGCGATCTCGCCGATGGCCGCGTTCAGCTTGGGAAACTTGGGGTTGTCCAGAAACACGCCCTCGAACCAGCCGTACTGGAACGGGCTCCACGCCTGCACGGTGATGTCGTGCAGGCGGCAGTAGTCCAGCGTGCCGCCGTCGCGGTCCACCGCGGCGTCATCCAGCATGTTCACATGGATGCCCCGGTCGATCAAGCCCGTGTGCATGATGCCCATCTGCAGTTGGTTGGCCACGATGGGCTGGCGCACGTAGCGGCGCAGCAGCGCCATCTGCCCGGGGTTTTGGTTGGATACGCCAAAGTGGCGCACCTTGCCCGCGGTCGCCAGCACGTCGAACGCCTCCGCCACCTCCTGCGGCTCGACCAGCGCGTCCGGCCGGTGCAGCAGCAGCACGTCCAGATACTCGGTATTCAGGCGGCTCAAAATGCCGTCCACCGAGGCAAGGATATAATCTTTGGAAAAGTCAAAACGCTTGCCCGGCACGATGCCGCACTTGGATTGCAAGATCATTTTTTCGCGCACGGCGGGCGACATGCCCGCCGCTTTGGCGAACACCGTCTCGCACCTGCCTGCGGCGTAAATGTCCGCATGGTCAAAAAAAGTGAGCCCGCTGTCCATCGCGGAACGGACGAACCGCTCCGCCGCCGCGGGCTCCATATCCGCGATGCGCATGCAGCCCACCGCCACCACCGGCACCGTAAGCTGGCTTACGCCCAACGCCATGGTACGGATCGCCATGGAAAAGCCCCCTCCCCATTGTGGCGCGCCCGCGCCCCGTGGTACTTTGGCCCCGCGGGGCGGCGGCTCACAGCCGCCTGCCCGTCCACAGCAGCGCGTTATGCAGCAGCGTGCGGAAGTTTGCGTCGTCATACACCTTGGCGTCGTGGCCGCTGGCGGTCACGAACACGCGGCTGCTTTCGTACTGGCGCGCCCAGCCGATGTTCTTGATGCCGATGGGGCACTCGCACGTCAGCAGCAGATGGTTGTCCGGCTGATCCGGCTCGCCGATGGTGTAGGTCTCGTCCACCAGCGTATAATCGTCAAGGCCCTTCGTGACGGGGTGGCTTTTGTCCGCCACGTGCACCTTGACCGTCGTGTTCTGGTGGTAGCTGAACATCCCGTCCTCCAGCCGCACGCTCACGCCCGATACGCGGGTGTATACGTCCCACCGCTTGAAGCACAGCAGCGCGTGGTGCATCAGCACGATGCCCTGCCCGTTTTTGCCCAGCGTGTTTACCATATAATCGTACAGCGGCGTGCCTTCCTCCGGCACGGGGATATTCATGTTATACCACAGCACCGTGTCATAGTTCAATTGGTTCAGCTTGTCGCGGGCAAACAAATCGACGGGCTGCACATAAAAGTCGCGGTCCGCGAAGCTGTTCAGCATCCTTTGGAAGCCCACCACGTCGTACTCGTGGTTTTCCACCAGCACGGCCACCTTCAGTTTTTCCATATGCTCATGCCTCTTTAGCGAGAGGGGGCGGGCTTTGGGCCCGCCCCCTGTTTTTTTAGCGGTACACCTTGTCGCGCAGGTCTTGCAGGTAACGGAGCGTGAAATCCGTCTCAAACTTGTAGTCCACTTCCTTGGCGCCGTTGGTGGCCACCCAAGGGCAGGCTGCGGATACGCCCTTGTCGTAACCGGCCTCCTTGAGCACCTTGAACAGGTGGGTCAGGATCTCCTCGCGCTTGCCCACGTTGGGCTGCGCGCCGCCGTCGCCCTGCACGTGCACGTTCAGGCAGTAGTCGGGCGCCTTGAGGATATCCTCCAGCGGCTGGCCCAGCTCCAGGAAGTAGTTCAGATCGGCCATCACCTTGACGCTCTTGCGGCCGGTCAGCTTGGCGAACGCCACGCCCTCTAGGTACCGGGGAAACAGCGTGTCGTGCTCGGCCTGCGGCTCCAGCGCGATCTGCATGCCATACTTCTCGGCGAAATCCGCCATGATGTTGATGGAGCTGATGCCCTGGTCGATCGCCTTGGTGCGGTCAAACCCCTCGGGGCAGCGGAAGTGCCCGCCCCAGCAGCCGGCGTACTTCACGCCCAGCTCGGCCATGCGCTTGAACTGGCGCTCCAGCGACCAGAGGATCACCTCGCGGTTGTACAGGGGGCCGCTGGCGCCTTTCCAGCTGGTGCCCGGGCCCAGCAGATGGCTGGTGACGGGGGTGGGGCGGCCATCCTGCTGGTAGGCATCCTTCCACGCCTGCCACTCCGTGTCACACAGCAGAGCGGAGCAGTGCATGCTGGCGGGCACCTCGAAGTATTCCCAGCCGCGATCCAGTACCTTGAGGGGAACCACGTCTACCACGATGCCGATCTGAAAAGGTTTGCTCATTGTTACCACGCTCCAACGTTCTTAGTCTTCGTAACGGGCCGGGTGAGCGGCCATGAAGTCTGCAAACTCCTGCGCGATGGCGGCGGTCTTTTCCTTATAATCGCCGTTTGCGTAGGCTTCCAGCTCTTCAAAGGGCACTTCGCCGGTCACGTAGCGAACCTCCAGGCTGTTCAGGGTCTGCACCTCGTCCGGGAATTCCACGCCAAGCTTGTCGAGCATCTTGGTGAAGGGGATATATACCTTCGTGGTGGCCTTGTCCGCAGCGGCGGCTTCCACCTGCCACTTGGCGATCATCTCCGGGGTAGAGCCGCCCATGAGCGCCTGCATGCCCTTGTAGGCATTGGCAAAGGCAAACATGTTGCTGGTCACCTTCTGGCGGGCCTGCTCCTGCTCGGGGGTGCGGTCCACAGTGCGGGTTTCGATGTCATACTCGTTGTAATGCAGGCCCGCGAGGCCCATCTGCATCATCACGAAGCCCTCTTCGCTGTCCGCCCAGTCCAGCAGGCGCATCACGGCGTCCACATGCTCGCTCTTGGCGTTCACATAGTAGGCCATCCACGCGGAGGGGGGCATGGCGTACTGGGGCTTGTCGCCCTCATTGAGCACGAGGGGCTTGCAGAACATGAAATCGTCCGGGTTCAGGCTGTACTTCTCCAGCACGTTGCTGGTAAAGTTGCTTTCGCTGGCGCCCGCGATGCCCACGCGGCCCTGCGCGAGCTTCTCGATGGCCTCGTCCGCCTTGTGGGTCACGAACTCGCGGTCGATGATGCCTTCCTCATACAGGCTGCGCATCAGCTGCATGTAGGCCGGGTAGCCGGACTTGAGGGCGCGCAGCTTGGCGCTGCCATCCGCATCCGGCATGCCATGGTGCCAGCTGGAGATGCTGTACGCCATGGAGAGGAAATCATTGCGCAGGTGCCAGATGCCGCTGTCCATGGACGTCTGGTTGGCGCCGAAGCTCGCGCCGAAGGTATCGGCCTGGCCGTTGCCGTCCGGGTCGCCTGTGGTGAAGGCGCGGCACACTTCGACGAACTCGGCCACCGTAGTGGGGGCCTCCATGCCTACCTTGTCCAGCCATTTTTTGTTGATCAGGAAGCCCCACTTGTCGTAGCTGTTGGCGCGGGGCAGGCCGTAGATGCGTCCGGTGCCCAGCAGGTCGCAGTCGCCAAGCTGCTCTTTGCTGTGGTTGGCGGCCATGTTGGGGTACTGGTCGATCAGGTCGGTCAGGTCCAGCAGCAGGCCGTCCTCGGCCCACTCCTTGGCGGCGATGTCCGCGCCGTAGTGCACCAGGTCAGGCATGTCGCCGGTGGATACGAGCATCTTGACGCGGTCGCCATAGCTGCTCAGCGGGGGCGCTTCGATGCGCAGGCGGATGCCCAGGTGCTCCTCGATGTAGGCCAGGATGGGGTTGTTCTCCAGCACTACCTCGGGGTTGATCTGCAGCACCGCGGTGATCTCCACGGGCTCGGTCGTTTGGGCGGTAGCGACGACGGGCAACGTTAGCGCGACCATCGCGACCAGCAACAGGCTCAGGAACCGCTTGGACATGGGTTTTGCCTCCTTTATTATTTCCCGCGCAACGCAGCGCGGGTAATGAACGGTCATTCCTTGACGGAGCCCAGCGATATGCCCTTGACGAAGTATCGCTGCATGAAGGGGTACACGATCAGGATGGGCACGATGGTGATCACGATGGCCGCCATCTTGAGCGTGAAGGGGTGCGAGCGGTTGAGCGACGTGAGCATGGCCGTGACCGGCGACACGGCGCTGGTATCCTCCACCACCAGCTCGCGCAGCACCAGCGTGAGCGGCCACAGCTTGCGGGAGGATACGTACATCATGGCGTGGTAGTAGCTGTTCCAGTAGCCCACCGCGGAAAAGATGGTCATGGTGGCGATGGCGGGCGTCAGCAGCGGCACGATGATCGAGAACAGGATGCGCAGGTCGTTGGCCCCGTCCACCCGGGCGGCCTCCTCCAGCGAGTCCGGCACGGATGTAATGATGAAGTTCTTCATCAAAATCAGGTTAAAGGCATTGAGGCAGCCGGGCAAAATCAGCGCAGTGATGCGGTCGTAGATGCCGATGCCCTTGATGAGGATGTAGTTGGGGATCATGCCGCCGTTGAAGAACATGGTGAACAGGATCAGCCCCATGACGGCCCTGCGGCCCGCGAGGCCCTTCTTGGTGAGGGGGTAGGCGGATATCACCAGCAGGAAAACGCTCAGCAGCGTGCCCACCAGCGTGATGGTGAGCGTGACCCCGTAGCTGGAGCGGATCAGGTCGTAATCCAAAATCTGCTTGTACGCCGTAAAATCAAACCGGTTGGGGATGATGGCGGTGGGGCGCTGCAGGTACTCGTCATACGACATGAAGGACACGAAGAACACGTAGACGAACGGGAACAGGCAGCACACCGCGAAGGCCGTGACCACAAGCATGCACAGGGCGATGAGCAGATAGTCGCTCCCCGAGCGCAGGATACGGCCCCGCCTGCGGCGTGCGGGCATGGCGGGCGCGCTCAAAAGATGCCCTCCTCTCCGCATACGCGGGCGATCAGGTTGGCGACCAGCAGCAGCACGAAGCCCACCGTGGAGCTGAACAGGCCTACCGTGGCGGCGAAGCTGAACCGGCCGTTGACCAGCCCCAGCTTGTACGTGTACGTTTCAAACACCTCGGATACCGCCAGGTTGCTGGTGTTTTGCAGCACGTTGATCTGCTCGAAGCCGCTGTTCATCATATTGCCCACCGCAAGCAGGAGCAGGATGACCACCGTGGAGCGGATGCCCGGCAGCGTGACGTGCCAGATGGACTTGAGCCGCGAAGCGCCGTCGATGGTGGCCGCCTCGTACAGCTCGGGGCTGATGGAGGTGATGGCTGCCAGATAGATGATGGTATCCCACCCCGCCTGCTTCCAGATGTACGACGCGATGGCGATGCCGCGGAAGTACTTGCTGGAACCCAGGAAGAACACCGGCTCGCCCCCCATCGCCTTGATGACCATGTTGACGACCCCCCACGAGGGCGACAAAAGGTTGACCAATATGCCGCCGATGACCACCCACGAGATGAAGTACGGCAGGTAGATGGTGGTTTGCGCGAGACGCTTGTAGCGCAGGAAGGGGATCTCGTTCAGGGCCACGGAAAGCAGGATGGGGATGGGGAAGCAGATGAGCAGCTTGAGCAGGCTCAGCAAAATGGCGTTGCCAAGCACGCGGTAAAAATCCTTGAGCCCAAACAGATAGCGGAAATTATCCAGCCCCACCCACGGGCTGCCCAGGATGCCCTTGGCAAACTTGAACTCCTTGAAGGCGATCACCAGCCCGTACATCGGCGCATAGTGGAACACCAAAAAGTACGCTACGCAGGGGATCAGCAGCAGGTAGAGGTACCGGTTGCTCCACACATACCTAAGGCGCCTGTTGCCGCGGGCCAAATCGCTCCCTTTCAATGCGTGCGCCTCCTTTTCTGGTCATTTTTGCTCCGTTTTTTATATTTTAGGGCAGGCAGGCCCTGCGCACAATCAACAATCGGGTTCTGTTTTCATGCACAGAACCCGACTGTTTTGCGTCAAGCGTTGGTTTTTGCAATTGGATATCGAAATTTGATACCATTTGATACAAATTGGTAGCGGTTTATGCGGATATCAACTGTGAATTTCAAAGGAACGGACGTTTCTTGTTTTTTTTCAATGCATGGCCGTCAGAGCGGCTGGCGGATGTACACGCGGGTGGAGACCCCCGGCTCGCTCTCGATGCGCAGCGTTCCCTTGCCCAGCAGGCACATGCGCAGGCGGCCCATCACATTGCGCAGGCCGTAGCCGCCCTGTTCCAGCGGCTGTTCCTCCATGACCGAGCGGATGACCGCCTCGGTCATGCCGTTGCCGTCGTCCTCCACGACCAGGTCGTAGGTATCCTCATTGATGCTGCTGAAAATGGCGATGTTCAGCGGCGAGCCATCCTCCTTGCGGCCGTGATAGATGGCGTTTTCCACCAGCGGTTGCAAGAGCAGCTTCAGGGTCTTGGCCTCCAGCAGCTCGTCCTGAATGTCGATGTGCACGTTCAGCTCGTCGCCGTAGCGCAGCTTTTGCAGGTGCGTGTACGCGCCAAGGTGTTCCAGCTCCCGCTTCAGGGGCACCATGTCCTCCTTGAAGGAGAGCGAGTAGCGAAGGAACACGGCCAGCTTGTCCACCGCGTCGCTGAGCTGGTCCAGGTACTTCAGCCGCGCCAGCCACTTGATGGAGGAAAGGCTGTTGAACAGAAAATGGCTGTTGACCTGCGCGCGCAGGGCGCTGATCTCGGCCTCGCGCTTTAGCACGTTCGTCTCGTTGTTCTGGGCGATCAGGGCCAAAATGCGGCGGCGCGTCTCGTCCAGCTCCTGACCCAGGGTGGCGAACTCGTCGCGCCCGCTGATGGAGAGTACCTGCTCAAGCTTCCAGCTGCTGATGTCGCGTATCTTGGCGGAGAGAGTCTTCATGCGCAGGTTCAGGCGGTGGGATATTTGCCACACCATGACCAGCGCCAGCGCGCACACCGCGGCGATCACCAGCGCCATGCGCTGCACGATGGCCGTGTAGGCGCGGTCGATATAGGTGTTGTCGGTCTGGATCACGACCTCCACGCCGCTCTTGGCGCTGGCGGGTATCGCGATGGGCTTGGTGAGGCCGTCCAGCGCGTCGCGCTTCACGCCCAGCTCGTGGTTTTGCTGCGCGCCGTACAAGAGGCGCGTAAAAGCCTTGCGGTCGCTCAGGCTCAGCAGGCGGTTGCCCGCGAACACGGCGGTCAGGTTGCCGCTGTCATCCTCGTTATAAAAGCCGTACAGCTCGGTCTCGTAGATGCACATCTCCAGAAAGTATTCCCGCTTGCTGTTGGTCTGGAACACCTTCTGGAAGATGGAAAACACCTTTTCGTTGCGGCTGTTCAGGTATGTGCCGGTGATCAAAAAATTGTTGCGGTACACCTCGCTGCCGGGCACGAACTCCGCGAAGATGTCGCGGATGTTGCCAAGCCCGTTCACCTGCGAGTAGATGCCGTTGCGGTACACGCGGATGCCGTTGAGGCGCGCGGTGTTCAGGTTCATGTACTCCTCGGCCGTCTCGGTCAGGGCGGCGCGCACGGCGGTGAAGGGCTGCGTCTCCATGACGGAGATCAGGTGCTTGTCCTTGGCCAGCATACGCAGGTAGGCCATGTAGTATTCCAGCCGGTTATCGATGTTGATGGCGATCTGCCGGCTGTTGGCCATCAAAATGGAGCTCTCCTGCCGGCGGTAGCTGTCGCGCAGGATCAGCTGCAGCATCAGCAGCATGGCCAGAATGATAAACGCGATGATCGCCGTGAACCCCATGCCCAGCTGGGTACGAAACTTGAACCGGCCCATGTGTCACTTGCCCCCTCCCGTAAACAGGTGGCGGTACTCGCTGGGCGTCATGCCCACCTCCCGCTTGAAGGAGGAGTGGAAGTAGGTGTTGCTGCCAAAGCCGCAGCGCTCCGCCACGTCCAGCAGCGGCAGCTGCCCGCCGGTCAGCAGCGCCTTGGCTTTTTCCAGCCGCACCTGCAAAAGGTAGCGGTTCACGCTCAGCCTGGTGACGGATTTGAAGATGGAGCCCACGTAATTGGGCGTAAAGTGCAGGCCGCGCGCGATGGACTCTAGGGTGAGCGGGCTTTGGTACTGCTCGGTGATGATCTGCTCGATCGTGCGCACGATCTGCTCCTTGTTCTGCTTCTTTTTATCGGTGCGGGGCAGCACGGGCGCGTCGTGCAGGCCCTGCCGCAGCAGCCGCGCATGCAGGCGCGCCAGGTCGTGCCCGCCGGCGGATTCGATGCGCACGCTGGGCGCGCCCTGCTCCCCAAAAAACGCGCGCAGGGCGGCCTGCACTGCCTCGGACACCTTGTCGCCGTCGCCCTCGGGCGGGGCGCACAGCACGATCAGGTAGCCGGGATTCATGCACACGCAGGCGGAGCGGGGCATGATGCGCTGCACCCGCTGGCTCAGCTGGTCCAGCTTCGCGTCGATGGGCACCAGCGCCTCCGGCTCGTGCACGCACAGCGTGATCACGAAATTCTGCTCCGGCAAAAACAGCCATTCCAGCCCCAGGCTGCGCGCGTCGGCCTCCTCAACGTGCATGCCGCCCAGCGCGCGGCTCACCAGCGCTTGCCGCGCCAGCCCCACGCTCACGCTCAGGTTGTCCTGCTTTTTCAGGAGCAACTGCTGCTCCAGCCGCTTGGTGCTGATCTCGTCCACCACTTTTTTGACCACGCGCAGCAGCTCCACCTCGTTCACGGGCTTCATCAGATAGGCGGAGATGTTCAGGTCGATGGCTTGCTTGGCGTATTCAAAATCGTCATAGCTGCTCAAAAACAGAATTTTGACCTCCGGCGCGGCCTGGCGGATGCGGCGCGACATCTCGATGCCGTTCATCACCGGCATTTTGACGTCGGTCAGCACGATATCGGGCTTCAGCTCCAGCGTTTTGCTCAGGCCCTGCGAGCCGTTCACGGCCTCGCCCACCAGCGCCACGCCGATCAGCTCCCAGTCGATGCAGGTCGCCAGCGATTTGCGCTCAAAGCTCTCGTCCTCCACCAGCAGCATCGTGATCATGCTTCTCCCCCTTGCGCGCAGGTTCGATCGTTGTTACCTATGTTACATTCTATGTGC
>CAZOZO010000011.1:75520-78078 GCA_964584315.1 uncultured Oscillospiraceae bacterium
CTTTCTTTTTTATCTTTGTTTCTTTTTTTTTGTTGTTATTTTCGTTCTTGGTGCGGGGTATGGACAGCGGGGGGGGTGGGGGGGCGGCTTGGCTGCTGCGGCGGAAGGTGATATAATCATACGCATAAGCGGCGCGGGGCAACGGGTGCGGGCGACGCAACCGTCCAAACCCCGCTGCCAGACGGCGGCGCACATCCAACCATCAGCCATAGCGGCGGGAGGATACCATGTTCGAGTACGTAAGGCGAGGCGCAAAGGCGGGCGAAAGCTGGGAGCAGTGCCTTGAACGCTGGCTGGAAACGGGCCTGCGCGGCCATCGGGTGCTGATCGTGCCGCCGGATCATACGCGCGGCTTTTCGTGCGCCGGGCAGGTGACCGCGTGGTTGTACCGCCGCCTGAGCCCCACGCACGAGGTGCGTGTGATGCCCGCCGTGGGCACCCACCGGCAGATGACCCCCGCGCAGCTTGAGGCGTTTTTCCCCGGCGTGCCGCAGGAGGCGTTCCTCACCCACGACTGGCGCACGGGCACCGAAACGGTGGGCGTGATCGGGCGGCAAACGGTGGAGCGCATCAGCGGCGGGCGTTACCGCGCGGAGATCCCCGTGCAGATCGACCGGCTGCTGCGCGAAGGCGGCTTTACGGACATCCTGTCCGTTGGGCAGGTGGTGCCCCACGAGGTGGCGGGCTTTGCCAACTACAGCAAGAACATACTGGTGGGCCTGGGCGGGCGGGAGATGATCAACCACTCCCACATGCTGGGCGCGGTGTGCGGGCTGGAGGGCTGCATGGGCAGCGCGGACACGCCCGTGCGCGCCCTGTTTGACGAGGCGCAGCGCCGGTACCTTGACCCGCTGGGCATCACCTTTCTTTTGACGGTGACCACCGTGCAGGACGAAGCAACAACGCTGGAGGGGCTCTACATCAGCCGGGGGCGCGATGCCTTCGAGCGCGCGGCGGCCCTCTCCGCAGCGCTGAACGTGACGTGGCTACCCCGCCGCGTGCCCCGCGCGGTCGCGTGGCTGGAGCCGGAGGAGTTCCAGACCACCTGGGTGGGCAACAAGGCCATCTACCGCACGCGCATGGCCATTGAGGACGGCGGCTCGCTGCTGGTGATCGCCCCCGGCGTTGCGCAGTTTGGCGAGAGCGACGAGGTGGATGCCGCCATCCGCCGCTTTGGCTATGTTGGCACGGCGCGGGTGATGGCGCATATGCGGCAGGGGGCGTTTGACGGCATGGAGATGGTCGCCGCCCACCTGATCCACGGCTCCACGGAGGGGCGCTTTGCCGTGACCTACGCCACCGACCCCGCTTTGCTTGGCCGCGAGGCCGTGGAGGCCGCGGGCTTTGCGTGGATGGACGTGCGCGAGGCGGTGGCCCGCTACGCCCCTACCGCGCGGGAAACGGGCATGCAAAAGACGGAGGACGGCGAGGAATTTTACTTTGTGCGATCGCCCTCCACGGGGCTGTGGAGGACGTGAACGCTTTACGTATCCCCCGCGCAGGTGTATCCTTTTCGTAAAGGACATGCCTTCGCTTTTTCATTCCCCCGCCCCCACACCACCCGCAAAGGAGGCCCCCCATGCAGCCGGACTTGCCCCTGCCCGCGGAGCACGCCGGTTACGTCTACACCCGCCTGATGAGCGAGATCGCGGTGGAAAACGTGATCAGCCTGCACTATTACGAGTATGCGCCGCATTACTGCGGCGTGGTGGAGAGCCACGATTTTTGTGAGATGGTCTACGCCGACAGCGGCACCCTGATCTGCCGCGCGGGCGACGACGAGATACGCCTCACGCAGGGGCAGGCCGTACTGCACCCGCCGGACGAGATGCACCAGCTGCTGGCCATCGGCAAGGACAGCAGCGCCTGCATCTTCTCCTTCACCTGCCCGCAGCTGCCCACGGAGATGTTCCGCGGCCACCCTGTGGAACTGAACCAGTACCAGAAAAACCTGGTGGGCATGCTCTACCAGGAGGGGCGCACGGTGTTCGAGGGGCCGTACAATTGCCTGTACCAGCCGCGGCTGGAGCGCCGCAAGCAGATACCCTTCGGCGCGGAGCAGGTGTTTCGCAACACGCTGGAAAACCTGCTGCTGCTGATCGTGCGCGGCCAGCTGCGCCCCGCCCTCGCCGCGGAGGATGCGCCCAGCCATGGCCGCATCCGCAACGACCGCGCCATTGCGGACGGGGTGGTGGCCTACCTCAACGCCAACCTGTACCGCAAGCTGCGCATGGCGGATATCAGCGCCGCGCTCTCCTTTTCCGAGAGCTATTTGCAGGAGATTTTCCAGCAGCAAAAGGGCCAGAGCATCATGGACTACTTTAACGGCATGAAGATCTATCAGGCGAAGCGGCTGATCGGCGAGGCGGGCTACACCTTCACGCAAATCGCGCAGATGCTTGGCTTTTCGTCCATCCATTACTTTTCAAGGGTGTTCCGGCAGTATGTGAAGATGTCGCCCACGGAGTATGAGAAGTCGGTGAAGCTGACAGGGCTACTATGACGTCGGCTCTGCCTCCTTTGGCATCGAAGGCGAGCGTGCGGCCAGTGGCCGCTTC
>CAZOZO010000012.1:0-73346 GCA_964584315.1 uncultured Oscillospiraceae bacterium
GTTTTCGTATGTCTGATCGTTGCGGCTGACCTGGTCTTTGACCCCACACTCGCCGACGGGAAGGTTTGCTCATCGCCTGAGCGCCCTACGCACCTTCTCTCGGGGTTGCCCCCGGTCGGTCTTACCACTAGAACGCGCCATGCTCGCCGGCGCTTTGGCCGGTTTACGTGGACCGTTTTGCCCGCGTCTGGCATCGGCTTTCAACCACAGACCCGTATACGATCAACGCTATTATAACGTTATGCAACAAGGAACGCAAGCACAATTTTAGGGCTTGCGGAAATTTATGTAAAATATTGATGAAGTGGTGAAATAGTGAGCATCGCATACGCAGCGAGGGCTGCACGGGGGAAAGCGGCGCGGCGACACCGGCCCGTGTGCGGAGATGCGGGCAAGGCGCGCGATGCGGCGTGCGGCAGCCATGAGGGAGGCCACGAGGGGTATGCGGAAGCACGATGATTTTTGTGATTTGCCCCTTTACAAACGGCAAAGAATATGTTATATTATCATCCGTTGCGGGGCATTAGCGCAGTTGGTAGCGCACAACACTGGCAGTGTTGGGGTCAGGAGTTCGAATCTCCTATGCTCCACCAAGAGAAAAACCCTTGAGCTGTAAAGGCTTGAGGGTTTTTCTTTATTGGTTATAGCCAGCTTAATTATCGGCAAAAGGAGCAACGGGAGGAGCAACCGTGAATCTGGGTTGTAAAGGAGAAACTACGGAGTTTGCGGTACCCTCTCTGCCAAGTATCCAGCTCTGTATCACTTTCGAAAACAACAATAATATACTTCAGTCGGCACTAAGTATTCGAGACGCTCAGAACGCTTTCCTCGACTGCCAGAATGATGTACATCCGCATCATATCTTGACCAATCGAAAATGCGATTTTGGAATAGTCGTAGTTTCCAAATCGTTAAAAGCCACTTGCCTTAGGGATACATAAAATGCCCACGGTTGAATAACGTTCCATCAGCGAGCATTAGAGGTGCATATGGTTCGAAAAATATTGCGGATGAGCAGGTCAACGTTTTGGGTCTTGTAAACGCTAGCCAGAATATAGGTTATACTTATGATATCTGCGGTCAAAGGTACTCCGACATGATTTCCATGGCCTTGCGTTTGGTCTTTGTGCTGCTGTGTACATAGGTTTGCATCGTGAAAGCGACCTTCGTATGGCCGATCACCTCCGAGAGCGTCTCCACATCCACGCCGGACTGCGCCCAGATGGAGGCGAATGTATGGCGGAGGGCGTGAACGCCCCGGTGTTCCAGCCCGGCAGCGTCCAAACAGGCGCGCAGCTTGCGCCCGATGTTGTTCCGGTCTGCCGGAGGGCCAACCTCTGTGGCGAACACAGGCTGCTCCCGCTTGCCGGGCACGCCACCCTGCCACACCGCGCCCGCTTTGACCCGTTCGCATCGCTGCGCCTGACGCTGCCTGTCCAAAAGGGCTTGCAGCTTATCGGTCAGGGGGATAAAGCGCTTTCCTGCTCTGGTTTTCGGCGCTTCGTAAACGCGCTTTTTGTTTAGGGTATTGGTGATCTGGTTCACGTGAATGCCCTCCGCCGATACATCGCACCAACGAAGCCGCGCGCCTCCGACACCCGCAGCCCGGTGCCTCGGATACGAAGCTCAGTATCCGCATGGCCGAACGGATTGCACTGGACATGGCGGAAAACGCGCCGGTGATCTTCCGGCAGTTGTATCAGGATTGCGAGTTTGTCGACTGCAAGGTAAAGCACAGTGATTTTGTGGCCGGGGTTTACATCTACGTCCGGCTGCGGAAAAACGGTGTGCAGAAAAAGCATGACTCAAGGACTTGTTCCGGCGGACGGCAGACAAACACGACTGAACAGATGTCTACTGTTGGGGTTGCTACACTCAATGGAACAGGTTGGAAGCACAACGCGCGTGAGCAAAGTCCGAGGCGTCATTAACTGCGTTTTTTGATGTGAAAAATGCGCGCCCCCCCCTTATGCCATAAGGCTTTCAGCGGGGTCACAGACCGGAGGAGGGCGGCTCTTCCCTCTAAGGCGAAAAAAGGGAAAAGGGGGTATGGCATCAAAGTCAATGCGCACAACAAATCAGCTTCAAAAAGTATTGAAAAACAGGGGTAAAATCGGCATAAAACAGCGAGAAAGCCATCGGTTAGTTCATCAGTCCGTAACACTCGAAATGCATTGCTGTTTACCCGGGGATTGCGAATAAACTGATCTGACTCCCCTCGTTCTCAACTGCACATTGCCGGTTGTCATCTGCATATCGCTTTGCCAGAATTAAGTAGATAATTCGGCGAAATGTGGAGTTGAACGCACCATGTAGATATTCGATGATCAGGCTGAAGCGACTTAGTTGCTGAACCCGGAAACCGTTGGACTGCTGACAGCGATCCACGAGGAGAATGGTCGCCAGTCCTATTTATTGAGCAGATAGCAAGCGCCCTTAGAAGCCTGCTCAACGTTGCAAGTATCCAGAGTAAGCAGTCATCCAACCACATTGAAGGGGTATTTACAACCGATCAGCGCATGACAGTGACCCATCATTAGATTCATGACGGCATTGATACCATTCAAGGGTCGCTACTCATGAAGAACAGGTGGGGCAAAGTAAATACCTGCACACATTTGTTCCACTTGGGTAAAGCTCTGAAACTCCGAATCGTTGTCGATAGCGATGCTTGTAAAAACATCCTGAAAATGTTCGCCATACTCAGCGTGAAGCATCTGCATTGCGCACTATAGCCTTATCCTCCTCGGGATGTATGGGTATGTTGCGACACCATTCTGCCACGGTGGAAATCCCTACGGGCTTTCTGCCCTCCTGTTCAACTTGAATTTACATCGGATTCATGTGTTTTTCTATCGGATAAAACATAACGTTTCTCTTTGTTGGACGAATTTATTGACTTTGATATCAGAATAAGCTAAAATTTGTTAAACCGTATATGCGTTTTTATTATCCGACGTATGCGAAACGTTACGATTTTTGACAATGAAAGACTACGATCGCCAGGGACGCACCGGTAAAAGGAGGCAATGGGATACTGCATGGGAACAGACACCGAGAACGAGCACCTGAAGATTAAACCTCCATTGAAACCGATACCCTGAATACACACAGCATAGACCCTATTAAAACAGGCGCCGCACTTTGCTTGTCGGGCCAGGAGGAAAAATGACGACGTTGCTGTCTGAATACATCTTTGGTGATATTTGCGTACAATACCGCACCGACAGTGAGAGCAATCTGGTCGGTTTGCAGATGATTCCCAACGGGATGCAGGGCATCACCAAAGCAAAGCAACAAGCACTGGATCCACTCGTGCAGCTGATGATCAGGGGAGATGATTTCCCTAACGGCTTTGCCAATGGCCACACGCTACGGAACAGTGGCTCAGTGAATCGGTTTCGCTATATGGAACAGACGAAGCAGGAAGATGCGGAGAGGACCTGTATCGTCACCACACTTCGCGTGGCCGACGGGCAGCAGATCACGCACAAACTGACATATGATCACGGGTTCGGCGGTGTGGAGGTTATCACGACTTATCAAAACAACAGTGCCTGTCCCGTGACGTTGGACATGCTGTCGAGTTTCTGCGTAGGGGGCATTACACCGTTCATCGGCGGTGACTCGCCGGGGTGCCTTGTGGTGCACAGGCTGCGCAGCAAGTGGAGCAACGAGGCGCGCCTGGAAAGCACCTCGGTAGAAGACTTGCAGCTGGAACCAAGCTGGTCCGGTTACGGCGTAGCCTGCGAGCGTTTCGGGCAAACGGGTTCCATGCCCGTGCGCAAGTTTTTTCCAATGGTTGTCGTGGAGGATACAACGAACCATGTGTTCTGGGGGGCGCAGCTAGCCTGCTCCTCCTCCTGGCAGATGGAGCTGTACCGGCGCGACGATGCGCTTTGCGTTTCAGGTGGGCTGGCAGATGAAGATTTTGGCCATTGGCATAAAACGTTGCAGCCGGGCGAGGCTTTCACCGCGCCTGCCGCGACCCTGACGGTATGCGCTGGCACGCTGGACGGCTTGTGCGACCGGCTGACGGCCATGCACAGCAGGTCGCTGGAGCGTCTGGCAATGCCTTCGCGGCTGCCTGTGGTGTTCAACGAATTTTGTACCACATGGGGCAACCCGTCGCGCGGCAATATCCAGCGTATCCTTTCTCTGCTGCGCGGGCGGGATATCGACTATTTTGTGATCGACTCCGGCTGGTATGCCGACGAGGTCAAGGGCTGGGAAGCCAATATGGGGGACTGGGAGATCAACAACCGGTTGTTCCCCGGCGGGCTGGAGGCAACGGTGACGGATATCCGCGAGGCGGGGCTCAGACCGGGCATTTGGTTTGAACCGGAAGTATGCGGGCAGGATGCAAAGGCGTTTCAGCAAACCAATCATCTGCTCAAGCGTCACGGTGTGCCCATCACCGTTGGCAAGCGCCGTTTTTGGGATCTTTCCGACCCATGGGTGCAGACATACCTCAAGGAACGCGTATTAGGGCTGCTGGTGCGATATGGCTTTGATTATGTTAAGATCGACTATAACGACAGCATCGGCATCGGGTGCGATCATCCGGATGGGCTGGGCGAGGGGCTTCGGCAGAATCAGCTTGCGGCGAAGGATTTTCTGGCAAGCATAACCGAGGCATTGCCGGGCATTGTGCTGGAAAACTGCTCCTCAGGCGGGCATCGGCTGGAACCATCTTTTTTGGGCATTAGCCAATTATCCTCATTTTCGGATGCGCACGAAGTGCGGGAGATACCCATCATCGCAGCCAATTTACACCGCGCCATGCTGCCCCGCCAGAGCTTGATCTGGGCGGTACTGCGGAAGGGGGACAGCCCCAAGCGGCTGGCCTGGTCGCTGTGCGCTACGCTTCTGGGTGTGATGTGCCTTTCCGGCGATGTGTACGATCTTAGTGAAGCGCAGTGGAGCCTTGTGGACGAGGGAATCCGTTTCTACCGCATGGTTTCCCCTGTGATTCAGGATGGCGTAAGCGTGCGGCACGGGCCCGCCGTCGCCAGCTACCGCCACCCCAAAGGCTGGCAGGCGCTTGAACGAACAACGCGGGACGCGCGAGAAAAGCTGATCGTCGTGCATGTGTTTGACCAAACGGAAGCCCATATCGACCTGCCGCTGGATGGCAAGTACCATATTCAGGCGCAGTTTGGCGATGCTTCCTGCCGCGTAGCCGTGCAGGGGGCTACGCTCTCAGTCACGTTGGCCGACGGCGCGTATGCGCTGTACCTGCTCAGCGAATAACGCCCGCGCCCCAACTCAATCATCATGAAGCAAGAGGGATGCACACATGAACGATATGGTCGCCGGCCTTACGCTTGCCCTGCATGTGGAACAGGTTGCTGAAAATGTGGTGCATGTATCTTACGGCCCCAAAGGGCAGGTTCCGGTGCGCAGTGTGCTGATCGATGAGCACTGGCAGCCTGCTCCGGCAGCCAACCCCATGAACTTTGCGCTGACGGATGGGCGCGTGCGGTTTTTCGACCCTCATGGCGACGTCGCGCTGGCAGCCACGGAGCACAGCCTTCAACCCAAGGCGCTTTACCGCCATGTGATCGACGGCGAACCCGTCATGCAAACCAAACATACCGCCAACGGCGATGTGGCGTATATCGTCAATGCACGGCAGGAGCCGGACGGCGTCGCCTTCCATGGCCGCATCGGCTTTGAGGTTGCCCGGGGCGAGCACTTGTATGGCCTGGGGCAGCATGAGGATGGGCTTTTTGACTATCGGGGGCGGCGCGAATATCTGTACCAGACCAATATGAAGATTACCATCCCGTTCCTGCTCTCCTCGCGCAACTACGGGTTGCTGATTGATACCGAAACGGCGATGGTTTTTGACGAGCACGATGGCATCATGACGTTTGATTTGGAAACAGTGCATGAGCTTTCCTATTATGTAATCATCGGGGATGGCTTCGATGCGATCATTGGCACGCTGCGCGCGCTCACCGGCCGCGCGCCCATGCTGCCGCGCTGGGCGTTCGGGTATGTGCAGTCCAAGGAGCGGTATCGTTCCGCGGCCGAGCTGATCGAAACCGCTGAAACCTTTCGTTCGCTGAACATCCCCGTAGACTGTATCGTACAGGACTGGTACACTTGGAAAACGGGGCTCTGGGGTGAAAAACGGCCTGATCCAAAGCGATACCCGAATGTAAAGGCGCTCGTGGACGGGCTGCATCGGCTGCATGTCAAATTGATGGTTTCCATTTGGCCCAATATGACCGCGGCGGGCGATAACTACCGCGAGTTTGAAGCAAGCGGGCTCCTGCTGCCCAATGCTTCCGTATATAATGCTTTTCAGGAGGCCGGCAGAGCGTTATACTGGAAGCAGTGCGAAGAAGTGTGGTTTCGCGCGGGCATCGACGCCTGGTGGTGCGACAACGCCGAGCCGTTTTCGGACGCGGATTGGAACGGCGCGGAGAAAAGGCCCGAGGAGCTGCGCTATCGCCTGATTGTGACAGATTCGGAAAAATCGATGGACTGGACGCGCCTGAACGCTTACGGCCTCTATCACGCCAAAGGCATTTACGAAAACTGGCGCAAGCAAACGCAAGCCCGACGCGTTGTGAACCTCACGCGTTCCACATACGTTGCTGGCCAGCGCTACGGCGCGGTTGCCTGGTCGGGCGACTTGAGTGCGAAGTGGTCGGTGCTCAGGGCGCAAATCACCGAAGGCATCAAATTCTGCATGAGCGGGCAGCCGTACTGGACGTTGGATATTGGCGGATTCTTTACCGTGAAGGACCGCTATGAGAACCGCGGTTGCGAAAAAGAGGGCGACAGCACGCCGCTATGGTTTTGGAACGGCGATTATAACGACGGTGTGAACGACCTGGGGTATCGGGAGCTGTATGTGCGCTGGCTGCAATATGCGGTATTCCTGCCCATGTTCCGTGCCCACGGCACGGATACGCCGCGCGAACCCTGGCGGTTTGGGCAGCCGGGGGAACCGTTCTACGAAGCGATTGTCGCCTACATCCGCCTTCGCTACCGACTGCTGCCCTACATCTATGCAACGGCGGCGGCTGTCTCGTTCTGCCATGATACGATGCTGCGCAGCCTGATGTTCGACTTTGCGCAGGACGCGCGGGTCGCAGACATGGCAGACAGCTTCTTGTTCGGGCGTTCGCTGCTGGTGTGCCCCGTGACCGAGCCGATGTATTACGGGCCGGACGGCGCGCCGCTTCCGGACACGCGGAAAACACGCGATGTATATTTGCCCGCCGGCACCGTATGGTATGATTTCTGGACGCATCAGGCCCTGACCGGCGGGCGCAGCGTAGTGAGCGACGCGCCGCTGGAGCGCATCCCGCTCTTTGTACGCGCGGGGGCGATTTTGCCGATGTCCGAGCCGCTCGCGTATGCGGATGAGCGTGGCGGCGAGGTGGCGGCGCTCTATGTGTTCGATGGCGCGGACGGCGCCTTTACGCTTTATAACGACGCGGGCGACGGCTATGGGTATGAAAACGGCGAGTACGCGATGGTGCCAATAACGTACCGCAGTGGCGGCCAAACACTGACCCTGGGCCGCGCGGAGGGCGGCTACCCGTGCCAGCCGGCCTTTGCCGTAAAGCTGGTTACGGACGGCCGTGTGAAGGACTGCGGTGTTGTGCGCTACTGGGGGGAAGAAACCACGCTTCGCCTTGCCTGAACGAAAGGAGGGTCTGGCACTGCATAAGCTCATTTTGGAGAACAAGTTTTATCTGAAGCTGATGCTTACGTATTGCCTGGTGATCTTTTTGGGGTTTGGCCTCACGTCCTATCTGGTCACGTCCAACATGGTCGAAATCCTCACGAACATGGAATCGCGCTTCGACAATGAAGTGATCCAGAAGGTGCTGACCTACAGCGACGATCGGTATCAGGATATCAACAACATCTTCGTGCGCCTTTACCAGAAACAGTACTTCAACAACAACACCAGCATCGTGGATTTTATCAACCCGGTTCGGGAAGCGCAGCGCAACAACAGCTACAAATCGGTGTCGATTGCCAGCTACTTGCAGGATACCTGTAGCGCCAACACAGCCATTGCTGATATCCTGCTGATCGATTACCATGATCGTCAGGTCTATTTCTGCTCCAATATCCATAACCGCGACGTATCCTTGGGGTACGATTTCTTCAGGCTGGACTTTATCGGCAGCGGGCAGGTGCGCAACCGCACCGAAATCGTGCCCAACTATATCCCGGACTATATCAGTTCTGCCACCATCAACAATTTTCCGGTGATCAGCTACAAGATATTCCTGTTTGACGAAAACGCCGTGCGCTTTGACGAGCCTCTTGGCATGGCCGTGGTGAACATGCGGGCGAATTTTTTCGCCAGCGCATATAAGGATTCCTCCAGCTTTCTGGGGCAGATCTACGTGATCGAGCGAGGCGGGCTGACGCTGTTCGACTCCTCGCGCACCATTACGGGGCAGCCCTTTCCCTATGCGGATTTTCAGGCGACGGGGCTTACGGACCTGGTTACCAACAGCCGCTTTATTGTAAACAAGCGTTACTCGGACAAGAGCGGTTTCACGTTTGTGGATATTGTCGACAAGCGTGTGATCGAGAAGGAAACCGACCGGATCCGCCTGAGCATCAATAACATGATCGCCGTATGCATCGCGCTGGCGCTGGCAATCGGCCTTGTGTCGGCAGCCATGCTCTCCAAACGCATCAAGGCGCTGGTCCATAACATGAAGGACGTGGAAAGCGGAAAACTGGACACGCACATCGTGGTTGGCTCCAAGGACGAGATCGGCTATCTGGAGCAGAGCTTCAGCACGATGTGCGCTAAGCTGGCCGCATACATCCAAAACGTGTATGTGTTCGAGATACGCACCAAAACGGCCGAGCTCAACGCCCTGCAGGCGCAGATTGACCCGCATTTCCTGTTCAACACGTTGGAATCCATCCGCATGACGGCGCAAATCAATAAGGACACACAAACCGCGAAGATGATCCACATCCTGGGCAACATGTTCCGCTGGAACATCAAGGTCAAGGGCATCGTCGTGGATTTGAAAGAGGAAATCGACTATGTGCGTTCCTATATCGAGCTGCAGAAGCTTCGGTATAACAACGCCTTCGATGTAACGTTCGATTTGGGCAGCGCCATCCTGAAACTGGGCGTGCTGAAGCTGACGCTGCAGCCCATCGTGGAAAACGCCATCCAGCACGGTATGGATGAAGTGACCGAAGGCGGGCATATCACGGTTGCGGGCAATATCGTGGATAACAAGCTGGTGCTGTCCATCACTGACAATGGCAAAGGCATGGACGAGGAGAAGGTGAAGGCCATCACGGCGACCCTGACCCAGAGCTATGATGTGGAGCCTACATCCAGCATAGGCCTGAGCAACGTGCACCAGCGCAACAGCATCCTGTTTGGCGAAGAATACGGCATCCGCATTTTCAGCGGCATCGGTTGCGGAACACGCGTGGAGCTGACGCTTCCCGTCATGTCGAGGGAGGAGATGGAACGATATGTACAGGGTATTCCTCGTTGACGACGAACCGCTCATCTGCAAGGGCCTGCGCGAGACGGTCGAGTGGGACAGCCTTGGCCTGGAAATCGCCGGAGAGGCGCATAACGGCATGGATGCGATGGAGATGATCGCCGCCACGCACCCGCATATCCTCATCACCGACATCCGTATGCCCGGGATGGACGGGATATCGCTGATCAAGGCGATACGGGAAAAGGATTTGAACATCCGCATTATCATCCTGAGCGGGTATAGCGACTACCAGTTCCTCAAGGAGGCGATCCGCCTGGGTGTGGACGGCTACCTGCTTAAGCCCATCGATACGGATGAACTGATCTCCAACCTTAAAAACCTGGTCAGCACCATTGAAAAAGAACAGCTGCAAACCCTGCGCCTTTACCGAGGGCTGGAACTGCTGCGGGCAAACACGCTCAACCGGCTGGTGACCGGGGAAATCGGTCGCTGCGAGTTTGATGAAAAGGCGACGCTGCTGGATATTTGCCTGGACGCGGAGCACTACCAGTGCGCCATTTGCGCGCCCGCGTCGGAAAGCGACGACGCGGACGCAAGCGCGGCCATCGCCATGCAGCGCGCCTGCCAACCGCTTACGGAGGGCAACGGCATCACCTTTGTCGACAGTAAAAACCACCTGGTGTTCATTTTCTACGGCGGCAGCGAAGAAGCGGTGGCCGCCAACGCGAAGGCCGCGCTGGCCCGCGCGGAGGCGCAGGCGCGGGAAAGCACCGGGGCGGCTCCCCTGGCCCGGACCGGCTCCATGGTGCACGCGCTGGAGGATATCGCGCGGTCATACGCCGCCGCCTCGGATGGGTTTGAGCCGGAGAAAACGCTGCTGGAGGGCGACCCGCTTGACAGCCGGTGGAAATGCCTTGTGAGCCGTACCGTCGACTATGTCTCCATGCACTACCATGAAGCGCTTTCCCTGAAACAAATCGCGTGCGATTGCGGCATCAATACATCCTACCTGGGGCAGGTGTTCCGCAAGGCAACGGGCGATTCCTTCACCAATTATGTGAACGGCTACCGCATCCGGAAGGCGAAAGAGCTGCTGGCTTGCACAAACCTGAAGGTATACGAGGTTTCGGAACGCGTGGGCTTTACCGACTACCATTACTTTTTGAAGATATTCAAAAAGGTGACCGGGGGTGTGCCCACCGATACGCGGAGTGATATTTTTTACCACAAGAACTAGAATTCCTTCCATTGACGATTTCTATGCGAAAAGATAGCATAAAGTACATAAAAGGTGCCCATATTAAACAAAGGAGCGATCAGTCATGAAACGTACCCTTTCCCTGCTTATGGCCGTAGCCCTGCTCATGGGTCTTTTCGCGGGCGTTGGTCTCGCGGAAACCGCCAAGTCGAAGATCGTGTTCTGCGTGAACATCCAGCCGCAGCTGCCGGTGGAGTTCTGGCAGTCCATCGCCGATAAGTATACGGCGGCCAACCCGGATGTGGAAGTGGAGATCATCGGCCAGCCCTCTTCCAATGTGGACGTGTTCCAGTATGAGAAGACCCTGCTCGCTACCGGCCAGTTCCCGGATGTGATGGTCATGCAGAACCCCGCCGACTTCGTGCCTTCCGGCGCCCTGCTGGCCTTTGAGGACAGCGAGCTGAATTACCTCGCGGACCCCAACATCGGCAAGATCGGCGGCAAGCAGTACGTCGCCAACTATAAAAAGCAGGTCATCGGCGTTTTCTACAACAAGGACATCTTCGCGGCCAACGGCCTGGAAGTGCCCACCACCTATCAGGCGTTCCTGGATGTTTGCGAAGCCCTGAAGGCCAAGGACATCCTGCCCGTATCACTGGGCATCAAGGATGGCTGGCCGCAGATCATGCTTGCGAACATGATCGCCGGCACCGACGTATTGGCGAAGGATCCCACCTTCGGTTCCGAGCGCAACGCGGACACCGTGAAGTTCAACAACCCCGATCTGGTCAAGGCGATGCAGAAGTACCAGTTCATCTGCCAGAACTACGCCGGCGACAGCCTGCCCAGCATCACCTACACGCAGATGCTTGAGCAGTTCTTCACGGGCAAGGCGGCCATGCTGCCCATGGGTTCCTGGGTGAACGCCGAAGTCGCCAAAGGCTTGCAGGGATTTGAGGTTGGCTGGTTCCCGATGCCGGGCGACAGCGATGCCAAGGTACTGTCGGTGTTTGTCAACGAGGGCCTCTCCATCAGCGCCACCTCGAAGTATCCCGATGTCTGCAAGGACTTTGTGAAGTTCTTCTTCACCAACACGGAGCTGTACAGCTACTTCCTCAGCAGCGAGCAGCTCTTCGCCACCACGAAGGACAGCGTGCCCTACGAGATGATCCCCCTGCGCAAGTACATCGAGCAGGCGATCGCGGGCATGACCGAGGTGGAAGGCTTTGAGAGCATGACGGGCGACGCGGCCTTCCTGCCCGGCCTGAAGGACTACTACACGAACAAGCTGACCCAGAACATCGCGCTGGGCAACGACGTAGCCACGGAACTGGCTAACTTCGACAACGAGTGGGCCATCGCTAAAGAGGCGCTCAACTGACGAACGTAGGTCGTAACCGCGCCTGAATCGGTTCCGCCGGGGGGTAAGCCGTAAAAAGTTTACCCCCCTTTCATAGTGGAGGGAAGGTCAATGAAACACAATAAGCTCTACGACGCGCTTTTTCTGGCACCGGGCTTTTTGATTTATATCATTTTTATGATCATACCCGTTATCATGTGCTTTTTTTACAGCTTTACGAACTGGGACGGCATCAGCGCCACGTACAAACTCATCGGTTTGAAGAACTTTGTGAGCCTTTTCAACGACGCCTCTTTTTTTGAGGCGCTTAAAGTGACCGTCATCATCATGATTCTGACCACGTTGATCTATAACGTGTTTGGCATCATTTTAGCCGCCCTGCTCAATGACAAGGGTAAGCTGCTGGGTATTTCGCGCAGCGCTATCTTTATCCCCACTGTCATGAGCAGCGTCGTGGTCGCGTTCATCTGGTCGTACATGGTACAAACGAACGGCGGCGTTATCAATTCCATCATTGAGATGTTTGGGGGCACTGGCGTCGATTTTTACAAAACCCCGATGACGACGATCCTCGTGATCTCCGGCATCATTTGCTGGAACAGTCTGGGGTTCTTCGTGGTCATCTACATCTCCACCCTGTCCACCATCCCGCAGGAGATTTACGAAGCCAGCAAGGTGGATGGCGCCAACTGGTTTTACCGCTTCCGCCATATCACGCTGCCGCTGCTTGCGCCCGGCATCACGATCAACTGCATCCTGGCAGTGGCGGGCGGCCTGAAGCAGTACGACCATGTCAAGGTGATCACTGGAGGCGGCCCGGGCGGAGCAACGCAGACTGTCACGTTGTTTGGCGTGGAAAAAGCGTTTGAATATAACCGCAGAGGCTATTCGTCGGCAGCCATCATCATCCTTTTTGTGATCATCGTGATCCTGTCGGTCGTGCAGCTGTCCATCTCCAAGAGACACGAGGTGGAATACTGATATGAAAGCAGCGGCGATTGGCAATTGGGTCAAGCGTATCCTCGTACTTCTGTTTGCGCTGGTCTATCTGGCGCCCCTGTATATCGCGGTGGTAAACTCCGTCAAACCGTATGACGAGATCATCAAATCGCCCCTGAACCTGCCGGTGCATTTAACGCTGCAAAACTTCGTTGAGGCGTTTGAGACATCCAACATGCTGGAGCTGTACCGCAACAGCATCGTGATCACGGCTTCATCGGTGGTGCTGCTGGTGTTGCTCACCTCCATGGCGGCGTACATCATCGCGCGGCGCAAAGGTTGGGTCTATCAGGCGCTGTACGTTTTCTCGCTTGCGGGTATCATGATACCGCCGGTGGTCACGCTCATACCAAGCATCAAGACGCTCAGCGCGCTCCACCTCCTGTACACCATGCCGGGGCTGCTCCTCTTTTACGCCGGTACCTATTTCAGCACGACCATATTTCTGTACGTCGGCTTTATCAAGACGATACCGCGCAGCTTGGACGAGTCCGCATATATCGACGGAGCGAATCCCTTTACGACGTTTTTCCGTATCATCTTCCCACTAATCAAGCCGTGCACGGCAACGGCGGTCATCTTTCTGGGAATGTGGATCTGGAACGACTTCTTAAATCCCATGTACATCCTGGGTTTTCGCGGTGGTAAAACGATCACGACGGGCATCTACAACGCCATCGGCGCTTATACCTCGATGTGGAACTTGGTGTTTGCCAACGTGATGCTGGCGTCTCTGCCCATCATCATCCTCTACCTGTCGATGCAGAAAATGTTTATGCAGGGGCTTACCTCCGGCGCGGTCAAGGGTTGAGCGCGAAGGGAGGGCCCATCGCTGCCGCATAGCGGACAATAGAGGAAGGGAAAATTCGGCAGGCTTCTTACGCTGAAAACAGGATTGATCCGGCACGATACAAGGCGAGGGCACTGTCAGGCGGTTTGACGGGCCTTCGCCTTTTTTCAATGCGGATCGGCGGCTTTGCATCGCGCCGCATGGCCGGCACGAAGGGCGTGCAAAAAACGAAACGTATATATAAATACCGATAGATACGAACCCCAACGGACAAATTCTTCAACGGATCACACGTACCAATTTGTATAATTACAATGAAATGCTTGACAAGCATTAACCCATATTGTATATTATTCGCAAATAGAAACGTTACGCTTTTTAATCGAAACATCGCTTGTTAAGGCGAATCGTAATCCCCACACATAAGCCAACCTGCGCTAGACGCGCTAGTCATGATGGGCAATATAGCAACGGGAAGGGCGGAGCGGAATTGGGCGAGGTCATACTGACCATGGAGGGCATCGATAAAACGTTTCCGGGCGTGCACGCGCTGGACAATGTGAGCCTTGAAGTGCGGCGCGGCGAAGTGCACGCGCTGATGGGCGAAAACGGCGCCGGCAAATCGACGCTGATGAAAGTGCTGACCGGCATCTACCAGAAGGATGCGGGGACAATCGTCTATGAGGGGCGCGAGGTGTATTTTTCCAGCCCCCGCGAGGCGCAGGCGGCCGGTATCGTGATCGTTCATCAGGAACTGAATATGATGGGGCACCTGACGGTAGCGCAAAACATCTTCATCGGCCGTGAGCCGAGGCACGGGATGCTGATTGACGATGCGCGCATGAACGACGAGGCACGTGAGCTGTTCAAGCAGCTGGGCATCGACATCGACCCACGGGAAACGATGAGCAGGCTGACCGTGGGCAAACAGCAAATGTGCGAGATCGCCAAGGCCATCAGCCATGAGGCGAAGGTGATCGTTTTTGACGAGCCCAGCGCCGCGCTGACCGACGCGGAGATCGACCAGCTGTTCCGCATCATCCGCGACCTGCGAAACCGGCAATACGGCATCGTATACATATCCCACCGCATGGACGAGATCAAGCGTATCACCGACCGCGTGACCGTCATGCGCGACGGGCAGACCGTCGGCACCTTGGTGACTGCGGATTGCACGAAGGACGACATCATCCATATGATGGTGGGCCGTGTGATTTATGAGGAGCCCAAAACGCAGAGCCGCGTGCCTGTGGACGCGCCCGTGGTGCTTCAGGTGGATCACCTGAACGCGGGCCGCATGGTGCAGGATGTGAGCTTCACCCTGCGCAAGGGCGAGATACTCGGCTTCTCCGGCCTGATGGGCGCCGGGCGCACCGAGACGGCGCGCGCCCTGTTCGGGGCGGATGCGCGCGAGAGCGGCGATATCTATGTGGAGGGCGCAAAGGTGAGCATCCGCTCGCCGCAGGATGCGGTGCGCGCAGGCATCGGCTACCTGTCAGAGGATCGCAAGCGCTACGGCGTGGTACTCAAGAAAAACATCTGTGAGAACAGCACCCTGGCCTGCCTGCAAAACTATGTCAAGCGCGGCAGCATCATTGACAGCGAGGCGGAGCGCAATGTGACGCAGCGGATGGTGGACGCGCTCAAGACCAAGACCCCGGGCGTGGATCAACTGGTGATGAACCTGTCCGGCGGCAACCAGCAGAAGGTGGTCGTCGCCAAGTGGCTCATCAGCAACAGCAAGATCCTTATTTTCGACGAGCCAACCCGCGGCATCGACGTGGGCGCCAAGCAGGAAATCTATGAGCTAATGAACCGTCTGGTGCACGAGGGCAAGTCCATTATCATGATTTCCTCCGAAATGCCGGAGATCCTCCGCATGAGCGACCGCATCATCGTGATGTGCGAAGGCAAGAAAACCGCGGAGTTCGATGTGGCTGAAGCGACGCAGGAGAAGATCATGAGCGCCGCGACCCGCGAAATCGCCGTTTGAGGGGGACAACTACTGTGAAGGCAGCACTGGGGCGGTTCAAAAACCTGCGCTTTGTCCGTGTGATCGGCTTCAACCGCGTACTCCTGATCGCGATCATCTTTCTCATGTACGGGCTTTTTTCCCTGCTTACGCCCATTTTGCGCAACGGTTCCACGTTTGTAAACTACAACCGTGTGATGAGCGCGTTCAACTATGCCTATTTCATCGGGTTTATGGGGCTTGGCGTAACGTTCGTCATTGCGACGGGCGGCATCGACTTCTCCATTGGGCCGGTCATGTTCTGCTCCGCGCTCATTTCCGGCTACTGCCTGACCAAGTTTGGCCTTCCGCTTTGGCTGTGCGTGCTCCTTAGCCTTTGCGTGGGCGCGGCGTTTGGCAGCATCGGCGGCTATTTTGTAGCCTACCGCAAGCTTCCGTCGTTCATCACTTCGCTGGCGCTGATGCAGGTAGCCAAGGGCGTGGGCTCCATATTCACTAAAACGCAATCGGTCACATGGCCTTCCAACGACCCTTCCACCTCCTGGTACCGCGACCTTGTCAAAACAAACAACATCCCGGTCGGCTTTTTCATCCTGATCGCGGTGGCGGTTATATGCTCCATCATCCTTTACCGTACAACGGCTGGGCGCTATATGCTTTGCATCGGGAGCAACCGTGAGGCGGTGCGTCTGTCCGGCGTGGATACGCGCCGGTGGGAGATGCTGGCCTACATCCTCAGCGGTACGTTGGCAGGGCTGGCAGCCATTTTCTATGTGGGCGCCTACACAACCGTGCAGCCCGGGCTTGGCGATACGTTCAACAACGAAGCCATCGCTGCCTGCGTCATGGGGGGCACGAGCATGGCGGGCGGCTCCGCATCGATCCTTGGCACAGTGATTGGCGCGATCATCGTGGCACTGATGCAGGAAGGCATACTGGCGATGGGCTTTACCATCTCCTATCAGTACGTGCTCACCGGCCTGATCGTTCTGGTCGCGGTTACGGCGGATATCACGAGCCGCAAGCGCAGGAACTGATCGCCGCATAAAAGCAGAACGGGGAGGCACGGATATGGGCGCGCAGCGCAAAAAGACCTTTCGGCAGGCAGTGGGCGTGCAGCAACTAGTGATCGTCGGGGTGCTGATCATCCTGTTTACATTCTTCTGCCTGATGAGCGCATCGTTCAGGAAATATACCACGCTGATCACGATGGCGAGCTATATGTACTACATCATGCTGATGGCCATCGGCGTCACGTTTCCGCTCATTACAGGCGGCGTGGATCTGTCCATCGGCACAGGTCTGGTGTGCTACTCCATCGTCGGCAGCTTCCTGATGCGGCAAATGGGTCTGCCGATCGGTGTAGCCATGGCTGTGACGATCGGCATGGGCATCCTGTTCGGCTTCATCAATGGCGTGGTGGTCGCCAAGCTTGATTTGCCGCCGTTCATCACCACCCTGTGCACGATGATGATCGTACGCGGGCTGGGTTCCATCCTGACCAACGGCATGACGGGCGTGTGGCCGATGGCCGGTCAGGAAGGCAGCTGGGTGCGCGACCTGCTCAAATACAAGATTGGCGATGTGACCTATCCCGTGGGTATGATCATCATCCTGCTGCTGGTACTGATCATGTCCATCATCCTCAACCATACGCGCGTGGGCCGCTACATCATCGCCATTGGCAGCAACAAGGAGGCGCTCAAGCTCTCCGGCGTGAACGTAGCGCGCTGGCACATCATGGCGTATGTGATATCCGGCTTCTTCGCGGGGCTGGCCGCCATCGCCTATGCCAGTACCTTCAGCAGCATCACGCCCGGCACCGGCGCGGGGCTGGAGCTGGACGCCATTGGCGGTGCGATCATCGGCGGCACGGCCATGACAGGCGGCAGCGGTTCCATCGTGGGCACGTTCCTGGGCGTATGCCTGATTTCACTGCTGAAAACCGGGCTGCCAAACATCGGCTTGCAGGCGAACTGGCAGCAGATCATCACCGGCGGCATCCTGATCGTTGCGGTCACGATCGACATGGCGCGCCGCAGAAAATAGGCGCATGAAGGTGTTATGTACGCCAAAAGGCGTCATAGATAAAAAAAGGGGGTCATCACATGAAAAAGGCGCTGTCTCTGTTCCTGGTGCTGGCTATGATCGTTAGCCTGTGTTCCTTCGCATTCGCCGAGGAAGCGAAGACCTACTCCTTCGAGATCGTGTCCAAGGGCTTCCAGTCCACGTATTGGCAGGCTGTTCTGAAGGGCTGCCAGGACGAGACCACGAAGCTCAACACCGAAGCCGGCTATGATATGATTAAGTTCAACATGGTTGGCCCCGACTCCGAGAGCGACATCGCCGTGCAGGTGAATGAGTTCGAATCCGCGCTGAACGCTAAGCCCGCTGCCATCGGCCTTGCCGCGCTCGACGTGAACGCGCTCAACGACAACATCGCCGCCGCGCAGGCTGCCGGCATCCCGATCATCGGCTTCGACTCCGGCGTGCCCAACGCTCCCGCGGGCGCCGTGCTGGCCAATGCCTCCACCGATAACTATGCCGCCGGCACCGTTGTCGCCGAGAACCTCTACGCCAAGATCAAGGCCCGCATCGCTGCCGCCACCGCTCCCGTGCGCGTGGGCGAGATCAACCAGGACGCTACCTCCGAGTCCATCACCAACCGTGGCTTGGGCTTCATCGACAAGTTCATCGAGCTGGCCGGGGCCGATGGCTACAAAGTGGCCGTGATCGGCAACGAGAAGTACGTTGGCGACTCCAAGGGCGACAAGGCCGCCGAAGCCGATGCAAAAGTGATCATCGAAGTGCGCGTGCCCGCGCAGACCACCACCGAGCTGTGCGCCACCGAAGCGGGCGTCGTGCTCAACCAGCCCGACACCATCGCCATCTTCGGCTCCAACCAGGTGGCGGCTGAGGGCATCATCACCGCCAACGAGACGCTGAGCGTCTGCGGCTCCGAGGACACCCAGATCATCGCCGTGGGCTTTGACTCCGGCACCGTGATCAAGGCCGCCGTGACCGCCGGCACCATGTACGGCGCTGTGACGCAGAGCCCCGTGGGCATCGGCATCAAGCTGATCGACCTGCTGCTGGCCGCCGCCAACAAGGAGCCCGTGCAGGATACCGATACCGGCTGCGCGTTCTACACCGCCGCCAACATCGGCTCCGACGAGATCGCGCCCAACCTGTACGACTGATTTACCATGCGCAAGAGCGCCGCGCCTTGTGAAAGGCGCGGCGCTTCCTGTAGAACCGGCAGATCGCGTGGTCAGCCCTTGCGCAGGTCGCGGGTGCTGCCGCCGATCGACAGCTGTGTGGACAGGGTGATGATCTGGTGCAGGGCGTTGGCGTTCGGGTCAGTCAAAAGACGCAGCAGTTGTTTGGCTACGCACTCGCCAATGGCGTTTTGGGGCTGCTTGACCAGCGTTAGGTTGGGAAAGACCGCGCCAAAGAGATCCAGCTTGTCAAACCCGATAAAGGACATATGCTCCGGCACCCTGAGCTGCGCCTCGTTCAGGGCGATCATGGCACCCAGCGTCATTTCAAAGTTAGTCACAAACACGGCAGTGGGGCGCTTTGACAAAGCGACCAGCTGCTTCATGGCGGCATAGCCGCCCTCCATGGTGTAATCGCTGAAGCGGATCAGCTCTTCGCGGGGCGTCAGACCAAACTCCGCGTAAGCGTTCAGGTAGCCTTCCCTGCGTTTTTGGGTGGTGTAGATGTTGTCGTTGCCCAGTACCAGCCCGATATCCGTATGCCCGGATTCGATCAGGTAGCGGGTCGCTTTTTCCGCCGCGTCCACATTGTCGACCACCACGCCGCTCACAAGCCCGTTCAACGATTTGAGCATACGATCCACCAGCACGATGGGGATACCCGCGTCCAACGCGGGTCTCAAATGCTCGCCACTCTGGTCCGTAGGCATGTTGATGAGCCCATCCACACGTTTGTGCACCAGAAACGAAACGGCCTCTTTCTCACGCTTGGCGTCGGTGCGGCAGTCGCACACGATGACCGCATAATCATGCTTGCGCAGCATATCCTCCATCGTGGTGATGATGGAGGTGATAAACTGGTTGCCAAGCTCCGGTATCACCACACCCACGGTGCGCGACAGGCTGGTTTTCAGGCTGCGCGCGAACTCGTTGGGCACAAAGTGAAGCTCTTTGACGGCTTCGTCGATCAGCTTCTTGTTCTTGGGACGCACAGTGCCGCCGTTCATGTATTTGGAGATGGTTGCCAAGCCAAGGCCGGTCAGTCTGGCGATGTCCTTCATCGTGGCAGCCATATGGGCAACCCTCCACTTTTCGAAATTTGTTCGTTCTCATTATACCAAACCGGTGCCGCAAACACAATCAAGGTTTGGCGAATCGTTTAGGGAAATTTGCTCCCATTTTATGCGATGATATTGACAGAACCTGTTGATGCCGATATACTATACAAAAGCGAAACGTTACGTTTTAGGAGTTGATCCGATGCCGCTTGTCTCTTCCCGCGAACTGCTGTTGGCTGCGCAACAGGGCAAATATGCTGTAGGGGCCTTCAATGCCGAGAATCTTGAAATGGCGCAGGCCATCGTCGAAGCCGCCGACGCGCTGCACGCGCCCGTTTTGCTGCAAACCACATCCGGCACGCTGCGCTATGCCCCGCCTGCTCTGTTTGCGGGGTTTGTGAGCCGTTTGGCGCGTGAGGTCAAAGTTCCGGTTGCCCTTCATCTGGACCATGGCGACAGCCTCGCCCTGGCGGAGCGTTGCCTGCGCGAAGGGTATACGTCCATCATGATCGACGGTTCTCTTTTACCCTTCAGCGGTAACGTTACGCTAACGCGGCAGGTGGTCGCCATGGCGTGCGACATCCCCGTGGAGGCTGAGTTGGGCACCGTTGGCGGCAAGGAAGACGACCATGATGCCAAGCCCCAGTATACCGATCCCGCAGAAGCGGCTACCTTTGTGGAGATGACGGGCATCAGCAGCTTTGCGGTCGCCATTGGCACGGCGCACGGCATCTATAAGGGTGAACCGAAGCTTGATATGGAACTGCTATCCCGTATCCGGCAAGCGGTGTCCATCCCGTTGGTGCTGCACGGCACCAGCGGCGTACCGGCTGATCAGGTGCGCGCCTGTATCGAGCGTGGCGTGTGCAAGGTCAATTACGCTACAGAGCTGCGCATCACGTTCAGCGACGCGGTCAAGGCCGCGCTGGCCGCCAGACCCGACCAGTTCGACCCCAAGAAGTACCTTGGCGCAGGCCGCGACGCAACCAGGGCCCGTGTGATGGAACTGATCAAACGCTGCGGATCGGACGGCAAAGCTTGACATGCGTACATATCTGCTGGGCATCGACGTAGGCACATCCGCGTGCAAGGTTGCGCTGTTTCGCCCAAACGGCGAGGCGGTTGCGCAGGCGATATGCGAGTATCCCGTTTTGTACCCAAAGGCCGGTTGGGCAGAGCAAAACCCTGAGGATTGGTGGGCCGGCGTGTGCACCGCGCTGCGGCAGGTATTGCAGCAAAGCGGGATAGACCCCGCCGATATTGCCGCCGTCGGTGTGGATGGGCAAAGCTGGAGCGCCATCGCGGTGGACGCACAGGGAAACGTGCTCTGCAATACCCCTATCTGGACGGATACGCGCGCGCGCGCCGAGTGCGACCAGATACGCACCCGCATCGCGGACGACGCGCTGTTTGAAGTGTGCGGCAACCCGATACAGCCAAGCTATACGCTGCCGAAGATTTTGTGGTACCAAAACAACCTGCCGGATGTATACCGGCGCGCGACGCATATCCTGCAATCCAACAGCTTCATCGTGATGCGGCTGACCGGCGCGGTCACGCAGGATCGTTCGCAGGGGTATGGGCTTTGCTGCTACGACATGCGTCGCGGTGTGTGGAATACGGCTGTGGTGCAGGAACTGGGCATTCGGCCTGAACTGCTGCCCCCGCTTTTTGACTGCCATCAGGTGGTCGGTCAGGTCACGGAGGAGGCGGCGGCGCTCACGGGGCTTGCATCCGGCACACCTGTGGTCGCGGGCGGGCTGGACGCAGCCTGCGGCACACTGGGCGCGGGCGTTTGCAAGGCGGGCGAGGCGCAGGAGCAGGGCGGGCAGGCAGGCGGCATGAGCCTGTGCATCGACCGCTATGCGGCAGACCCGCGACTGATCCTGAGCGCACATGTGGTAACGGACCACTGGCTGCTGCAGGGGGGCACCACAGGCGGCGGCGGCGCACTGAAATGGCTGCGCGAGCAAACCTGCCCCGAACTGAGCTTCGCGCAGATGAGCGATTTGGCCGAAAGCGTGCCCGCGGGCAGCGACGGCGTGCTGTTTCTGCCCTACATGGCGGGCGAGCGCAGCCCCATCTGGAACCCCAACGCCTGCGGCGTGTTCTTTGGCCTGAACTACGCAAAGACGCGCGCGCATGTCATTCGCGCGGTCATGGAGGGCGTGGCATATGCCCTTCGGCACAACCTGGAAGTGGCGCGCGAGGCGGGCACGCAGGTTGGCACGCTGCGCGCCATGGGCGGCAGCGCCAACAGCATCGTATGGACGCAGCTCAAGGCGGATATTACCGGTCAACCCATCGAGGTGCCCGCCAGCGATACGGCCACCACGCTGGGCGCGGCGATCCTCGCGGGGGTCGGGGCGGGGGTATACGAGGGCTTTTTGCCCGCCGTGGCGCAGACGGTGGCCGTACGGCGCACCCACCGGCCTAACGAAGCCTTGCAGGCGACATACGCGCAGGGCTATGCGAGATACCGCGAGCTGTACGAGCGGCTTGCGCCCATGATGGCGCCAATTTGATTCGGGAGGCCTGACCATGAAAGCGGCGGTTCTATACGGCAATGAGGATATCCGCTATTCGGACTGGGAAACGCCGGTCACGCGGCCCGGCACCGTCAAGGTGCGCGTGCGGGCGACCGGCATCTGCGGCAGCGATGTGCCCCGCGTTTTGCACAACGGCGCGCACTTCTACCCCGTGGTGCTGGGGCATGAGTTCAGCGGGGATGTGGTCGAGGCAGGCGAGGGCGTGACCAATGTGGCCGTGGGCGACACGGTCAGCGGCGCGCCTTTGGTGCCCTGTATGCGCTGCGCGGATTGCCAGCACGGAAACTACGCGCTGTGCAAGCATTACAGCTTTATCGGCAGCCGTGAACAGGGCAGTTTTGCGGACTATGTGGTCATGCCCGCGCAGAACGCCGTCAAGTACGATCCGGCCATTCCCTACGCGCAGGCGGCGATGTTCGAGCCTTCCACCGTCGCGCTGCACGGCCTGCGGCAAAACGATTACCGCGGCGGCGGCACGGTTGCGGTGCTTGGGTGCGGCACCATCGGCATCTTTACCGCACAGTGGGCGAAGATCTTCGGCTCGCAAAAACTGGTCGTGCTGGATATTGACGAAGGGCGGCTCGCGCTGGCCAAGCGTATGGGCGCGGACGCGACGGTAAACACGCTGAACGCCGATTACCTGAACGAGGCACTGGCCCTTACGGGCGGTACGGGCTTTGACCATGTGTTTGAGACGGCGGGCAACCCCGTGACCATGCGCATGGCGTTTGAGCTGGCGGCCAACAAGGCGCATGTATGCTTCATCGGCACCCCGCATACCGAGCTGAGCTTTACCCCGCGCCAGTGGGAGAATATGAACCGCAAGGAGTTCCACCTGACTGGCAGCTGGATGAGCTATTCCGCGCCGTTCCCGGGCGAGGAGTGGAGCCTGACCGCGCATTACTTCGGCACGGGCGAGTTGAAGTTTGACCCGGGGTTCATCTACCGCACCTACCCCATGAGCGCGGCGGCGGAAGCCTTTGCCCTGTATCAGAACCCCTCACAGGTGCATGGAAAAATCATGCTTGTGAATGAGTGAGGAACCGCCATGCTGCTGACCGTAACGCTGAACGCCTCGGTAGACAAGCTTTACCTGCTGGAAAGAAATGCCTTGGGCACGGTGATGCGTGTGAAGGAAACCCGCAACAGTGCGGGCGGGAAGGGGCTCAACGTATCGCGCGTGGCCGCGCAGTTGGGCGAAAGCGTTACGGCGATGGGTTTTGTGGGCGGGCATACGGGCCGTTATTTCGAGTCGCTCATCACGCAAAGCGGCATCACCCGCGCGTTTACCCACGTTGCCGCCGAAATGCGCAACTGTATCAACTGCTGGGATCTGTCCTGTGGGCAGAGCACCGAATACCTGGAAACCGGCGCGGCCGTGACCGAGGAGGATGCCAACCGCTTTTTAGAGGATTTCGCCATGCGGCTGCCCGCCGCGGATGTGGTCGCCATCTCCGGCAGCCTGCCGCGCGGGCTCGCGGATGATTTTTATGCTACGCTTGCGCGCATGTGCCACAACGCGGATAAGCCTGTACTGCTGGACGCGAGCGGCGCTGCCCTGCGAAATGCCCTGCCCGCCGCGCCCGATATGATCAAGCCCAACACGGACGAGGTAGCGGCGCTGCTGGGCTACGTCCCGCAAACCTTCGCGGAAAAAGTGGACGCGGTGCATGCGCTGCATCAGGACGGTATAGCCTGCGCCGCGCTTTCGCTGGGGGCTGAGGGCGTGCTGCTTGCCTGTGCGGAAGGGTGCTACCATGGGGTGCCGCCTCGCATCGTGCCCAAAAACACCGTGGGCTGCGGCGACAGCATGGTGGCGGGCTTTGCGGTGGGCATGGCGCACGGACTGCCCCTGAAGGAGCGCATACGGCTCTCGGTCGCGGTTGCCACGGCAGCCGCACTCGCCATTGGCACCGGTGAATATGCGGACAGCGATCTGCAAACAATCTTGCCTGATGTGGAAATCCGTACACTGTAATGCATACCATAGGAAAGAAGGTCTACACATGGCGGAATTCATCAACCCGACGCTTGTGCCCAAGCGCAAACTGGCTAACGGAGAACTGATCCCCTGCATCGGCATGGGCACATTTGGCAGCGACCGATTTACGCCGGCGCAGGTTTCGCAGGCGGTAGCGGGCGCGATCCGCTGCGGCTACCGGATGTTCGACTGCGCGGCGGTCTATGGTAATGAAGACCTGATCGGCGAAGTGTTTGCGGCCGCCTTCAAGGAGGGCGCCGTCAAGCGCGAGGAGCTGTTTATCACTTCCAAAGTGTGGAACGATATGCACGGACAGGGCGATGTGCTGCTGTCCTGCGCGAAAACGCTGCGCGACCTGAAGCTGGACTATGTAGACGCTTTCTTTGTGCACTGGCCCTTCCCCAACTACCATGCGCCGGGCTGCGATGGCGACAGCCGCAACCCAAACAGCAAGCCTTTTTCCGTGGATGAGTTCATGGCAACATGGCACCAGATGGAACGGCTGCACGATATGGGGCTGGTACGCCACATCGGCATGAGCAGCATGACCATCCCCAAGCTGGAGGCTGTGCTGCCGCTGTGCCGCATTCAGCCTGCATTGATCGAAATGGAGCTGCATCCCTGCTTTCAACAGCAGAAGCTGTACGACTATGTCGTTGCGCATGGCATCATGCCCATCGGCTTCTGCCCCATCGGCAGCCCCACCAGACCGGAGCGTGACATGACCCCCGATGATGTCGCGGACATTGCGGTGCCTGAGGTGGTGGAAGTCGCCAAAGCCCACGGTGTGCACCCCGCTGTCATCTGCCTGAAATGGGCCGTACAGCGCGGGCAAATCCCCATCCCCTTCTCCGTGTATGAAAACGAGTATGTTTCCAACCTCCGTTGCACCACGCAGGACCCGCTGACCGACGCGGAAATGGCCAAACTCAAGACGGTCGAGCGCAACTGCCGCCTGATCAAAGGGCAGGTGTTCCTCTGGCCGGGCGCGAACGACTGGCACGACCTATGGGACGAGCACGGCGAGATCGTCAAGTGAGGGGATGAAACGACATGCTGAAGAACATCCCGCGCCAGATGCCGCCGGAACTGATGAAAGCCATGCTGGAAATGGGCCACGGCGACGAACTGCTGCTTTGTGACGGTAACTACCCCAAGTTTGGCTGCCCCGAGCGTTGCGTGCGTATGGATGGCCATGGCATCAGTGAAATACTGGATATGATACTTGCCTTTTTTCCGCTGGACGCGTATGTGGAGCACCCTACTACGCTGATGGCCGTGCTCAAGGGCGACCCCTACAAGCCGGAAATCTGGGATGAGTACCGGCAGATCGGCAAGCGCTACGAGGCGGAGGGCCTTCGCGAGGAGGCGGTCGAAAAGCCCGTCTTTTACGAAAAAGGCCGCCACTGCTACGTGTGTGTCGCTACGGGAGAAAGCGCACTCTATGCCAACGTGATCTTGAAAAAAGGCGTTGTCAAGTAGCCCCTCCGGCGTACGCCTCCTATACGCCGGTCTAACTGCCTGCCGCCTCTCCCATGCACCGGGAGAGGCGGCTTTTTGGATGAATGGTATCAGAAGACGGTGCAGCGGGCGCATGACATGAACCGATACCATCGCAGGGTTCCGTCTGCACGATGTTCAGTCCGAAGCCTTCAACGGCCATCGCACGGTCTTGCGATACTGGCCGGGCGTGACCCCTTTATACTTACGGAAACAGCGAATAAAGTAGTTCAAATCGGAAAAGCCGGTATCCAGAGCGATTTCAGTCACGCTGTCATCAGTGGCGGCCAGCGCGTAACAGGCCATCTCCACCCGATAGTAGGCGATATAGTCAAGCGGCGTCCGGTGTGTGGCTTCGCGGAAAAACCGGCACAGGTACTTGGGCGTAAGTCCGACCGATGTTGCCAGTGTGGCAAGGTGCAGCGGTTCGGTATAACGTTCCTCAATGATTTCAAATACCTTCTTGAGCTTGAGCATACGGCGGTTCTCCGGCCCGTCTGGCTGCTCGCGGCGCGTATAGGCATGCAAACGGAAGATTTCGCCCGCAAACCGGTACAAGCAACTCAGCGCGATCAGCGTGTATCCCTCATAACGGTTGCGAAGAGCATCGAACATGGGGTCGAGCGTTTGCCGCACCAGCGCGCGCTCCGCGTCAAATACAGGCATCACGGCAATATGCCCGTCCATCAGGTCGCCAATGAGGCGCTTGCTAAGGTCGTCGCCACGCATCAGCAGGCGCAGGTCTACCACGACGCATTCATACTCGCATGCATCCGGCACACCCCCGTGCAGTAGCCCTGATGCGATGTACGCTGTTTCGCCAGCCGCCAGCCGGTATGTCTCTCCGCCAGCGTTCAGTTGGAAACATCCGCGGATCACGTGCAGCAGTTCGATCTCTTCATGCCAGTGATAGGGCATTTCGTACCGGCTGTGGTTGCGATCCACAAAGTGGTAATCCAACGGGAAAGAAAGCGAGCCGCGCTGTTTGCTCTCGTGGTACCGTAGGTTGCTCATGGGCGACCGCCTCCTCGCCGAGGTGAATATTGTGCTACTTTCGGCCATGATAGCATGAGTATTTCATTTTGGCAAGGCGTATGATAGCATCAGAAAATCGATTGAACGGGGGGGGACCAATTGAATACGGACGCGCTGAAAGAACAGATTTGTGACGTTTGCCACCGGATGTGGCAGCAAGGCTGGGTCGCGGCCAATGATGGCAACGTTTCGGTCAAACTGCCGGATGGTACGTTTTGGATCACGCCCTCGGGCATCAGTAAAAGCTTCATCACGCCAGAAAAGCTGCTGCGGGTGAACGCTGCCATGGAAGTGCTGGAAGGCCCTGAGGGCAACGTGCCATCCAGCGAGCTGAAAATGCATATGCGCTGTTATGAAAAGCGAAGCGACGTGGGCGCGGTGGTTCACGCTCACCCGCCTACAGCCACCGGCTACGCTGTCGCCAATATCCCGCTGGATGAGTACAGCATGATTGAAACCGTCATCGCCATAGGCGCGATTCCCGTTACGCCGTATGGCGCGCCCTCCACCTACGAGGTGCCGGACGCCATCGACCCATACCTGCCCACCCACGACGTGATGCTTTTGCAGAACCATGGCGCGCTTACCGTCGGCAAGGACCTGCTGACCGCCTACTACCGTATGGAGACGCTTGAGCTGTTTGCCAAGATCAGTTTTACGGCGCGGATGCTGGGCGGTGCGCAGGAGATCAGCCGCCCGAACATCGACAAACTGCTGAACTTGCGTGAGAACTACTACCATGTATCCGGCAGGCACCCGGGCTATGAGAAGTGCAACCCGGCAGAGCCGCAATACGACCCAAAAGGCGATAAGGAGGGCAATTGACGTGCTGTATCCGAAGATCGGCATCCGCCCCGTGATTGATGGCCGTTGGGGCGGTGTGCGTGAAGGCCTGGAAAAGCAAACCATGAATATGGCGCTGGCCGCCAAAACGCTGATCGAGAGCCTGCGTTACCCGGATGGCACACCTGTGCAGGCAGTGGTCGCGCCTTCCACCATCGGCGGTGGCGCGGAGGCGGCGCTGTGTGAGGAGCGGTTCTCGACCGAAAACGTGGTCGCCACGCTGACGGTAACACCTTGCTGGTGTTACGGCATGGAGACGTTCGACATGAACCCGCTGACCATCAAAGCTGTGTGGGGATTCAACGGCACGGAGCGGCCGGGCGCTGTATATCTGGCCGCGGTGCTGGCCGCCTATGCGCAAAAAGGGCTGCCCGCCTTCAGCATCTACGGGCATGACGTGCGAGACGCGTCCGATACCGCCGTGCCGGACGACGTGCGCGAAAAGATCGTGCGCTTTGCGCGGTGCGCCATTGCCGTGGGCTGGATGCGCAATAAGGCGTATGTGAACCTAGGCGGTGTGTCGATGGGCATCATGGGCAGCTACTGCGACACCGCGGCGTTCCAGAAGTATTTCGGTATCCGCACCGAGTGGGTGGATATGACCGAGATTTTGCGTCGCATGAAGTTGTCCATCTTTGACCCCGAAGAGTACCGCCGCGCGTTTGAATGGGTCAAGGCCAACTGCCCCGAAGGGGCCGACTGCAACGCAGGCAAACCCCTGCCGGAGGTGATCGCCCGCTCCAAGGCCATCCCCCCCGAGGAGGACTGGGCGTTTGTGATCAGGATGACACTGATCATCCACGACATCCTGTTTGGCAATCCGCGGCTTGCCGCCCTCGGCTGGCATGAGGAAGCACTGGGCAAAAACGCCATTGCGGGCGGTTTCCAAGGACAGCGCCACTGGACGGACTGGCTGCCCAACGCGGATTTTACCGAAAGCATGCTTGCCAGTACCTTTGACTGGAACGGCCCCAAAGCGCCTGTGCCCTTCGCCACCGAGAACGATACCCTGAACGGCGTTGCGATGATGCTGGGCTCGCTGGTGGCGCAAACCGCGCCGTGCTTTCACGATGTGCGCACCTACTGGAGCCCCGATGCCGTAGCGCGCGTTACGGGCTGGCAGCCGACTGGGTTGGCCAAGGATGGCATTATCCACCTGATCAACAGTGGTGCCACCGCGCTGGACTGCACCGGCGCCTGCCGTGATGCGACGGGCAAGCCTGTTATGAAGCCCTTCTGGGACATGACCGACACCGATGTGAAGGCCTGCCTCGCAGCGACCGACTGGTGCCGCGCCAATTACGAATACTTCCGCGGGGGCGGGTTTTCCAGCCACTTTGCAACGCAGGCGGAGATGCCCGTGACCATGCTGCGCGCCAACATCGTAGAGGGTGTGGGGCTGGTTATGCAGATTGCCGAAGGCAGCACGCTGCTGCTGCCGCCGGACGTGCACCGCGCGCTGGATGAACGTACGGACCGTACGTGGCCCACCACATGGTTTGCGCCTCGCCTGACGGGCGAAGGGGCATTCCGCGATGTGTATGGGGTCATGGCAAACTGGGGTGCCAACCACAGTGTTACCGTGTACGGACATGTGGGCGCGGCGCTGATCACGCTATGCGCCATGCTGCGCATACCGGTGAACATGCATAACATTCCGGCGGCAAACCTGTTCCGCCCCCACTGCTGGGCGGCATTTGGCACCAGCGACAGCGAAGCCGCGGATTACGCCGCCTGCAAGCACTATGGACCGCTGTATGGTTAAGTCCGATTGGACAAGTGAAAAGTGACGCATCGGCAACCATGCCGCGGTTTGTTTGCTTTACCACCGCAATGCTTGCCGAGAAAAATGCAATCCCACCAAAGGTCGTGACGGGAGGGCTACGCCATGGGCGAATACGCGCTGGCGATTGATTTAGGCGCAAGCGGCGGGCGGCACATCCTTGGCCGCATTCAGAACGGGTATGTCGAAATGACCGAGGTTTACCACTTCCCCAACGAGATCGTGACGCGTGACGGCCTGCAATGCTGGGATATGGAAGCCCTGTTCGCGCATGTGGTCATGGGGATGCGCGCCTGTGCCGACAGAGGAATGATCCCCGCGACAGTCGGCATTGATACGTGGGGGGTGGATTACACCCTGATCGATACGGCGGGCAAACCCCTCGGGCCATCCGTAGCGTACCGTGATGCCCGCACCAGCGCCATGCCTGCGCTGTTGGACGCCGCCATCAGCCCCGAAGCGCTGTACGCGCGAACCGGCATCGCACGCCAACCCTACAACACCGTATACCAGCTGATGGCGGAGGCGCGAGCCGCGGACGTATGCCATCGCGCAGACGCGCGCCTGCTGTTCACCCCCTGTTATCTGCATCATCGGCTGACCGGTATTGCGCGCAATGAGGTTTCCATCGCCTCCACCAGCGGGCTGCTGAATGCGCGCACCGGTCTTTGGGATAGCGAGGTGCTGGCGGCGGCGGGTATTCCCAAAGCGCTGCTTTGCGACCCGCCCGCCTGCTCCGCAACCCTGCTGGGGCCGCTATTGCCCGCTGTCGAGGGCCTTGTGGGGTACCCCTGCACAGTGGTATTGCCCGCCAGCCACGACACCGCCAGCGCCTACCTGGCCGCACCGCTTTCCGGTGAGGGTGCAGCGGTGCTGTCCAGTGGTACGTGGAGCCTGCTGGGGCAGGAACTGGACGCACCGATACTAACGGAATCGGCACGCCTCGCCGGCTTTACCAATGAACGCGGATGCGGCGGACACACAACACTTGTACGTAACATCATGGGGCTATGGCTGCTGCAGGCCATCCGGCGCGAGTGGGGCAAACGCCTTTCTTACGCCGAGATGGCGGCCTTGGCGCTGGAAGGCAAGGATTATCCGCACACAGTTGACGCATCGTCCGAACGCTTTTTATCACCTGCCAGCATGACGGAGGAAATCGCTACAGCATTGATCGAGATGGGCGTTTCCCCGCCCCACAGCGATGCTCAGTTGATGTACTGTGTACACCAAAGCCTTGCGCTGTGCTACAGCAATGCAATCAACCAGTTGAGCGCGCTTACGCAACAACCGATCTCCAAGATCAACGTGGTGGGTGGAGGAAGCCAAAACACCACGCTAAATCAGTTTACCGCCAACACCACCGGTTTGCCTGTCTATGCGGGGCCAGTCGAAGCCACGGCGCTTGGCAATTTGGCCGCGCAGTGGATCGCGACCAATGAGATGAAAAGCCTGGCAACAGTGCAGGAGCTGATCAAACGAAGCATCAAACCTGTGGTTTACCAACCGCAAGCACATTGAGCATATTTCATGATCGGGGTTTTGGATTTCGGCACGGCCGGCATCCCCGATGTGGTCTGCATGCGCGGATGTAGCCTTATGCCTACATATAACGTACTTCCCCTTTCAAGGAACTTGTGTCATTCGCCCCTTCTCCTTCCTAGTCCTTTCGACGCACGCTTCTGGCCTAATGCTATCTCATATGGCATAGGGTTATCATTAGTTCCTGTAAGGAGCAACGGCAGGAGCAACGTCGATGGATCCAGTCAAATCTCAATGTATCTCCCCGAACAACAAACCCTTATAAAACGGGCATTAGCGGTTCTCCCCGTGCCTTGCCAACCCTCGTTTACCGAACTGGCAGTGTTGGGGTCAGGAGTTCGAATCTCCTATGCTCCACCAAGAAGAAAACCCCTGAGCTGTAAAGGCTTGGGGTTTTCCTTTGCTATAAAAAAAATAGTTATTTTGACTTTGACAGCAGATTTGACAGCAACCCAGATTTTTGATGGGGCGAAGTGCGTTTATTTTGTTCCTTTCTTGCCTGATTTGAAAATACTAATCACATCTTGCGGGTCAAAAGTGCTAAAAGCCTTCAAACCCATATCACACAACAAAACGCGGGGGTCAAAACTAAGTCAATTAAGGGTTAAAAGGGTCAGATCAGGCTTGCAAGGCCTCCATACCGCGCTGCTTTGTCGCCGTGTCGCTGTGAACGTGCCGTTGTATGGTAAAGGCAACGTTGGTATGCCCAAGAATTTCCGAGAGCGTGCGCAGATCATAGCCAGATTGTACCCACATTGTGGCGAACGTATGGCGGAGTGTATGAACACCCCTGCTTTCCTCCCAGCCCGTTTCAGGCTTGCGCGCAGTGTCCGCGCTATATTGTGTCTGTCGGCGGGCAAGCCTGTTTCCGTGGAAAAAACCATTGTTCCCCCTTGCAAGGTTTGCCGCCCTGCCACACCGTACCGGCGCGTATACGTTCCAGCTATTGCGCTTGCCGCTGTTCGTCCAACAAGGGTGTAACTTATCATTGAGCGGAATGAGGCGCTTTCCTGCCATTGTTTTGGGAGAGGTGGCAATGCGGTTCACCCGTTCTCCCACATGCAGCGTGTACGTGACTTGGTTAACGTGAATCACGGTGCTTTCAATATCACAATAGCGCAGGACACACATTTCCTTCCGATGCGGATTTGTCGGCAAAAGGGCCGGGGAGGATTGCCGTCTCCCTGCGTGTGCCAAAGTAATCCTCGTCAAATACGATCGGCGACCCATCTGGGTGCTCGAACCGTTGCTCCGGCTCGAACGCATAACCCAGCGTAGCGCTGTTGACAAGTTCGGCTTGGAAACCTTCTAAAAGCGAATAGACATTCGTTTCCAGATGGTATTCGCCTTGCTTTTCCGTCAACACCACTTGGGCCTCAATGTCCGCCCGAATCAAACCGTGTTGTTCGTGCTTGCTGACGGATGCGCCGCCAAAATATGCGTTCCCCTTTATCCAAACAGGCAGATGGCCGAAGTGATAAGTCGCCAGCGCGCGCATGTCCGGCTCCTGATCCATCATGAAGTGGGAAAGCCATTCATCGTAAGTTGGGAATATATCCATGGATGCGGTGCCGGCAACCTCGTAATCGTTGTCCTGGGGCGTTTTGTGCACGTCGGTCACGGGATAGTGTTGGATAAAGATGTTGTTGTAGATTCGGTCATCACCATGCAGGATCGTCATAAATCCCGCGACCTCCGTGCGATGGCGGATATGGTAGGGTGTATAGCGCGGCTCGCGCTGGCCATTGACGATACTGTCCACGCCGGCGTTTATCAGCGTGAATGAACCAAGCATCAGGTTATGTACGCAAGCGATCCCCTCGCTGGGCATCGCAACAGAAACCTTGGACAGAAGCAGGTTATGATCGATCAGCGTAGGCCCGTGGCTTACCTCGATAAACACGTCGTTGCTGAACATCGCGCCTTCGGCGGGCTGAACCCCATCGGGACGGTGGTTGTCGTGCATCAGGTTGCGCGAAATTCGCGTGCCCTGTGCCTGCCAGTCGCACCACACGCCCATGATACAGTTGTGAATATGATTGCGACGTACGATCACGTCGATCGCCGCGTGGAGTTTGATGCCCGCCGTCTCCGCGCCGCCGAGCTGCTGGGAGTTGCAGATGTGATGGATGTGACACTCTTCGATGATGGAGAATACGCCGCCCATGCGTCCCACGATGCCCGTCTGCTCGCAGTGATGAATATGACACCTGCGCACGATATGTCCACCGACATTCTCCTTGAGCCAGCCGTGATACTGCCCGCGGCAAACCGCGTCGCGCTCCATCTGCGTTGGGCTTTTCACGTGCTTTGTATAAAAATACATATCGTTTTCCGTGTCGCGGTACTTGCCCAGCGAGATACCGCAGCACTTGCTGTTGCTGATTTCGCAATCCTCAATGACCCAACCCTTGCTCCAGTGCGGGCCAACCATTCCGTCCTGATAGGCGGCGGGTGGCGCCCATGTGGTGGCGGCCTTGCGGATGTTGAAGCCGCTGAGCGTGATATAGCCAATACCCGTCCGGTCGGGCAGAAAGCAGTTGCGACGCACGCTGAATTCCACACTCTCCAGGTTGGGGTTTTTCCCTTGGAAATTGGCATATAAAACGGTATCGTCCCCGTCCTGCGTTGTGAACCACTTGTACATTGATTCCTCAGGCGACCATGCGCTGGGGTCGGGGGAACCCTTGATGCATTCCTCCAGCGTCACGGTTTCGTACAGCATCTGGTCGCCCAGAAAAACCGCGCCGGTGTGGCGCACGGTCGGCGCAAAGTACCAGTCACCGCATACATAGGTGGTATAAGGGTTATAGTCACCAAACGTGGCGTTGCTTACCCGCGTGACCCATACGTTCCCCTCATACGGCTTCCATCCCCCAAGTGGCTCCGCTCCTGTGATGATCGCCCCAAGCGGCCGTTCGGAACGATAAACGATTCGGCTTGCCTCAGTGCCTGCATTTTTCGGGTTTACATACTCTCGATAGATGCCGGGCATGACAACTACCTCGTCTCCGGCGAGGGCGACTTGTGCAGCATCATTGATATGTGCAAAGGGTTTCTCCTTGCTTCCATTTCCGTGGTCGACTGCGTACCCGTTTACATAATAGATCATGTTGCACTCCTTATGCATGTTTATCTTGTCATGTGGGTTTCAAAGCGGTTTTTCCGTGCTTCCAATGGCGATACTGTCAACAAAGGGCAATCTTGCCTATGGCCGTTATGCATTCCCGCCGCTGATCAAAACTGGCGATCCGTGTCTGCCAAGCGTTGCCGGATCATCCGTGCTTGATGGCATCGATATGTTTGCCACCCCGATTGGCGTTACCGGGAAAGAACCCAATGCGCAGTGGCAAACCATTGCCCTGCTGAGATAAAGAGAGGTCAGATCATCGCCGGCCGTTCTCGCCGGTCGGCATATTCGCAAAGGGACACCCCGAAATGCCGTGGCGAAAGATATCTCCACAGGTAGCCCTCCGCATATCCGTCAGGCACTTTGCGCCTTACGAATCATCACTGGCCTTTCCTTGATACTGAACCCATTCACGCCCGTAGGACAACACAGGTTCATTCTTTCAAACCAGTATATCACAGCGTGGTCCCTACGACCAATTTGTTCAATCGGTCGAGAATGATCAAACGCGCAATTTTGCAAAGTAATGGCAAATCCATTGGCGCTCCGCTAGAACGCATGGTGTCGTGACATACAAAGTGGAGGAACGAGCTTAGATTCAAGAAAAACGATACCACAAATCTCACGGAATTGCTACTGCGGTGTATTAGGGAAGCGGATCCGGCAACGAGCGCCGGCAATGCTGTCGTTGGGAGAGCGGTTGTAACGATTCTGGTGGGCAGTAAGCTGCCCACCAGAATCGACAAGCGAATGGTAGCAATCGTTTCGTGAAAAATCACATTACTTAGCCGACGCTTACTTCCTGTGACAGCCATTTCTCTTTTACCCCCGACTGCCTTTTTCGGGGGACAGGCCAATCAGAGCCGACTCAGCGTATCGTCGGGCTTGAAACCCAGCTTCCTGTAGTGCTCGCCGCGCGTCTTGATGTCGTCTTCCAGCTGCATCCGCGCAAACTTCAGCACGTCCTCGGCGCACTTGTAGGGGATGACCAGCACACCGTCATCGTCCGCGCAGATGATATCGCCGGGCTTAACCAGCACACCGCCGCAGTTTACGGGCAGGTTGGTGCCGCCAAACGTCACGCGGCCATAGGCGTGCACGAAGGTGCGCCGCGTGCAAAACACGTTGGCGTTTTCCAGGTTGGTTTCGTAGGAGTCGCGGCAGCCGCCGTCGATCACGGCGCCGGAGATGCCGCGGATCATTGTGTTCATGGCGATTTCAGAGCCCCATACGCCGCCTACGACACCGCCCATGTCGATGACCACGACCATATCCTTGGCCGTTTCTGCCGTGATGCCGCTCACAAAACGGTAGATGTCGTCGCAGCCCTTGCCAAGCTCTTCGCGCCACTGGGCGACGCTTTCGCACTTGACAACCCCGTCCTGCTTGGGCAAAAGCTGCACAGTGTAGGCATACCCCTTGAATTCCATACCGGGGCGCAGCGGGCGCATCGCCTGGCACATGGTACCCTTGTCCACCAGGCCCAGCGCGTCCATGCCGTCCGACAGGTCGGCATTCCGGAACTTCCTGATTTCGCCGATGAGTTGATCGCGTGTCATGGTTTTCCGTCTCCTTCGTTGTGATGATTGTATACCGCATACGATTCCACAGGCGCATGTCCTCCGGTCGCGCGCAGCCCTGTGCTCCGGCAAAAGCGCGCCGCTTGGCATGGAAGTGGAATGCGCATCAGTACAGGCTGTCCCGCTCCATCAGCTTGCGCATGGATATCGTTATCAGCATGGCCATCACAAAGATGACCATCGCGATCACGTTTCCGTAGCCCAGGTTGAAGTTCTGAAAAGCGTTGACGAAAAGGTGCATCGGCAGCAGCTCGGTGGCGTGGTTGGGTCCGCCGCCCGTCATGATATACACCAGGTCGAACGCGCGAAGCGCGCCGATGAGCTGCAGGATGATGACCATTTTGATGATGTCCCAGCTCAAGGGGATGATCATGTAGCGGATCATGCGAAAACCGCTCGCGCCGTCCAGCGTCGCGCTTTCGATCACTTCACCGGACATGTTCATGAAGCCCGAGTTGAACAAAATCACCTGTATGCCGCAGGAGGTCCACGTCTGTGCGATGATGATGGCCAGCAACGCCAGCGTCTGGTCGGAAAGGGGTGGAATATAGTAGGCTTTGAGGCCGATGGCAGTCATCAGCGGCTTGAGCAGCCCCATGCTTGGGCTGTAAATATAGCTCCAGATAAAACCTACGGCGACGGACGGCAGCACCGTGGGGATGAAAAACAGGGTCTTGAAGAGCCGGAAACCCCTGAGTTGCAAGTAAACCAGATACCCCAGAAAGAAGCCGATGATCACCTGCAGCGCCGTGGTGGCGACCATAAAGATGAGGGAGTTGGTCATGGACTTCCAGAACTGCGAGGAGGTAAAGACCGACACATAGTTGCCAAACCCGATGAAGGATTTGGAGACCAGCGTATCCCATTTGAACAGGCTGAGCACTGCGGACTGCAATATGGGGTAGAGCACAAGGTAGGCGTACAGGATCAGCCCGGGTAGAACGAACAGTATGACCGTTCTTCGGTTGCTCTTGGTGATGCGCATCGTATCAGGCCTTTCTTGCAAATGCCGTTTATCCTTTGATGGAACCGGCGATCATGCCCTTCTCAATTTTCTCCTGTGCAAAAATGTAAAACAGGATGCTGGGTGCCAGGGCTATCATGATGCCGGCGGCCAGTTGCGTATATTCGGAGTTGTATTCCGTGATGAAACCCATCAGGCCGATGGGCAGCGTTTTGAACTCCGGCTTGCTCAAGAGCAGCATGGAAACGAGCAGCTCGTTCCAGCAGGCCAGCAGCGCCAGCACCGATACGGTCACGATGCCGTCCCGTGAAAGCGGTACGATAATCTTGAAGAAAAGGCGGGAGGTCGAACAGCCGTCAATGAACGCACATTCCTCCAGCTCCCGGGGAATGCCGCTCATGAACCCCTCCAGAATGAAAATCGAAACCGGAATGCGAAACGCCGCGTAGATCAGCGACAGCATGCCCAGACTGTTGAACTGGCCCAGTTCGTTTACCATCATGTACAGGGGGATCACGGCGGAGTGAATGGGTATCATCATACCGGCGATGGCTACGAAATAGAGCACCTTTTTGAAACGGAAACGGTAGCGGGCCAGCACAAAGCTGAACGGTGTGCAGGTGACTACGGTGATCAGGATGGTAAGTGCGGCGATATAGATGCTGTTGAGCAGGTAGCGGTCAATTTTGGAGCCCTGCCAAGCCTTTGCGTAATTGCTCCATACCCATACCTTGGGCGGCCCCCAAGTGTTCATGGTCAGGTCTGCCTGCGACTTTAAGGAGGAAAACAAAAGCCACAACAGCGGAAGGCATACGAGCAGTGAAAAGGCAATCAGCGACAGGTAGATCCACACCTTTGTGCGCCTTTTGCCGATCATCAGCTGTGCGTTGGTCTCTGCCTTGGGCGCCGTATCCTGTTTCCTATTCCTGTTGCGCATGGCGGCATATTTCTCCTTTTTTCGGCTGTGAATGCGTCACCGCGCTTTCCACCACAAGAAAGCGCGGTGACGGGATCGGGTCAGGTTACTGGGCGTTCACATAATCCTCGGCCGCTTTTTGTACTTCGGCTACGGCGGCATCCACATCGTACTCACCGGTGATGATGCCCGGCATGGCCGTTTTCTTGATCGCAAGGTCCACGGCGGGGGGCGCGATGGTGTCCATCGAGGGGATGTATGCCCCGGCGGTGCGGTAAGCCTGAATGAGCTCGTTCATCACGCTGGAAACTTTGGTGGCGTCATAGTCTGCAATGCCTGCGTATACGAAGCCGCCGCCCTCCATGATGGGGATGTTGAACTCAGGGCTGCAAATGTCGCGAGCCAACTGGATGCACAGATCCTGCTTCTCTTCCGACAGGCCGGAGGCAACGAAGAAACCGGTAATGTTGCCGCCAACGCGCACATTCGGGTCGCCGTCGGGGCAGTCTGTCATGGTGGGGAAGTCCACACGGCCCAGCTTGGCGAGGAATTCCGGCCCGCCGGCGGTGTTGAAGTTACCGGGCTTCCAGGCGCCCTCGTAGTACATGGCTGCCTCGCCGCGGGCAAAAAGCTGGTCAGCCTCTGTGGCGCTCATGCCCAGCACGCCCTTGGGGAACGCGCCCGCGTCCACCAACTGCTTAAACTTGGTCATCATGGTCACAAAGCCGTAGGCGGGGTCATTCCAGCTGGTTTTATGTTCGCCAAGGGTAAGCTCGGTGAAGTTGGCAAGGCCCGCAGCACGCACGAGCAGCGCGGAAGCCATCCATGCAAAGCGACCATCCTTGCCGCCGGTTACCAACGTAGCGATGCCCTGCGCGTTGGTTTGCGGCACCAGCGCCAGCAGTTCGTCAAACGTCGTGGGTACCTGCCAGCCGTACTGCGCGAACAGGTCCTTGTTGTAGTACAGGCCGTCGATGGAGCCTTCCTGCGGGGCCAGCATGATCTTGCCATCCAGCGTGGAGGCGAAGGTAAGCGATTTTTCAGAGAACCACTGCTTGAACTCGGGGTAGCGCGGATCTGCGAATACGCCTGACCAGTCGATGATCATGTCGTCCTTGATAAACTCGCGGGCATAGCTCAGCGGGCACCAGGACACATCGGGGGGGTTGCCGGCGGCCATTTCCACCGTCAGCTTCGTGCGGGCGTCGCCGGTGGGCAGCGCGTCGTGCGTGATGCTGACGTTCGGGTGCTCCACGGCCCATGTGGCCAGCAGCGCTTCGATCTGGCCATAGGCGGCTGAGCCAACGGTCCACGGCGTTAGCAGACGGATCTCGATCTTGTCCTCCGCAAACGCGAACGAAGACACCAGCAGCGAAACGAGCATCACCATGGCCAGAACCGCGGACATCCGCTTCTTCCAAGTCTTTTTCATTGAGCAATCCTCCTTCATTATTATCACCCCAGGTTCGTGGGGTAGACATACGACTAGCGTGGCACCAGCGTTGCGATGTTATCATCGTTCTTGCGGCGGGCAAGCGACAGGCCGCTTACCTCGAGAAGCGTGATCTCCGCCAGGTACAAAACCGTGGTGCCGTTTTCCAAGTGCCCCGTATAGGCGGCGCCGGTATCGGATACCACCATGTGGAAGTGGGGCTGGCCGTCCACCACCATGCCTTGCAGCGAAGCCAGCTCCATGGGCCGCTCCAGCGTGACAAACTCGTCCTCCGGCTCGCGCCCCAGCCCTACTACGCGGTGGAGCACCACCTTTTGCAGGGAGCCGATCGCGCTGGTAAGGATCGCGTCGCAGATGCGTTCCTCGCGGATCAGGCTTTCGATGCTTTCCAGCAGCAGATCGCCGCGCTGGAGCCCCAGTACGAATACGCGGCCCGTACCCTGTCCCTGATAGCGAACCATGGCCCCATCTCCCTAAAACATGTCATTTGCTAGTATATTTTTTGCCAGATGATATATTCATTATCCCTTTTCACACCGCGAAGACAATATACACGATGCAGATAACTTGACCTTCCTTCCAAAAACCTGTGTCGCGTGTAATCAAAACATGCACAAAACCATGATTCCTTGCACAATTTTCGAAATGAAGGCAATGCCACCGCAACGTTGCCGTAGCCTGCCGAGGAATGCCGGCCCGCACCGACGGCGCGCCCCCGCGGCATCACAAAAAAACGCTCCGCCATTGTGCTTGAACCGTTCGCAAATCTCTTGGCAGGCGTTTTCTCCTATGCAGTTTCCATGACGGCCTGCCATCGGGCCGCACTACGGCTAGGATTCGCGCGTGGCAAAGCTCTGATATTGCCCCGGCGTGCAGCCCGCATGTCGCTTAAAGAGCTTATTGAAGTAGCAAACGTTGTCAAAACCCAGCAAATAGGCGGTTTCGTATACCTTGTGCCCACCCTTGCGGATGATTTCCTTGGCATACTCGATTTTGGCCTGATTGACATACTCCGTAAACTTCATGCCCGTGGCCTTGGTGAATAGCGTGGACAGGTACCCTATGCTGATGCCCAGCGCGGTTGCGACGTCGTGCAGCGATACCGGCTCGGAGATATGTTCCTGCACGTAGCGCTTCGCCTTTTTGATGACGGGGTGCACATGCTTGCCATCCTCCGCTTCCAAAAAGCCCAGCACAAAGTCCGTATACTGACCAAACCAAGTCGAAAGCTCGTTGGCTGTTTTGAATACGTAAATTTGCTCGGATGACAGAAGCGCCGCCTGCTTGTCCGCGGCGAAGGCCTCGCCCAGCCGCAGATCGCACATGCATACGATCTGGTTGACCCAATCGCAAGCCTCGCCGCGCTTGGCAAACGTGGCGATGGAGAGGGCAACCTGCCGGTAAGCCTCACGGATGGCCGCCGTGTCCCGAAGCATCAGGGCGCGGTTCAGGCGCTCCGCAAGCTGTATGTCCCGCTCGGGCACGGGCGGCTGCGGATCCGGGTCGGTGGCGAAGTGCACGGTATGAAACCCGCTGCGAAAGATGCGATGGATGGCATGCCTCGCCTGCCGGTAAGCGGGCCGAAGATCGGCAGACGTTTGACACGGTTCGCTGAAGGCGATGGCGGAGTCGATGTTGACATAGGTTTTGAGCATTTGCAGCATGACCTTCCCCATCGCCTCCAGCTGGCTACGCTCAAAGGCGTCGCCAAACATGGCCAGCACAAACTCGCCGCCGCCGCCCCATTCCAGCGCGCAGCCAGCGTAGAAGTTATCCTGTATCGCCTCCAGGATATCCACAATGGTAAGCTCGATGTGCTTGGCATCCTGCGGCGAGTAGCGCTCCATGTTCATGTACAGGTTGCTGTTGATCAACCCCAGCGTGATTAATGCGCCATCCGCAGGCAAAGGCAGGCCCAAGCCCCGCTCCGCGTCCTCGCTGCTTGAACCGATAGCCAGCTTGATACGGTGCCGCAGGGCAAGCTTGCCGCTTTCGGCACCGTGCTCGTCTGCGGGTGCATCCTGCGCGAGGGTTTCCTCGCGCAGGGTCATAAGCAGCTCTGACAACGATTCGCGGCTCAGGTTCAGCTTGAGAAGGTAGTCGGTGGCGCCATGTTTCATGGCTTCGCGCACCATTTCATATTCATTGTAGCCGGACAGCACCCACACGCACACCTCGGGATACTTCTTCTTGACGGCGCGGGTCAGTTCGATGCCGTTATATTTCGGCATCACGATATCCGTGATCACCAGTTGCGGGCGCAGCTTGTCCACCAGCTTCAGGGCCGCCTCGCCGTTGGCCGCTTCACCCACCACTTCATAACCCAGCTCGTTCCAAGGCACCAGCGATTTCAGGCCTACGCGAACCAGCGCTTCATCATCTACCAACAGGACGCGGATCATGTTACCTCCCCCTTTCTGACTGCGGGGATGCGCAGGGATACCAGCGTATAGCCGCCCAACTCGCTGGAAAACGTCAGGGAATAATCGCCGCCGAACACCATCTGCAACCGCTGTGCAATGTTGGACAGGCCCACGCTGCTGTAACGCAGCCCCTTGTCCTCCTCTTTGTCCACCAGCAGCATGGACAGCCTGTCCGGCGCGATGCCGATGCCGTTGTCGCGGATGGTGATGTGAAGCGTTTGGCCCTCCAGCCAGCCCCTGACCTCAATCACGCCCATGCCGTGCTTTTCCGATAGCCCGTGCACGATCGCGTTTTCGACGATCGGTTGCAGTGTGAATTTGGGGATCAGATACGGCAGCGCGTCCGGCGCAATGTCGAAATCCGCCTTAAGCAGACCGTTGCGGCGCACCATCTGGATGTCCAGATATTTCTCCAACAGGAACATTTCCTCGCTAAGCGGGATCAGGTCCGATACGCCTTTGGCGCTTTCCCGGAGCAACACGCCCAGCGACGTTACCATGTCGTAGATACCGCTTGATTTTTGAATCTGCGCCATCATCCTGACCGAGTTGAGCACATTGTAGACAAAGTGCGGGTTGATCTGGTTTTGCAGCACCTTAAACTCAAGGATGCTCTTTTTCTGTTCGTCCTCCTTGGCTTTGATGAGCAGCAGCTTGAGGTCTGCGGCCATGCTGTTCATCCCTCGGCCGAGGGTGCCCAGCTCATCGTCGCCCTCAATGTCAGGCGCAGCGTCAAACTCGCCATGAGCGATGGCTTGCATGCGCTTCATCAGGCGGCCGATCGGGCGCGTGAGCATACCGGTGATCAGCACCGCAAGCACTGAACCCAGCCCCACGATGAGGATGATGATCTTGAGTGCTTCGCGGGAAACATCGGCCTTTTTGTTTTCCAGCAGCGCGCTGTTCACCAGCTGCACCGAGTAGAAATTGCCAAAAGAGGAACGTGCCAGAAACGCCAGCGCGCTGCGCTCCTGATAGGTTGCGGTAAAGTTCTGGTCGTCCTCCTCGGCCTCAAGGCGCGCAAGCACCGGCTGGCAATCCAGCACGGTGCCCAGCAATCCGGGTGTTTTGCTGTAGATCACTCGACCGTCCTGGTCGATCAGGAACAGGTCGTAGCCGTCGGGCTGCCGCAGGTTGTACAGCACGCGCCCGATGACGCTCACCGAATAACTGATGTACTGCCAACCCACCTGCTTGCGCGTGTCCGAATAGATGACGGCGCGCACGGTCGGTAGGCAGTAGTCGTCCACCCGCTGGGTGGCGGGGTTGGGCTGAAGCCCCAGCCACGAAAAATCCATGCGGTTTTGGTTGGCCACCAGCCAGTCCTGCGCCATCAATGTTTGTAGGGAAGTGTTATAGGCCTCGTCTCCACTGGTCAGGCCGATGCCATTCTCGCCTTCGATGATGATGCTGAGGATATCGTTGCTGATGGCGGAGCTCACGATGTGGTCGGCGATGTTTTTCATGACCATGGATACATCGCGGTCCAAATTATTGATGGGGCTGTTGTAATCACGCACGAGGATCTTGTCGATATCGCGGTTGACGAACAGCCAGTCCGACAGGTTTTTACATGCGTCCAGCTGCCGATCCACGATGTTCATGATGAAGCGGATGTTGCTGCTGGTTGCCTCCAGCAGGTTGCGCTCCACCAGCGCGTTGGAGTAGCCGGAGTACAGCAGATAGATGGATGCCGCGGCCAACATCAGGATCAGCGTAAAGATCAGGATCAGTTTGGTTTTGAGCTTGTGGATGCCCATGCGTATACCCCCAGTTCAGCAAGCAGGCGCGCAGCATGCGACCCATCCCCTTGTATGGTTACAAACTTCCATCGCATGCCTGTTGCCGTGCACGCTGCTGCGTGCGCACGGGAAGGATTGCCTTTGAAAGCTTGCATGATTACATCCTTCCCTTTGGTGGCAAGGAGAAGGACGGGGCATGGCGGGCAGCTGCCGCGGTAGGGGGCAAGATGACGCCGCGGCCTGCGGGCGATGGACAGCGCTGCACCGCGTCACGGAGGCAAAACCAGGCGGCGCGGGCGCGGCCCGCACAGGCAACGCTGGGCTGTGCGCAGCGGTATGGCGCCGTTCAGACCTAACATGGGTTCAAGAAACACAGCCGCCTGTCCGCCTGCACAACCGCCGCGGCGTTGTGCTCGCGGCGCCCGTTGGGCAGGGTTAGGGGCTTATCGTTGTATGGGCCGTCCCCGCGCTTAGGGGGCGCGATGCCGCCGCGGGCGGGACGTCTGGCTACGGTTTGGTCAGACTGACCGACCGGCGGTCAGTCGATATGCTGCATCAGTACCTGCGTATCCTTCATCAGCTGGATATGGCGTTGGTTCAGGCAACTGACCACGGACTTATTGCGCTGCTCGATGGCCTTTACCAGATCCAGATGGTCGTTCCAGGAGGTTTCGATCACGGACTGGCTGTATTTCACGTTTTTGAGGTTGTTGCGCGCGATGATGAGGGTGTTTTCAACTTCCTGTATGTATTTGGACAGGCGCGCGGAATTGGCGATCTTGGCGATGCGGATGTGAAAGCCGATATCCGCGTGCATATGACGCTTGGACTTCTCTTCCGGCGAAAGCTCCATGAACGCTTTTACGTAGGCGTAAAGATCGTCGATATCCTTTTGGGTGGCGATTTCGATGCATTTCTTGCAGGAAAGCTCTTCCAGCACGATGCGCAGGTCGATCAGGTCCAGCAGTTCCTTTTCCGATATCTCAATGCAGTAGAGACCCCTGCGTTTGACCGAATTGATAAAGCCGTTCTGGCACAGCTGATTCATGGCCTCCCGCACGGGGGTGCGGCTGATTTCCAGCGAGTCCGCGATTTCGCCCTCCATGATCCGCTCGCCCGGTTTGATCTGGCCGCTCAAGATCATATTGAGGATCGAATTATAGGCTGAATCCACAAGGTTGGGGTGTGTCATACTGGTCAGCTCCTTGTTCCATTTGGATAGATACGATGCCCGGAGACCATATGCGTTCATAACAGTCAATGGGGGTGACGTACGCAAAGTACGTTCAACACCCCCAATAGCCGCATTGCCAGAAATCTTCATGCTTTCAGATTTCCGAATGTATACATTATACTCCTTCTGCGCGCCGCATGTCAATCCTTGTTTGGCTTTTTAAACCCCAGCCATAGACGCATTCAATTATGCTTTATATGAAACGACTATCTTCGCGTGAAGTTTCCCACAAAAGGGTCTTGCATTTCCGAAAGACTCGTGCTACACTGCGTGTATAAATTATAAAGTATAATTCGAACAGGGAAGAGGTAGCGCATGCAGAAATACGTGGCGAACACCTTTGGCAAAATCATCATCCTCGAACTGGAACGCGGCGAGAAGATCATCGAATCGGTGGAAGCGACCCTGAAGGAACTGGGCGTTAAGAACGCTTACATCGCCAGCGGCATCGGCTCCGTGCAGCGGCTGCGTTACCACAAGCCCACGTCGCTAAGCGCACAGAGCGAGGATATTTTTATCGACGAAGTGGGTGCGTTTGAGTTTGGCGGCATCGCCGGCACGGTCATCAACGGCGTGGCGCATTTTCATTTTACGATTGCCGATATGAACGGCGTACACGCGGGCCATTTGGAATATGGCACGGAAGTGCTGTACCTGGCGGAGATCACGCTGGTGGAGTTGCCCGGCTTCGCATTGGAAAGAAAGCTGACCGACGAGAACGTCAAGAAGCTGTTTGAGATTACAGAATGACAAGGATTGTCGGACGATCAATACTGAACAGGGGTTGTCTTGGAAGCGCAATTTGACGCTCCGTCGTGGTAAAATGGAGGCATTGCCCTGCCATATGACACGAGGAGGACAGGCTCTGCGGAGGGAGCCGACAACGGAGAGGAAGCGGAGGCGCACAGGCATGGCCGTATTCGCTACGAGCGGTACGCGGCGCCGTTTCTGCGTCGATCAACTGAATACGAAGGCGGCTCTGTAAGGATAAACACCCAACCGGCTGTGGTGTGTTTTGCAACCCCGTTAAAGGATACCCTAGCGATGCTGCACCATCGGGCCGAGCAACGGCGGCGGGGCATGCGACGCCCGCAGAACCGACAATCCTTCTCCGCTCAATGGGCTGGCCCGTCGCAATCAGGGAACAGACTGGCACGCGAGGTGAGAAAAAACGGGAACCGCCACCGTGGGTGGGATTTGCGTGATTGATGCGCTAGACAGGCGCGTGAAAAACGGCAGGCGCTAAACCGCTAAGGTCTCAGATCAAGAAAGAGGAGCATTCACATGATTCATGAGTTATACGACCGCCCCAGGCTTGACTTGAACGGCACTTGGAAATATAAGCTTGACCAGAACGACATCGGCAAGCGTCAGAGCTTTTATCTGGAAAGCAATCGCTTTGACGAATGGCGCGATATCAAGGTGCCGCACAACTGGTACCTGATCGACGAGATCGGCGATTATTTCGGCACCATCTGGTATTACCGTGAGTTCAGCGTTCCTGCCGCCCTCAAGGGTCAAAACCTGTACCTCCACTTTGAAGGTGTGGACTACATCAGCGAAGTGTGGGTGAACGGCGTATACCTCGGCCTGCACGAGGGTATGTTCAACAGCTTTGAATATGATATCACGGCCATCGCGCGACGGGAGGGCGTCAACACCGTGGTGGTTCGCGACAGCGCGGCGAAGGACCCCACCGAGTATATCCTCACGGACAGCGCCGCCACCCCGCTTTCCGATCCGTACAAGTTTCACCAGTCCAAGGGTATTTCGCAGATCAAGGGGCACATGGTGGAGGCGATGCACCGCCCCGGCGCCATGACCTCCTTCCGGCAGGACGGCAACTCCGGCGGGCTGTGGGGCAGCGTGACGCTTGTCGGCAAGCCGGATATCCATATCGACTACATCAAAGCCTACACCAAGATCGGCTACAAGAAGGACTGGCTGGGTGACCAGCAGGACAAGCCCGATGGCACCGGCCTGGCCGCGTTTGACGTATATGTGTGCAGCAAAGCCAAGGAGGCTGTCAAGACCGCTATCGAACTGACGGTGAGCCCCTCCAACTTTGAAGGCGGCAAGCCCTGCTCCATCCGCCGCGAGGTGGTGGTGCAGCCCGGAGACAACGTCTTTAAAATGTTCATTACCGTGGAGGACGTGAAGCTTTGGTGGACCTGGGATCACGGTTATCCCCACCTGTACCGTGCCGATTTTAAGCTGGAGCAGGATAGCGCATCGCTGGTGATCGGCATCAAGGAGATCGTGACCGACGCGCAGGGGCAGTGGTACTTGAACGGCAAAAAAATCTTCCTGCGTGGCATGCGCTACATTTCAAGCCTCTGGATGAGCGAGGCCAACGAGGATATGTGGCGCGCGGACTTCCAAAAGATGCTCGACATGGACATCAACTCCGTGCGCATCGGCAGCCATGTGGAGAAGGACGGCGTGTACCGCCTCTGCGACGAGCTGGGCCTTTTGATGTGGCAGGTGTTCCCCCTGCACTATGTGATCGAGGATACGGACGATTCGATCGACCGCGCGTCCGACATGATGCGCGATATGGGCTATATGATCACCAACCACGCCTGCATGGGCATGTGGTCGGTCTATAAGGAGCCGGAAATCTACGCTTTGCCCGATATGCCCAACGTGTATTTCCGCCTGTGCGAAGTGCTCAAGGAAACGCTGGGCACGGTGGACCCCATCCGCTGGATCCACAAAGGCGACTACCGCGAGGGCGTGCAGAACATCATGATCGGTTCCTGTCAGGATGGCGACACGGACATCCGCAACACCGTCTTCGCGCCCAATATCGTGGAGTTTGGGGCCGATTCGGTACCCTGCCTGAAAAGCCTGCAAAAATTCATCCCCGTGGACAAGCTCTGGCCTATCGACTGGGATGTGTGGGAATACTGGGGCCTGTTCTACCGCAACCAGTTCAAGCGCGGGCGCGTGGAACTGGGGCATTCGCTGGAAGAATTCATCGACAACACCCAGCGATACGAGGCGCTGGTGGTCAAGGAACAGATCGAGGTGCTGCGCCAGCGCAAATACAGGCCCGTATCCACGATGTACCTGTATTACTGGAGCGACGCGTGCCCCGTGATGGGCTCCGGCCTGCTTGACTACTACCGCGAGCCCTATCAGGTGTATGAGTCCATGAAGTCGGTCTACACGCAGGTGCTGGTGAGCCTGGAGTGGGATCGCACCCCGTATCTGATCGGGCGCGAAAAGCAGTACAACTGCGGCGAGGTATTCAAGGCCAAGCTGTGGGTGAACAATGACCATTTCCATGATGTAAAAGCCACCATCCGCTGGCAGATCACCCGCAAGGAAGGCGGCGAGGCGCTGGCTGCCAACCAGTTTGAAGCCCTGCTCAAGCCGGACTCGGCGGAGGTGCTGGATACCATCGCCTGGATCGTCCCCATTGGGCACACGGGCGAGTATGTAATCAGCATGCGGGCGTTCGACCCCGAGGGCAAACAGCTTTCCGCTAACCAGACGGTCATTAAGGCTTGCCCGTAAGGCTTTGAAGAAAGTAGGTACTTGAGATGATCATGCTTCACGAGGGTAGGCAGAAGATAGATTTGGCCGGCGTTTGGCAGTATGCCAAGGATGACGGGCTGTGCGGCGAGGCACTGGGCTTTCACGCGTCCAGTGCGGACACCGGCACCTGGAAATCCATCAACGTGCCCAACAACTGGTACCTGACCGAGATCGGCGATTACTTTGGCACCGTATGGTTCCGCACCGCTTTTGACTATCCGGCGCATAACCCTACGGATCGGGTGTACCTGCGCTTCGGCGCGGTGGACTACTATGCCGACGTGTGGCTTAACGACGTGTATCTGGGCTTCCACGAGGGCATTTTCAACCCCTTTGAGTTTGACGTGACCGACATTGTACGCAAGGATCGGCAAAACGTACTGGTGGTCAAGGATGGCGCCCCGCGCGACACCACCGAATACATCAACGCCGGCATGGACCGGGACACCCCCCTGTCCGAAAAATACCAGCGCCACCAGGCCAAGGCCATCACGCAGATCAAGGGCCACATGATCGACGCCATGCACCGCCCGGGCTCCATGACCTCCTTTCGGCAGGATGGCAACTCTGCGGGCATCTGGGACGAGGTGGCGCTGGTCATCCGGCCCAGCGTGTTTGTCGAGTATGTCAAGATCACCACGAAGACCGTGTTGAAGAAAGACTGGCAGGGCGACGGCAAGGACAAGCCTACGGGCGACGCCATGGCCAGCTTGGACGTGACGGTCAACAACACCACCGGCTCGGTCGTAACCACGGTGCTGGAGGCCTTGATTACGCCAGCCAACTTTGAGAGCGACGAACTGCACCGCCGCAAGAAGGAAGTCGTGCTCACCCCGGGCCGCACGACGCTCAAGTTCAACGTGACTGTCAAGGACGCAAAGCTCTGGTGGACATGGGATCACGGCTACCCCCACCTGTACAGCCTGAAGCTGCGCCTGGCCAAGGACGAGGTGACCCAGCGTTTCGGCATCAAGGATATCGAATACGATGAAACCTTGGGCAAATGGTACCTGAACGGCAAGCGCATCTTCCTGCGCGGCATGCGCTACATCTCAAGCCTGTGGATGAGCGAAGCGAACGAAACGATGTGGCGCGCGGATTTTGACAAGATGCGCAAGATGAACATCAATTCCATCCGCATTGGCAGCCATGTGGAGAAGGATGGCGTATACAGCCTCTGCGACGAGCTGGGGCTGCTGATGTGGCAGGTGTTCCCGCTGCATTACTGTGTCAGCGACGATGACGACCTGATCATGCGCGCGTCCGACATGATACGTGACATGGGCTACATGCTCACCAACCACGCGTGCATGGGCATGTGGTCGGTCTATAAGGAGCCGGAAATCTACTTCCTGCCAGACAAGCCCAACAACTACTTCCGCCTGTGCCAGATATTGAAAGAGACGCTGAAATCGGTGGATCCGACGCGCTGGGTGCACCTTGGCGACTACCGCGAGGGTGTCATGAACATCATGACGGGCTGCTGCTCCGACGGGGATACCAACGTCAAGGACAAGATCATCCCGCCCAACATCGTGGAGTTCGGCTCCCAGTCGCTGCCTTGCCTGGAAACGCTCAAAACCTTCATCCCCGAGGACAAGCTCTGGCCCATCACCGACTGGGATCTGTGGGAATACTGGGGGCTGTTCTACTCCAATACCTTCAAGTTTGCCAAGGTGGAGATGGGCAACTCCATTGAGGAGTTCATCAACAACACGCAGACCTACGAGGCGATTTCCGTTAAGGAGCAGATCGAGTTCCTGCGCCAGCGCAAGTACAACCCCGTGGGCACGATGTATCTGTATTACTGGAGTGATGCCTGCCCGATGATCGGCTCCGGCCTTCTGGACTACTACCGCAGGCCTTACAAGGTGTACGACGCCATGCAGGCTGTCTATACCCCGGTGCTGATATCGCTGGAGCCCTCCATGTCGCCCTATGTGCTGGGCAGAAAAAAAGTCTTTGACGCGGACAAGAGCTTTACGGCCCGCGTTTGGATCATCAACGACCACTACCACAAGGTGGAAAAGGCCCGCATCCATTGGGAGATCGTCGAGCAGGGCAGCGGCAAAATCGTGCGGGAGCACAGTTACTGCCTGGACCTGCCGGAAGACAGCGCGGAGATCGCGGATCACATCATCTGGGCGCCGGACGCAGGCGCCGCCGGAAAAGCGTACCGGGTCCACATGTCTGTGACCGCGGACAGCGGTGAGGCGCTTTCCCGCAACACGTTTGATTTTACTGTAGAGTAAAATAAAACTACATGGGAGGTATGACAATGAAAAACCTGACCCGGCTCGTCTCCATGTTGCTCGTGTTCACCCTGCTGATCACACTGCCGCTTGGCTTGAGCGCGCTGGCTGCCGACAAGGAAGTGCTGCGCGTTGCCTGGTGGGGCAACACCAACCGCGACAAACTCTACTTCGCGATCAACGACCTGTTCATGGCGCAGAACCCGGATGTGGAAATCGTCACCGAAAGCCCCGCGTGGGCTGACTACTGGGTGTCCATGGCGACGGCGTACGCCAGCGGCAGCGCCCCCGATGTGGTGCAGTTCCAGTCCAACCAGATCGGCGAGTACTGCTCCAAGGATGTGCTGCTGCCACTGGACGACTACGTGGCCAGCGGCACCATCAACCTGACCGACTGGAACAAGGGCTACGCCGACACCGGCAAGTATCAGGACAAGCTCTACATGATCTCGCTGGGCCTGACCGCGCAGGGAATGCTCATCAACAAGACGATGGTGGAAAAATACGGCATGACCGTATGGGGCGAGAATGAGGACATCACGTGGCCCGAGTTCAACGCCTTCCTCACGGAGTTGCAGAGCAAGCTGCCCGAGGACACCTACTCCTGCATGGACTTCTACAACAACAACGACCTGACCTGGGTCTGGATCCGCCAGCACAGCCCCATTGGCACTGAGTGGGTCAACGCGGACGGCACGTTTGCCCCCACGGAAGCGATGCTGACCGGCTGGTATGACCTTGCCAACAACCTGCGCGCAAGCGGCGCGATCGCCAAAGCCGCATGGACGCAGGAATGGGCGGCCCGCTCCTGGCAGGAAGGCCCGCTTGCGATGGGCAAAGTCGCCGTGTTCTTCGCCAATGCCAACCAGTACAAGATGTTCCAGAACGGCATTGAGGACGACATCGTGCTGCGCCGCGTGCCCACCAATCCGGACGGCCCCAACGCCTACGGCGATCTGCTGATCACCTCCTCCTTCGGCATTTCCAAGACCGCCAAGAACCCCGATTTGGCCGCGCGCTACATCGACTTCTTCGCCAATAACCTGGAAGCGCAGAAGATCTTCAAGATGGAACTGGGCGTGGTGGGCAATCAGGCCATTCAGGCGGAACTGAACAAGGATGCCGACCCGTCCGACGTGATCGCCGCCAACTACTTAAGCCTCGTCAGCTCCAACGCCCCCGCCTTCATCCCCAAGGCGCCCGGTGTGTGGGCTGTGCAGAACGAGATCCAGTCCGCCTCGCTGACGGTCGCGGAAGGTGCCATGACCTCGCAGCAGGCCGCGCAGTACATTATCGGTGTCGCAAACGACATGATCGCAGAAAACAAGTAGCCGTTTGCAGGGTTTGACACCGCCGGGGCAGGCTGGAAGCGTTTCCGGCCTGCCCCGGCAGGATACCCAACACAGTCGGGAGGTACGCCCATGCGCAAGATGGATAAAATGGCGGGCTACGTGTTTCTTACCCCGTGGTTGCTGGGGTTTTTGCTGCTGACGCTGATCCCGCTGGGGTATTCGTTCTACTACTCGCTCACCAATTTCAACCTGCTCTCCGAGCCCAACTTCGTGGGCTTTTCCAACTATGTCAAGATGTTCACACGCGACTACCACTTTTACAACGCCCTCAAGGTCACGTTCCTCTATGTGTTTGTTTCCGTACCCTTGCAGCTGTTGTTTTCGCTGATTCTTGCGTTTGTGCTGAACAAGGGCATCCCCTTCCTGTCGGCCTTCCGCGCAGTTTACTATATACCGTCGCTTCTGGGCGGCAGTGTTGCGATTTCGATTTTGTGGCGGCAACTGTTTGGTATGGACGGTGTTTTGAACATACTGTTGGGTTCGCTGGGGCTTACGTCGCTGGCGCACATCAGCTGGATCGGCGACCCGCGCTTTGCGGTATGGTCGCTCATCATCCTGCGCGTGTGGCAGTTCGGCTCCCCAATGATCATCTTTCTGGCGGGCATCAAGCAGATACCGCAGGAGCTGCTGGAGGCCGGCGCCATCGACGGCGCGACCAAGTTCAAGCAGACCACCAAAATCATCCTGCCGATGATGATGCCCATCATCCTGTTCAACGTCATCATGCAGATCGTGAGCGCCTTCAAAGTGTTTACCGAGGCGTACATCATCAGCGGCGGCAACGGCGGCGTGATGGACAGCCTGCTGTTCTATACGCTGCACATCTACACCGAGGGCTTCAGCAAAATGCGCATGGGCTACGCGTCCGCGCTGTCCTGGCTGCTGCTGCTGATCATCGGCTTCTTCACGGCGCTGTTCTTCAAGGCATTCAACAAAAAGCTGAACTACCACTGAGGAGGGCGCACAGATGTTACGGGAAACCAAACGGGGCAAGGCTCTCCGGCTTGTGCTGGTATCAGCGATAGCGCTCATTTTGCTCTACCCGCTGGCCTGGATGGTTCTTAGCTCCTTCAAACCGGAGCACACGATTTTTAAGGATTTGTCGCTCATCCCGAAAGAGTTCACGCTGGAAAACTACGCCATCGGCTGGCAATCGGCAGGCCGCGTCACCTTCTCCACCTATTTTTTCAACTCCATCTGCATCTCCGTGCTGGCCGTGATCGGCAACATCGCGTCCTGCTCGCCGGTCGCCTACTCGTTTGCCCGTCTGGAGTACAAGGGGCGCAACGTGTTTTTCGTGCTGATGATGATGACGCTGATGTTGCCCATCCACGCGATCATCGTGCCTCAGTTCGCCTACTTTTTCAAGTTCGGCTGGGTCAACACCATGCTGCCGATCATCGTTCCCAAGTTTTTTGCGACCGACGCTTTTTTCATCTTCCTGATTGTGCAGTTTATGCGCGGCATCCCCAGAGATTTGGACGAGGCGGCTATCGTGGACGGCTGCAACCGCTACTCCGTGTTCTACCGCATCCTGCTGCCGCTGACAGCTCCGGCGCTGATCACCACGACCATCTTCACCTTCATGTGGACGTGGAACGACTTCTTTACCCAGATCATCTACCTGCGCACCCCCACCAGCTACACCGTTACGCTGGGGCTGCGCATGTTCATCGACATGCAGGCATTAAGCCAATTTGGCGCGATGTTTGCCATGTCCACGCTGTCCATCATCCCGATCCTCATCCTGTTTGTGATGTTTCAGCGGCTGTTGATCGAAGGCGTCGCCACGACCGGCATCAAGGGATAGAGGTAAGCGCATGTTGGCATTAGCAGCATCATCCCTGAGTTTTGATGGGTTTGCGGACAGCGACTTCGAGAACACCTTTGCCCAGGCCAAGGCGGCAGGGTACCGCAACATCGAGTTCAACTGCTGGTATGCGCGCACGCTGTCGCCGGAAAAAATCGCGCAGATCAAAGCACGGTGCCGGCAAAACGACCTTGCCCCCATCGCGCTGCATGTCGGCAGCTACGGCGGTGGTACCCGGGACGCGCTGTGCATGAACTACTGCCACAAGCTGCGGGCCATGCAGGCCGCGACGGAGCTTGGCTGCACCCGGCTGGTCGCATCGGGCGCGGCGAGGGACACGGAGGGCGGGCTGGACGCGGTTGCTGAGGAGCTTGCACTGCTCCTGCCCGATGCACAGGCATACGGCGTAACGCTGCTTTTGGAGAACCACTGCCAAAACGTGTTGGCAAACGAACAGGATTACGCGTATCTTTTCGAACGGGTCAGCTCTCCGTATGTCGGCATCTGCGTCGACACCGGCCATTTCGACGCCGAGGGCGTAGACCCGGCGGCCTTTGCGCAGCGCTTCGCCAAACACATAAGGCACATTCACCTCAAGGAGAACCGTGTGTTTGGCCAAAAAACTTTCTGCCGTTTCGGCGAAGGCACCACCGACCATGCTGCGGTGATCGAAACGCTGCTGGCGAACGGCTACGGTGGCTACATGTCGGTGGAGTTGTCCCCTGAGATTGGCGAAAACGGCGATGTGCGGCCTTTCACGATGGCGGATCGGGCCAAGGCCGTTTCATTGTTTTCCAGATTCGAAAGGTGAGTGAAAGGATTGCTCAAAACACTGATGATCGGCGCGGGCGGCATCAGCCGTCACCATTGCATCGCTCTATCGAAAATCAAGGGCGTCGTGCTGGACGGCGTTTATGATATCGACAGCCAAAGCGCGCAGCGACTGGCAGCGGAATTTGGCACCCGCGCGGTAAACGATCTGGAAGCGGCCATCCGCGGTGTGGACATGGTGCACCTGTTGACGCCGCCGTCCGTGCGCGTTGCATACGCGACGCTGGCCATGAAGCACGGCAAGCACATCTTTGCCGAGAAGCCGGTCGCCATGTCGCTTGCGGACGCGCTCACGATGGAACGGCTGGCGCAGGAAACCAAGATCAAGTATATGGTCGGCTTCACGCAGCGTTTCCGCAAGGGGTACCAGCTCATGAAGGATACCTTCAAAAGCGGCGCGCTGGGTGAACCTGTGCAGTTCATCTGCGTGCGCATCGGCCCCGGCCCGGGTTTTGACGGCAACCTGAGCGCAAGCTGGCGCACGAACCCCGATCTGGTTTGCGGCATGAGCATCGAATCGCTTTCCCACGATATCGATTTTATCACTTCCATCCTTGGCAATGCCGCCGATGTGCAGGCCGCTGTAACGGGCACCATCGCCGCGCTTCCGTCGTTTGATAACAACATCGCCTCCGTGTTGCGCCTAAAAAACGGCGGCTTTGCCACCATCGCCGCCAGCTGGGGCTCTGCGGTCGCGTACAATTGCAAGACGCTCGTGGGCACCAAGGGAACGCTGACACTATACGGCGACGCCATCTGGGATTTTTCCACCGCAAAAGCGGCGTTTGTCGACGGCACGCAGTGGCAGCAGCCCATCGACGATATCTTTCTGGACGGCAAGGCGTACCTGGCGGAAAACGAGTACTTCGTTTCCTGCGTACGGGAGGACCGCCAGCCGGAATGCGACGCCAAAGCCGGACGCGAAGCGCTGGAAGTGTCGCTGGCGATGCTTGCCTCCAGCCGGGATAAGCGGTTGGTGACCCTGTGATGGCCTCCGCTTTGCCCTTCATCCGCGGCCTGTGCGTAAACGCCGTGTACCCCGCCGCCGTGACAGACGCGCAGATGCTCAAAACTGTGCTGGCGCGTATGGCGGCAGGCCGGTTTTATGCGGCGGCGGAGTTCTACCACGAAGGGCCCAACGCACAGCTGGCAGATATCGGCAGGCATTGCGCGAACCTGCACCTGTCGGTGGTGTATCTGGCGGGGTATCACTTGAAGCGCGAACGGCTGGATATCGCCTCCCCCGATGAGGCGGCCCGTACGCAGGCGGTTTCCGCCTGCGTGGACATGCTCAAGCGCGCGCAGCTTCTGGGCGCGGCCAAAATGCTGATCCTCTCAGGGCCAAGCGACGCGGCCCGCGACACACAGGCCGTGGTTCAGTGCGCCGCTCAGTCCATACACGAGCTGATTTCCGTTGGCGAGCGCCGGTTTGGTTCGTGCTTTCCCCAAATCACGCTGGAGTTCTTTAACCCCCACGGCGACCCCTACCTGTCGGTGGGCACGCCCGAGGTGGCGAGGGCCGTCGCCGCTCGCGTCAACAGCAGGCACTTCGGGCTCACGTTCGATACCAGCCATGTGGCGCAGATGGGGCTTGACATCACGCACACCATGGAGCAACTGTACCCCTACGTAACGCACCTTCACCTTGCCAACAGCGTATCCCGCAATGCACAACACCCTCTGTACGGCGATAAGCATCCGCTGTTTGACATCCCGCAGGGCGACCTGACCACCGGCGATATCGCAGCGTTCCTGCGCATTTGCCGCGAACGCAAGCTGCTCAAGCGGGTGGATATCTGCTCTGCGGAGGTGATATGCCGGGAGGCGGGGTGCGAGGATATGTGCTTCCGGCAGGTGATGAAGCAGATGCATACCATATTGACAGAATATGAAACAAGGGAGGTAACAGGATGAATACCATGAAAGCAATCGTAAAGGACGCCCGCAAACCAGGCGCGACATACGCCACGGTGGCAGTGCCGCAGGTAGGGGATATGGATGTATTGATCCGCGTGAAGGCCTTTGCCCTGTGCAAGAGCGACGTGGATGTGTACGAGTGGACGCCGCTGGTGGAGAGAGCTCATTACGACCTGCCCTTCGTCATGGGGCACGAGTTCGCAGGCGAGGTCGTGGCTGTGGGCAAACTGGTGACAGGCGTAGCCGTGGGCGACCGTGTGGCGGGCGAAACCCACATCCCCTGCGGTACGTGCTTCACCTGCCGCACCGGCAACCAGCACATCTGCACCAACCACATGGGGGTGCTGGGGCGCAATGTGGACGGCTGCTTTGCCGAGTACATCCGTATGCCGGAGATCTCAGTCGTGAAGCTGCCTGATAACCTGACCTATGAGCAGGGCGCGTTGCTGGAACCCTTCGCCACCGCCATGCACGCATTGCAGAAGGCCAACCCGTCCGGCAGGAACATCGCCATCCTGGGCACGGGCACGATCGGCTTGATGGCTGTGGAGCTTGCTGCCTTTTTGGGCGCGGCGCAGATCATCGCAATGGACATCAGCGATGAAAAACTCCTCCAGAGTCAGAAGCGGGGCGCGACCACGCTGGTCAACGGCCTGAAGGACGATTTTGTGAAAATCGCCAAACAGCAGACGGGTGGCACAGGGCTCGACGCGATCGTCGATTTTACCGGTAACGAACGGGTGATCAATCAGTCGGTGGAGGCGCTAAGGGCAGCAGGTACGCTGGTGCACGTGGGTATGGTGGAAAAACCGCTGACCTTTAGCAACTTCATGTACGGCGTGGTCTACAAGGAGCTGACCGTCACGGGTATTTTCGGCAGGCGGATGTTTGAATCGTGGGAGATGCTCTTCAACATCCTGCGCACCGGCAAAATCGACGCGGAAAGCTATGTGGGCAAGCGCATGAAGTTTGAGCAGATGGACGAGGCCGTGGCCGGGTTTGGCGACGTCGTGGGCCGCATCGTGTTCCCCATGGACGAAGCCTGACCCCGACCTGATCAGAAACGGAGGAAACGGGTATGACCAACACGGTATCGATCTTTGAAGTGGGCCCGCGCGACGGGCTGCAGCCGGAACCGGTGTTCATCCCCACGGAGCAGAAAATCAAGCTGGTCAATATGTTGACCGAAGCCGGGTGCAAAAAAATCGAGGTCACCTCCTTCGTACACCCTAAGTGGGTGCCACAGATGGCCGACAGCAAGGAAGTATTCGCCGGTATCGACAAAAAGGCAGGCGTGGTTTACAGCGCGCTGGTGCCCAACATGCGCGGGCTGGAAAGTGCGATCGAGTGCGGGCTTTCCGAAGTGGTGACCATCATGAGTACCAGCGAAAGCCATAATAAAAAGAATCTGAATAAGAGCCGCGCCGAGATGCTCAAGGAGATCGAGGAGATCAACAAGACTGCCAAACAGCACGGCATCCGCGTGCGCTCCTACATTGCGACGGTATTCGGCTGCCCGATCGAAGGCGCGATGGCGCCGGAGCTGGCGCTGGACGTGGCGCTGGCGCTGGAGAGCTTTGGTGCGTACGAGGTTTCGCTGGGTGATACCACCGGCATGGCCAACCCTATTTCCGCCTTCGAAATCCCCAAAATGATCTTGGCAAAGCTGACCACTGCGAACCTTGCCGTGCACTATCACAAGTTTTTCGGCATGGAGTTTGCCAACAACTATGCGTCCTATCAGGCGGGCATCCGCACATTTGATGGCGCGGCAGGCGGGCTGGGCGGCTGCCCGTACGCGCCGGGCGCGAAAGGCAACTGCCAAACGGAAGTGCTTGTGGAGATGTTCCACCGCATGGGTATCCAGACGGGTATCGATCAGGAGAAGATCAATCAGGCGGGCTCATTTGCCCAAACCCTCAGCACCCTGTTGACCCAATGCCACGCATCGTAAGGAGGACGACCCCATGAACGGCAAACTGGCAGAGATAAAGCAGCGATACTTCGACGGCGACATCAAAACGCAGAACCTGGAAACGGCGGTTTTTACCGAGGTATACCAATCCGACCCTGCCAAGGTGCGCGACGCGTGCAACGACGCGGCAGTGATCCGCTGCGAGTTCATTGAGGAGAAAACGGGTGTCGCGTTGCCGCTCACGAAGGGAACGCGCATCGACAACTGCACGCTGGTGGGCGGAGAGCGCATTCTGGCCGGCATCGAGGGCAAGATTGGCGCCAGCATCGTGCCGATGGGTATTGCCGGCCCCGTGAAGATCAACGGCCAGTATGTGCAGGAGGAGGTCTACATTCCGCTGGCGACCAACGAGGCGGCATTGGTCGCGGGTGTGCAGCGCGGCATCAAGGCCATCAACCTGTCTGGCGGCCTGAACACGATCGTGCATTTCGACGGCATGACCCGCGCCCCGCTGATCGAAGCGCCTGATATCGCGGCTGCCAAGCATTTCATTGACCGCATCAAGACAGACGCGGCGCTGTTTCAAAAACTGGCTACCTTCAGCCGCGACCCGTTTGTGCGTCTGGAGAGGATCGAGCCCTATCAGCTGGGCACCAAGGTGTTTTTGCGCATGATTTTCAAGACCGGCGACGCGATGGGCATGAACGGCGTTACCAAGGCATCTGCCGATATCACGCGCGCCATACTGGCGGAGCTCCCCAGTTGGCGGCTTATCACCATTTCCAGCAATCTCTGCAGCGATAAGAAGGCGTCGCATATCAACGTGCTCAATGGCAGGGGCAAGTCTGTCGAAACGGAAGTGTTCATTCCCAACGATGTCCTTAAAGCGGTGTTCAAGGCGGGCGTCAATCCGCGCAGCGTCGAGCGGACGGTGTTCCACAAGTGCTATCTGGGCTCTTGCCTGAGCGGGACCATCTCTGGCTTTAACGTGAACGCAGCCAACGCCGTTGCGGCGTTCTATGCCGCAACGGGGCAGGATCTGGCGCATGTCGTTTCTTCGTCCAGCTGCTTTGTACAGGCGGACGCGACTGACGATGGGGTGCATTTCATGGTATCGCTGCCCGGCATGGAGCTGGCGACCATCGGCGGCGGCACGATGTTCGGCACCGCAAAGGAAGCGTTGAACCTGATTGGCTGCGGCGGTTTTGGCAAAAGCGTGGACGACAATACGCATGTATTGCGCCTGGCCGAGATTGCGGCGACTGTCGTTACAGCGCTGGATCTGAACACATCCTGCGCGCAGGCCGCCGGTTATGAAATGGCCGATTCGCATGTAAAGCTGGCGCGTGGCGAGGAAGCGTAACACCCGTTTACCGGAACAAAGGAGGCGGACCGTATGAAGGAACCGATGAAAAATTACTTCAGAACGGGGCTGGTGTATTTTATGGCGTATCCCTTTGCCATGAGCGGAGAGGGCGCCATTGTGGAAACCATACGGACGGTTTTAGCCGACCCGTACTTTGAGGTGATCGAGCTCACCCGCATGGCGGATCCGCAGGCGCGAGAGCAGGCGGCCAAGCTTGCGCGGGAAGCGGGCGTGGGCATCGCTTATGGCGCGCAACCGCAGCTGTTGCGCAGCGGCGATAACCTGTGCGATTTGGACGAGGAAGCGCGCCAGCGCGCCGTGCGCCGCATATTGGCATGCGTGGACGAGGCATATCAGATGCAGGCCGAGGGCATCGCTTTTCTGGCGGGGCGATATGATCCCGCCAAGGTCGAGGAACACTATCAGGCGATGGTACGCTCCACCCGCGAAATTTGCGCGTACGCTGCGGCCAAGGGCGATATGCCGGTCAACCTTGAGGTGTTCGACACCGATGTGGAGAAGTGTTCCCTCATCGGCCCCGCGGGGCTGGCCAAGCGCTTTGCGGAGGAAATCGGCATTGAATTTCCGCGCTTTGGGCTGATGGTGGACCTGAGCCACATCCTGCAACTGCACGAGAGCTTTGATGAGAACCTAGACCCCATCGCACCATACGTACGGCACGCGCACATCGCAAACGCAGTGCTCACCAAGGGAATGCCCGCTTATGGCGACCAGCACCCTCGCTTTGGCATCGGCCACAGCGAGGTGACCGCCGTCACTGTCGCGGCGTTCCTCAAAAAGCTCTTCGCTATCGGCTATCTGGGCGTTGGAAACCGACCCGTGATCTCCTTCGAGGTCAAGCCGCTGGAAGGCGAGGACAGCGCCATGATTATCGCGGGTGCCAAACGCATGCTGGACGAAGCATGGGCACTGCTGGAGGTGTAATAGCATGAAAATCGTTGTACTGGACGGCCATACCGAAAACCCGGGCGACCTGTCCTGGAGCGCGCTGGGCGCGCTGGGCGACCTGACGGTCTATGACATCACGCCGCCGGAGCAGATTCAAGCGCGCATTGGCGATGCGGAAATCGTGCTGGTCAACAAGACGCCGGTCACTGCGCAGACCATGGATGCCTGCCCGCAGATGCGCTACATCGGCGTGCTGGCCACGGGCTACAACATCGTGGATACGGCTTATGCCAAAAAGAAGGGGATCGTCGTATCCAACATACCCACGTATGGCACGACGGCTGTCGCGCAGTTCACCATGGCGTTGCTGCTGGAAATCTGCCACCACGTTGGCCACCACAGCGAGGCTGTGCATCAGGGGCGCTGGGAGAGCGCCGGTCATTTCTGCTTCTGGGATTATCCGTTGATCGAACTGGCGGGCAAGACCATCGGCTTCATCGGCTTTGGGCGCATCGGGCAGGCTGCGGCGGCGCTGGCCAAAGCCTTCGGTATGCGCATCCTTGCCCACGACATGTACCCCAACGCAGCGGGCAGGGCGTTGGCGGAATATGTCGATCTGGACATGCTGCTGGCTAACGCGGACGTTATCAGCCTGCATTGCCCGTTGACGGATGAAACCAAGGGAATCATCAACAAGAAGAATTTACAAAAGATGAAGGATGGCGTGATCATCCTGAACACCAGTCGAGGGCCGCTGATCGTAGAGCAGGATCTGGCTGACGCGTTGAATTCGGGCAAGGTGTTTGCCGCAGGGGTTGATGTTGTCAGCGTTGAGCCGATCCGAGGGGACAACCCGCTGCTGCAGGCAAAGAACTGCCTGATCACGCCCCACATTGCCTGGGCGCCCAAGGAAAGCCGCCAGCGCCTGATGGATGTGGCGGTTCAAAACGTAAAGCAATTCCTGAGCGGGAGCCCCCAAAATCAGGTGTGAAGCCAACGGGCTGGTTGGATGGCGACAGGGGCTGCATTGACGACAGCATGCGATGCAGCCCCTTATGCTATCCCATGGGCATGTACGCGGTGAAAGGGCAAGCATTCCATACGCTTACGTTTACGGTGAAGGAGAATTCACAGGGCTTTTTGATGATAGCATCGTCAACCCACGGCATGTGCAAGCTGCTTGCGGAGGGCAGCATCTGCAAACAACGGGCGCGTCATGGCATACGAGTCGAAACGCGGGTGGAGACAGCCTTTCAGCGAGCGGAATGAGGCGCAATCCACCGCCTGCCGCGTTTGAAGGGCACGCTGCATTGGAGGGTAATGCGCGTCGCTGCTTCGTCGGTACAGGCTTTGCGACCACCTGATTCGCAGCGGATGCGCGGTACCCATCGAATGGCTAGTGGCACCATCGATCTGGAAAGGGTATGAGCATGAGGAAATTGATCGTCGCGCCTGATTCATTCAAGGGAACCCTGTCGGCCATGGATGTTTGCGCAGTGATGCGCGCGGCGATTCTGGCGCAGGACGACTCGATTGAAGTCATATCCATGCCGATTGCTGACGGCGGCGAAGGCACAGTTGATGCGATCCTGATGGCAACCGGAGGCGAGAGGATACCTGTTACCGTGCAAGGCCCGCGAGGAGCGTTGCTTGACGCCGCCTATGGGTGGCTGCCCGACAGGCGCGCCGTGGTGGAAACCGCCATGGCGGCCGGCCTGCCGTTGATGGGAACAGAACTGGATGTGATGAATGCCTCGACATACGGCGTGGGTGAGATGATTGGCCATGCGATAGAGCACGGCGCGAGGCGTGTTTATCTGGGGCTGGGCGGCAGCGCTACGAATGATGGCGGTTGTGGCGCAGCGGCGGCGCTGGGCGTGCGTTTTAGCAACCGCGACGGTCAGGCATTCATACCGGTTGGGCGTACGCTTACGGAGATTGCCCATATCGACATCCGCGATTCGCGCGTCGCGCAAGCAGGCATTGCGATTCAAGCCATGTGCGATGTTACCAACCCGCTCTGCGGCCCTTGCGGGGCCGCGGCGGTGTATGGGCCCCAAAAAGGCGCAAACGCGGCGATGGTACATGCTTTGGATGAGGGATTGTCGCATTTGGCGGATATCATCGAAAAGGACTTGGGTATCGACATCCGTCTGCTCCCCGGTGCCGGCGCGGCTGGCGGAATGGGCGCAGGAACCGTCGCCTTACTTGGCGGAACGCTCGAGAGCGGAATAAAGACAGTGCTCGATGTGGCAGGTTTCCAAAGCAGGTTGGCCGATGCGTCTTTGGTCTTAACAGGGGAGGGACGGATGGACGAACAGAGTGTGTATGGCAAGGTCATCAGCGGTATTCTGGAGGCAACCAGGGCATATGCCGTTCCGGTCATTGCAGTTTGCGGGGGCATTCAAGGTAACGTCGATGTGTTATACGAACATGGTCTTACAGCAGCATTCAGCATCAATCGAATGCCTATGCCGTTCGAAGAAGCAAAACGATACTCGAGCAACAACCTGTATGAAACGGTGCGCAACGTGATCCGGACTTTTTTCCACTCAGCGCTATAATGCTTATTCGCCAGGGCACCGTTTATAGCTTCACCGTACCGCCTTTCATAACCCATCCGAACCAAACCCAAAAATATCGCGGGCGCTCAGATAAGGCTTCACACTTTAACCGTTGATCAACTGACGAATTTTATGGGTGATGCTGGTATGACGGCATATCGATATCGATACGCAACCAATTGACCTACAACTTTCTTGATCACAGGTGATGATTGAACGCAAACAGCATGAAGCGCGGCCCCCGCCTCCATTACGAGGCAGGGGCCGCTTCCTTACACCGTCTCCCGGCTCACCCAATGATTCGCCACGCCCAGCGCCATCAGCACCGGCAGCATCCTATCCATATCCTCGCCCCGCCGATGGCCGGTGCAGCTCACCCTTCATTGCATGACGGCAATGTTTGCATGAGCGCAAAGAAATACGAAGGCTCGCCTGTACGGAAATAGTCATGCCACGCTTCCAGTGTGCTGGCCCGAAAAACCCCCAAGCGCTCGATGATCTGCTTCGCCCACGGCAAAGCGCCGGTGGCGCTGGCGGTAATCAGGTTGCCATCCGCTACCGAAGGTTGGTCGACATAGAAACGTTGCCCTTGATACGCGGGGGAAACCATCTCCAGAAACCCCGGGCCATTGCTGGTGTGCGGGCGCTGGTTCAGCAGCCCAACGTTGGCAAGCGCGGCGGTCGCCCCGCAGATGGCGCATACCGTGGCGCCGCAAGCGAGAAATTCGCCTGCTTTTTCGAGGATGGCGCCATGCTTCAGGTCGCTCCAGGTGTCTGCGCCCGGCAACAGCAACACGCTTGCTTCGCTAACGACCATGTCCGCTACCGAGCAATCGGGCACGACCGTCATCCCGCCCATGGTATGGATGGGCGTTTGGTCATGGCCGACCGTTTTGAGCGATACACGCTGCGCGCCCTTTTGGAAAAAACGGCCGGACTGAAGCTCCGCGGTCACATACCCCAGTTCCCAGTCGGCCAACGTATCCAGAACGTAAACATAGACGGTAAACATCAAATCCCCCCTGATTTTTGTATGTCGAGGCTGCCCGCCCGCTCACGCCATGGCGCTGCAAACAGGCGCTAAGGCATGGATACTGCTGATCTGGCTGCCGGTGCTTTCGTAGTAGCGCAGCATTTCGTCCATTTTCCGCGGGTCATAGCTGGCGATGCAATCCGACAGGACGGTAACGTGATAACCTGCCTTGCACAGGTTGTAACAGCTGGATTTGACGCAGGCGACGGCGTCCGCCCCGGCGATGTAGACATCGCGGATCTCATGGCTGCGCATGAAATCCGCAAACGCATCGCAGCTCAACACGTTTCCTTTATACTTGGTAAAGATATTCTGCGATGCCATTTTCAGGTCGGGAGCCAGCTCGGCCCCGTAGGTGCCGTGCTTGAACGTTCGCGTGCCGGCGGACAGATTCTCATGCCTTATGTAGATGATGTGAATGCCATGACGGGCTGCCCAGTCCACAGCCTGATTGATATTGCCGATGACATCCTTGTAATGCTTGGTGATGTCATTTTGAATGTCGATGATGACCAGGGCGCTCTGCTGCACGGTGTTACCTCCTCAAAGGTCGGTGGATGGGTTTGCCAACATTTTGATTATACGTTTCAATTGTTGACAATAGTATGGCAACAATCTATCATGGTAAAAAAAGAAATTGCGGAGGGCGGCGACCCGATGAAAGTGGACAGGCTCGTCAGCATCATCATGGTGCTGCTCGATCAAAAGCGGATAGGCTCGCAGGCGCTGGCGGATATGTTCGAGGTTTCCACCCGCACCATCTACCGCGATATCGAGGCGATCGGCGCGGCGGGCATTCCGGTGCGCGCAACCGCGGGGGTGGGCGGCGGTTTTGAAATCATGCCGGAATATAAGCTGGACCGAAAGGTGTTTTCGACCGCCGACCTTTCCGCCATCCTGATGGGGCTTTCCAGCCTTTCCGGCATGATGCGGGGCGATGAGCTGGCAAACGCCCTTGCGAAGGTCAAGAGCTTTATCCCCGCCGACCGAGCGCGTGACATCGAGCTGAAAGCAAACCAGATCCATATTGACTTGAGCCCGTGGATGGGCAACAGGGACATACAGCCATCGCTGGAGACCATCAAAACGGCCTTGCAGGAAAGCAGGCTGCTCACCTTTGACTATGCAGGCCGCCATGGGCAGCAAACCAAACGCACGGCGGAGCCGTATCAGCTGGTGCTGAAGGGCAGTCAATGGTATTGGCAGGGCTATTGCCATGAGAGATGCGACTTTCGGCTGTTCAAGCTGTCCCGTACATCGAACCTGCGGATGTTGGAAGCATGTTTTACTCCGCGCGACCATCCAAAGCCACAGCTGGATTTTGCGGATGCTCTGGCGGCCATGCAAACGGAAATCACCATCCGTATTCATACATCCATCATGGACAGGGTGCTGGACTATTGCGCCTTCGAACACTTTACGCCGGAAGGGGGCGAGCATTATATCGTGCGGTTTCCCTTTATCGAAAACGAGTACCACTACCATATCCTTCTCGGCTTTGGGGATCGATGCGAATGCCTCGCGCCGCTGCATATCCGCACGGAGCTGAAGCGCAAGATCCAGGACATGGCCGCCCTGTACGAACACTGAACCATGGCGACGGCGTTCGTCAGACGCCATCCAAGGACGGCATCAGGCCGGGTTTGGAACGGTGCGCCATGCCATGCCGCCTTGGCGACGGTAACGGCGGAAACCCGCCCTGTCGGGGGAGCGTTCTCCGTCGACGGTAAAAATTCGGGAAAAAACCGCCGGCGCGGTTGACACCCCAAACGATGATGAACTATACTCATTGCGTATACAATTCACAAAAGAAAATGGAGGCCACAAAAATGAAGAAGATCCTGACCCTGCTGCTGGCGACGCTGATGCTCTTCCTGGCTACCGGCGCCCTCGCCGAGGCAGCCGCCACGAGCGCGCCCATCGAGGTGCCGCCGGTGGATAACGGCACCGTGGTGCCCTTTGCGGATCATAACTTCCAGATCACGCTGCCCTCGGACTGGAACGTGCTCACCGTGACGGAGGAGCAGGCGGCTGTGGGCATCATCTACAGCTGTGCCAACCCCGAGGGCACGCGCACCTTCTCGATCGCCTTTACCGATTTCGGCACGGCCACGGATATGGACACGGTGGCGGCTTCGCTGGCGGCGGCGTATCAGAATGTCCAGACCGTGACGATCAACAGCATTCCCTTCGTGAGCTACGAGATTCCTGCAAACGACGTGGCGGGCATCGCCACCTTGAACGCCGCCGGTTCGGGCATGTACCAGTTCGTGTTCTACCCCGCCTCGGACGCGGAGTACGGCAAGCTGGCGGCGCAGATCGCCGCATCCATCACGACGATCGAGTAAACAAGGCGGGCGCGCGGCCAAATAAGAGCCACGCGCACGACGAACGTACACGGCATGATCAAAAAGGCCCCGCCTTCCATCGAAGGCAGGGCCTTTTTGCACGGGTGAAAACCGTTAAGCGTGGCAGGCATCATGCAGGGAGCCGCTCGCGCGGGCCTGAACAGTTTGCGCCGTGGATGTGATAGAATAAAAGCATGTTTCCGAAGACGTCGCTCCGAAGCCCGTTACGCACCGCCCCTGCGCCCCGTCCATGACCAACACGGAGGCCTGCTATGCTGGACATATCGATCTCCCCGCTCACGCGCGAGCTGCTGGCCTTTGCGGCGCAGGGGATGCCCGCGGGCATGGCGATGGTCTCCATCATGGATCACGCGCGGGACTGCGCCCTGCGCTACCCCACGGCGCGCGTGCTGCGCCTGTGCTTTGACGACGCCACCGACCGTAGCTTCTGGCAAAACCTGATGACCATGGAGCAGGCCCGTGCCATCCGCGATTTCGTGCTGGGGCTGAAGGAGGATGTCGAGCTGCTGATCGTCCACTGCACGGAGGGCGTGTCGCGCAGCGCGGCGGTCGCGGCGGCGGTGGCGGAGGGCTTGGGCGGCGACGCCTCGTGGATATGGCATGACCCGCAGTATCACCCCAACCCGTATGTGTATGCGCTGGTCAAGGCGGCGTTTGCGGAGGGGGCGGGCAAAACGGAAGATGGCACAAGCTGAGGCGCTCATCGTCCGTCGACGATTGCGATATGCGCTTGCATCGCGCGGGGTGCTTTTGCATTCGGGCGTGGTACGGTCGACATTCGCTTCAGGCTAGATCAGCTCCACGATGAACGAAAACCGCATCCCGTCCTCCGCGTGCAGCCGGTAGTGCGGCAGCACGGGCGCGCCCCAGCTGTTGTCGCCGCCCACGCCGTAGCGGGCCATGGCCACATCAAGCCAGGTATAGGCGGGGGCGGGCAGCGCCTGCCGGTGCAGCGCGGCGGCCAGCTCCGCCTGACTGTGGGGCAGCACGGCCACCTCCAGCGGCGCGCCGTCCATGCGCACGCGCATGCCGCGGCCTTCCGCATCTGTCAAGGCCAGCCAGCGCACGCCCCTGCGGTTGCCGCAGGCTTGCGGCTTTAGATACGGCGTCAGGTTTTGGTCGGCGGTGGTTTCGTACAGGCCCAGCTCCGCGCCAGCGCAGCGGTCGATGCCGTTTTCCTCCGGCCCAAGGCCGTACCAGCGGATGTGCTGAAGCGCGCGCGGCAGGCGGAAGCTGAGGCCCAGCGAGGGTAGGTCGGGCAAGGCTTTGCCGCCGGAGAGCGTGACCGTCACCCGCCACGCGCCCGCGGAAAGCGCCTCGTATTCCGCTTGCAGCGATGCGTCGGTCAAAGGTGGCAGGGCGAAGCGGTACCGGGCGCGCAGGCGGCCCTCGTCCGTTTGCAGGGTTTCGAGGGTGGGGGTCGCCAGCTCGCTGAAGGCCATCCACAGCGCGGTATCCTCTGCGAAGCCGTTGCCGCGGTCGTTATCGGTGGCGGCGCGGTACAGGCTGGGGCGGGGCGCGAAGTTCAGCACCGGGGGCTGGCCATGCCGCCGGAGGGACACAGGGCCGCCCTCCGCAAAGCTGAAGAGCGTCTCCACGCCCGCGGCATACACGCCCGCGTTCACGTCGCCCACGGCGATGGCATAAGGCTCCGGCTGCGGGTTGGCCTGCGCGCGCGGTACCGCCGCGACCACGGCCTGCCCGTGCATCTGCGCGTAGCCTGCCGCCGCCCACGGGGTGGCGGTTTTCAGGCACAGCTCGCACAGCAGTGCATATTCGCCTGCCTCGCGCATGGGCGGAAGGGACAGGGGGAACGCGCGCCGCTCGCCCGCGGGCACGGTCACACTGTCCAGCGCCCCCTCCGCGAAGGGTTCGCCGTCGCGGGTGAGCCGCCAGCGCAGGGCGTAGCCATGCAGGTCGTCAAACAGGCTTTGGTTCTCGAGGGTCACGCCCTGCGCGTCCGGCGCGATGCGCACGTTCTGGTACAGGTACTTGACCTCCTGCATCTTGGGGGTCAGGGTACGGTCTGCAAACACCAGCCCGTCGCCGCAGAAGTTGCGGTCGGTCGGCTGGTCATCAAAATCGCCGCCGTAGCGCAGGCCCTGCGCGCCGTTTGGCAGCGCGCCCAGCAGCGCCTGGTCGATAAAGTCCCAGATAAAGCCGCCCGCATACTGAGGATAGCGATCCTCCAGCGCCAGATAGTCGGCAAGGCCGCCGCAGCTGTTGCCCATGGCATGGCTGTACTCGCACAGCACGAAGGGTTTTGATTTGTCCCTGTCCAGCCACGCGGCCACCTCGGCAGCGGGCGGGTACATGCGGCTCTCCACATCGCTGGTGGCGGGGTAGCGGCGGTCGTTGAAAACCCCCTCGTAGTGCACGGGGCGCAGGGGGTCGCGTCCGCGGAAATACTCCGCCATGGCGAAGATGTTCGCGCCGCCGTAGCTCTCGTTGCCGCAGCTCCACATCAGCACGGCGGGGTGGTTCTTGTCGCGCTCCAGCACCGCCGCGGCACGGTCAAGGCACGTGGCTTTCCATTCCGGCACGTCCGCAGGCAGGGCCCAGGAGGGTTCTACCTTGCCCATCTTCTGCCACGAGCCGTGGCTCTCCAAATTGGCCTCGTCGATCAGGTACACGCCGTAGCGGTCGCACAGGCGGTACCACAGGCTGTGGTTGGGGTAGTGGCTGGTGCGAACGGCGTTCACGTTGTTTTGCTTGAGGGTGTTGATGTCCCACAGCATGTCCGCCTCGCTCAGCACCCGGCCCGCATGGCAGCCAAACTCGTGCCGGTTCACCCCGCGCAGGCGCAGCCGCCGCCCGTTCAGCAGCAGCACCCCATCCTTGATCTCCACGCGGCGGAAGCCGACCTCGGTCTGCGCAACCTCAAGGGTGCTGCCGCCTTCCGCAAGCAGCGTAAGGCGCAGGGTGTAGAGGTTAGGCTGCTCGGCGCTCCACAAAAGCGGGCGGTCGACGCGGCGCTCGATGCGCATCTGCGCCTGCGCGGGCAGGGTAACGCTGTCCACAGCCCTGCCGCCCGTGGCCAGCAGCTCCGCGCGCAGCAGAGTGGCCTCGGCGGGCAGGCGCAGGCGGATGTCCGCGGTCAGCAGGCCGCCGGTGAGCGCCTCGTCCGGCACGGCGCGCACGAAGATGTCCTCCACATGGGCGCGCGGCTCGGCGTGCAGCTCCACGCTGCGGAAGATGCCCGAGAAGCGCCAAAAATCCTGATCCTCGATCCACGAGGCGGAGGAGTAGCGGTATACCTCCACAGCCAGCTTGTTGTCGCCCGCCAGCAGCGCGTCGGTCAGGTCGAAGCGCGAGGGGGTAAAGCTGTCCTCCGCGTAGCCCAGCAGCACGCCGTTCAGCCACACGAAGCAGGCGGTTTCCACGCCGTTCAGCACCAGCGTAACGCGGTGGCCCGCCCAGCCCTGCGGCACGGCAAAATGCGTCACATAGCAGCCCACGGGGTTCGACCGCGTGGGGATCTGCGGCGGGCGCAGCGCCTCGTGCCCGTCCCACGGGTATTGGGTGTTCACGTACTGCGGCGCGCCGTGCCCCTGCAGCTGGATGTGGGCGGGCACATCGATCTCGCCCCAGCCGGAGCAGTCATAATCCGGCGCGGCAAAGCCCACGGGGCGCGCCTCCGGCGTTTCAGCATAGGCGAACTTCCAGCGCCCATTCAGGCACAAACACAGGCTGCTATGGCCTTGCGCGGCCTCGGCCGCGTCGGCAAACACCTCGTGGTCGGACACGGCGGGCAGGCGGCCCACGGCGAACACCTGCGGGTCGGTCAAATAGCGCAGGTCGTAGCGGATCGTTTCCATCGGCGGCGCTCCTCTCAGGCGCGCCCCGCGCGGGCGCAGGCCTGTGGGGGCCTGCCGCGCGGGGCGCTTCTCATGGGATTGGGGTCAGGCGGCCGGCGCTACCGCTGCACCAGGCAGATGGGCTCCAGCACGCCCGCGTGCCTGTCCACCGTCTCGTTTTGCAAAATGAGCGTGAGCTGGCTCTCGCCAAACAGCGATACGGGCAGCTCTACCTCCACGCGGCTCTTGATAAAGCACTCCTGCCTGCGCAGCATGCGGTGGTTCACATACACCTCCACGGTGCCCTGCACGGCGTTGAGCACCAGGTGCCGCCCGCGGCTGGAGGGGCCGATATCCGCCTTGGCGCGGTAGAGCGCGTACTGGCCGGGGTGGCCGTCCAGCACGGGCTGCCATGTGCCCGTGAAGGTGACGGGCTCCATGGAGTTCACATCGCTGAAGGTGGGTTCGATGGTCACATCCGGCTTGTCCGCGCTGGCGGTGTGGCTCACGCGCCAGCCGCTGATCACGCGGATGTCCGCGGTGGGCACGTCGCCCGGGAAGGGGCGCTGTCCCACCGGCAGCGTGACGGTCGCTTCGCCGAAACGCTCCGCCGATACCATCACGCGCACTTCCGGCGCGGTGCCGTCCGCGGCCACCAGCGCCTGCGCGCGGCCCGCGAACAGGCGCACGCGGGTGTCGTCGTCGCGGTCATGGCAGTTGGGGTCGCCGTTGCCCACGCCCATCAGCCGCCCGCCCTCCACGGCGATAGCCAGCCGCACGTTTTCCTTGGGGCAGAACACGCCATGCTCGTCCTCGCAGCTGAGGTTGACCACGGCCATGGAGTCGGTATCGGGGTAGAGCATATGGATGGGGGTTTCCAGCCGCAGGCGCTTGGCCGCCCCCGCGGTGCGCGCGGTATCCTCGCAAACGGGCTGGCCGCCTCGGTAGCCCACGGCCTTCAGCTCGCCCGGCTCAAACTTGACGCGCCACGTCACCTGCACAGGCATGTCGTTTGGCTGCCTGCCCAGCGACCGGCCGTTGAGGAAAAGCTCCGCCTCGTCGCAGTTGCTGTAGGCCATCACGCGCACCTCCGCGCCGCGGCGGTGGTTCCAGTGCGGCAGCACGTGGATGGTGGGCGCCTGCGTCCAGTAGGCGCGGTACAGGTGGTAGGTATCCTTGGGGAAGCCGCAGGCGTCCATCACGCCGAAGTGGCTGCTGACGCTGGGCCACTCGTGCGGGGTGGGCTCGCCCCGGTAGTCAAAGCCCGTCCACACGAACAGCCCCATCATGAACGGCCTGCTGAGCACGGCGGTGTTGGCTTCGCGCACGGTCTCGCCCCAGTCCGCGCAGGCTTCATCGTAATTGCTGAACACCTGCGCCGCCTCGTCGGTCTCCACGCAGCCGCGCGTGGCGAACGCCGAAACCGTCTCGCTGGAGAGCACCGGCTGGTTTGGGAACAGCTCGTGAAAGCGGTCGAAGCTGTCCAGAAAGTAGTTCAGGCCCGTGATGTCCAGCGCCGTGGCGGCGCCGTCCGGCTCGAACATGCCGCCGTTGAGCGCGCCGATGCAGGGCCGCGTATCGTCCAGCTTTCGCACCTCGGCGCGCTGACGCTGGGCGATGCGCCTGCCCTTGGGCGTGCCCTGCATGGGCTCCTCATTGAACAGCGAGTACATGATGACGCACGGGTGGTTGCGGTCGCGCCGCACCATGGAGCGCAGCAGGTGCAGCGCGCTGCCCGCGGTGGAAAAGCTTCGGTTTTCGTCGATCACCAGCACGCCCAGCTCGTCGCACACGTCAAGCAGTTCCGGCGGGGGCGGGTTGTGGGAGCAGCGGTAGGCGTTGCAGCCCATGCCCTTGAGCAGCTGCACGCGGTAGCGCCACAAATCGCGCGGGATGGTGGCGCCGATGCCCGCGTGATCCAAGTGGTTGCACACGCCCAGCAGCTTGAGCGGCTTGCCGTTCAAAGAGAATCCCTCGCGCGCGTCAAAGCGCGTCTGCCGCAGGCCGAAGCGGGTGGCCTGCCTGTCCGTACCGGCGGGGGAGGCAAGCGCGGTGCGCAGGGTGTAGAGCTGGGGGGCATCCACATCCCACAGCGCGGGGCGGTCGATGGGGCACACGGCGCGCAGTCGCACGGTGGCGAACGCATCCGCCCGAGCCTCCAGCGCGATGCGCTGCACGGCCTTGCCCTGCGGGCCCACGACTTCCGCCTCCAGCGTGCCGGCCAGGGCCTCGCAGCCGCCGTTTTCCAGCGTCCACTCGATGTGCGCGCGCCATACGCCGTCCTCGCACACGGGCTTTACCCACACGCCGTTATCCGCGAGGTGCAGCCACGGCCGCTTTTGCAGCCATACATGCCGGTTGATGCCGCAGCCCTCGTACCACCAGCCCTCCCAGGCGGTCTTGTCCACGCGCACGGCCACCACGTTGGGCGTGGCCCCGAAGTTGACGATGTCGCTGAGCCGCAGGGTAAAGCCGTTGTAGCAGCTCTCGTTGTGGCGCAGCTTCGCGCCGTTCACGTACACGTCCGAAACGCCGCTGATGCCGTCGAACGTGAGGCTGATCTCGCCCTGCGCGTCCGCCGGGTCGAGCAGAAAGGTGCGCCGGTACCAGCCCACGCCCGTGCGCTGGTAGCCGTGGCTCACCACGCCGGTCATGTCGTAGGGCTCGGTATGCTGCCAGTCGTGGGGCAGGTTCACGGGCTGCCAGTCCGCGTCGTTAAAGTTGAGCATGGCGGGGCCCTGCGCGCCGTCGCCCTTGGCGTAGGCATACACCGTGTCGTGGGTGATGATGCGGGGCAGTACGCTGTGGGGCGTTTTGGTAAACCGCCAGCCCCGGTCGAGGCAAAAACACTGGTTGTCCATATTTTCTCCTTACACGTAGGCGAGCGTCGACACAGCGTCGGCTCTGCCTCCTTTGGCATCGAAGGCGAGCGTGCGGCCAGTGGCCGCTTC
>CAZOZO010000013.1:0-70294 GCA_964584315.1 uncultured Oscillospiraceae bacterium
CGGTCATCTCATTGCCGCGCTCGCCGCAACCCACGTATACGATGATGTCCGCATCCGCCCACTTGGCCAGCTGATGCTGCACCACCGTTTTGCCTGAGCCAAACGGCCCCGGCACTGCGGCCACGCCGCCGCTGGCAATGGGGAAGAACGTATCCACCACGCGCTGGCCGGTCACCATCGGCACTGTGGGCGATTTCTTTTCCAGATAAGGGCGGCCCTTGCGCACCGGCCACTTCTGCATCATGGTCAACTCGTGGGTCTGCCCGTCCTCGGCCCTGACGGTGCAAACCGGCTCCGTGATGGTAAACTCACCCGCGCGAATGTCCGTGATTACGCCGCTTACGCCGTGGGGCACCATCACGCGGTGCTCCACCACGGGCGTCTCTTTCACCACGCCGATGACCGTGCCGCCGGAAACGCGGTCGTCCACGTTCACGCGCGGCTCAAACTCCCACTTTCGGTCACGATCCAGCGAGGGCACCTCCACCCCGCGGGTGATGCGGTCGCCCACCTTTTCACGGATCTTGGTCAGCGGCCGCTGGATGCCATCGAAAATGGACTCGATCAGCCCCGGCCCCAGCTCCACGGAGAGCGGCGCGCCCGTGGAAAAAACCGGTTCGCCCGGGCCCAGACCGCTGGTCTCCTCATATACCTGTATGCTGGCACGGTCGCCGCGCAGCTCGATGATCTCGCCTACCAGGCGGCGGTCGCTTACGCGCACCACGTCGTACATGCGCGCGTCGGCCATATGTTCCGCTACGATCAGCGGGCCCGCCACCTTGACGATGGTTCCTTGTGCCATGCATTACCCTTCTTTCTGACTCTCGTTGTTGCCAAAGAGGATATCCGCACCGATGGCTTTCTCCACATTGGCGCGCTCGCGCGACATGGCGTAGCCGCTCGCGCCTGCGCTGCCCGGGATCAATATGATCGCCACCTGCGGATCGGTCTTGTAGCGCTCCAGCGCTTCGGCCGCCTCTTTGGCCGCGCGTTCCGTGATGAAGATGACCCGCACGCCCTGCCGCACCAGCGTGAACAGCGCGCGCGTGGTTTCCTCCACGGTCTCGGTCGCAATGGCCTCCATGCCTACCGCCTTGAAGCAAAGCACCGCGTCGCGCTCGCCAACGGCCCCCATGCTCACCTTAGCCACCCAGCTCACGCACCCTTTCCATGACTGCCTCCGGCGCAAAGCCGTTTTGTTTGCCCGCCATGATCAGGCGTACGTCGGTCGCCTCTCGCTGGCGCATCAACAGGTAGTGTGCAAGCATCTCGATGGAGGCGGTGTCGAACCTGCTGTTGCGAAACAGTAAGGCCAAATAGTCGTCGGCCACCTTTTCCAGATACGGCAGCTTGGCCGTATCGACCGACGCGGCCAACACCGCCTGATACAGCGGCGCGCTGTAACGACGAAGCGTGCGCGCCAGGCGATCGTTTTCGCTGTACACACCTTTGAGGGTGTGCAGTGCGATATGCCCGCCGGGCAGCATGATCTCCGCGAACTCATGCATACCCTTCCCCATCGCCTTGATGCGCAGCAGCATGATCACGTTGGTGATATCAGCCTTGGCTTCAAAATAGCGCTTCACAACGGCCGCGTGGCTGCTTTGGGCGAGGTTGGCAAAGATCTGACGGTACATGCCCTTGTCCAGCTCGGTATCTACCAGCATGGGGTCAAACCGTACCGCGCTGCGCTTCTCGATCAGCTCCATCGCCGCTTTCAGGTGTTGGGGCAGGCGGCTGTATGTGCGCTCCATCACAGCATGGCGCAGGTGTTCCACATCCAGTGTACCGCACCGGGACAAAAACTGCGGCTTTTGTGCAAGGTATCTCGATTTGTATAGTACCTTCAGGTTATGGATATCATAGCGCAGCAACAGGCTGTCCGTTACCAGCGGATCGGGCGATACTGCTTTGATCAGCGCGCAGGCAGCTTGCACGTGCCTGTCCGCCGCCTGTAGAAAATCGGCACTGTCCGCGGTCGCAAAGCCGATTTCCGTCAGCGCGCGCTTGGCATCCTCGTAGGTATGGGCGGCGCTCAGGCGTTCCAGCTGTGTGCCGTGCAGCGCTGTGCGCCGTGCGACGCCTACCCGACCGCTCGCATAGTAATAACTCGGTTGAGGCATCACTGCGCCCCCTTTCTCAATTGGTTCTGCCGTATCATTCGGCAAAGAGGGCTTCCGCCGCCTGCTGTTCCATCGTCGAGCGCGCATCGTCCATCAGCACGCGCAGCGTGCAACGGATCTCGGCGCCGCCATGTCGCAAGGTAACGCCTTCGTCCGCCTGCGTACGCTCCAGCGCCAGCACCAGCCGCCCGGGCTTTCCCGCCGCAGCAAGCGCTGTGTTGGCATCCGCGAGGAACGCCTCGTCAAACCAGGCGGCGTTTTGGCTTATCGCAAGCGTCTCATCGCCGGTCGCAAACCGGACGATCTGGCGCAGGAAGAAAGCGCGTTTCTCCGCCGTGGTCATCTGTGCGAGCAATGCGTATGTCTGCGAGAACACATCGTCAATCAGCATGCGTTTCTTAGCCAGCATGGCCTTGCGCTCTTCCAGCTCCGCCATGCGAAGCATACGCTGTTCCAGCTCGTCGCTGTCACGCTGTGCCTGCGCGAGCGTCGCTGCGTGCTGGGCTTCGATCTTGAAGCGGGACGCAGCTTTCAGCTGCGCAGCTTTCGCCCTGGCCTCGCTGTCAATGCGCACGGCTGCGTCCTGCGCGTCCTGTGCGATTTTATCCAGGATTGCCTGTGCGTTCATGCGCAGCTCCTTACAGCTTGATGGAGTTGACGATCAGGAAGGAAGTGAGCAGGGAGAGCACCGCGTAGGTCTCGACCATAACCGTCATGGTGATGCCCTTACCGCTCATATCGGGGCGCTGGCCGGTCATGAGCATTGCGGCTGCTGCCACCTGACCCTGCTTGATGCCCGAGAAGAACCCGACAAGCCCGACAGGCAGGCAGCCGATCAAAAGGCCAAGCCCCTGATAAAGCTCGATGGCCTTCATGGCACCGCCCAGCACGTTGGTGTTGATCAGCACGATCACGGCGATCAGGAAACCGTAAATGCCTTGCGTAGCGGGCAGCAGCTGCAGCAGCAGCAGTTTGCTGTTCACTTCGGGGTTTTCGGTGGAGACGCCGGCGGAAGCCTGACCTGCGATACCCACGCCGCTACTGGAACCCATGCCTGCGCCGATCACAGCGATCGCCGCGCCCAAAAGAGCTAAAATCTGACCGATTGACATAACAGGTACCTCCTACATTCGTAGCTCTGTTTTCTTATCTTCACACCGCAGGGTGCTCTGCATCCCGGATGTAAACATACCTGGTGGTTTCCGTCAGAGGGACGAACGGCTTGCCGCCGTCTTCAAAGAACTTGCCGAAGAACTCGATATACTGCAGGCGGCAACTGTGTACGTATGCGCCCAGCGTATTGATACCGGCATTGAACAGGTGCCCGCCCACGAACAGCACCGCGCCGATGACAATTCCGATAGGGCCGGATGATACCACCATGCCCACCAGAATGTTGATGACCATGCCGATCACGCCCGTCGCCAGCCCCATGCCGAACAGGCGCATGTAGCTTAGCAGGTCGCTGATCCAGCTGGTCGCGCCATACAGCGCGCCAAGGCCGCTCAGAAGCCGTTTGATCGGGTTTTTGGATTTGGCTCGTCCGGCGGTCACCAGGATGATGCCCGCGCCGGTCAGCGCGATCCACTTGCCCAATTCGGGCGCCACGATCATCAGCGCCAGACCGACTACCAGCATGAACCAGCTCAACTGATCGGCCACGGCATCCCATGGCTTGCCACGACGGATGTTCAGGTAGGCTGCCACGCCAAGACCGGTGAACAGGTGAAGCGCGCCCAAGCCGATGCATACGCCCATCACGGGCAGAGCGTTGTTCATCGGGTCAAACAGCAGCGGGAGCGGTGCGAAGCCAAACCAGGTATTGTAAAGCGCGCCCCAGAAAATGGTGGCCACGCCGCCCGCCATCAGCAGCCAAAGCATCTTCCGCGTTCCGGCAGCAGGCTTGAGTACCTTGATCAGGATCGGGATGATGATCGCCATCATCAGGCCATACCCGGCGTCCGAAATCATCATGCCCATAAAGTTGATGAAGAAGGGCGTCAGGATGATGGTCGGGTCAAGGCTGCCCGGCGTTGGCAGAGAAAAGCCCGTGACCACCGATTCAAACGGTGTGAATGGCGCGGGGTTGTGCAGAAACACCGGCGGTTCCTCCCCCTCCTCGGGGTCATGGAAGGCCAGCGCGACCGTGGGCGACACAGCGGAAAGGCGTTGCTGGATGGTGTCCGACATGGGGGCGGGCACCCATCCCTGCAGGAAGAAAGTCTTTTCCGACACAGACAGATTGCATACGGCTGCCAGTCGCGCGCGCCTGGAGGTGAGGATATCGTAGAGCTTACGAAGGTCGTTCAGGCGATCCGCCATGGCTGCCATCTTGGCTACCACAGCTTGCTGACCTTCATCGATGATGCGCTGTTCCTTGTCGAGCGCGTCGAGCATCTCCGCCACGGTCAGCGTGCTGTGCGGCAGGTTGACCGCCGTGAAGCTGCCTTCCCGCAGCAGGGTGATCACCCTGTCCCACACATCCCGGTGGCACAGAACATGGATGTGCGCCAGCTCGCGTTCCGTAGAGACCATATCCACTACGCATAGGTCGCCAAATATGTTGGTTTCCTGCCACTGATCCAGCTCCGCCTTTTGCACGGTGCCAAGCGCCGTGATCGTGTTGCGGGTGCTTTGCAGCTGATCCAGCGCCAGTGGCAGCGTGCGCCAGGGCGTCAGCAGTTCACGTTGCGCCTCGATCCGCGCGGTTTGGCCGCGCAGGTCGCCCGCTTCGCGTTCCAGCGCTTCAAGCGTTTCCACCGTTTGCATCAAATCGGCCTGCGCCTCCAACAGCGCTTCCGCCTGCCGATTGTCGATCGTGGGTCGGTCGGCCATGAGCCGCTTCTTCTCGGTATCGTAGCGGTTCAGCTTGCCGATAGCCCACGCCAAACGGGTGATCGACTCGTCCAGCATGGGCAACTCCGCCAAGGCAGGCGGTTTGTTGAACGTGACATCCTCCGACTCGGCGGGGGTAAGCTGGAAACAGCCCAGCTTCTGGACCGCGGCCAGCAGAGGTTGCCGGTCGCGCTCCAGCGCTAGCATGTCCACATGCTTCATCTCAACGATCGCCATCGCTTACAATCCTCTCAAACAGGCTGCTGGCAAGGCTTGCCACCCTGCTGCGCGCCGTTGCCAGACTTGCGTCCTGCCGCTGCTGCACGGCAGTCGCCTCGGCGACGATCCGTGCTTCCACGCTGCGGCGGCGCTCCTCTAAAATGCTCTGCTGCAAGGCGCGGTGTTCCAGCGCGATGCCCCGCTCGTGCTGCGTGATCTCCGCCTCAGCCGCTTTGATCAGCTCGCGGGCGCTACGCTGTGCCTCCTGCAGGATCAGGTCGGCATTTTCTTCGGCGGCCTGCACCGCCCGAAACAGTTCCTTGGCCACTTGATGCACCTTCTTTCGCCGCTGCCGCGTTTTATTTGGTGCCAAACAGACGGTCGCCCGCGTCGCCCAGCCCCGGCACGATGTAGCCGTGCTCATTGAGCCGCTCGTCGCACGCGGCCACGTAGATATCCACGTCGGGGTGATCCTGCTGTACGCGGCGGATACCCTCCGGCGCGGCGATCAGGTTGACCAGCCGGATATTCTTGCAGTTGCGCTGCTTGATGAACGTGATGGCCGCCGAAGCGCTGCCGCCGGTCGCCAGCATGGGATCCAGCACGATCAGCTCACGGTTTTCGCTGTCGGCGGGCAGTTTGCAGTAGTATTCTACAGGCTGGAGCGACACCGGGTCGCGGTACAGGCCGATGTGCCCGATGCGCGCCGCGGGGATCAGCTTGGTGACCCCATCCACCATGCCAAGGCCCGCGCGCAGGATGGGCACGATGCCGATCTTCTTGCCGCTGAGCATCTTGGTTTTGGTCACGCAAATGGGGGTCTCCACCTCGACCTCCTCCGTGGGCAGGTCGCGGGTGACCTCGTAGACCATCAGCATGGAGATCTCCTCCAGCAACTCGCGGAATTCCTTTGCGCCGGTCTCTTTGTTGCGCATGATGCTCAGCTTATGCTGGATCAGCGGGTGGTCAAGCAGATGGACTTTACTCAATGGAAGGCCTCCTTAGGTTTTAGAAGGGCAGTTTTCATGAAGCGAGGCTGCCTCACTGAAACGCGTCTTCTCTTGTCTGATTCTCATTCTTGATTATTTTATACTAGATGACCTCGCTTGGCAAGCCTGAAATAGGCACGATTGCCCGCGGATGTCCTATGTGCCTGATGGCTGCTTTTTTGAGTACAGAGCACACTTTGCCGCGGTGCAGCGCATCTGCCGCCACAGACGGCACTGGCGTATGGTCGTCTTGCTGTGTCCATTCCCGGCAGGGAAAACGCAGATTTTGTTGAAATATAAACACAGTACCGCATGAGCACCGTAAAGAAAATAGCATCGCGTCCGAAATATATTCCGCTGTGCAGCCCTCTTGCCACACACCCGCCGGCTCGACTTCCACAGCCCTCCCGATGCCTGCAAATCCGGCCTCTGTGATGCATGGCCTTGATTCAACACCGCGCCCGCGGGGTACAAAAATAACGTGGGGCGGCCCAGTCGCACCATATGGCACATACACCCAACGCGCGACCCGCGCGCGACCGCTGCAAAACGCAGAAGGAGCTCCATGAAAACCATCGCTTTCTTTGACGCGAAGCCCTACGACCGCGAATGGTTCGACAAGGCCAACACCGGCTATGACATACGCTATCTGGAGAGCAGGCTCACCCCCGCCACCGTGCAGCTGGCTGCCGGTGCGGATGCCGTGTGCGCCTTTGTAAACGACGATGTGAACGCCGAGGTGATCGACGCGCTCTATGCCCTTGGCGTGCGCGTGATCGCCATGCGCTGCGCAGGCTACAGCAATGTGGATTTTGTGCGTGCCTATGGCAAGATCAACGTGGTGCGCGTGCCTGCCTATTCGCCCTACGCGGTGGCGGAGCATGCCATGGCGCTGCTTCTGGACGTGAACCGCAAGCTGCACCGTGCCTACAGCCGTACCCGTGATTTCAATTTCAGCCTGAACGGCCTCACGGGGGTCGATTTGCACGGGAAGACCGTGGGCGTGATCGGCACCGGCAAGATCGGCCGCGTGTTCATGGACATCTGCAAGGGCTTTGGCATGGATGTGATCGCCTACGACCTTTACCCCGCCAAGGATAGCGACATTCACTATGTGCCGCTGGACGAGCTGCTCATGAGAAGCGACGTGATCTCGCTGCATTGCCCCCTGACCGAGCAGACCCGCTATATCCTCAGTGCGGACGCCTTTGCCAAAATGAAGCAGGGCGTGTTCATCATCAACACATCGCGCGGGGCGCTGATCGATACCGAGGCGCTGCTAACCGCGCTCAACAGCGGCAAGGTGCGCGGCGCGGGGCTGGACGTATATGAGGAGGAAGCCGACCTGTTCTTCGTGGACAACAGTGGCAGCATCATCAAGGACGATGTGCTCGCGCTGCTCGTGTCACGTCCTAATGTCGTGCTTACAGCCCATCAGGCGTTTTTGACCGAGGAAGCCCTCGCCAACATCGCCAAGACCACCCTAGAGAATCTGGATGCATTTTTTGCGGGCGACCCCCTGCAAAACGAAGTATGCTACCGTTGCGATATCGGCAAGGTCGTGGAGGATTGCCGCCGGTGGCGCAAGGAGCGTTGCTTTTGATCGCCTGAACCCATGACAAACCATGACTTACTACAAAGGAGGCAAACCAATGGATGTGACCGTACATACCCCTTGGCGCAAGATCGGCGTATTGCTCGCTTTCGTCGTGATGGTGACTGTGAACGCCCTGGCCAACGCTCTGCCGCTCAACGGCGTGCCCACCGGCGAGGTGGCCGACCGTTACCAGAACCTGTTTACTCCCGCGCCGCTCACCTTCGCCATCTGGGGCGCGATCTACCTGCTGCTGCTTGTGTACATCGTGTTTCAACTGCTCCCCGCCAAGGGCGAGCCCGGCATCGCTCGGCAGGCGATGCTGCGCGAGCTCAGCCTTTTGTTCATGGGCACTTCGCTGGTGAACGCAGGCTGGATCTTTGCGTGGCACTATGACCGCATCGTGCTGTCGGTGGTGCTGATGGTCATCCTGCTGCTGGGCCTGATGCGCGCGGCATGGCTCCTGCGCGAGCCTCACTGCAACTCCAAGGAGGAATTGGCCCTTCGGGTGCCGTTTGGCCTGTACTTTGGATGGATCACCGTGGCGACGATCGCCAACGTGACTGTATTGTTCAAGAGCCTGAACTGGAATGGTTTTGGCATCGCCGAGCCGATTTGGACGGCGGCCATCCTTGTGGTGGGCGCGGCTATCGCGTCCGTGACCATGTATCGCATCCGCAGCGTCGCCTATGGCTTGGCGGTTCTGTGGGCCTTTGCAGGCATCCTGAACCGCCACCTTTCAACACAGTGGTATGGCGGCCAGTACGGGCTGGTGGTCGGCTTCACCATCGCGATGCTCGCGGTGCTGCTGGCCGCGCTGGTCGTAACGGGCATCCACATGCGCAAGGTTGCCGCTTGCGCCGTACCAAAAACATAAGCCGCTTCAGTCGCAGACGAAGCCCGTCGGGAATCTCCCGACGGGCTTCGCTTTGCGTGTTTTGTCAAGGCTGAGTCTGCCATGGGCAATCCCGTTCGCCGTATCAGTTGCTCAGTATGTGGTCTGCGTGATCCAAGACTGCACAAGAGCCGTCAGCGCCTGCGCATCTGCCTCGTCGAAGGTGAGGAAGCACGCGGGCTCACTCATGCGGGGGGCTTGCGAGCCATCGTACTCAAACCAGTTGAGCCGCAGGAACATGCCTGTGGGGTCGCCGGTCAGCTTGCCGCGCTGCAGGATGTCCGCAAACTTGGTCATGTAGTCGCAGTAAAGCTCGTAGTTGCGATCCTGTGTGCGCGTATAGCCGCTGATGTACAGGCTCACGCTCCACGACATGGGCTCGCCATCGTCCAGCGTGAGGTTATAGAAGTTCATATCCAGGCTCATGCTGTCGTTTTCCATCGCCAGCGGGGATACGATGTGCTTGACACCCTGCTTGAGCCTCGCCAGTGTATCGGTCTTGGCATAGGCGTTGTAGGTCCGCATCAGCAAACCGAACGTATCAGGTGTTTCCATCCGCAGGGCGAAATTGTCGGCAAAGCGCGTGTCGCCCACATAGCCCGCTGCGTAGATGCGGCCCATGCTTTGCTCGCCGCCGCGTTCCACCATGTAACCCTTGTCGTTCAGGGTGGCACGCGCGCGGTAGTAATCGTTGTACACGACGCCCAGCTTTTGCGCCTCGGTCACGAAGCTGTCCCAGATCGTTCGGTTCTCTTCTTTGGTGAAGTTGTAATCCACCATGCGATACTGTACCGCGTCCGCAGGCGCGAAGGCACGTATGGCTGCCTGGAAGAAGCCGTCGTCTGCGCGCATCTGGTTCAGGGTATCGACGTTCTTGAACTCGATGGTGCGCTTGAAGGTTTGCCCGTTCGTCAGGGTGATCTCGATAGGCTCGATCACCTGATACTGGCTGTATACGTTGTAGGCGTTGTTCAGCGGGTCGTTGATGCGGTCCACCGCGTCGGCGAGGGTCTCGGCCACATACTTCTTGACGCCATCCGAGGTATAGGCGATGTCCTGAAGCATCAGCGTCGCGTACTCGGGCGTGTCATTCTTCTCGTCATGGCCGCGGAAGGTGACAGAGGCGATCTCCTCCGGGGCGGGGGCGGTGTTGAGCATTGCCTTGGCCGCTGCGTCGATGCCCGCCGATAGCCCGAACGCTACCAGCGCCGCGACCAGAAACAGCGGCACCGAGAACGCCACCTGCCGGATGCTGCGTGCCGCCGCAAACTGGTATACCACGAACACCAGAAACGCGATGGCCGTGACGGACGCGCCATAGACCGAGATGAGGCGGTGGCTATCCACGGTGATCAGCAGCATCGCCGTCAGCGCCAGCAGCGTGGCCATAACGGCAGCCCACCACTTGTGGCCCGCGCCCCTGTCCGCCGTTTCGCTGGGGCGACGGATGAACAGCCATGCGCCCAGCGCCAGCATCAGCGCCATGGGGAGCAGCGAAAACAGGATGTTGGGCAGCGCAACGATGCGCGACATAAACACCTGTCGCGAGTGCATGACCACCAGGCCGGTCGCCACGTTTGTCATGGGGTCAAGCGCGGGCGTCAGATCCAGCCAGCCGATGATGGGCACCTTGGCCACGATGCCGCGTGCGAAGATGAACTGGATAAAGCGCGGCAGAAACAGCACCACGCCCGCGGAGGCCAGCGCCGTGACCAGCGTGCCCGAGATGGCGCAGCCGATGGCCGTGGCGGCAAATACCAGCATAGACGCTACGAAATAGAAGGCGATCAGCAGCGGGATGTAGGCCGGCACGAACGGACAACCGCCGATCAGCAGCATCAGCAGCGTCAGCAGCACGTTGATCACGATGGTACCGCCCATCCATGTGGCAGTCGCGAGCGTGACGGACAGGTACAGGTCCAGGCGCGTGACCGGCAGGCTGTGGTACAGGTCGCTTGCCGAGCGTTTGAACAGGAACGAGAACCCGTACAGCGCGAACAGCACCGCCGAGAACACATAGTACATCAGCACGGGTGTAAGCCCGATGGCGCTTTGCGATACGGAAATGGTATAGCTGCCGAAATAGTTTTGCCCGCTCACGATCACCGTGTAGATGAGGGTAGCCAGCGCAAGCGGCATGCCCACGGGCATCAGCTTGCGAAGCATCTCTTTGTACATCTTCATTGCTTGTCTCCTCCCTGCGCGATATCGAACACGTACCCCAGCGCTTCCATCTCATAGAGGAACACTTCCTCCAGCGTGACGGGCAGCACTTCCAACAGCAGGGGGTTCTGCGCGGCCAGCACGGCGCGGCTCTTTTCCCGGTCGCCGCGCACCACGGCGGTGGCGACGCTCCCCTGCCGTGAATAACTGAGCACATCCAACCCCGTGAACACGCTTCGGTCAAATTCGTGGTCGAAGGCCACCTGCAGTTTGTACAGCGAGGTTTTCAGATCACCCACGTCGCTCTCCAGCACGATGCCGCCCTTGTAGAGCAGCGCCAGCTGGTCGCACGTGTCCTCCAGCTCGCGCAGCGAGTGGCTGGTGATGATCACCGTCGCCCCCCGATCCATTACCTCGGCGTAGAGCTTCTGCTTGACTACGCCGCGCATCACGGGGTCGAGGCCGTCGAACGTCTCATCGAAGAAGTAATAATCCGCGCCTGCACTCAGTGCCAGAATGGTGGCCGCCTGTCTGCGCATCCCTTTGCTGAAGGTGGCGATGGGCTTCTCGGTCGAAAGGCCGAACTCGCCCGCGAGCTGGGCAAAGCGCGCCGCGTCGAAGCGTTCATAGGCGGAACGGTACAGCGCCGCCATACGGGCCATTGTGCTCTGCGGCAGCGTCCAAAACTCGTCGGATACGAACACAAAACGCTTTTTGACGGCAATGTTCTCATACACCGCTTCGCCGTCCAGGGTAATGGAGCCCTCATCGGGGCGATACACGCCGCTGGCGAGCCGCAGCAGCGTGGATTTTCCCGCGCCGTTAGCCCCCACCAGGCCGTACACGCAGCCGTCGGGGATATGGCAGTTGAGCCTGTCCAGCGCGGCTACATCCGAGAACCGTTTGGTCAGATTACTGGCTGTGATCACTTCTTAACGTCCTTTCTTCCACACGCCGGGCGTGTGCTTGGTGTCGCCCGGTGGCGGCTCATGGTTCACTCTCCGCCGGATGCGGCTTACCGGCGTGCGCAGCATAGGCAGCCCTGACTGCGCCCAATGCACGCTCCTCGAGTACTCCCGCCTCACAGAGCTTGGCGCTCAGCGCCGTCAGCTCTGAAAGCACCGCCTCCATCCCTTCGGTCACGATGCGCTTGGCCTCGCCTGTGATAAAGCGCCCGCTGCCCGGCGCGCTCACGGTGATGCCGCGGCGCTCCAGCTCAGCGTAGGCCTTTTGCAGCGTGTTCGGGTTGGCCGACAGCGTCTGCGACAGGGCGCGCACGCTTGGCAGCTGGTCGCCTGATTTCAGCGCGCCGGAGGCGATCAGCTGCTCCGTTTGCTCGATGATCTGCTCGTAGATGGGTTTTCTGCCGAAACGATCGATCTGGAACATGTCGACTTCCTTTCTTCACTGTACCATGAGTTATAGTACAGCTATATTATATAGCACATTTGGGCGCTGTCAAGCGAAACGCCCAATCGTTTACATCCGTGAAGCGCACCCGCAACCCCGCTTGTACGCAAAGCCCTCATTCTGCTACAATAGACGTAGCAACATGCCAAATCATTCCGAATACCGCAAAAATGGTCGAGAAAGGTTCCATCCCGCTCGGTTATACTGGCTTGGCAAGGTGGTGATTGGTTTTGAGGGAACAGATCATGGCGGTACGGCGCATGCAGGAGCACATCGAAGCACACTTGAGCGAGGAGATCACGTTGGCCGACCTTTCGAAGGCGTGCCATTACTCACCGTGGTACGCCTACCGGCTGTTTGCACAGTGGCTGGGCCGCACGCCCGCGGATTACATCCGACGGCTGCGGCTGTCGCGCTCCGCACTGCGGCTGCGTGACGAAAGCTGTCGTGTGGCGGACGTTGCCTTCGACGTGGGCTTCGGCAGCGTGGATGGCTACCAGCGTGCGTTCCAGCGTGAGTTCGGGTGCAACCCGCGTGAGTACGCCGCCCACCCCACGCCCCTCTACCTCTTCACCCCCTTCAAGATCACAGACGCTGCGGCGAAGGAGGAACATGCGATGGAAAAGGTCAAGACGGTGTTCGTACAGGCGGTGGAGAAGCCCGCGCGCAAGGCGCTGGTCAAGCGCGGCAAAGCGGCGGCAGACTACTACGCATACTGTGGCGAGGTAGGCTGCGATATCTGGGGCTATTTGCTGAGCATCAAGCAGGCGCTGGGCGAACCGGTGGGCCTGTGGCTGCCGGAGGTCATGATGCCTGCCGGTACCAGCACCTACGTGCAGGGTGTGGAGCTGGCCGCGGATGAATCGATGCCCGTGCTGGAGGGCATGGACATGATCGATCTACCCGCCGCGACCTACCTGCGTTTTCAGGGCGAGCCGTTCGCGGAGGAGGATTTCGAGCAGGCCATCGACGAGGTATGGGAGGCCATCAAGAAGTTTGACCCCCTAAGCGCCGGTTTTCAGTGGGATACGGAGAACCCACGCATCCAGCTAGAGCCGCGCGGCGAACGCGGGTACATCGAGCTGCTGCCTGTGCGCAAAGCGAAGTAAGCCACACGCAAACGCCGCCTGCAGACATGTCTGCAGGCGGCGCAAATCAATAGCAAGGCCTTCGAGAACATCGGAGGCCTTGCTTGTGTGTCTGACCGTCAGCCCTTGATGGCACCGGTCGTGAAGCTCTTTTGGATCTCGCCGCTCATCAGTAGGTAAATGATCAGCGTGGGCACCGTGCCCACCACAAGGCCCGCGCCCAGCGCGCCCCAATTGGTGGCGTACATGCCCACCATGCCCATGATGCCGACCGTCAGCGTTTTCCATTGCGGTTTGCTGATGAACGAGATGGCGAACATCAGCTCGTTCCAGCAGCTCAGGTAAGTGAAGATCGCAACCGTCGCGATGGCGGGGCGGATCAGCGGCACCATGATCTTCAAAAAGATGCCGTAGATGCTCATGCCGTCCAGGCAGGCGGCTTCCTCCATCTCCGTGGGGATGGTCTTGAAAAACCCCACGAAAATGTAGATCGCCATGGGAATGGCAAAGGCCACATACGGCAGGATCAGCGCGAAGGGCGTATCGTACAGGTTGGTGCGCTTGAGGAAGATGAACAGCGGCACCAGCGTGGCGTGCAGCGGTATCATCATGCCCATCAGGAAGAACAAAAGCGTGCGGTTGCTCCATTTCCACTTGAGGCGCGCTATGGCGTAGGCAGCCATGGTGGATACGATGGTGGAAATGATGATGGTGGCCGTGGTCACCAGCAGGCTGTTAAATAGGAAGGAAGCCACCTGTCCCCGTTGCAGCACGTCGCCAAAGTTCTCAAAGTGATATGGATTGGGCAACCCAAGCTGATTGGTGGTAAAAATCTGGATGTTGTCCTTCAGTGAGAAGGTAAACAGCCAATAGAGCGGAAACAACTGCACCAGCGCGATCAAAAACAGCACGGTGTAGAGGATGACTTTTCGGACGGTCTGTCTGGTACGGTACATGTGCATCCTCCTCCTTAAAACTCGTAGTTTTCGACTTTGAAGAAGCGCTGCACAAACACCGTAAGCACAAGGCACTCCACAAGGATGAATATTGCCATCGCGCTGCCCATGCCGTAGCGATAGTTCAGGAAGATGTTCGCGAACATCAGCGTTGTGGGCACCTCCGTGGCATGGATCGGCCCGCCTTTGGTGAGCACATAAATCAGGTCGAACGTCTTCAGCGAGCCGATGAGCGCGAAGGTCACGCACACCTTGATCATGGGCATCACCAGCGGAATGGCGATGTGCCGCGACAGCTGTGACTTGGAGCAGCCGTCGATTTCAGCCGCCTCATACAACGAGGTGGGGATGGCCTTGATGGCGGAGTACATCAGCAACATGTGGTAGCCGAGGTACTGCCAGATCAGCACAAAAAATACCGCGCCCAGCGAGATGTTGGGGTCGGCAAGCCAGTTGCGCTTGAGGGCCTCAAGACCCATGTTGGTCAACAGTATATTGAGCATACCGTTGTTGGGGTGGTATATCTTCATCCACAGCTGGCCGATGACCGTTGTGGAGATGATGACAGGGATAAAATATACATTGCGGAAGAAGCCTTCCAGCTTGACGCCGTGCGAGATCAGCAGTGCCAGTCCCAGCGCCAGCGGTATCTGCACGAACACGGAAAGGCCCGCCAAAAGCGCCGAATTGACAATACCCTTCACAAAATAGGTGGAAGGGTTGGTGAACATCTCGATATAGTTTTGAAACCCGATATAGGTGCTCTTGCCCGCGCCGTTCCAATCCAGCAGCGAGTAGTAGCCCGAAAACACGATGGGTAGTATGACCACCGACGAAAATACCAGCAAGGCGGGCAAAACAAACAGCAGGATAGCCCGCTTGTCACGCAGTACCTTTTCCACACCATCAACCCCTACAGCGATATCCAAAAGCGGCCGCATACCGATCAGGCCTGGTAGACGCTATCCCCTACGAAACGGATTCCGTAGGGGATAGCGCGGTATTGCCCGGCGTTCACGCCTCTGCGAACATGAACGCCCTCATGGCCAGAACTACTGGAGCTTGGACATTTCCAGCGCGAAGTTCTCGGGGGTCAGCTGGCCCGCGAAAATCTCCTGCACGAGGCTCTTATGGCGCTCGGCGGCTTCGCCGGAGAGGAAGGTGTCCCACGCCAGCACGGCGCCGGTGGACTTGGACGCGAAATCGATGATGTTCTGAACCAGCGGGCTCACTTCGATGCCGGTCATGTCGATCTTCCAGGTGGCGATACCGGCGCCCAGTTTGAAGCTCTCACGGCTCATGTTCTCGGTGATGTACTTCACGAAGTCCACGGCCAGATCCTTATCCTTGGCGTTGTTGCTGACCATCAGGCTGTCGATGGCGCCGCCGAGGATCTCGTTGGGGTCGCCCTTGCCATCAGCGATGGAGGGGAAGTTCACAGCCACGACCTTGTCCACGACCTGGGACAGGGTGGGATCCTGGATCTCGCCAGCCAGCCAGCTGCCCTGGTAGATCATCGGAACCTGGCCCGCCAGGAAGGGCATCTTGGCTTCGTCGTAGGTCAGCGCCAGCGCGCCGGGATCGAAGCCGCCGGCCTTGACCAGATCGTCAAGGTACTTCGCGGAGGCCACGAACTCAGGAGCGTTGAACGAGGACGCACCGGAGAGCGCTTCGTTGCTCAGCTTGGCACCGGCAGTGCGCACGGCGTACACGTTCTGGTAGAACATCGCCGGCCAGCCATCCTTGGCGCCGCAGGTGATGGGCACGATGCCCTTGGCCTTGAAGGCGGCGACGGCGGCGAGCAGCTCGTCATTGGTGGTGGGGATGGTGACGCCGTTGGCATCGAACATCTCCTTGTTGCAGTAGAGGGTGCCAACCCACTGGATGAACGTGAGGCCGTAGGTCTTGCCGGCGTAGGTCACGTTGTCCAGCGCGCCGCCCAGCAGGCGATCCTTGGTGCCATCGGCAAGGTAATCGTCCAGCGCAAGCACCTGGCCCGCTTCCACGAAGGGCTTGGCGAAGCCGCCGCCCCAAGCGAAGAACACATCCGGCACCTCGTTGGCGGCCATGGCGGTCTTCAGCTTGGTCTTGTAAGCCTCATTCTCGGTCGCGTCGATGACCACTTCCACATCGGGATGCAGCGCCTGCCACTCTTTGAGGACGATGTTGAAGGACTTTGCGTTGGCGTCGGACTCGGTGGTCCACAGGTGCCATACGTTCAGGGTCTTTTTCTCTTCCGCCACGGCGATGCTGCTCATCATGGTGAGCGCCATGACAAGAACCGTGATCAGGGCTACGACTTTGGAAAACCTTTTCATGGGTTGACCTCCTCCTATGGATTTTGGTTGATAAAGATATCATAGCCCCCGCGTACGAAAAAGGACATGGAGAAATTTTACCAGCACCTTGAATAATCTGACCGGGCTTCGACCAAATCAGCCATGCTCCGGTCGGGCACGGTACTGCTTGATGGTCATGCCCGCATACTTCTTAAACAGCGTGGAGAAGTAGTTGGGGTCTTCAATGCCCACGCGCACGCCCACCTCGTAGGCCTTGGCATCCGGGTCGTCAAGGAGCCTTCTCGCCTGCTCGATGCGCTGCTTGTTCACATACTCCCGAAACGACATGCTGGTGTTTTGCTTGAAAATACGGCTCAGGTAGGAGGCATTATAGTAGAAACGGCGCGAGGTTTCGTGCAGCGACAGGGCCGGATCCGCAAGGTTTTCCTGAATATAGTCCATAATGCTCTGCACCTGCCGGTTGGCGGTGCTCACACGGATGCGCTCCAGTGTGCTGGTGGCCTCCCCCATCAGCGCCAGCAGCAGTTCGCGTATTTCTGCGACGGAGCCAGCCTCCAGCGCCTGCGGGATGCGCTCCTTTAAGCGCAGGTTGGTCTCCGCCTGCATTCCGCACAGTCCCGTGATCACCAGCGCCGCGCGCACCCGGGCATTTTCAAGGTTTTCGCTGTTTTCGGGAAAGTGCTTGTCCACCCACTCATGAACGTTCGCATTGAACCCGCATCGAAGGTAAAAATCCACCAACTCCAGCTCGGACATGGCCTCGTGCGCGGTATCCATCCACACGGGGTCGCTCTCCAGCGTGCCCAGATCCTGATAATAGATGGCCTCCTGCGCGCCCAGAAAGGGGTGGCAGTTTACGGCGCGCAGCGCTTCGGCATAGGAACGGCGCAACCCGTCCAGCCCATGCGCCATCGCGCCCGCGCCCAGCGCGACCGGCATGTCCAGCGCCGCGTCGACCACGCGCTTGAGCGCGTTAAAATCGACGGATCGCTCCTCCGTGCGGCTGCAGATCAGCGTAAGGCGGCTGGCATCCAACGGGAACACGATTGCCTCGCCAAGCGCCTCGCGGCACAGGTTCGCGATGGATACCGTGGCGACCAGCTGCCGCATGGGGCTGCCCTCTTGCCTTGGCAACGCGAGCACGGCCACCTGGTGCCAGTCGCCCGCAAGGCGCAACTCGTACAGTGCGAAGCTCTCGCGCACAAAGGCCTCGTCCATGCGACGTGACACCAGCCTGCGCAAAAACGCATCGCGCAGCGTGGGCAGGTGCTCCGCAATCTGCCGCTCAATCTCGCTCTGCGCAAGCCCCTCGCCCTGCCTTCGCAGCAGCTTCTCGCTCGCCTTGGCCAGTATGGCGGAAAAGTCCTTCCCGTCCACGGGCTTGACCAGATAATCCGCGATACCGATCTTGATAGCGCGCTGTGCGTGGTCGAAATCGTTATAGCCGGTGGTCACGATCACTTGCACGTTGGGGTCCATCATGAGGATGCGCTGCGCCATCTCCAGCCCGTCCATCACAGGCATGTTGATGTCCGTAATCACCACATCCACGCTATGCTCGTCCAGATATTCCAAGGCTTCCAGCGCGAAGGATGCCTCCATCACCAGCTCGAACCTGTCCGCCTCCGCCTCCAGATAGCGTTTCAGCAGCATGCGCTCCAGCGATTCGTCCTCTACGATCATTACCTTGAGTTTGATCATTTTACAGCCCCCTGGTCATCTGTATGGATACGGTGGTGCCCTCGCCAAGCGTGCTCTCGATAATAAAGCGGCTGCTGTCACCGCAGAGGATGGCGATGCGCCGCATCGTGGCGCCCAGGCCAATGCTCTTGCCCTTGCGCACCTCGGCCAGTCGTTCCTCCGACATGCCGTTGCCATTGTCAATCACGTCGATACGCAGGTTGCCCTCCTCCACCCACGCGCGGATGCGGATCAGCCCATCTTCCTCCACGCTCATGCGGATACCGTGGTAGATGGCATTTTCCACCAGCGGCTGCAAAATCATCTTGGGCACGCGCACTTCCAGCGCATCAGGCTGGATATCGTACTCGATATGAAACATGCCCGCGTAGCGCAGCTGCTGGATATACAGGTAGGAACGGATGGCGTCCAGCTCCTTCTCCAGCGTGATCAGCTCGTCGCCGTTGCTCAGGCTGTTCTTGTAAAAGTCGCCCAGCGCCTTGGTGGTCTCCGATACTTCGGCGGTCTTGCCCATCACGGCCAGCGAGTTGATGGTGTTGAGCGTATTGTAGAGGAAGTGCGGGTTGATCTGCGCGATGGTGATCTCCAGCTCCGCGCGGCGCAGCGCCTTCTGTTCCTCGATAACGTCGCTAATCAGCTGCTGTATCTTGCGGATGGTGGTGTTGTACACATCCTGAAAGCGCTCGATCTCGTCATGGGTGTTGATGCTGGTCACCAAATTGAAGTTGCCCTTGTACACGCCCTCGATGCCCTCGATCAGCGTTTTGACGGGCTTGGAGATATACTTGGATATCCACGCCGAGCCGAATATCAGGATGATGCCGTTGAAGAGGATCATCAGCGCGATGATGGTGGTGTAGAGGCTCAGCGGCAGCGGTGCGTTGTAGATGGGGATGCAGCGGACAAACAGCATCGACAGGTCGTGGTTGCGCACGCCCGCTAGCACAAAGTTCTTGTTCTGCCGGTGCAGGATGGTCGTGAACGTCTCCCCACCCTTGAACATGGCCAGTACCTCGTCCGGCTGCACCAGGTCGTTTTCATTATTCCACAGTACCAGCGTGCCATCCGGGCTGTCTACGATCTGCATCGGTTCGCCGCGGGGGTTGAATATCTTTGAGAACTCCACGTTGATGCACAAAAGCCCGATGGGTTGCAGGGTCTTGAGGCTGTTGATGGTGCGCATGAAAGAGAAGTATTCGATGCCATCGTTGATGAGCCCCCCCGCATTGCGCGTGACCACATAGCCCCCGTTGCGGGAGGCGATGGTCTGGTAGATGGCGGTGCTCTGCACAGCTGCGTAATTGATAGGCTTGTAGAGAATTTTATCGGAGTAGTAGCGCATACCGTCCGGGCGCAGGATGTACGTGGAGGACACGATAGGGTCGAGGCTGACCGCCTCCATGATGTAACGCATGGCCAGCCGGTCGTCCTCCCAGTTATAGTTGGTCAGTGCGTTTTGCACCAGCTGGTTGGCGATGATCGACATCGACGTGCTGTGGATGTACTGGCGCGTGGTGTCAAACGTGCGGTTATCGGCCTGTATCGCGTCCAGCGCCGTATCCTGCATGGAGCGGTTGGCCACAAAATCGCGGGAGTACAGCATGATGACCGAGCTGATGGTGATGCTGATGATCACTAAAATGGTATAACTCAGCATGATCTTCTTACGGATGGAAAGCCTCATGTGCGCACAGCGCCTCCTGCATCGTTTCATCTTTTACGTTCTACGGTCTACCGTCATTGTAGCAGACCGGCGCACGGCGCGCAATGCGTGCAGGTTCAAATCAGCGTCATCAGTGTGATGCAGGGCTGTCGCGCATCGGCACAGGTATCGCAAAGGGCCGCGCAGCTTGCATTCTTATGCCAGGATACGGCATGCCGCCGCACGGGTTCGGCTTGACGCGAACACGCTCAACACTTCAAACCTGCCGACCTTTCTTGCTTATGGGGCGTACCGCTTTCAGGTCGCCCACTCTTGCAGAGGTTTTGATATGGTGGTATGATTTTCCTGTTCATTTCTTGCGCGTTGCAAAACCAGACGACGGTACCCTATGCGCCAGTGCTCATGGAGCACAGAGCAGGGAGGCTGCTTGCAGTGCGGGTCTGTTTTCAAAGCATGCGCCGGGCGGGCGGAACGCTGTTCCTTTTATGTGCTTTCTTTTGGGCGTTTCTTTCGCCCGCCCCCGCAGGCGCCCAAGCGGAGGATGCCGGGTGGCGGCTCACGGGGCAAACCGGTGGCACAACGAAGGCGCTGTGCCTGACGGGTGACACCCTCTTCATCGCCAGCGGCCTGCGCGTGCTGGCACTGGATGCCACTGACCCCAGCGCCATCAAGGTGGTTGGCCAAAGCCCGCTACTGCCGCAATTTGTGGAGAGCCTTACCTGCGACGGTGATGGGCGGCTCTTTGCCTGCTGCGGCACCGGCGGGCTTGCCATCCTGGATGTATCCAACCTGGCCGCCATCCGGCTGCTCGCCGTGCTCGACACGCGCGGCTACACGGAGGGCGTGGCGCTGCTTGGGCAGTACGCTGTGCTGGCGGATGGTCCACAGGGCGTGCAAGTGGTGGATATCGCGGACCTCTCCCAGCCGCGGATCGTCTCGGAGGCCTATCCGCTGGCCTATGCTTATCAGGTCGCCCTGCGCGATCATGTGGCGTATGTCGCAGGCGGCGGCAGCGGGCTGTTCACCGTAGATCTACGCAACCCGTTACACCCGGTAGAGCAGGGCCTGTTGCCGCTGGATGGTTTTCAGTATGATGTGGAACTCATAAATGACAGGCTCTACACCGCCGGCGCATGGGGCGGCATCTCGGTGCTGGACTTGAAGGACCCGCTGTATCCCGCGCTGATCGCGCAAGAAAAAACAGACGGATGGGTTATGGCGCTATCGGCGGGCGACAACCGTCTGCTGGTACTCGACGGTGCGAGCGGCGTAGCTCTCTACGGTATCGCGGAGCTAAGGCCTGTGAAGGAAAGCATCTGCTCCCTTGGCGGTTTCATGGTGGACGGTGCAACTCGCGGCGATACGGCGTTCGTGCTCGACGAGCAGAATGGCTTCATTGCGCTGGATTTTTCCAACAAGGCGCAGCCGAAGGCCCTCACCCGCTGGACGCCGCTGCTGGACGCGCGCAGGGTAACGGCCGCGGACGGCGCGTGTTATGTGTCCGGCGGCGCATCCGGTCTGCATGTGTTCGACATCGCCAATGCAGACGCGCCCGTAGCGACCTTCTGGTACGACTGCACCCCGGAGGGGTTTGTAAACAAGGTGGTGCTGGATGGCGGCAAGGCCTACGCCGCCGTTAATAACCAAACGGGGCCGTTCATGGTCTTTGACGCGGCCGACCCGCTGCGCCCTTCGGCGCAGGGTTGGTTGCGCTGGGGGCCGGATGTGCCCGTCGCGCCGGATCGCTCGCTGGTGATGGGCAGTGGCGGCTTTGTGTATGCCCCGGCGGAGCACCACGACTATACGATCGATGTGCGCGACCCGCAAAACCCAAAGGTCGCCAGTGCTTTGCCCAGCATGGGAACCGGCAATGCCGATATCAGCGGAAACCTGCTGGCCACATTCGGCGGTCAAGGGATACGGTTCATCGACATATCCGACCCGGCAAACCTCCAACTGATTGCAACATTCCCACTCACGACCAGCGGCGAGGCGATCCGCTTCATCGACCCTGCGACTCTGATCGTTACCGCGGATACGGGCGTATGGATCGTTGATGTTACCGACCCATCCCGGCCGAACCGAATCGCGACGCTGACGCTTCCCGGCAGCGCGATGGACATCACCATGGATGGCACGACCGCATACGTCAGCAACCTTGGCTACGGCATCCATGTGCTGGATCTCGCGAATCCGGATCGCCCCAAGCTCGTGGAAACGATACCGACGCTGGGGCTCGCCTACGACTGCTGCGTACAAGGCGATCTGCTGCTCGTCGCGGACAGCTACGCGGGCCTGAGCGTCTACCGCCGTGGGGCAGCTTCACAAACCGAGACATCTGCCGCGGCCGCCCTGCCGGAGGCGCTGTTCACCAGTGGGTTTGACATTCCTGCGCCTGCAGCCCCCGCGTCTGTGTCCGCGCCGCAGGAGAAGCATACGGTGGTCGTGACCAGCGCGGCGGACGCAGGGCCAGGCTCGCTGCGGCAGGCGCTGCAGACGCTGCAAAGCGATACGACCATCACGTTCGAACCCGAGGTATTTCCTCCGTCCGAGCCAAAACCCATCCACGTAAGCAGCGCACTACCGCCCGTTGCGCAGCGCCATGTCACCATCGACGCAAGCAACGCAGGCGTGATCCTCGACGGCTCCAGCCTGTCCAGCGGGCACGGCCTGTATATCCGCGGCCCTTATTGCACGGTGATGGGTCTGCAGATATATCACTTTCCTGAGATGGGCATCGAGGTGGTCGGGGATCATATACGCATCGGCGGGGACAGATCGATGGGCGCGGGCCCGGTCGGGCAGGGCAATGTACTGAGTGGCAACGGGATGTACGGCGTGCGCATCTCCGGCTGGTATAGCGTGGTCAGCGGCAACCTGCTGGGCGTGGACGTGACCGGTACGCAGGCAATGCCAAATTTCTATGGCATCTTCGCCTGTGCGGACTCGTTCGGCGCGACCATCGGCGGGGTGAAGCCCGGCGAGGGAAACGTGATCAGCGGCAACAGCTTTATCAACTGCGACTCCTTCGGCGATCACACGCGCATCATCGGCAACCTCATCGGGGTCGACATCACGGGCACGAAGGCGGTCAATACCGATACCTTCGCCAATCTGGATCTGGAGTGCGGCGCGACCGGCGTTACCGTGGGCGGTTCCACGCCCGCGGAGCGCAACATCATCAGCGGGGCGCAGAACGGCTTCTTCATCAGCGATCCTAACAGCTACGAGTGCGCGGTAGTCGGCAACTACATCGGCACGGATATCACGGGGCAGAAGGCGATCCCCAACGGGAATGGCGGCGGGGCGTGGACGAGCAGCCACCACCGCATCGGCGGAACGGTACCCGGAGAAGGCAACCTGATCAGCGGCAACGAAAATAGCGGGATCGCGCTGAACGGCTATGGCGCGCATGACAACATCGTACTGGGCAACCGCTTCGGCTTCGATGCGGCGGGGAACCCCACGCTGCCCAACGGGATGGGCGTGGTCGCCAACATGGGGCAGCGGCATGCGACCATCGGTGGGTACACGGCAGCGGAAGGCAATGTTCTGCAAGGCGGGTCGATCACCATGCGCATCTCGGATCCCGGCATCGAAGCCATGCTGATCATGGGCAACACGATCCGCAACGCAAAGGGGCTCGCTATCTTTCTGGAGGCTGGCACATCCGATCATTTTGTGCAGCGCAATGCCTTTGACAGCATTTGCGACTACAATATCAGGGTGGATGCGGGCACGGGGAATCAGTTGCGATGCAACCTTTTTTCCGGTGCCAAACCCGCCGGGCTGGTCATGCTGCTTGAGCACGCCGCGGGCGACCTGTCAGCGCCGGTTTTGACCAAGTCCACAGGGTCGTGCGTGCAAGGCAGAACCGTCCCTTACGGGCTTGTCGAGGTGTACCGTTTTGAGAACAAGCAGGCTTTGTCGCTCGGCTTTGCCTGCGCGGATGCCGACGGAGTTTTTGACTTCGTCAGCGCGGAACCGCTGAAGGGCCAAAAGGTGATCGCGCTGGTGACGGACCTGCACGGCAACACCTCCGCATTTTCCAAAGCGCTAAAGGTGAGGTAGTGTTTTCAAAAGTATGCGAAAGTAGGCTTGTAGGGTGAGCCGCCATGCCTTTGCACGATCATGAATGTTTGGGTTTTCAAGCATCTGGTCAGCCCATTCACTTGTAACACCCAGAATCGTCTGTTGCAGAACCACGTGCCGCAAGCAGGCGGTTTTCTTTGAGGCCAAACTGTTGCCACGCCTTGACGATTTGCCTGGTGGTCATCAGGTTTGCCCCTCGATTGATCGGCACACAGGTGCAAGCATGGAGCGGCAAGGCGTAATGGGGTACGACCCGTACGTTGGCTAAGCTGTCTTCTCCCGCAAAATTTTTAAGCAGGAATCGAAAATTTCATATTGACAGAAATTGATTTGAGGCATATACTCTCCTCGTATCAAACTATTTTGATTTGAGGTGAAGCAATGCCTACGAAATATGCGCAGAATGCCGCCGTATTCAAGGCCTTTTGCGACGAAAACCGGCTTCGTATCCTGGAACTGCTGCAGGACGGCTCCCTGTGCGCCTGTGTGCTGACGGAAAAACTCGGCATCAAGCAATCCGCGCTGTCGTATCACATGAAGGTATTGGTAACGTCAGGCATCGTGGAGGGCAAACCAGTCGGAAAGTGGATGCACTACCGCATCAGCGAAGATGGGTGCGAAAACGCGATCGCGCTGCTGCGCAGCTTGACCGCCGTGCACATGGACAGCAACACGGGCTGTGCCTGTCCGGTCGACTGATGTACGGCACCCGCGACCGGTTCACCATGGTCAAACAATAACGGTTGCAAGAAAGGACGCATATGAGCGTATTGAAAACAGGCTGGGAATGGTTTCAGAATCAGGTGCTGGGCATGCAGTGGCTGAACGCGCTGCTGGGGAAAGGCCTGTCCGCCCTTGGGATGGATACGGCGGACCGCTGGGCGGGGAGTTTGCAGTTTTTCCTTTATGATGTTATCAAGATAACCGTTCTCCTGTGTTTCCTAATTTTTTTGATCAGCTATATTCAAAGCTATTTCCCGCCGGAGCGGAGCAAACGCATTCTGGGCCGGTTCCACGGCATCGGGGCGAACATCGTGGCTGCGCTGCTGGGTACGGTAACCCCGTTTTGCTCCTGCTCCTCCATCCCGCTGTTCATCGGCTTCACGTCCGCAGGCCTGCCCATCGGCGTCACGTTTTCGTTCCTGATCTCCTCGCCGATGGTGGATCTTGGTTCGTTGCTGCTGTTGACGAGCATCTTCGGCGCAAGGGTCGCCTTGCTCTACGTCGCGGTAGGGCTTGTGGTGGCCGTCGCGGGCGGGTCGCTCATTGAAAGGCTGCACATGGAGAAGCATGTGGAGAGCTTCATCTTTACCGCGGGCGGCGTGGATATCGCGTCCCCCAACCTGACCCGTCGCGACCGCCTCCAGTACGCGAAGGAGCAGATGCTCGCTACGTTCAAAAAGGTGTTCCCATACATCTTGATCGGCGTTGGCATCGGTGCGGTGATCCATAACTGGATACCCGAGGCATGGGTCGTAGCGGTGCTGGGCAGCGACAACCCCTTTGGCGTGGTGCTTGCGACGTTGATCGGCGTGCCCATGTACGCGGATATCTTCGGTACCATCCCCATCGCCGAGGCGTTGCTGAGCAAGGGTGCGCTGCTGGGCACGGTATTGTCGTTCATGATGGCAGTCACCACGCTATCCCTGCCGTCGATCATCATGCTCCGCAAAGCGGTCAAGCCAAAGCTGCTGGCTCTCTTCATCGCCATATGCACGGTAGGCATCATTCTGGTCGGGTATCTGTTCAACGCATTGTCCCCCATCTTACGGTAGGAGGTGTACCCCATGGCGAAAACATGGTATCCCGTGATCGATTACACTCTATGCACCGAGTGCGGCAGCTGCGGCAAAAAATGCTCGCATGGTGTCTATGACTCGGCCAAGGCCCCCACGCCGGTCGTGACCAAGCCCGAGGCGTGCGTGGATCACTGCCACGGCTGCGGCGCGCTCTGCCCTGTCGGCGCGATCACCTATGTCGGCGATGATACCGGCTGGGTGCCGCCCAACGCTAAACCCGTCTCGGGTGGCTGTGGCTGCGGTTGTTCGAACTGCGGCCAGTGACCGCCACCCCGCATGCTGCCTTCGTTGGAAAGCTGGGCGCACTCTGGTAACAGCAGATCGCGCAGGACCCGCGGATCGCGGCGCCGGACCGTCCGTCAGGCGGAGCCCGCCACGTCACAACCAACCATCATACAAGAATGTCCATCGAACGGAAGATAGGGAGGCACTGGATATGGGATTGTTTCAAAAGAAGCTGGTGAAGACTGTGCAAACATGCGCCTGCGGCAACGTCGGCGCATCATCCGCCGCCAATGACATGCAGGCATCACAGGCGGAGGGGCGTTCCGTCAAGGTGCTGGGCAGCGGTTGCGAAAAATGCAACCAGTTGGAGGCCGCCACCAAAGCGGCGCTGGAGCAACTCGGCATGGATACGGCAATCGACCATGTTCGCGATTTTGCCCAGATCGCCGCATACGGTGTAATGTCCACACCCGCGCTGGTGGTGGAAGGCAGGGTCGTCTCCTATGGCAAAGTGCTCAAGACCGAGGAAGTCTTAGCCATACTCAAAAAGGTTCGGGGTTGAATTTCCCACCTGGCACATTTGGGTTGCACTGTATGCACTGACGAAATGAGGCGATCAAAATGTCAAATCAAAAGCGTGAGATCGGGTTCTTTGAGCGGTATCTGACGGTGTGGGTCATCCTGTGCATGGTCGCGGGGGTGCTGATCGGCAAGTTCCTGCCCGCCGTGCCGCAATTCTTGAACCGGTTCGAGTACGCCAACGTGTCCATCCCTATCGCGATCCTGATCTGGCTGATGATCTACCCCATGATGCTGAAGGTGGATTTCCAGAGCATCCGCGACGTGGGCAAAAACCCGAAAGGGCTGTTCGTGACGTGGGTCACGAACTGGCTAATCAAGCCGTTTACGATGTTTGGCATCGCGTGGTTCTTCTTCAATGTGGTGTTCAAGGCGCTGATCCCCGCCGATCTCGCCAAGGACTACTTGGCCGGCGCGATTCTCTTGGGCGCGGCTCCCTGCACGGCCATGGTGTTCGTGTGGAGCCACCTGACCCGCGGCAACCCCGCCTATACCGTTGTGCAGGTCGCGACCAACGATCTCATCATCCTGGTAGCGTTCACGCCCATCGTTGCGCTGCTGTTGGGCATCGGCGGGGTCACGATCCCGTGGCTCACGCTCCTGCTGTCGGTCGGGTTGTTTGTGGTCATCCCGCTGGCGGGCGGCATCCTGACCCGCACGCAGCTGATTCGCAGGAAAGGCGAAGCCTATTTCACCAATACGTTTTTGCCCAAGTGGAACAATGTGACGGTCGCGGGGTTGCTGCTCACGCTGGTCATCATCTTCTCGTTCCAGGGGAACGTGATCCTCTCCAACCCGCTGCACATCGTGCTGATTGCCGTTCCGCTGACCATCCAGACCTTTCTGATTTTCTTTATCGCCTACCTTGCCAGCAAGGCGCTCAAATTGCCGCACGATATCGCCGCGCCTGCGGGGATGATCGGCGCTTCCAACTTCTTTGAGCTGTCGGTGGCCGTTGCCATTTCACTGTTCGGCGCCAAGAGCCCCGTGGCGCTTGCGACCATCGTGGGCGTATTGGTGGAGGTGCCGGTCATGCTCACGCTGGTCAAGATCGCCAACCGAACGACGCACTGGTTTCCCGCCGGGGAGGGCAAGCGGTAGCCCTGCACAAAGGCCGCGGCGTTTGACGAACAGGCCATGCCGCAAAGCACGGCGGGCCGGGAGGGACAGCAATGCGGATCATCATGATCGGAGCGGTGGCGGCGGGTACATCCGCCGCCGCTAAGGCAAGGCGCAACCGCGAGGATGCGGAGATCGTAGTCTATGAGAAGGACAGCGACATCTCCTATTCCGGCTGCGGCATGCCCTACTATCTGGGCGGCGAGGTGGAGAGCGCCGGGGCGCTGGCCCCACGCGACCCCGCCTTCTTCAAGAGCAAGTACAATGTGGATATCCTGACCCGCCACGAGGTTACGGCCATCGACCCGGCCGCGCACACTGTTACGGTCAAAAATCTGGCGACTGGCGACGTGTTTACCGATGCGTATGACAAATTGATAGTGGCCACCGGCGCGCGAGCAACCGTGCCCCCAATCCCCGGCGCCCGACAGCCCCATGTGTTCACGCTGCGCAACCTTGGCGACATGCGCCGCATCAAGGCCTATCTGAACAGCCAGAACCCGCGCAGCGCGGCCATCATCGGCACAGGCTTCGTGGGGCTGGAAATGGCGGAAAACCTGAAGGGGCTGGGCATTGCCGTTACGCTGCTGGAGAAGCTGCCGCAGGTGACCCCGGGACTTGACCCTGACATGGCGGCGCACGTGCAGGCTCATCTCTTGCAAAACGGCGTCGATGTACTCACGGGCGCATCCGTCGAGGCTATCACGGAGAGCGGCGTGCTGCTGGCAGGCGGGCAAACCGTGGGCGCGGATATGGTGCTGGTCTCCACAGGCGTGCGGCCCAACAGCGAGCTGGCCGCCTTGGCAGGCGTGGCGCTGGGCGTGGCAGGCGCCATCCGTGTGGATGCGCACATGCGCACCAATGTGCCGGACATCTACGCCTGCGGGGATTGCATCGAACACATGCATCTGGTCACCGGCAAGCCGGTGTACCGCCCGCTAGGCTCCACCGCCAACAAGACCGGGCGCATCGCAGGTGACAGCATCACGGGCGGTGATCTGGCCTTTCGCGGCATCCTGGGCACGGGCATCTTCCGCGTGTTTGGCCTTACCGTGGCGCAGACGGGCCTCAGCGAACGCGAAGCCCGCGCCGAGGGTTTCGACCCCGTGGTGTGTCACAATATCAAGCCCGACAGGCCGGAGTATATGCACGGGCAGGAGATGGTCATCAAAGGCATTGCGGACAGGGCAAGCGGCAGGCTGCTGGGTGCGCAGATCGTGGGACTCGCGGGGGTGGACAAGCGCATTGACGTGCTGGCGACGGCCATTACCTATGGGGCGACCGTGGAGGATCTGTTCCACCTCGATTTGGCCTATGCGCCGCCGTTTTCCACCACGAAGGACCCCGTCATGTACACCGGCATGATTCTGGACAACGCCATCCACCGTGGCAGGCCGCTGATGACCGCAAGCCAGCTGGATGCGCTGGCCGCCTCCGGCGAAAAGCACACGCTGATCGATACGCGCGTGCCCGCGCAGTACGAGAAGCGCCATGTGCCGGGCGCCGTGAGCATCCCGCATGAAAAGCTGCGTCAGGCAGCGGAAACGCTCGACAAGGACGCTATCACCATCACCTACTGCAACAAAGGCACCACCGGCAACGCAACGCAGAATATTCTGCTGGGCAAGGGGTTCAAGCGGGTGTACAACCTGTCCGGCGGGGAAAAGCAATATGCGGCGGAACACGACCTGAAAAAGGCATAGCGGCCCAGTGTCGCAGGTGCTCCGTAAGCAAGCCAGCTTCCATCCGTTCGGAGGCTGGCTTGCTTTTGGTCGGATAGCCGTATACGTATTCAAACCTTTGGCATTCTCTCTTGGAACTTGCTCCTCCACTTTATCGCAGAGTCTCGCCATCGCCCCGCCATGTCTTTGCCCCTGCTCCTCGCTAAAGCCGAAAATCGCCAGCATCACAAGCAACATAGAAGATTTGAAAACCCAGAAGCAACTCGCCTGGCATCGCACACCCCCTCTTTAAATTTGCATATCCAAACTGTTGCATTTTGCAACTTATTGTCGTATGATGTTCGCGAGGTGATTGGATGGTTGGCAATGACAGCAGTGCACTTCGGGAAATGATACGAATCCTGGTGCGGCACCTTGGCATTTTGGAAAAGAGCGACCTGAACTGCTGCGGCGTCACGCTGGCGCAGTGCCATGCGATCGTGGAAATCGGTCGCAAAAGAAAGATCAACCTGAACGATTTGGCGGATCTCTTGGGTGTTGATAAGAGCACCATGAGCCGAACCATCAACAACCTGGTGGAGAACGGTTTGGCTGTGCGTGAGCTTGACGACGGGGATCGGCGCTTCGTGGTCATCCAATTGACGGAGGAAGGCCTGCGCTTCTTTGAGCGAACCGAGGCAGGCATGGAAACCTACTATCAGCGCGTTCTGGCCCGTATTCCGGAGGGCAAGCAGGGCCAAGTGCTGGAAAGCATGACCCTGCTTATCGATGCGATTGGGGACGAGCGCTGCTGCTAGGCAGGCCGTTTCGCGCGTGAATAAGACAATGAATGAAGAGGAGGATCACCAATGAGCAAACCGACCTGTTGCGGCGGCGCGCCAACCGCCTGCAATGGAAAACCGCGCATTGCGACGCTGGCCGGTGCGGCCCGCACCCCCGCCGGCGAGACGGCCCCCACGGGCAGTGCCAGCTGTTGCGGCAGTCCAAACAGCTCCGCGCCTGCACGCCTCCGAAAGCGCCCGGGCAGCAATGCGACGGAGCATTGGGTTCTTGGCTATGTCGATACGCCCGCCGGAAAGGTTCCCCGCATCTCCACACGGCTGCGCTTTTGGGATGTGTGGGGCTCCTGGAAGTGCCGCTGGTCGATCGGGCGTATGGACTATAAGGTAGAGCCCGGCCTGTACTGTGTCGGTTCGCCGGATGCCCAGTCCCCCGTGCTTGTGACCGCCAACTATAAAATGACTTTCGACCGCTTGCGCAAGGAACTGGAAAGTATGAGCGCATGGATCATGGTGCTTGATACGGACGGTGTGAACGTCTGGTGCGCGGCGGGCAAAGGCACCTTTGGTACAGAGGAGCTGGTGCACAGGGTCGGCGCCGTGCAGCTGGACAAAGTCGTCAGCCACCGCAGCGTGATCGTGCCTCAGCTTGGCGCCACGGGCATTGCAGCGCACGAAGTGGTAAAACGTTCCGGCTTCAAGGTCGTCTTCGGCCCGGTTCGCGCTAGCGACCTGAAGGCTTTTCTCTCGGCGGGCATGGTTGCCACCGCGGCGATGCGGACGGTGATGTTTCCGCTCCGCGACCGGCTGGTGCTCACGCCAATGGAGCTTGTCACCATGGTCAAGCCGCTGCTCCTCGCCTTCGGCGTTCTGTTCATCCTCAATGCCATCGGTCTGGGGCACTATGGGCGCGCAGATTTTGTCGCGCTCGTCGGGGCGATCGTCACCGGTTGCGTCGTGATGCCCGTTCTGCTGCCTTGGATACCCGGCAGGGCGTTCTCGTTCAAGGGCTTCCTTGTTGGGCTGGTATGGGCAGCTGCCGTGCTTGTATGGCAGGGATTCCCCTACACGCCGGACTTCGGTTGGCTCAAGGCCGTCGCCTACCTGCTGGTGCTCCCCTCCCTATCGGCATTTTGCGCGATGAACTTCACCGGCAGCTCGACGTATACATCGCTTTCCGGCGTTGACAAAGAGATGAAGGTCGCGCTGCCCGCCATGCTGCTCTCCGCCGGGGTGGGGGCGGTGCTGCTGCTGGCAAATGATTTGATCAGGGTTTTCGCCTGAAAGGAGGCCGTGACATGAAGTATTTGAAAAATGTCGCCACCCTGAAACACAGCCCGGCAAAGTGCACGGGCTGCGGGATGTGCCTGTCTGTTTGCCCCCACAGTGTGTTTGAGCCTTTTGAGGGCAAGGTGCGCATCGCCGATCTGGACAGTTGCATGGAGTGCGGCGCCTGCCTGAACAACTGCCCTTTTTGCGCCATCGAGGTGCATCAGGGCGTCGGTTGCGCCGCGGCGATCCTGATCGGGATGCTCAGCGGCACGGAGCCCAGTTGCGGCTGACGGTTAATTAAGGTAAATAGAAACATCAGAATGATGGAGGCATTGCCATGGATTATACGATCGAAGCCATGAAGCCGGAGGATTGGGCGCAGGTCGCCGCAGTTTACTGGGAGGGCATCCAGACCAAGATCGCTACATTTCAGGCCGAAGTGCCCAGCTGGGAGCAATGGGACAAAAGCCACTGTGCGGACTGCCGTCTGGTTGCCAGAGCAGGCGACACGGTGCTGGGCTGGGCGGCCCTGACCCCCATCTCCAGCCGTTGCGTATACGCGGGGGTCGCAGATGTCAGCATCTACGTGGGGCAGAACCATAAGCGGCAGGGTATCGGGCAGGCGCTGCTGCGGGAACTGATCCGCCAATCCGAAGCGGAGGGCTTTTGGTCGCTTGAATCTCGTATTATCCGGGAGAATACGGGCAGTCAGGCGCTGCATGCCAAGTGCGGCTTTCGCCAGATCGGGTTCCGGGAAAAGCTCGGCAAAATGGATAATGGGAAATGGCACGATGTGGTGCTGATGGAGCGCCGGAGCCAAACAGTCGGTATCTAGCCTCCCGCGACTCGCGCCACATACACACTGTTACGCATGACATGCCACAATGCAAAGGGAAGCCCTGATTTGGGCTTCCCTTTGCATTGTACCCACATGCTTCCAGCGGTCGGAGCACATGAGGAGTTTCTTTTGATTGCAAGCTCGCACGAACGGTCGGCATCGGTGCTGCTTGGGAGCCCCTCCCTCGCGGTTTCCCCTATGCCAGCACGTTCTTCATGATGTAGCTCTTCTCCTGCGTCATCTCCTCCAACGTGACGCTCACGCCCTCCCGGCCGATACCGCTCATCTTGTAGCCGCCGAAAGGCTGATCCAAGTGCCGGTAGTTGCCGGAGCTGTTGATGACCACGCCGCCGCACTGAAGCTGTGAGGCCACGCGCATGGCACGGTTCATGCTCTGCGTCATCACACCTGCCTGCAAGCCGTAGCAGGTGGCGTTGGCGATGTCGATGGCCTCCGCCTCGGTGGTGAACGAGATGATCGGGAACACGGGGCCGAACACCTCCATATCCTTGGCGGCATCCATCGCGAGGGTGACCCCGTCCAGCACGGTAGGCTCGAAGTACGTTTTGCCGATGCGGTTGCCGCCGCACAGCAGGTGCGCGCCTTGCTTGACCGTCAGCTCCACCTGCCGGAGCACCTCCTGCGCCGCGCGCTCGCTGATGAGACTGCCCATATCGGTGGCATCGTCCAGCGGGCTTCCGTGCTTTAGGTGCTTGAGGCGGTCGATCACGCCTGCCACAAAGCGATCCTTCACGGTATCCTGCACGATGAAACGCTTGGGCGAGCAGCAGGTTTGACCGGCGTTCTGCACGCGCCCCTGCACCGCGTCACGGATGGCTTGCTCCATATCCGCGTCGTCAAACACGATATACGGGTCGTTGCCACCCAACTCCAGAAACACGCGCTTCAGGGTATTGGCGCCCGCTTTGGCTACCTCCTGCCCTACCGGCGTGCTGCCTGTCAGGCTAATGGCATTGATCCTGTCGCTGGTCGCGAGCAGGTTGCCCACGAACGCGCCACCGCCACACACAAGCTGCAGCACGTCGCCCGGGATACCCTGCAACAGACAGATCTCCACCACCCGCATAACCGTGAGAGGGTTGTCGGACGCGGGTTTGATGATCACGGCATTGCCAGCCGCCAGCGCAGAGGCAAACTTCTGCGTGCACAGTTCCACCGGGTAGTTGAACGGCGATATGCACGCCACCACGCCCAACGGCTCACGGCGGGTGAAGATGATATCCTTCTCGGTACCGATCTGATAATCGGTCATGGTGCGGCCGTACAGGTGCGCCGCCTTTTCGGCGAAGCCGCGCAAAATCTGCGCGCATACGCGGATCTCGCCCCGGGCCTCGCGGATGATCTTGCCCATCTCCGTGCTCAGCGAGCGGGCCAGCGCCTCTCGCTGCTCGTCGATGGCATCGGCGCACCTGAGCATCAGGCGGCTGCGCTCATGCGCGGGTGTCTGCGCCCAACTCACCTTGCCGCGCTGCGCAGCCTCGATGGCCTGCGCCACATCCTGCGCGGTGGCGGCGGGCACGGTGTCAATAAACTCGCCCGTGGCGGAATTGACGACGGTAAGCGTGCCGTGATCGCTGGCATCGACCTGCGTGCCGTCTATGAACATCTTCAATACGGGTTCGCCTCCCTGCTTGATTGTTATACTATTTCAAATCCTTAATGCATAATAGATCGCGAGCGATTTTGTTCTATGGCGAGGAGTGGAAGCGAAGGCGTAGCGGGGCTACGTCGAGCTTTCACGACGAAGCCAGAGGGCAAAAGCGCTGCGAGATAGAAGCGTTAAGGTTTTGAAATGGTATTATCCGGTTTGGGTAAAGCCCGCCCCTGACTGTGCCTGGGCACAGCCAGGGGCCGTTGTTTTTAGCTGTGGGAGTGTGGTTTAGAAGGTGGAATCGGGGTTGTAGTAGGTGTCGATGTTGGAGGCATTCACGCTGACGGGGGTCAGGTACACGAGCTTCTGCACGGCTTCGCCCGCGTTCCACTTCTCGATGGTCTCCAGCACTTTGGTGGCGCACTCGGCGGGGTCGTTGCGGCCGGTGGCCAGCATCTGGCCGCCCTCTTTGATCAGGCCATACATGGTCTTATTGCCGTCCGCACCGCAGATGATGATGTCGCTGCGGCCAATGGCCAGGCAGGCTTCGCGCGCGCCCAGCGCCATGTCGTCGTTCTCGGCGAAGATGCAGTTGATCTCCGGCGCGGCGGTCAGCATGTCCTCGGCAGCCTTCTGGCCGTCGGCCTGGTTCCAGCCGCCCCAGCCCTGCGCCACGATGTTCACCTTGGCCTCGCCGCTCTTCTCCAGCTGCGCCTCCACGATGCCGGCCAGCGTGCCCATACGGCGCGCCACGCCCAACGCGTTGCCCACGTTGCCGCTCAGCAGGCCCAGGTTGATGTCGGTGCCGTTAAACTTGGCGGCGATATCCGCGCCCACCAGCGTGCCCAGTGTGTAGTTGTCGCTCTGCACCATGGAGATGTAATACGCATCGGGCGAGATGGAGTTGTCCATGATGAACACGGCAACACCGGCGGCCTCGCACTTGCGCGTGGCTTCGATGGAGCCCTCGGGATGCACGGGGTTGATGACCACGATGGTGCAGCCCTGTGCGATGAAGTTTTCCACATTGGCAAGCTCGGCGGTGGTATCGCCGTTAGCATCCGCGGTAACGTACTCGATGCCCTTTTCCGTGCACAGCTTGATGAAGGTCTCTTCCTGCGCGGCGAAGTACGCGCCGTTCAGCGTTTGCATCGTGAGGCCGATCTTCTGGGTGTTCAGGGGCTTGGCTTCGGCGACGGCAGTCGTCAGGGTAAAGAGCATACACAGGGTCAGCACAACCACAAGCAGCTTTTTCATTGTTTTCCCTCCTGTTTTTTGGAACGATGCACACCCATGAGACAACGTCGCGCAGCACGCCTCCAAGTAGTGCGTTGAAAGTCGCCGCGCTATTGCCAAACCTGCGGCACTACTCGCAGGTTCAACGACCCTAATGTTTCCGCTTGCGCTGCAACAGCACCGCAACGATGATGATCACGCCCTTGATCACCTGCTGGGGGTAGGAGGCCACCTTCATCAGCGCCATGATGTTGCTGATGAGGCCGAGGATCAGCACACCCATGAGCGTATTGAGCGCCGTACCCTTGCCGCCAGCAAGGCTGGCCCCGCCGATCACGCAGGCCGCGATGGCGTCAAGCTCCATGCCGGAGGCCACGCGCGCGTCCCCAACACCCGTGCGGGATTCGATGATGCCCGCAAACGCGCACATGAACGCCGATACCATGTACACCGACATCACGTACAGGTTGGTGCGGATGCCGGAGAGCCGCACCGACGTTTCGTTGCTGCCGATGGCTTGCACAAAGCGCCCGTAGCTGGTGTAGCGCAGCACCAGCGCCACGCACACTACCAGAAAGCCGGCCAATATCACCGCGTAGGGCACGCCCATGAAGTTGCCCTTGTTGAACTCGCTTACCACCTCATTGGTGATGGGGATGGTTTTGGCGTGAGAAATCATATACGCTACGCCGCGCGCCGCGGTCATGGACGCGAGGGTGACCACAAAAGCCGCCATCTTCTGGTATGCCACCAGGTAGCCTGCCAGCGCGCCGAAAGCCACGCTAAGCACCACCGTGATGACCAGCGACAGCCCCAGCGGCAACCCGCCCATCTGGCGCGTATCCAGCAGAGTCGCGAACACCACCGCATCAAACGCGGCGACGGAACCCACCGACAAATCGATGCCACCTGTCAGGATCACCAGCAGCATGCCCATGCTCACGATCACGGTGCCCGCGTTTTGGCGCAGGAGGTTAAAGATATTCTGCGCGGTAAAGAAGTTTTGGGAGAGGAAACTGGATGCGATCACGAGCAGCACCAGCACCATCACCGATAAATACTGTTGCAGCGTGCCCGTCAAACTCCGGCGTGCCAACGCGCCTGTCCTGTTCATACCGCTTTGCCTCCCACAACGAGCTTCATGATGCTCATCTCATTCATTTCGTCCCGGCCGAGGATGCCCCGGCACCGGCCCTTGTCGATCACCAACACGCGGTCGCACATGCCAATGATCTCGTTGAGCTCCGAGGAGATCATCAAAATACTGACCCCGCGCGCCACCAGCGCGTTGATGATCTGGTATATTTCCACTTTTGCGCCTACATCCACACCGCGGGTGGGCTCGTCCATCAGGATCACGGTGGAATCCGTGGCCAGCCATTTGGCGATGACCACCTTCTGCTGGTTGCCGCCCGAGAGGCTGCTCACGGGCAACGACGTGTCCTCCGCCTTGATGCTCAGCTCTCGCACCAGCCGCGAGACCATCGCTTTTTCACGCCCGCGGTTTAGGATGCCGCGCGGTTTGGTGGTTTTAGCGATGCTGCACAGCGTGATGTTCTGTCCGATGGATTTTTCAAGGATCAGCCACTGCTCCTTGCTGTTTTCGGGGATCAGCGCCAGCCCGTGGCGGATACCCTGATAGGGTGAGCGGATTCGCACGGGTTTGCCGTTTAGCGTTACGGTGCCCCCCTTGAGCGCGTCCGCGCCGAACAGTGCGCGCGCCAGCTCCGTGCGTCCGCTGCCCACTAGCCCGAAGATGCCAAGAACCTCTCCGCGATGCAGTGAAAAGCTCACATCCTCAAAGATGCTGCCGCGCAGATCCTCCGCCTTCAAAAGCTCCGCGCCGATGCATACATCGCGCGCAGGGTACATGGTGGATAGCTTGCGCCCGATCATCAGCTCCACGACCCCGTCCACCTCAAAATCGCGGACGGCGCCGCCGCCGGTGATCTCGCCGTCGCGCATGATGGTCACGGTATCGCAGATGGAGAATATCTCATCCATGCGGTGGGAGATATAAACGATGCTCACGCCCGCGGCCTTGAGCCGCTTCATCGTGGCAAAGAGTTTCTCGGTTTCAGCGGGGGTTAGCACGGCGGTCGGTTCGTCCAAAATCAATATTTTCGCGTTGGCGGAAAGCACCTTGGCGATCTCCACCACCTGCTTGTAGGCTACGCTGATGTCGCCCACCTGCTGGCGCACGTCGATATCGAACCCCAAGCCTTGCATGACCTCACGCGCATCCCGGAACAGCTTTTTCCAGTGAATGAAGCCGTGCCTGCCCAGCCGGTCGATAAAGATGTTCTCTGCAATGGTGAGGTCGTTGGCCAGCTCAAACTCCTGATATACGATGCCCACGCCCAGCTCCTTGCCACGGCGCGGCGTGCCCAGGTGCGCAGGCTGCCCGTCGATCTGGATAACGCCCTCGTCCATGGCATAGGCGCCGGAAAGGATCTTCATCAGCGTGGATTTGCCCGCGCCGTTTTCACCAACCAGGGCATGTATCTCGCCCGGCCGCAGAAAAAAATCCACCCCTTTCAGCGCCTGAATGCCTGCGAATGACTTCTTGACGCCAGTCATCTGTACGCGATACGTATCGCCCAAGTGCTCTCCTCCTTCAGTGAAGGTTGTTTATCCATTGCATTGGCGCGGGCGAAAGGGTGCCCGCCCAATGGAACCCGGGTAAGGGGATCGTTCCCACATCGGCGCGAAACTGTCTGCTATGGGCTGCGCGCTCCGGTGCCCTTGACTCCAGCGCAGGTAAACCGCTTCCACATCACCTTTTCACTATTTCGCTCCTGTTGTCTAAATTGTACGGAGTGTTCCCTCATTTGTAAAGTACGCACATTTTTGTTACCATTCAAAAAACCACAGCCGCGATTTGGCTGTGGTTCGGGCTTATGCTGATGTATTTTTTATTTGGCCTGCATCACGGTGCCGGGCACGATGTGCTCCGGTGGCTCGGTGCCATTTTGCATGTGCAAACGCCGCACATAGTAGGCCATGTTCTCCTGCCCCCAGCGGTAGATGTGGTTGACCACCGGCAGCAGCGTAAACCCCAACTCGGTCAGCGAGTATTCCACACCGGACGCTACGCCCGGCGTATCGCACGGCAAAATGGTGCGCTCTACGATGCTGTCCTGTTCCAGCTCGCGCAGCTGCTTGGTGAGCATACGGCTGCTGATGCGCTTGAACAGGCGGCGCAGCTCGCCGAAGCGGTGGGGGTGCTCGTTGCCCAAGTGCCAGATGATCACGACTTTGTATTTGCCGGACAGGATGGACATGGTCAATTCCTTCTCGCAATTGAACTCATTGTTCATCAGCCGCTCGTAGGTCTCGCTGCGCAGGTTCAAATCGGCCAACCGGATCACTCCCCTTTGCTGCTGTCCGCGATCAAATCTCATTGGATTATACCGTTACGCTCTTAAATAAGCAAGGAGCATTTCGGGTGTTTTCGGCGGGTGTCAGTCCGTCTTGCGGCTAAAGGAAGAACCGATCCGGCAGAATGAGCGCAGCGAAGCGAAATAACCCTCGGCCGAAAAGACCTTCCGGCCCTTCCCGTTGCCATCGTGCCTCGGCGGTGTGCCAGGTGCATCGCAGCCCTTTATTCTGTGGCGGATTCCAGCCGCGAAAGGCTTGCCAAACGCCCTTTCGCATGGTATCATATGCCCGAGCGCCGTTCCATTCGGAATGCCGCCAAATCTCAATGGAGGTGAATGACCTTGGCATACAAAATCACCGACGATTGCATCAGCTGTGGCGCTTGCGCGTCCGATTGCCCCGTGGAGGCGATTTCCGAAGGCGATGGCAAGTTCGTGATCGACGCCGATAAGTGCATCGATTGCGGCGCCTGCGCCGAGACCTGCCCTGTGGGTGCTCCCGTACAGGAGTAAGCAAGCCACGCCAAAGCGCTGGAACGTTTGTCCGGCGCTTTTCGCTTTTTTATGAAAGATACAAAGCCTGTATGTGTGAAGGTACACGACCAGCACGCAGTGTAAAGCGCCAGCCGACTGGTCGGCTGGCGCTTTGTTCTGCTGCTTGATCACGCTGTTCCTCAGCCCTGCCGTGTTTCAAACTCTTTGATAAAGTTCTTCTGCTCCTTGCGCAGACGGTAGCCGCAGTGGAGGTAGAACGCATGCGCTTTGACGCGTGCAAAGCTGGATACCAGCCGCACCGCATTGCAGCCGGAGGCGCGCGCCCACCCCTCCACGGCGTCGGTCAGCATCCGGCCCAGCCCCAACCCCTGCCATGCAGGCTCCACTGCCAGCGCGATGATGTTCTTCTGGCTGCCGCTGTGCAGCGTCTCGTAGTCCGCCGCGTGCACAAAACCAACGACCGTCGCCGCTGCCTCGTCCCATGCGACCCAAATACGGTCGGTATCCCGCATGAGTATGCGGGCAAGCTGCACCCGAACGGTTTCGGGGTCGCTGTCATACCCCAGCGCGCTATGGTTGATATCGCATATGCGGGGCGCGTCCGCAGGGTTCGCCTGGCGTATGCTCACGCTCATGCGTTGCCCTCCACCGCGGCGCGCACGAACGCAACGGGGTGCTCGGTGATGCGCGCCGTTTCTTCAATGCTGTTGCCCTGAGTGACCAGTCGTTTGAACACCATGCGCATGCTCTCGCCGATCTCGATGATGTGCCGGTCCGGGTCGTAAATGCGGATCACCCGCTGCCGCCACGGATATTCCTTGGCGGGGTGCACCCACTCGATGCTCTTATCCGCAGTCAGGCGCGCGCCAAACGCATCCAGATCCTCACACTCGAAGTAGAGCTCCATATTGTGGGCACGCTCCAGCACGCTGTCCTCCGGCAGGCCCACCAGCTCCGCAAAGTGTTCCTGCAAACTCAGGCCGCCTTTCAGGCCGATGTTCCAACCCAGATCGACCTCCATCTCCATGTCGAACCACTTCTGGTAGAAGGCGAGACTCTTTTTTACATCCCTGACCGCGATCAACGCACTCTGATACCGCATGGCGCTTTCCCTCCCTGCTACATGGTGCCTCGAAAACCCTTGCCGATGATCTCCCCCGTGTTGGTTATCAGGATAAAGCAGGCCGGATCGACCGCTTTGGCGTGGTTGCGCAGCTTGACGGCCTGTGCGCGGTTGACCACCGTGAGGATAACCGTCTTGCGCTCGTGCGTGTATGCGCCCTCGCCGCTCAGGTTGGTTGCCCCGCGGTGCAGGTCTTCCACGATGAAGCGGATGATGGGCTCCGGCTTGCCGGTAATGATCTGGAAGCACTTGTGTATCTTGATGTTCTCCAGCACCAGGTCGACCACCACGGACTTGATCATCAACCCGAAGATGCTGAACAGCCCTGTCTCCATCCCAAAAGCGACACAGGCCATCACCGTGATCAAAAAATCCGCGCACATCAGGCTGATGCCGATGTTGAGTGACGTATAGCGTTTGAGGATCATCGCCACCACGTCGGTACCGCCGCTGGACGCCTCCAGGTTGAACAGGATGGCGCTGCCGATGGCGGGCAGCGTGACCGCGAAGATCAGCTCCAGCAAAGGCTGGTGAGTCATGGGCGCGCTCATGGGCACAATGGCCTCCAGCGCCCACGCCGCGCCGCTCATGACCAGGCTGCAATAGGCCGTGCGCAGCCCAAACCCGCGTCCGAACACCAAAAAGCCCACACCCAGCAACAGCTGGTTGATAATGAACATGAACGTACCGGAGCTGATGGTGGGAAAGTAGCGGTTCAGGATGATCGAGATACCGCTGACGCCGCCGGTCGAAAAATGGTTGGGGAACTTAAAAAAGTATACGCCAAAAGCGATGAGCAGCGCGCCAAGCGTTAGCAGCACGTAGTCGCGGAGGATGTTGGTCGTGGCCGCGCGCTTCGCACCCTGCGGCGCGGTTTGCGCGGGCTGATCCTGTTGTGCCATTTGGTCTCCTTTATGTGCGGGTAAATTGCCGCCTCAGCGAGATCGGCGTTTCACGCCATTTATTTTATGCTAAAATAAAGTAGGTTGCAACGGAAAAATCTCGCCCGTTCCTGCGTGGCGAAAGGTATGGGAGGGTTACCATGTCACCGATCCTCATGGCACTGATGGGTACCATGTTCACCTTTGGCGGAACGGCGCTGGGCGCGTCGATGGTGTTCTTTTTCCGCGGCGAGATCAAGCCCTCATTGCAACGCGTATTTTTGGGCTCGGCAGCGGGCATCATGATCGCGGCGGCAGTATGGTCGCTGTTGATCCCCGCGGTGGATATGGCCGAGGCGGCGGGCGCGGCCATCCCGTGGCTGCCCGCGGCGGGCGGGTTCGTGATCGGCACGGCGTTCCTGCTGCTGCTGGACAGGCTGCTGCCGCACATGCACGCCAACACCGGCGAGGTGGAAGGGATACACAGCGCTTTCAAGAAAACGACCATGCTTGTGCTGGCCGTAACGCTGCACAACATTCCCGAAGGGCTCGCGGTGGGCCTCGCATTCGGGTTCGTGGGCACAGGCCCCAGCAGCGTATCGCTGTCAGCCGCCATCGCGCTGGCGCTGGGTATGGCGCTGCAAAATTTCCCCGAGGGCGCAGCCATATCGCTGCCGCTCAAAAACACGGGCATGAAAAATGGCCGTGCGTTCGTCTACGGCGCGCTCAGCGGCATCGTGGAGCCAATCTTCGGCGTGCTGGGCGTGCTGGTGGCAGGTACGATGGTCAGCCTGATGCCGTGGATGCTTGGGTTTGCCGCGGGCGCAATGATCTACGTGGTCGTGGAGGAGCTGATCCCCGAGGCGAACTTGGGCCAGCACAGCCATTACGGCACGCTGAGCGTGATGGGCGGCTTCCTGCTGATGATGATCCTGGATATCGCACTGAGCTGAGCGAATGGATAGAAAAGCAGCGCATCCGGCCGTATGGCGGTTTGGATGCGCTGCTTTCTGCTGCTGTCGGTTGATGGATGCCGCAAGCGGGAGCGTGGCGGCAACCTTCAGCGCAGCTTGCCCTGTTTGAACAGGTCGATCAATGAATAGGCGATGCTGATGACACCCGCATGCTCCGGCAGCTCATCCGCGCGGTACCAGCCCGCCTCGGCCAGTTCGCTGGTTTGCAGGGTGATGTCCGGCGGGCCTGCGAGCCGCGCATGGAAGCCGATCATCATGCTTTGGGACAGGGCCCACGGCTGGCTGGCGATGTAGCGGATGTCGGTCACTGAAAGGCCAACCTCCTCGCGTACCTCGCGGGCGACGGTTTGCTCGAGCGATTCGCCCACCTCCACATAACCGGCGATGACCGAGTAATGCCGAAAGGCGCCATGCGCGTTGCGCGCCAGCAGCAGTCGGTCGCCATCGGTCACGGCAACGATCACTGCGGGTGAGATGGTGGGGTACTGGATCTGCCCGCACTGTGGGCATACCAGTGCGCGCTCCTCGGTCGCGGGCATGGGCTTGCCGCCGCACACACCGCAGAAGCGGTGTTTCATGTACCATGCCGAGAGATGGTATGCGGTGATCAGCAGGAAGCAATCCTCCTGCGGGATAAGCGAGCGAAACACACGCACGGAATCAAATACGAGCCCCTCCGGCGGTGTGAACACATCGGGCAGGTTCAGGATGAACACGCGACGCGCACCCTGCCTGAAAGCATGGATGGGGGTCTGGTCAAGCAGCGCGAGCTGGATCTCGCACCACAACGGCAGGCGGGACGCGGCACCCTCGGTACGCAGCAGCACCTGCTCGCCGTAAAAGCACAGCACCGTATCAAGCGGCCCGCAAGGGGCGGGGTCGTAGGCGAGGGAGAACAGTTCGGGGTTTTCGTTGAGCAGCATGAGGCACCTCGCATCGTCAGTTTGCCCATCCATCATAGCGCGTGGCGGGCAAATGTCAAGGCAAAATGCGTTTGGCGTGCGCATTGGCTACCCCGCGCCAGTGAGGCGTTTGTTGCCAAATAAAACATGGCAGGCATCGTGCAAATCGGACACGATGCTTGCCATGCCTTTATCAGCAATTGCATACGTAATGTTTTTGTAGTGCAGCCGGTTTCTGAGCCGTGATCGTTCCGATGGATTGACCAACACCAGCGTGATCGTCCATCCGTCTTAAAAGGCATGCATACGCTTCCGTTCCTGTCACGAGCCGATGTTTGATCGATAAATGCCGCCGCTTTATTCTCTGCCAGTCAAGATACAAACCCGTGGCTAAGCCCGCAACTTTCGATTTGTTTGAGCACGGACGACGGATTCCCTGTCGGATTCGATTGCCACGGTTCCGCTTCAAACGTGAACGGCCCTATCTCCCCTACCCTTACCCCAACTTCCGCATCCATACGCGCATCTCGCCGCGTCCGCGGTGGTTCCAGCAGTAGTAGGGCACGGCGGTCAGCGTGCAGGGTTCGGCGGCGGGCGGCTGCGTGGTATACAGCGCATCTGCAGTGCTGTGCTCGCGCAGGCCCGCAAGGCGATATGCGCCTGTGGCCGCGTCAACGCGATTCTCGCATGGCATGGGTGTTTGCGTGGCATCCACAATCAGGGCGGCAAGGTTTTCGCCGTTGTCCGCCTGTTCAAAACAGTATACCATCGGCCCTTTGACGAGCGCCACTTTGCCCGCATCGGCGGATACGCGCACATCCGCGTACAGGAAGCGGGGGCGCACATCCAGCACAAGGGTCAGCTCGGTTTCGCCCTGCGGGAGGGCAAGGCGCACATAACCGCGCTCTACTGCGGGAGACTGGGCGGCGCCGCTCACGGTGAGCGACAAAAGGGGGGCGTTTGCCGGTATCCGCAGGTACAGCGTGAGCGGCTCGGCGGCTTGCACACGGATGTAAATATCCCCCGCCTCAGGGTAGCGGGTGTCGATGGTCAGGCGGCCCTGCGCGCCTAAATCGGCCTCGCAGGAGAGGTAGAGGTTCACCAGCAGCTCCCCCTCGCCTTTGCTGAACAGGTATTGCCCCAACGACCCCAGCGTGCGTGCGATGTTGGTGGGGCAGCAAGCCACGTCGAACCACTGCTGCCGCTCCGGCTTGACATGCGCAAGGCTGGTGCTCTCGTCGCAAAACGCAGGCGTCACCTCCAGCGGGTTCACATAGAAAAAGCGGTTGCCTTCGCGGTTCACGCCCGCCAGCACTGTGTTGTACAGTGCCCGCTCCATCACATCAGCATAGGCTGCGTCACGTTCCATCCTGCACATGCGCAGGCTGAAAAGCGCAAGCCCGATGGAGGCGCAGGTCTCGCAATAACAGGTATCGTTGGGCAGATCGAAGCTGGCGCTGAAGCGCTCGCCATACTCCGCGCTGCCCACGCCGCCCGTCAGGTACAGCTTTTCCCGCGCGATGTTCTGAAAAATGCTGCGGCAGGCGCTTCGCAGCGCCTCATCGCCTATTTCCTCAGCGATATCGGCTATGGCGCAGTACAGGTAGGTGGCGCGCACGGCATGGCCTTCCGCGGTGGTCTGCTCGACGGGGGGCATGTGCGTCTGCGCATATTTGGGGTCCGCCATCAGTTCGCTGTCGAAATGCGTTTTGCCCCCGCGACGGGCCAGCTCCTCCGCGAAATAGCGGGGCTTTTGCCCGCGTTGGGCGATGAAGTATTCAGCAAGCTTCAAGTAGCGCGTTTCGCCCGTAGCGCGGTACAGCTTGACCAGCGCCAACTCCAGCTCCTCATGTCCGGGGTAGCCCTTGAGCTGCCCCTCTCCCGGCCCGAACACGCGATCGATCAGGTCGGCATTGCGGCACATGATCTCCAGAAAGCGGCGCTTGCCCGTCGCCTCGCAGTAGGCGACCGCCGCCTCGATAAAGTGCCCCGCACAGTACAACTCGTGCCCCTCGGTCAGGTTGGTCCAGCGGCCGTCCGGTTCGGTCAGCGTATAGTAGGTGTTCAGGTACCCGTCCTCACCCTGCGCCTTGGCCAGCAGCTCGATGCATTCGTCCGCGCGCGCCTCCAGCGCTGCGTCCGGCCGCGTTTGTAGGCTGTAGGCCACAGCTTCCAGCCACTTGGCCAGATCGGAATCCTGAAAGATCATGCCATAGCGCTCACCCGTCTCCAGCCCCGCCGCGATCCGGAAGTTTCGTAGGCAGCCGCTGGGTACGTCCGCACCGCCCATGTCGTTCAGGATGCTCCACTGATAGGGAATCAGTACCGTGTGGAGCCTTTCGATATAGTGGCCAAACAGCGGGTCTCGTATCGTGATGGCGCTCAGGGGAAGGGAGGTCAGGCGTTTCATGCGTTACATCCTTTCTGGCGCGCTGGCCGCCAGCGCAGGGTGTGGGAGGGCTGCGCTCAGCCCTTCATGCCAGATGTTTTGATGCCCTGCACCAAAAACTTGGAGCCAAACAGGTACAAGAGCATCGGCGGCAGGATCATCAGCACCGAGGCGGACATCAGCGTGTGCCAGGTGGTGGTGAACGGGTTGTCGCCAAAGTGCGCGTAGTGGCTCATCATGGCGACGGTCAGGGGCCGCCAGGTATCACGGTTCAGGTAGATGATGGGCTGGGTAAGCTCATTCCACCAGAACACGGAGGACAGCACGCCAATGGTTGCAAACGTGGGCTTGGACAGCGGCACCAGAATGCGGAAGAACGTGCCCGCACGGCTGCAGCCGTCGATGCTCGCCGCCTCGTCCAACTCCTTGGGGATGCTGCGGAAAAACTGGCGGAACAGAAACACATTGTACGGGTATGCGAAGAAGGCCGGAACGATCATCGGGCGGAGCGAATCCAGCCACCCGAACCAGCCGAACATGATGTACTGCGGAATGATCAGCGAGATATTGGGCACCAGCATGGTCGCGATAATCAGCGTAAAAAACAGCGACTTGCCAGGGAACTCCATGCGCGCCAGCGGGTAGGCCACCAGCGACGAGGAGAGCAGCGTGCCAACGGTGGTGCCCACGATCAGCAGCAGCGTATTGCGCAGGTAGCGGTAGAACGCCTCCTCCGTCAGGATGCGCTCAAAGTTGCTCCACTGCGGATCACGCGGCAGGATCGTCGGCGGAAACTGACCCACTTCCACCAGGCTTTTGAGCGAGCTGGACAATATCCAGATGATGGGGAAAAACATGATCAGCGCCACGATGATCTTGACGGTCGTGATCAGCACACTGTTCAGGCGCTTGCGCCCGATGCCGCTGCGGCGGGCCGGTAAAGCTGTATGCACGGTCTTCCCCTCCTTACACTTCATAGTAGACATGGCGCTTGGAAAGTGAGAACAGCAGCGCGGCAAAGAGGCACGCGATCAGGAACAGGATGACCGACAGCGCGGCCCCGTAGCCCACCTTGTAGTTGAGGAAGGCCTCCTTGTAGATGGACAGGCTCAGCACGTTGGTCATGCCGTTGGGGTCGCCGCCCGTCAGGGGGTAGAGCAGCGCGAAGCTGCCGTTCAGGGCGCTGATGCTGCCCATCACGGCGTTGAAGAGGATCACGGGCGAGATGATGGGCAGCGTGACGCTGACGAACTTGCGCATGGGGCTGGCACCGTCGATATCGCATGCCTCGTACAGCTCCTGCGGCACATCCTTGAGCCCGGAGTGGAAGATGAGCATCATCTGCCCGGTGTTGTAGGTGAACAGAGTCACAAAAAACACGGCCATATAGACCATGCGCTCTTCCATCAGCCAGTTGATGGCCACGCGCTGGCCGCTGACCAGCGACAGCAGGTAGTTGAGCACGCCTGCGTCGTTACCCAGGATCATGCGGAACACGAACGCCAGCGCCACCGTGGGGATCACTGCGGGGATGAAGTAGAAAAACTGGAACGCGGCGTTGCCTTTTTGCCCGCGGTTCAGAAGCATCGCGAGGGCCAGCGCCCAGAGGGTGGTCACGATCATCATCACGATGGTGAAAAAGAGCGTCACTTTCAGCGAGTTGAGAAAGGTGGGGCTCTGGAACATGTTGATGTAGTTTTTGAAACCGATGTACTTGGACAAGCCGGTCAGCTTGCGGTTGGTAAGGCTGATCACGAACATGAACACGATGGGAAAGGCGGAAAAGCTCAGAAACCCAATGAACCACGGGCTCATGAACGCATAGGCCGTAAGGGTGTTGCGGCGCTTCCGCTGCTTTGGGGTAAGCGGTTTATTGCCTGCCATAAGGGGCCTCCTTCCGGAAAACCGGCGCTGGGTAAGGGTAGGGCCTCAAGGGTTTGTGCCCGTGGCATGGCGCGCGGCCCGCGTGCCACAGGCCATGGCGAACGTAAGGAAGGGCTGCCGCCCGCCGAAGTGCGCGACAGCCCTGTGGTGTGAACACAGCGCCATGCCCGACGCCCCGCATTTGCGCGGGTCAGGCCGCGGCAGCATAAACCGCCGCGGCCACCCATGCGATCCCTTGGGCCTGTGCTCAGTAACCGATGGTCTCGGCGGCGTACTGCGAGGACTGCGCCACCGCATCCTCCGGCGTGAGCTGGCCAAGCAGCGCAGACTGGAAGAGGTTCACGGCATTGCTGGTTACGCCGGAAGGCAGGCAGGTGTAGCCGAACACGCCGCATGCCAGCGACTTGGTGATGGCGTCCCAGTTGGTGATGGTCTTGGCGCTTTCCACTTTCCAGGCGCCCTCACCGGCGATGGTCAGCAGCGCGGAGGGGTTGCCGCTGGCTTTGCTGTTGATGGTCTGGCCCTGCTCGCCCATCAGCCATTCGACTACTTTCCAGGCGGCCTCGGGGTTCTTGCAGGAGGAGGCGATGGTATAGAAGCCGGTATGCAGGGTGTTGTACTGGATCGCATCCACAGGCAGGGCGGCGATATCCCAGTTGAAGGCGAGGTTGCCGCCATACACGCCGATCTGCCAGCTGCCCTGCCAGCTCATCGCGGCCATGCCGGAGGAGAACAGGTCGGCCGTATCGGAGGAGGGCTTGGGCATGATGCCCTCGTCAACCATGGCTTTGCAGTCGGTCACAAACTTGGTGGCGCCCGCGCCGATCACAAGCTCGCCGGTGGCGGGGTCAAACACCTTGTCACCCGCGGCGCCTACGCCCGCCCACCAGGTCTGCAGGTTGGGCAGGGTGCAGCCGTACACGGCGGTGCTGCCGTCGGCGTTCTTCTGGGTCAGGGCCTTGGCAGCCGCCTGATAGTCCGCATAGCTCCAATCGTTGGTGGGGTAGGCAACGCCGGCAGCGTCGAACATATCCTTGTTGTAGTACAGGATCTCGGTGGCCGCGCACCACGGCAGGCCATACGTGGCACCAAGGCCCGCGGAGAGGTTGGCAACGGCGCCGATGAAGTCGCCGGTGTTGATGGTAGACTTGGCGAGGTAATCATCCAGGGGGAGGATGCCGCCCGCGGCGACGAAGTTGGCCAGGTCGCACTCCCAAACCACCATGATGTCCGCATCGCTCTTGGCGGCGACCATCTGGTTGAGCTTGGAGGAATACTCCGTCTCGGGGATCACGGTCACGTCGACCTTGATGCCCGTGGCCTGCTCGCACTGGTAGTACATGTTCAGCTCGGGGTTCTCGTTGGGCTCGTTCCACACGGTCAGGGTCACGGTGGGGGTCGCTTCCGCCATGGCGGGTGCCAGGCTCACGAGCATCAGCGCGCAAAGCAGCAGGGAGACCAGTTTACGGGTCATAGGAACACCTCCAAAGATATTAATCGAGCGCAGCGTTGTGCGCTTCAATCCAAGGGGGGCATGCGATCCCATCAATCGGAATCATAAATGCGTTCGCGGTCGTGTTTTATGGTTCTATTATATGCAGTTTGGACAACTTGTCAATAACCCCCTCAAAAAAAGTATAAAGTGCCTTTTCGGCGTTTTGTACGTACTTTTTTCGTGAGCGCCACGATGCCGAATCGCCTGCAAACAGCCATCCCAGGCAGGCACGTTCCTCCGCCAGACATCAAAAAGCAGAGGCGATGCCAAAATGAAATAATCATCTTCCCTTGTCACGCGATGCCTACATGGTGTGCCGATCGATGCGTGGCGGAAGGGTGCTCATCCACGGCGGCACATGAACCCAACATCGGCGCATCCTCAATATGATATTATTTTTGTCCGTACAACAAAGAACACGGCAACCGTCGCCGCCGCGATGGTTGCCGTGTTGCTCGCGTTGATGCGCTTATGCAAAATAATTCGCGTGCCATTTGCCAACGTGCGGGTGGGCGCGACGTTACAACTCACTCCCCCACAATGAACCATATCCGCATTGTCCCGCTGGTTTTACCGTTTCAATCCGCGATGAAGAACTTGACCAGCAGGCCGTGGTTATAGCGGCCGAAGTCGCGCCCGAACAGCATGATACCGTTCATATGCTCCGGGTCGGGTTTGATGCCGAGGCGCAGGGTAAAGTAACGCTCCTGCCGGCCTAAAAGCTGGGTGCAGATCAGGTCGCTGGTCTTGCGCTTGTTGATGAAACAGCCGCCCTCGTTGAGCGACAGGTGCAGCTGCTCCCCGTAATACGGGAGCGTGCGCCACCACGTGGGGGTAAAGTATGCCTCCTCGCGCGCGCGGCCGATGCCCACCGTTTGGGTGCCGATCTCGGTGCCGTTCACCCAAAAGGTGATATCCGTCATATCCTCGGTGATGCGGTCTGCGTTGATGCCCGGCGGCAGGCACAGTGCCCTGTGTGTCTTGACCATGTGGTGTGCGGCGGCCTCCAGCACGATCTTCACCTTGGTGATATGCTTGCCGATGAACAGCGGGTCCAGCGGGATGTGGTATTCAAGGTACCCAAACGCCGTCCAGACCAGCGCAGCCTCTACGCGCTCCACCCGGTAAAATGTAGTGGGGTCGTCCCATTTATGGATGATGTGGTTGTGCGTGGCAAGCCCGCAGGGCGCCCATGCGTCAAAGCCGAAGTAGTTGCCCACGGGCACTTCGTTCTCGTAATAGGCCTCGTCGTCGGCATCGCTCTTTTGGGGGTCAAAATCGAACACCAGCCGGTCATATTCCTTATGGCAGATGCGCTGGTTGCCCGCAGAGCTGGGGCGGTACTGGCTGGTGATAAAACCGGCCTGCTCCAGCACATTGATATGCACCAGCGTCGCCGTTTTGGACAGCGCAAGGCGCGAGGCAATGGCCTGCACGTTCAGGTCGCCGTCCGACAGGAGGGAAAGGATTTTCAGGCGCACATCGCTGGAGAGAGCCTTGACCACAGGCGCGACATGGCTGCCTTCGATGCTCATCTGCTTTGCCATCGTTCATACCGCCGTAATTCTCAGGATGGATGGGATACGTCATTATAGCACCGCGCCGGTTGCCACGCAACCGGCGCGGTGCCTGCATCCGCATGTTTGGCGCAGGGCATCCGCAGTGCGTGCAGCAAACCAGCCATATGGAGCGCGCGGGCGCAAGGCCTCGTGCCCGCCACCAGCTCCGAAGCTTTGTATAATCCCGCGTCAAACAGAACCACGCCCTTGCGTTCATTATTGACTTCCTATACAAACCGGCGTAAAGTACAAACTATACGATCGCTGTTTCCGCTAAGGTGAATGCAAAGGAGGGTGCCCTTTGATGAGCATCATTGAGGTTCAACACCTGAAAAAGTATTACGGTCATGCCAGGGGTATCGAGGATGTCAGCTTCACGGTGGAGGAGGGCGAGATTTTCGGGTTCATCGGCCCCAATGGAGCAGGCAAATCCACCACCATACGCACGCTGCTGGCGCTCATCCACCCGACCGCGGGCAGCGCAACGATATTCGGCAAGGACTGCATCCGTTTCGCGCCGCAGATCGCCCAAAGCGTTGGCTACCTGCCCAGCGAGGTCTTCTACTACGACGGGATGCGCGTGCAGGAGCTGTTGCAATACTCCGCCAGCTTCTACCGGAAGGATTGCACCGCGAGAATCCGCGAGCTGGCCGGTGCGCTCGATCTGGATCTCAAGAAAAAGATCGACGACCTCTCCTTTGGCAACCGCAAAAAGGTGGGCATCATACAGGCGATCCTGCACGAACCCAAGCTGATCATACTGGACGAGCCGACCGCGGGCCTTGACCCGCTTATGCAGCAGCGCTTTTTCGAGCTCCTGCGCGAAGAAAACCGCAAAGGCGCGGCGGTGCTGTTCTCCTCCCATGTGCTCAGCGAAGTGCGCAAGATCTGCAACCGCGTAGCTATCATCAAGGAGGGCCGCATCGTTAAGGTGGATACCATGAGCGCCCTGCAGGACAACGGCTACAAAAAGGTGATGCTCGAAACAAAGGCGCCTGCCGATGCGTCCGGCTTCGCGCGGGAGGGCATCACCAGCCTGACTGTTCAGGGCACGCTGGTCAACTTCATCTACAGCGGCAGCATCAATGACCTCATGCAAATGCTGGCTGCACTTGACCTGACGAACGTCTCCATTGAAGAACCTGACCTGGAAGAGATATTCATGCATTATTACCAATGAGGAGGCACAGCCATGAACATATACCTTCATGAGTTACGGTTCTACCGTAAAAACACCCTCCTCTGGATCGTGTCGCTCTGTGCCGGCACCCTGTTCCTGTTTTGGATGTTCCCGGCCTTTGCCAGCAACGCGGCCACGATCAGCGAATTGCTCCAGAATTATCCGGCGATCATCCAAAAGGCCTTTGGCCTTTCGATGGACAAGATCAGCACCGTGCCCGGCTTTTACTCCTTTATCATCACCTTTTTGATGCTCTGCGGCGCGGTGCAAGCCATCTCCCTGGGCATCTCGGTGCTCGCCAAGGAGACGACCGGCAAAACGGCAGATTTTCTGCTAACCAAGCCGCTGACGCGGGGGCATGTGCTCACGGCCAAGCTGCTGGCAACCTTCACGTGCGTTGTGGTCACCAGCGCGGCCTTCGTTGGCGCAGCGACCGCGATGGCCTTCGCCTTTCAAAACGCCGCCTTCGATTACACGCCTTTCCTGCTGATGTCGCTCGCGTTCTTCTTCATTCAGGTCATCTTCCTTGCGCTGGGCATCATGATCGGCGCCCTGGTGCCCAAAATCAGGTCCGTGCTGCCGGTATCGCTCAGCACGGTGTTCGGGTTCTTCATCCTGGGCATGGTCGCCGCCGCGATGGATCTGCGCGATCTCTACTATTTGACGCCATTCAAGTATTTCGACACGATATCCATACTGGAAACATCCGCTTACAAGCTTACGTTCACCGCAACAGGCGCCGCGGTCACGGTGCTGGCCATACTCGTCGGGTATATCGTTTATACCCGGCGGGATATCCACGCTGCATGAAGGGGGTGGGCGTATGAACGTATATCGCAGGGAGATCAAGGTATCCCTCCGTTCGCTGATCTTCTGGGCACTGGGTGTGCTGTTCTTCATCGTGGCATCGGCCACTAAGTATTCCGCGATGGCGGACGATCCAGCCGCGCTGGGCATCTTTACGCAGCTCCCGCTCGGGCTGCAAGCCATGTTTGGCGTAGGGCACCTTGACTATACCAAGGCCAGCGGCTTTTACGGCATGATCTACCCCTACCTGCTGCTGATGGCCGCCATACACGCCTCCATGCTCGGGGCTGTGATCCTCTCCAAAGAGGAGCGGGATAAAACATCGGAGTTCCTTTACGTCAAGCCCGTCGCACGCACGCACATCCTGACCGCCAAGCTGCTGGCGGCGCTTACGATGGTCACGCTCTTCTGCCTGCTGATCGGGGTCTATTCCGTGGGCATGGTGCGCGCCTTTGGCGAGAACGCGGATGCCGAAGTCGCAAGGCTTATCGTGGGGCTGTATCTCTTGCAGTTGGTTTTTCTCGCAGTCGGGTTCACGGCGGCGGCGGTCATCAAACGGCCGAAAGCCGCCACGGGCATCGCCACAGGATTCATGCTGGGCACCTATATCCTGTCCGTCGCGATCGACATCAACGGCAACATCGACTGGGCCAAGGTTTTCACACCCTTCTCCTATTTCGACGCAAAACGGATCATCGGCAGCGGCGAAGGGCTGAACCTTTGGTATATCCTGCTGTGTGTAGCACTGGCGGTCGGCCTCACGGCATGGGCATATCTCCGATTCCCGAAACGGGATTTGAAGGTGTAAAGGCGCCAAAGGCAAACGCTTTGAGAGAACCGATACGGCCTCGGGTACGATGCATGTAGGCCCTCTGCCAACACGGTCTACGGCATTGCGCCATACCAGTCTGGCGGCGACTGATGGCACCGTGCGAAAAAGGCACGTCGTAGGGATGCAGAGGAATGCTCGCGTCGCGTTGGCAGATCGCATTGCCGGGTGTTTGTCATAAAGGCGGGACTGTTTTTGCGCCAGTGGGCAGACGTGCGTGTCAGTTGCGTTCGCACGGGTTTCAATGTATAATGATGCCAACGCGCAAAACGTGAGGAGCTTGAAAGCGGATGTCTGAAACGACCGATAAAAAAGGGATGCCAAGCGACCTGTATCGTTCTCTTCTGTTAAAGCTTCCGGACGTATTTGCAGCCAACATCCTCATGGACGACGACGCCACCGTGCGCGAGGTGCACATTGTGGCCGGCCCCAGCCGCAACCCCAAGCTGATCAGCCGGGATGTGCAAAGCGCGCTGCTGGCAGCGTTTGATTTGCGGGTGGATCACCGCGTAATCAGCATCGCGCAAATAGCGGGCAACCCGTTTGAAGCCCGTCCGCAGACCGAGCACGCCGAGGCAGGCACGCGCATCCATTGCATGGAGGTATCCACGCGCGTGGAGGAGAAACACTACCATGTGAGCGTGCGTCTGCGCCACGGCGAACGTGATTTCTGCGGGGAGGCTGTTTGCCGGAACACCACGACCCAATGCATGCGCGCGGCCGTACAGGCAACGCTTAACGCTGTGCATGGCTTTCTGGGCGTAGACGATCTGTTCACCATGGTCGCCGCACAGTCGACCATGGTAGGCGGCACCGCCATCGCCCTGACACTTCTGGAGTGCGCCTATGCAAGGGAGAATCGCCTGCTGGTCGGCGCGGCGCAGCAGGTCGAGGATATGGCGGTCGCCTTTGTCAAGAGTGCGCTGGATGCCATGAACCGCAGCCTGCCCATGGTGGCAGGCTGCCAATCAATGTGAAAGGAAACGGGGCGGACGGGTTTTCTTCAAGCGTAGCGGAATATAGCATGCCTGATAGCGAACGGCAGAGCCTATCGAATAGGAGGCTATATTCTCATGAAGAAGGCGAAGATCATGGCGGCTTTGATGGCGCTGGTCTCTTTCGTTCTCTCCGCGGGCGCGTATGTGACCTGGAGGTAACATTTCCTGGTGTCAAACGCCCGTTCGTCCCGTTTTCCCCATAGACTGATGTCGGATACCCTTTTCAGGTAGAGGTGGCTATGAACAAAAGAGCCCGTGCATACGTTGTGGCCGTTAGTATCATCGGAATGGCGATGGCGGTCGTCAGCACGCGTCAATTCATCCTGAGCATGGTGGGGATTCCGTTTTCCGAGCGCGGTTGGAATATCCTGTTCTTAATCGGCTTATGCGCTGTTTGTCGTTCCTTTCCCATTATTATGAAAAACGACCAACAATTAGACATATCCGTCATTGCCGTGTTGGCAGCTTTTTTATTGCACGGCATGGATGCGGCTGTTTTTGTATATCTGTCCAGCTCGCTGATCACCTTTGAGAAGGATGGCGGCAAGGTTCGGTGCATCTACAACGTCAGCCTGAGCAAGACGCTGTTCAACCTGAGCGATATCGTGATCGCGATTGTCATTCCGGGGCTGATCTGCCGGTTGTTGCCATGGCAACCGGGCATGTTCGATTTTCCGCAGGTGCTTGTGCCCACGCTGATGTTTTCTGTGCTCACGTTTGTGCTCAATTACCTGGGGTTGCTGATGCTGTTTTTGCTCAACGGCGATATCGTGCCGCGCGAGATGGGCAAGGCGCTGGCTGGGCTCACCTCCAATGTGCTGGCAGCCATGCCGCTGGGGTTGTTGATCGGCCTGCTGCTCTCCATGCCCATCGGCATCTGGTTGACGCTGGTGATGATGTGCCCCTTGCTCTTGGCGCGCTACGCTTGGAAACTCTACCTGGACGCGACCCGCAACAAGGAGAAGCTGCTTACCGCATTTGTGTCCAGCATGGAGGCGCGCGACCCCTATACGCAGGGGCACAGCCAGCGCGTGGGCGATTATGCCCGGCAGATTGCCCGCCAGATGCGGTGCTCCGCGCAACAATTGGATTCGATCCGTGAAGGAGCTCTTTTGCATGATATCGGCAAGATCGGCATAAGCGATTTCATCTTGCACAAACCCGATGTGTTGACCCGCGAGGAGCGGGAGATCATACAGCGGCATCCCGTTATCGGCGTGGATATTGTTGGCAAAGTAGGGCTTTCGGACGCAGTGCTTGAGATGATCCGCAGCCATCATGAGCGTTGCGACGGCAAGGGTTACCCGGATGGGCGCTTTGCCAGCGAGCTGCGCCTGTCCACGCGCATCCTGTCCGTGGCCGACGCTTATGACGCCATGACCAGCGACCGCCCTTACCGCCGTAGCATATCGCTGGCGCAGGCGAGAGCGGAACTCTTGCGCGGCCAGGGTACGCAGTTTGACCCTGAGGTGGTGCAGGCCATGCTGGTGGTGATGGACGGGGAGGAGTGCAGGGCATGATACTCGTCTACCTGCTGGTGCTTGCGGTGGTGGTCGGGTATCTGCGTGGAGGTCGGTTGAACGGCTACCTGAAAAAACCGCTGCGGGGCATTTATCTGCCAGTCGCAGGCTTCTTGATGGAAAGCAGCTTCATATGGCTGCCGCGCATCATCACTGCGCCGCCCGCGCGATGGCTATGGATCATCGTTGTGGCCGAATACCTCTGTCTGTTCACATTTTTGTTTTGGAACCGGGACGAGCGCGCGCTTTGGCTGGTCGCGCTGGGAACAGCGGCAAATTTAATGGCGATTGCAGCCAATCAGATGCGCATGCCCGTCAGTCCGGTGATTTTCGAGTTTTCTTCACTCTCAGGCTTTGTGGAGCGAGTCCGCAGCGGTGAGCTGATCGAGTATGTGCTAGTCGGGCGGAACGCACCGCTGTGGTGGCTTGGGGACTGCATCCCCATACCGTGGGGCGTGCCTGGCGTAGCCAGCGCAGGTGATTTTCTCATGGGCGTGGGGATGTTCTGGTGGGTGCAGCAAATGATGCTGCGTAAAAGCTGAAGAACCGGTGTCATCCGGCGCTGACCAACAGCCACGCTGCCTTCATAAGCATATACACATTTGAAATGAGGGCGAGAACGCCAAGCATCTGTGACAGTCGAGCGACAGAGGCGCACCGCGGGTTTTGCACCTCTGCGCCATTCCCCCATCGACTCCGTCCGCTATCCAGCTGTGAAACGCACCCGGCGGGGGAATATAAACCCCTGCCCAAATGTATGGATGGGTCGCAGGCTTCAGGTTGCTTATCGGCAGATTTTAAGTCAGTATCGACCTGTTCGTTGTTGCACGCCCCAAAGCACGTTCCTTCTAGCTTAAATGCCCTAATGTCGTTTTGACAACACATGTTGATATCAGTTCAACCCCTTGACGCCTCGTTCGCTTGGCATCAAGGGGTTGAACGCTATCGATATATGCCTGTGCTACCATCATTCTTCTTGTGCGAACGCTCCCCTGCTCTACAGGCTGAGGGTTCCGTCGTGCTCCAAGCGTAAAATCATGTCGGGTGTCATGGCGTGGTCGTGATGCAAGCGGGCGGGGTCGAGCGTCAAACTCACGACGCGCACGCCGTAGCGCAGTTGCACGAGCGCTTTGGTCTGAGACAGCGCCTCGTACCGCACGCCGCCAAAACCCGCCGCAAGCAGGCGTTTTCGCAAGACGACGGCTTCTTTGACAAAATCAAGCGCCGCTTTGGCCGCCGCGTCATGCTGCCAGCGCATTGCGCCGCGGTTGAGCGGGTCGGCGGCGCCGGACAATGCGATCTCATCGCCGTAGTACAGGCATGCCTCCCCGGGCAATAGCAGGGTAAGCAAAAGGGCTGCCTGCACCGCCGCAAGACTGCCGCCCGCTTCGCTCAGGGGGCGAGGCAGGTCGTGGTTTGCGATAAAGCGCATCTGCGAAGGAAACCGCATGCCGGGCAGCTGCGCCGCCAGCGTATTCATTCGGTCGCAGAAAGTTGGCGCGTCCAGGGTCTGGCGCAGTAGAAAATCACGGATGGCAAAATACTGCGGATAGTCCATGGCGCCGTCGAATTGGTCACCATTAAGCCACGGAAACGGTTCTCCCCAGATTTCGCCAATGATCTCAACTTCAGGGTTTGCCCTGCGCACCCGCTCTCGAAATATGCGCAGAAAACGAGGGCTGATCTCGTCCGGCACATCCAGCCGCCATGCGTCCAGCTTGAGCGTGCGCGTCCAGTGTTCGGCAATGCCCGTCAGGTGGTCGATCACCGCCGGATGGTCCGTGTTCCACTTGGGCATATTGGCCGCAAAGGCAAAGCACTCGTAGGGCGGGTCTGCCTTCATTCGCGCGGAAGTAAGCATCCCGACGGGCGTGTTTTGAGCCGCCTGCGCATCGCGGAACAAGAACCAGTCCCAATAGGGGGAAGCGAGGCCATGCACCAGCGCGTGCCGGAACTGTGCGCATCGGTCGCTGGCATGATTGAAAACCCCGTCCAGCATCAGGCGCAGGCCTCGCGCGTGCAGTGCATCGGCAAGGGCGGTCAGGTCGCCGTTGGTGCCAAGGCGCGGATCCACAACCGCATAATCCACGGTATCATAGCGGTGATTTGAAGGACTTTGAAACACAGGGTTGAGATATATGCCCGTAACGCCCAAGCTCTCTAGATAAGGCAGTCGGCGCAGGATGCCCTGAAGCGTGCCGCCATAGAAACCCTCACGCTCCGGCACGAACGTTTCTGCGGAAGGCAGTGGGCCTAGCGAATCGAAGCGGTCGGGAAAAATCTGATACCAAACCGACTGCCCGGTCCACGTTGGCGACGTAAGCACTTGGCCCTCAAAACGGTAAGGGAGTAGGAACGGATCCACACGGGCAGCCGGAGAAGCCGGCTGCTGGCCGCTCGCCCCAAGCAGCATGCGGGTGCCATCCGTCAGTGTCAGGGAGAAATGGTAACAAAGCTTGCGCGTTGGCATGGGCACCGCATCGCACGCGAAGTATGCATCCGTGGTGGTGGCAGCGACAAGCTTCATCGGCGTTTGGGTCAGGTTCAGGCGCTTTTCATTGCCTGGCAGGTAGTCGTAGGGGTCGCTGTGCAGGGCATAGGCGGTGGCCACCTCTCCCTTCGATGCGCGTATCATCAGGCGGCAAAACAGGTTTCCATACACGCATACCCATGGCAGCGTGCACACATGAAAAACAGCCAAGCTGGCGTTCCTCCTACTCCTTGAGCATCCCTTCGGTTACACCGCCTCGGATGAGCTGCTTTTGCATGGTGATGTATACCAGCAGTATCGGCACCAGCGCAATTAGGGACGCCGCGAAGATCAGGCTCCAATTATTGAGGTTCTGCCCCTGAAACATTTTGAGCGCGATGGGCAGCGTGCGCTTTTCAGGCGTTTTCATGAATGTGAGGGCATAGAGAAACTCGTCCCACACGTTTGAAAATGTCATGATGGTAAAGGTACCAATGGCGGGCAGGGACAGCGGAACCACGATGTGCAGCCACACCGTCCATGCCCCGCCCCCGTCAATGACCACGCTCTCCTCCAGTGCGTGCGGTATGGATAGAAAGCAGCTGCGCAGAAAGAAAACGTTCGCGGCCACATTGGTACCAATATAGGTAAGGATCAGCCCCGCATAGGTATCCACTAACCGCAGGCTCTTGATCAGCAGGAACTGTGAAATCAGGTTGGTGAGCGTGGGCACCATCATGCTGAACATCAGTAGCAGGAACAGCACGTTTCTTCCGGGGAACGCCATGCGCGCAAAACCGTATGCCGCCATACAGGAAATGAGCATGATCAGCACCGTGGACACGCCGCCCACCAGTAGGCTGTTGAGAAAGTAGTCCGAAAAATGATTGGCACCCCACGCCTCGGCAAAATTTTGCGTATAGAAGTTTGCGGGCAGCAGAATAGGCGGATAGGGAAGGCTGAACGCCTGCGGGGTCATCGCGGTGGCAACCATATAGAGGAAAGGCACCAGCGCCATGGCGGCAAATACCAGCAGAGCAAGATAGAGAAGCACCCTGCCGCCTATGCGGCGGAGAACGGCCAAACGCATCAAACGCGCCCTCCTTCGCTAGTTGACGGTTTCACGCGTGAAACGGCGCTGCACCATGGTCAGGGTGAAGATCATCACGCCCATGGCTACGGCCTGCGCGGCGGCATACCCAAAATCGTATCTGGAAAACGCGGTGTTGTACATCAGGTTCATGATCTGGTTGGTGGTGCCAAGCGGCGCGCCTTCCGTGATCATCATCACATGGATGTAAGCGCCGAAGCCGCCAATGGTCAGCACAGTCAGCAGGTAGAGCGTGGTATTTTTGACCATGGGCACGGTCATATGCAGGAATGTCTGCACTGTGCCGGCGCCATCGATCTGCGCGGCCTCGTAGACATCGCGGCTCACGTTCTGCAGCGCCGCCAGGTAGATGACCATGACCCAGCCCACGCCCTTCCAGATGCCAAACATCCACAGCACAGCGTTGGCCGTCCACTCATTTTGCAGCCATGCCACCGGCCTGCCGATCAGCCCGATCTGCAGCAAAGCAAAGTTGACAAGCCCACCCTTTCCGGACAGAAAAATGTACTTGAATATCAAAGAAACAATCACCCAGGAGGTGAGCACCGGAAGGTAGCAGAGCACCTTGAGCAGCGTTTGCCCTTTGGTGGCAGCGTTGAGCAGACAGGCCAGCACGAGGCCCAATACCATCTGCCCCGGCACAGTAATGAGCGTATACAGCAGGGTGTTGCGAAGCGCCAGCATGTATTTGGGGTCGGCAAACATGGCGGCGTAGTGTGCAAAGCCCACATTGCCGGTCAGTTTGTCCTGAAGGATATCATAGGTAGAAACGCTCAGCACAAGGTTGCGCGCAAGGGGATAGAGTACAAACAAACCCAGCAGCACCAGCGCCGGGCCGACAAAGGGCAGCGCCTGCCCCCACTGTCGAAGCCCTCGTTCGAGTTTTCCCTGCATGGTGGAACCTCCTTGGGCGGGGAGTCTAAAGGGAGCAGGGCGCTGGCGGAAGCGGCCCTGCTCCCATGGGTGCCGTTTATTCGGCCAGGAGGGTATCAATCTGCGCCGCAGCGGTGTCAAGCCCGTCCTGCGCGCTCACGTTGCCGCGCAGGATGCTCTCAAACGTTGTGTTGAGAACCTCCTCGATGGCGGGCCACTGTGCCGAAGGCGTGCGCGGCTTGGCGGTTTTCAGCTGCTCCACATAGGCCGCAAGGTACGGAGTAACGGACGTATCCAACTTCGCCAGGTTGGAGGCCATAGTGGGAATCATTCCCGCTTTGGTCATGCTCAGCTGTGCCTGCTCGCTCATCATGTACTTCATGAACGCCCAGCTGGCGTCAGCGTTTTTGGTGTTCTTGGTCATCACGATGTCTTCGCCGCCCACGATGGAGATGCTGCGCCCATCCACCGACGGGATCACCGCATCCGGGTTGTTGGGCTTGGCATCGCTGCCACTGTAGAACCAGGGGCCTTCCACGACCATCGCATAGTTGCCGGCATCAATGCCACCCCAGGTGTCGGGCTGCTCACCCAGTACGCAAGGGCCGATGATGCCCTTGTCATACCAGTCTTTGATGGTTTGCACCGCTTTGACAGTCGCTTCACCGTTCAGGTAACCGGTCGCCGTGGTGTAGGTGCTGTCGGTAATATCGCCGCCCAGCGTCCAGATAAATGGCAGCATGGCCCAGTTGAAGGAACCCTGTACCGCGAACAGCCACTTTTCGTGCGCGGGGTCGGCCTTGTCGGCGGTAGCCAGCAGTTCGTCCATCGTTGCGGGCGGTGCATCCAGCCCCAGCTCCTTGAGTCGCTCCAGGTTGAACACGGCGGTGGTGGTGTTGGTGTTCAGGGGCAGGCCATAGTGGCCGCCTTTGTATTCCGTTGTAGCCATGGGACCGGGCAGCGCGTCCGCCAGGATGGCATCAAAGCCGTCCAAGCCGTCTACCTGCGCAAGAGCGCCCAACTTGGCCATCTGTGCCACCCATGTGATGTCCATGCGGATCACGTCCGGTGCGACGTCTCCTGCCACGGCGGTAATAAACTGTTCGTTGAGGCCTTCGTAGGGCATACGTACCGCATTAACCTTGATGTCGGGGTTGGCGGCCTCAAACGCGGGGATCACCTCTTCGGTCAGTACTTGCTCCTCCCCTTCGCTGTAGGTATGCCAGAAGGTGATCTCGGTCTGCGCCATCGCGGCGGGTACGGCGGCGCACAGCAGCGCAAGCGCCATCACAAGGGACAAGACCTTTTTCATGGGAACATCCTCCTTGTTTTCTAGTCAGATCATAGCACCGGAGCCGGGTGTGTGTCCATGCCGAGAAAGCAAAGCCTCCTTTCGATTGGTAACGGTTACAATTTTGTGTTGAAAAATCAGCGCGTGGTGGCGCGGGCCACAAGGTGCACCGGCATCAGGCACTGTTGCGACACAGGGTTTGGGGTTTGCAGCTGCATGTACAGCATGGCCGTTGCCTGTATGCCCAGCTGATAAACGTCGATATCGACCACCGTCATGGGCGGGTCGCTCAGGCGGGCAACCACGCCATCGTCAAAGGAGACGATCTGCATGCTCTCCGGCACGGCAACGCCGCGCTGACGAAGCGCGCGCAGCATACCGAACGCGGTCTCGTTGTCCGATACCACATAGGCATCGGGCAAGTTTTGCTCGGCGGCGATCAGGGCAGCGCCCTCCACGGCGCTGCCGGAGCGTTGCACGCAGAGCCCGTCGCCCAGCGGCAGGCCTGCGGAGCGCAAGGCCTCCGAAAAGCCCGCGTATCGCTCGCTGACGAATACTTTCTCCATGCCGTTGCCGACAAAGCGCACATCGCGCGCTCCGCTGCGCAGCAACGCTTCGGCAGCGATGCGCCCTCCCATGGCGTTGTCCAGGTCAAGCCAACTGGTGGTTCCGTGCGCGCATCTGCCAATGACGACATGCGGTACACTGTTCTCTCGCAGGAAGCGGCATGTCGCTTTTTTGGCCAGCTGCGCGGGCAGCAGAACACCATCCACGCGGTGCTCCAGCGTGAGCTTGTGCAGGGCTTTGTCGCGGTTGGGGCCAGCCAGCGAGAGGATCATCAGGTAGTACCCTTGATCGGCCAGGGCATGCTCCACGCCGTACTGGATCTTCAGAAAGTTAGCATTGCCGTAGGTCTCGGGGTTGGTATCGTCCACAAGCAGCGCAACGGTACGGCTTTGCTGGCTGCCAAGGTTGCGGGCCATAAAGTTGGGCTCGTAGTGCAGCTCTGCGATGCTGCGGCGAACCCTCTCCACCGAGTCAGGCGCAATGAGGGGGCTGTTGTTCAGGTAACGCGATACCGTTGCAACGGATACGCCTGCATGCCTGGCTACGTCGCGAATGGTCGTGCGCACCGTATCCCCCCTGTCAATTACTTTGGTAACGGTTACATTCGATAGGAGTATTATAGCGGCCACCAATGTGTGTGTCAAGTAGATGCATGAATTTTTCCCGATGGACATCTGGAAAGATAGCGTTACGCCAGTATTGAAACCCAAACAGCAGGAGGCACCCGTCCTCCGGGCTCAATCCGGACGGGAGTTGCATCATCCTGACAGCGTTTCCAAACAAGAAAGGAACCCACTTGCCTTGGATGCAAACAAGCCATCATGCTTGCATAAAGCAACCGGCGGACGCTGCTCGCGTCCGCCGGTTGCTTCCGATATGGTCTTATGCCTTTTCGACGTTCTTTTTGTCACCGATGCTCAGCAGCGCATTCAGCAGGATGCCGAAGATCGCCGCGCCGGCAATGCAGGGAATCTGCACGCCGAAGAAGGGAATGTTGCCGCCGAAAGCGTAGTTGCCGCCAATGCCGATGACCATGGTGGAAGCGATAACCGCGATATTTTTAGCGGAGAACATATCCACCTTATGGTCGATCATGATTGCGATACCTTGCGCCGCTATGGCGCCAAAAAGGTAGATTTCCAGACCGCCAATCACCGCCAGCGGGATTCCGTAAATCACGCTGATGAGCGGCGTGAAGAAGCTGACGACGATCGCGATGATCGAGGCGACCACGAGCATGGGGATGGAGAACACCTTTGTGATCGCCATCGTGCTGATGTTTTCGCCATAGTTGGTGCCCGCGGGGCCGCCCACAAAGCCGGAGACCATATCGCAGATACCATCACCGATCAGGTTGCGGTCCAGCATGTCCGCCAGGCTGTACTTCATGGGCTTGCCTTTTTTCTTGGCAAGGTCGTTTACGTAGATGTCCAACTGGTAAATATGCGCCGTCGATTCCGGAATGGTGGCAATGGCAATGGGCATGATGCCGATGACCGCCGCCCAGGAAACCTTAGGAAAGGATAGCGCGGGCACAGCAAAGATCGAACCGTCGCCCAACTTCCACAGCGAGGATGTGAGCGCCGCCGCAGGCATCTCGCGGAACAGGTTCACGCCGCCGATGCCGTACACGATGCCCGCAACCGCGCAACCGGTCAGCGCGCCCAACAGCAGGGGCAACTGCCCGAGGAAGCCCTTGAGATACTTGGAGTAGAGGATGGTAGAGACCAGCGTGACAAGCGCGATGATCGTCCACCAGGCGCTGCTCGCGGTCACCTCGGTCACTTTGGGGATCGCATCACCAAGCGCGTTGCCCGCCAGCGTGAGGCCGATGATCATCGCGATCGGGCCGGTGATCGAGGGCGGCAGAATCTTCTCCACCATATTGCGGCCGCTGAAGCGAACCAGCAAACCGGCGGCAATGGACACCAGGCCCGACATGATGATGCCGAACTGCACGTACTGGATTGCCTCCGTGGGCAGGATACCGTTGACCGCGGTAAAGCCTGCCGCCGCGCAGAAGCTGGCGATCGCCGGCAGGTAAGCGAAGCTGGAGCCATAGTACAGCGGGATTTTGCGCCCAGTGATCAGGATGAAGCACAGCGTTGCCAAGCCGCTGGCAAAAATGGTGGTGGAGACCTGGAACCCAGTGATGAGTGCGACGGTAACAGTCGCCGGGAACATGACGATCACCTGTTGCAGCGCGTACAGCAAGAGTCTTCCATTGCTGGGTCTCTCCTCGGGCAAATACCCGATCTCGTTGGTCTTTTCCATCCTGTGTTATCCTCCTTTATTATAAGCCGTTTCCGGCTTAGGCGAGTGGTTCGTCCATTTGCAGCAGCTCCACCGCCAGCCTGCCGTCGTACATGGGCATACAAACGGAAACTACCTCCGTCTTCGCGGTGGGAATGCTTTTCCCCACATAATCCGCGCGGATGGGCAGTTCTCGATGACCACGATCGATTAGAACAGCCAGTTGAATGCGCTTGGGGCGACCGGCGGAAAACACGGCGTCGATCGCTGCGCGCACCGTGCGGCCGGTATAGATAACATCGTCCACGAGCACAATGGTTTTGTCTTGAATATCGAAGGGCAGTGAAGGCAGGCGCACATGCGGATCTTCCTGCTCCAGCGTCAGATCATCGCGGTAATAACGGATATCGAGCGCGCCGCAGGGCAGCGACACACCTTCGATGCCCTGAATATTGGCACGGATCATTTCCGAAAGGGGCATGCCCCGCCGAAGAATGCCCAGCAGCACGACGTCCTGCGTGCCCTTGTTGCGTTCCAGAATTTCGTGCGAGATGCGCGTCACCGCACGACAAATCGCAGCTTCGTCCATCAGGAGTGCCTTAAACCGCATAAAAAAACCTGCCTTAGCACGGCAGGAACACACTCGCAAAGAACCCCTTGCGCGTCTGTCTTGCCGGTATCACAGTACCGAATCGGATAAATCCGAATGCTTAAAGACTTCAGCCTTGGCAAGTTTATCATGAAACGTTACAATTGTAAAGAGAGGGGTTGCAGCCATTACGAAGGCTTTGGAATGCAGCACATCATTGGAGCAATAAATGCAGTGGAATAGAGGATAAAGCTATACCCGGAATAGGGCTTCCCCCAGATTTTGTATGAATCGCAAAGCCCTGATCGGCTAAGCAACCGTATTGAGGTTTCCACGAAAGCCGTACAGATGATTTGCCGATCGATCGGTAACGCAATGGAAAGCCACTAAAGAACTGTTCCCTATGTTGAACGTACTGACAATCTTTTGGGCTTTATCCTGTAACTTTGCTATTGACGAGTCTGTTTGCTGTTCTTCGTCATTTTTCTACCGAAATAGCGCGTGAACCTCTCGACCCATGTATCGTCGTTTTCCGGCATAAGATATACTACCTGCCGATTCAGTTCCATATCAACAGGTGGTAAATAGTGTGGTTCGTCTACCGAGGATCGAAGCGATGCACGCTGTTATAAAGAATCGTATGTCTGGCGTACAATCGTTTCATCATGACACACAATGCTTTCAGCGAACATGATAATTCCTTGTTTAGCCCTCTTCGCTCCTGCACATATAGTTGACAAATCAATCATCATTCTATATGATTGATTTGTCAACTACTTATCACGATATTCAACCAAAGCCCCGGATGAGTAGCGTAGAAAACATGCGGAGGAGACACGATGGACGATTATAGAGCTTTGGGCCGGGACATTTTTGTGATCGACAAGTATTTCCGCCTCTATTTCAAACACTCGCTTCAGCAGTACAATCTGAACGTTACGGAAGCCATGGTACTTCTTGCGCTGTATGAAAGAGGCGGGAAGCTGATGGAAGATGTTTTTCAGGACATCCATCAACAAAGGCTTCAAAAATCTCAGGATCAGATCATATCGGATTTGCAATACGACAGGGCGGCCATGACACGAACCATGCAATCTTTGGAAAGCAAAGATTTTGTTATCCGTAGGGAGAATCCCGATGACAGCCGTTCGTTCCTGTTTTCCGCAACGCAAAAGGCGGATACTTTCAAACCTCAGTTGGTCGGCCTCCTGCGGGATTGGAACCAATTGCTCCTTAACGGAATCGATGATCTGGAAATCGTGAGTGGCGCTATCAGGCGCATGGCGAATAACGCAAGACAGGCAATCAAAGGAGAATGAGTATGGCAGCGGCATCTAAAAAACAGAATGTTGCACTGGTGATGGTTCTTTATCTTGCAGGCATTTTTATGGGGGCAATTGACACGGGGATTGTGACTCCGGCCAGAACCCTGATCCAGAACCAACTCGGAGTGGATGCCGCTTCGGGAATCTGGATGATAACCATATATACCTTGGCTTATGCGGCATCTATCCCTGTGATGGGTAAACTGGCTGATAAATACGGTCGGAAATATGTGTACCTCGTAAGTATCATCCTCTTTGGACTGGGTTCGCTATTCTGCGGCCTGTCCCAGGATTTGCACAGTTTTCCCGTGCTGTTGATTGCCCGGGCTGTGCAGGCTATTGGCGGTGGTGGCATCCTGCCCATCGCCACGGCAGAGTTCGGCACAACCTTCCCTCCCGAAAAACGCGGTATGGCGCTGGGTTTGGTGGGCGGCGTGTATGGAATTGCAAACATATTTGGCGCTTCTCTTGGCAGCGCGATTATCAGCCTTTTCGGGCAGAACAACTGGCAATTCATCTTCTATGTCAACATCCCGATCACGTTGTTTATCGTCATCGGAGGCATATTGGTTCTTCAAAATAACAAACCGGGCGAGACAGGAAAAATTGATATTCTAGGCATCGTGACTCTTGTTGTCATGATTCTTTCACTCCTTTATGGGCTCAAGAACTTGGATTTCTTCAACTTTTCCTCCACGATCAGCACCACCGGGGTCTATCCTTTCCTCTTGGCTTTTGCGTTGCTGATTCCGGTGTTTATCTTGGTAGAAAAGCACGCTCAGGATCCGGTCATGAACCTGGGGTATTTTTCGAACCGTAACATTGTGATAACCCTGTTGATTTCATTCGTGAGCGGGTTTGTTATGATGGGCGTCATCTTCATTCCGCAATTTTCTGAAAACGCGTTGAAGATTGCTACCGGTTCCGGTGGATATCTGGTGATTATCCTTGGACTATTTTCTGGAATTGGCGCACCGATCTCCGGCAAGCTGATCGACAAGTTCGGCGCAAAGATTGTCCTGGGCTTTGGCTTTCTAATGTGTATAATCGGCGCATTATTCCTTGTGCTGGTGACCACTGCTTACCCCAGTCTCTTCACGGTGCTGGTATGCCTTGCGTTGATTGGTACAGGTATGGGTTTTACCATTGGCACACCGCTTAATTACATGATGCTTGCCAACACGGAAGTGAAAGAATCCAACTCCGCTCTTGCAACCCTATCGCTCGTTCGTTCGATCGGCACAGCTATCGCGCCAGCCATCATGGTAGGTTTCTTGATCCACGCTGGCGCTTCGGTGCAAAACAATGTGATGAGTCTACTCCCTCAAGAAGTTAGCCTGCCTCCGCTTCCCTATGTTCAGGATATCAACGGTACGTTTGAACAGTGGAAGGCTGACCCCACCATGCAGGAAAAACTTAAGGGGGTCGATATTCCCGACCTCGCTGCCATGAGCAACGTAAATATCAGCATGAATGCGGAATCGGGGTCTTCTATGCCTTCCGACCTGGTGGACCTGATGAAAAACAGTGACGTGACCACGATAACGCAAAATGCCAAAACCCTTGCTTCCCGTATGTTCGACCTGATGACTCCGGATGTGATCGCGAAAATCCAAAACGGTATCGGTAGCGGCAGCGACGGTATTGGACAAGGCGCAATTGAGTTGAAAGGCGCAGTTCAAAAACTACAGGAAGGATACGATGGCATCAGTCAAGGGATCGAAGGCATGAAGACAGCGGTTGCCGGGCAGCAAACAGCGCTGGATCAGCTGAACAGCATATCAGGCATGCTCCAATCGATGGGCAATCCCGAGGTTCCACAGGGTGGGAGCCTTGTAGACCTGATCCCTTCTGGCGTAAAATCCAAGATCCCTCAAGTTGCATTGGATGAACTGTCGGACATTCATTCCGCTCAGGAACTGAAAACCAAAATCGAGGAGCTGACCAATGGCATAACCGCACTAACAACGAAGATCACAGATGCGGAGACGAATAGAACCAGCATGAAAGCAGCGATGGACGCGATGAGCATAACGCTGTCACAAATGGAAACCGTACAGACCCAAATGGACGCCTTGAGCCGCGCAATCCCCGCCGCATTCACTACGGCGGAAGAAAACTATCTATCTGCGATCGACGCTATAGCACCTGAACTGGAGAGCGCATTTCAGAACACCTTAAACGGTGGATTTGGAAACGTATACTTAACCACTGCCGTTGCTGCTTTGCTCGCATTGCTCGTGTTGGCCTTCTATAAAAATACGATCCGCTCCAAGGCTAAGTCGGCAGCGATATAAATCAGCATCTTTCCTGCAACATGCAAAGGATTCGTCTCCATTTCAAAGGCGCGCTGTCATGAGGTGCCAGACAAAATGGAGACGAATTCCTTGAGCCGGACCCCGACGAACAAAACGCATTATCTATGGCGATAGAGTTTAGGATCATGAATATCCACAGGATGCTTTTTCACTGCACAATGACATTACCAGGTTTCATGATAACGCGCTATTATGATGCCCCATCATCATCTGAGTGATGATTCCATTCCACCGCAGAGGCTTCGCATCCTAAGCAAATCATGCAAAGAACGTTGCACGTTTCATTTGCAGAAGTTGACACAACCGATGCAAAAGCAAGTGGATGGATACCTCGTAGGGTGTTCTCCCCTCGAACCCGTAAGTACACCATAGTACATGGCGCACACCCCCTGCAAGATATCTATGGCTAAACCGTTACCGACGGCACTGGTCAGGATTAAAAGGACACAATCGGTCGCATGTCCGAGGATGCTTGATGCCCACTGACCAAAGAAGCCATAATGCTCCAAATCCCTGATTACGGAGCTGGAATCTCGTGTATATGTTATTTGTCAGTGTTGCCGGGTAGGATCAACGGGATGCTGCAATACCATCGGTTTGCTGTAGGAGGGGCTAGTTGGACAGAACCAAGAAGGCAATAAACAAGCTCCTCAGAAAGCTTACTTTAGTTTTAGGCTGGCCGGGTTTAGAAGCATACGAGTTATTTGGTTGACATCAGTGATTCAGTATATGACGTACAGGAGGTTTACCGTGAGCAAAAAGCATTCGCTATTTCCTCTTTTTTCTGTCGTTTTCGTCGATATGCTTGGCTTTGGGATCATATTGCCCCTGCTACCCTACATATCCGCCAACTGGGGGGCAACACCGTTTATAATTGGCTTGATCGGCGCTGCTTACCCATTAGGTCAGTTTATTGGGGCTCCTTTGGTTGGCCTTTTTTCCGATCGCTTTGGAAGAAAGCCCTTACTCCTGTTCAGTATTGCCGGCACCTTTCTTTCACTTGTCATGCTGGGTTTTGCACAAAGTATCGCCATGATTATGATCAGTCGCTTTCTCGACGGGCTGACCGGTGGTAACATTACGGTGGCTCAGGCTTACATTTCGGATGTGACGGATGAAAAAGGCCGTTCCAAGGGCATGGGCATGATCGGCGCCGCATTTGGCCTCGGATTCATTCTCGGGCCTGCTTCCGGCGGGTTTTTAAGCCAATGGGGATATGCGGTGCCTGCATTTGTCTCCGCAGGTTTATCCCTTATGAATTTATTCTTGATTTTCTTCTTGCTGCCCGAATCGCTTCCGAAAGAAAAACGGGTGCACCATATATCGGAAGCCAAACGCAAACATCCGTTAAGTGGGCTTGCCACTGCATTTGCCAGGCCCATTGCCGGACCGATACTAAGCAGTATTGTTGTTTTTAGCCTGTCGATGGCCATGTTTGAATCGGTATTCTCTTTGTTCACCAAACAGCGACTGGAGCTATCCGCACAAGCGACAGGGTTTATATTGGCTTATGTCGGCGTTTTGGTTGCAGGCGTCCAGGGCGGAGGAATAGGGGTGCTCACAAAACGGTTCCCGGAGAACGTGCTAGTCCGCTTTGCTCTGATCACCTTAACGTTGTCTTATATCGGATGGGCGCTTTCACCAAACGTAGCTGTGTTGATGGTCGTTCTGGTTCCTTTGTCGTTATCCAGTGGCATACTCAGCACACTGCTCCGGTCCAGTTTGTCAAAGGCAGTTCCAGCCAATGAAACGGGCGAGATCATGGGGATATCCGCTGCAATGGAAAGTATAACCCGGATCGTAGCACCGGCATTGGGCGGTTGGTTGATCGGCAGCCTAACCTCGGTTGCACCCGGCTTATTATCAGCAGTTTTGATGGGGAGCTTAACAGTATATCTGATTTCACTCCAAA